>URNX01000011.1 GCA_900549415.1 uncultured bacterium
ACAATAGTGGCAATGTCGGTCACTTTCCACTTCATCGCTGATTTTTTCTGTTTTTGCCCTCATCTATGGCAAATAGCGTCGATGAACCATATAATGCTTGTCAGCCAATATGCGAATTTAAAAAAAGAGCCGCAACTTCGATGTTGCGGCTCTTGAGGTTTTGGAGCGGGCGGCTCAGAGAGCGGCGGCTTTCTCCATTTCCTGTTTGGCGGCGTCGAGCTCTCCGGCGGAGAAGAAACGTCCGCCGACAATCACCTCGCCGGCTTTGCGCTTCGTGCAGGAGGGCGCGAATGCGGTTTCAATCACAAGCTTGTCGGAAAGTCCCTTCGCAGCGGCGTATTCGAGAACGTCGGCGAGAGCTTTTGCGCTGACGTCTTCATCCGTTCCCGGCGTGACGCAGACGGATACGGCAATTTTCTTTTCCGCTTTTCCGGATTCCACGACTTCCACGGCGTCGAAAACTCCGTTGAGGTTTTCATATGTCGTGTGGAGGAGGTGATGCGCCTTCTCGGAGTTGGGCTGTCCGCCGAGATACTTTTCATAGCATTCGGCAAGCATGTGGTTTTCAAGAGAGTTCTTGAACTGCATGTTTTTGTCGCACTTGTAGGTGGCTTCCATGCGCCGGGCGCGCTTGACGCGGTCGTTCTGAATGGGCTGTCCGCCGCCGCAGACGCATCCGCCGGGGCATGCCATGACTTCGATGAAGTGATACGGGGATTTGCCGTCGGCCGCGTCCTGCGCGAGCTCTCTGGCCGCGCCGAGGGTGTTGACGACCGCGATCTTGAGCTCGGCGTCGCCGGCTTTGACGGTGGTTTCTTTGAAGCGCTGGCTTCCGCGGACTTCTTTGAATTCGAGACCGTGCATGGGGATGTTTCCGGTGATTTTTCCGACCGCGTAGCGTAGCGCGGCTTCCATGACGCCGCCGGAGGAACCGAAGATGACGCCTGCGCCGGTTCCGAATCCGAAGGGCATGTCGAAGGCGTCGGGTTCAAGCTCGTTGAATTTGATGCCGAAGGAGTCGATCATGCGTCCGATTTCGGTCGTGGTGAGAACAAAGTCCACATCGGGATTGCCGTCGACTTTGAACTTGTCGAGCTGGGCTTCATACTTCTTGGCGGTGCAGGGCATGATGGAGACGACGACGATGTCCTTGCGGTCCTTGCCGATCATCTGCGGCATGGCTTCCTTCATGGTCGCGCCGAACATCTGTTGCGGGGAGCGGCAGGAGGAGAGGTTCTTTCCGAGCGAGGGGAAATTGATCTCGGTGTATTTGACCCAGCCGGGGCAGCAGGAGGTGAACATCGGAAAGGGGCCGCCGGCTTTGACGCGGCGGAGAAATTCTTCCGCCTCTTCCCAGATGGTCATGTCGGCGGCAAAGGTTGTGTCGTAGACATAATCGAAGCCCATCTTGCGGAGCGCGGCGACGAGTTTCCCGGCGGCGTTCTGTCCGGCTTCCTGGTTGAAGAATTCGGCGAGGGCGAAGCGGACCGCGGGGGCGATCTGAGCGACGACGACTTTATTCGGGTCGTGGATGGCGTTCCAGACGTCTTCGCGGTTCTGATGCGGGATGATCGCCCCGGTGGGGCAGACGGCGGCGCACTGTCCGCAGTTGACGCATTCGACTTCATTGAGACCCTTGTCGAATGCGGGGATGACGCGGGCTTTGGAGCCGCGGAAGGCGAATCCGATGGCGCCGATTCCCTGGACTTCCTGGCAGACGCGGACGCAGTCGCCGCAGAGGACGCACTTGTTCGGGTCGCGTTCAAGGGAGGGCGAGCTCTTGTCGACGGGTTCAAGCTCCTTCAGCTGTTTGTAGCGGATGGTGTCGACTCCGAGTCTGCGTGCGAGTGTCTGAAGCGTGCAGTTTGCGCTGCGGACGCAGGAGGGGCACTCGCGGTTGTGGTTGGCGAGGAGGAGCTCGATGTTGATTTTGCGGATGTCGCGGAGCTGCTTGGTGTCGGTGTGGATGACCATTCCGTTTTCAGGCGGAGTGGAGCATGCGGCCATGATGCCGCGTTTTTCGACTTCGACGAGACAGAGGCGGCATGCGCCGTAGACGCTGAGGTCGGAGTGATAGCAGAACGTCGGGAGCTCAATTCCGGTTTTGCGGATGACCTCAAGGAGATTGCGTTCTCCCTGAACCTCGACCGGAACGCCGTTGACGGTAAGAGTTTTAACAGCGGGTGTTGTCATTTTCTGTTTTCCTTCTCATTAGATTCCGGTGATGGCGGAGAATTTGCACGCGGCCTTGCATGCGCCGCACTTGATGCACTTGGAGGCGTCAATGACGAACGGCTTGCGGATTTCCCCGGAGATTGCGCCGACGGGGCACTTTCTTGCGCAGGCGGAGCAGCCTTTGCACTTCTTCGGATCGATTTCCGGACGCGCGAGCGCCTTGCACTGTCCGGCGGGACAGCGTTTTTCGCGGACGTGGATCAGATATTCTTCGCGGAAGTGTTTGAGTGTGGAGAGAACCGGGTTCGGCGCGGTCTTGCCGAGTCCGCAGAGCGAACCGGCCTGAACGGCTTTCGCGGTCTGTTCGAGAAGGTCGAGTGTGGATTCATCGGCTCTGCCCTTGGTGATGTCGTCGAGCAGGGCAAGCATCTGCTTGGTTCCTTCGCGGCAGGGAACGCACTTGCCGCAGGATTCGTTCTGGGTGAAGTGCATGAAGAACTTCGCGACTGCAACCATGCAGGTGTTTGTGTTCATGACGACGAGTCCGCCGGAACCGACCATTGCGCCGACGCTCTTGAGGGAGTCGAAGTCGAGCGGAAGGTTCAGCATCTCTTTGGTCAGGCAGCCGCCGGAGGGTCCGCCGATCTGGACGGATTTGAAGTTGTCGAGGGAGACTTTGCCGTCGGCGTCGGTGACTCCGCCGCCGATTTCATTGACGACTTCGCCGAGAGTGGTTCCGAACGGAACTTCGATGAGCCCGGTGTTCGCGACGTGTCCGGTGAGCGCGAAGGTTTTGGTTCCGGGGGCGGTGGGAACGCCGAGTTCGCGGAATTTCTTTGCGCCTTCACGGATGACGTAGGGGACTGTTCCGAGGGTTTCGACGTTGTTGATGACGGTCGGCTTGCCCCAGAGTCCGCTCTGTGCCGGGAACGGGGGTTTCGGCATCGGCATTCCGCGTTTGCCTTCGATCGAAGCCATGAGCGCTGTTTCTTCGCCGCAGACGAACGCGCCCGCGCCTTCCATGACGTGGATGCGGAAGGAGAGTCCGCTTCCGAAAATATCATCGCCGAGCACTCCGGCCTCTTCCGCGTCCTTTACGGCTTTGCGCATGCGGAGAACTGCGAGCGGATATTCTGCGCGGACGTAGACGTAGCCCTCATCGGCGCCGATGGCGCGTGCGGCGATCATCATGCCTTCGATGACGGCATGGGGATTTCCTTCCATGACGGAGCGGTCCATGAACGCTCCCGGGTCGCCCTCGTCGCCGTTGCAGATGACATATTTCTTGGGACCGGGGGAAGCGAGAGTGAATTTCCATTTGCGTCCGGTGGGGAATCCGCCGCCTCCGCGTCCGCGGAGTCCGGATTCTTCCATTTCGGAGCAGACCTGTTCCGGAGTCATCTGAGTGTAAGCCTTGATCGCGGCGAGGTAGCCTTTTTTGTGGAAGTATTCGCCGATGCTGTCGGGCTCGATGGTGCAGTTTGCGAGGACGAGACGGTGCTGGCGGCTGTAGAACGGGATTTCATGTTCGCCTTTGTAGCGTTTGCCGTCGGTCGGGTTCAGATAGAGGAGACGTTCGATGATGCCGTGTTTGAGAATGGTTTCCTGAACGATTTCGCGGGCGTCGTCGGCATGAACTTTCGTGTAGATGATGCCGTCGGGTTCGATGCGGACGAGGGGACCCATCTGACAGAAGCCCTGGCAGCCGCTTTTGGAAACGTAGTTCGCGCCGGGGTGAACGTGGTCGGCGGAATCGTGTTCGAGGTCGACTTCAACGTGCTGTCCGGCGCGTTTGAGTTCATCCACGAGAGCGTCGCGGACTTTGAGGGAACCGTTTGCGACGCATCCGGTACCGCCGCAGACGATGATTCTGCGGGAGATTTTAGCGGCTTTCGCTTCGTAATCGCTGATGCGTTTTTCGACGTCGGCGGGAGTGAGTTTTGCCATTATGCCACCTCGTTGGATTCTTTCGCCTGTCTGGCGAGCAGTTCGTCGATGATTTTGGGAACGTCGGAGGGTTTGACCTGTCCATGAACTTCATCGTTGATGACCATGACCGGAGCGAGACCGCATGCGCCGAGGCAGCTGACGGTTTCGACGGTGAACATCATGTCGTCGGTGCTGTCGCGGTCGGGCTTGATGTTGAGTTTTTCATAGAGTGCGTCGAGGATGGTTGTGGATCCTTTGACGTGACATGCGGTTCCGTCGCAGAGGCGGATGATGTTTTTGCCTTTGGGCTTGAGGGAGAAGTGAGCGTAGAATGTGGCGACGCCGTAGACGCGGGCGGGGGGCAGTCCGAGCGCGCACGCGATATAGCTCAGCAGTTCTTTGGAGAGCCAGTTGTACCGCGCCTGTGCGGCCTGCAGGATGGGTACAAGTTTTGTCTTGTCGTAGTTGTACTCGCGGAGAACTTTTTCGGCGTCCTCCATGCGCGACACGGCTTTTGTCGCTTCGCGCATCTTTTCTGATGCTTCCATACGTTTTCCTCCTGTTTTGGATATGCAAACAAATCAGTCTTTTTTTAGAGTTTCCTCAATCCGTGATTCGGACACGGAAATCTCACAGAACAAGCCTTTGTGATGTTCTGTGAAATTTTAAAAATATATGCACGTGATTCATTTCACAGTTAATATATGCACGTGTTCGGAAAAAGTCAAATATGAACTCAAAAAAAATGAGATTTCACAGCTGTTCAAGGCTAAAATTTTTTGTGTTTTTCACACAGGAGACCCCGAAAACGGGTTTGAAGCACAGAATATTTTATTGTGTATTTTTCACAGCAGAAGCCCGGCGGTTCGCGGAAACATTCCGGCAGGAGAAGAAAACGGCTGCATTTTACGGGGACCGCTGAAAAAAGCCAGCGGTCCCCGGCGGGCGCGGTCTGCAGTCTTTGCTCAGTTGCAGATTTCACACGAGGAGCAGTTCTCGTACTCCAGCTTCACGCCGTCCGCGTTTTCTTCCAGACGGAAGCGCAGTGTGCCGTCGCCGAGGGGAATTTCTCCTTCCAGAAACGCGAGCCCGACCGGAAGGGGGCTGAGTTTCCAGATTCCGTGTTCGGCATCCACAGGGCGCAAGCCGAGAATCGAGGCGAAGCAATGATGCAGAATGTGTGAGCTCCACGCGTGACAATCCGAGCGCGGATTGTCGAAATTTTCCGGAAGTGTGAAGAGACCCGTGCGGTCGGCTTCGAACCAGCGGGCGAGACGTTTCCGGAAGAGGTCGCCGCGGCGGAGCTTGCGCACGGCTTCAAGGTAGTAATACGAGAAGCTGACACTGCACGGAACGGCGCCGGGCAGATCTGGGGCGTAATCCGGAAGATTTTCCGAAAGAACAGCGAGAACCTGGGCGTGCTCGGAGAAACTTGTATGAGCTTCATCTTCCGCAAACCCTTTTCCGGGAACTTCATAGGTTCGGCGGATTGCCGCGGCGGTGGAGCGGGCGGAAGCCTGCCACCTGGAGGCTTGATCCGGGTCGAGCTTCGCCATTGATTCGAGTGCAAGCAGACGGAAAATGTTGAGCGAGCAGTCTCCCGGAGGAATGCCGTCGGACCAGCCGTCGACCCAGTCGACGAAGTTCCAGCCTTTGTCTCCCGGCTTCCATCCGGGTGTGTCGACGAAACGCCAGCCGGGAAAGTGAATAAGTCCGTCAACTGCTCCACGGTCGAAGTATTCAAGAATCCGGCGGGCGCACGGGATGAATTCGCGCACGAGTTCCGGCGAGCGCCACTGTGCAAGATCGTGCAGAAAGAGAATGTAAATCAGTGCAAACGAGGGGATCACCTGCTCCTGTTTCGAGGGCGTGCGGGAGTAGATCAGACCGCTGGAGACCTGGCTGTCGGCGAAGGTACGGAGCGCGGCGGTGATGATGCGCGTATCGCGCGCAGTCACGAGCGCGGTGAGCGATTCAAGACGGCTGTCGCTGACATACTGAAGGCGTTCGAAGAACGGGCAGTCCATGAATGTTTCGTGCGAGCACATGCGGAGCGTGTTCCAGGCAAGTTCGAGCGCACGGTCGAATTCGGGCGAGGAGCTTTTCACGCGCCATTCGCGCTTCCAGGGGTAGAGTACGGAGGTGAATTCTGCGGATTCCAGACCGGCGTCTCCGGTGAATTCCAGAAGCAGATAGCGTCCGGATTTCCATTCGCAGTCGCGCCAGCGCACTGTTCCGCCGGGGAGATTGAGCACGGTTGCATTGCCGATCCATTCTTTTCCCTCGAAAATCCGGCGGTCGCCTTTGTCGCCGATCAGATCGCGAGTTTGAAAACTTCCGGGACGGTAGAGCGTTTCGGTCCAGCGGATGGAGACGCTTCCGGTTCCGCGGAACCGGAAATCGCTCCAGACACAGACATACTGGTCGAATACAAACAGCTTTGTGCCGCCCGGACGTTCGACGATCCGGTATCCTTGCTCCGGTTTTTCTTCCATCGGGGGGACGGGACGGGGGAAGAGCGGACGCGTATCTTCGCGGAATGCGACGGATTCCCATTTGCCGTCTTCGCCTTCAAGAGCGCGCCAGTTGAATTCGGGGGCGGCGGTCATGCGCGGAGCCATTGCCCAGTCCGGATAGGGCGGGGTGAATTCGAGATGACGGAGCGTCTGACATTCCCAGCCGTCCGTGAGCTGTTCCGATTCGGCGTAGAATCCGAATGCGACGGATTCCTGCGCATGCGGGGCGGATTTGCGTCCGAACATCGTTACGCGTGCGGTGAGCGTGTAGTCGCCGGCGGGAAGCGGGCGTTCAAAGTTTTCCAGGAACCAGCGGCGCGGGGTGCAGCCGGCGGGGCCGGCGCAGAGAAATTCTCCGTTCAGGAAGAGTTCCGCATGTTCGTCTGCAAACCAGCGGAGACGGAACGTCTGTTCCGTCTCCAGATGAAATTTTGTACGGTAGACCGTGATGGAAGGTCCCGCCGTTTCAACGGGCGGAACCATTCGGGATATGGAAATCATCGTGCATTTTCCTTAATCGGTGAGCCGGATGAGCGGCCAGAAATCGGGACGTTCGTTCGGCATATCCGTTCCGGTGGTGTTGGTGAGACGCGAGCGCGGCTCCTGCTGCGACGGATCGTCCGCATCGTTCAGCAGAATACCGATTCCGAGGGTGTTCCCGGCTTTCAGGCGGAACGGTTCGACGCTTTTCGGGGAGAAGGCGACTTCGTAGAAATAACCGTCCGCCGTTTTGCGGAACGCGGTTTTCACATCGTCCGCGAGCGTATCCGCTTTTGCTCCGGCGACGCCGCGCGTCAGCTGAACATCGGGCGTGAGATAGCGCCAGACGGCGAGAGCTGAGCCGGCGGCATCCTGCGGATAGATGCCGTAGGACCAGTCGTCGGAGCCGGTGGTGCGCTTGCGGTCGCTGTCGCGTCCGTCGGCAAAGGTGTCGAAGAAGACCTGAAGCGAATCGTTCTTCCAGCCGTCCTTGATGCGCGGATATTTCTTCCAGACGAACTTGTCATCCCTGACGAAGACGGCGAGATAGAGTCCGTTTTCATCCCAGGCGATTTTATAGCTGGCGGAGAAATCTCCAGCATCGGGGAAGATTCCGCGGTGCTGGAGAAATTTGCCGCGGAAGCGCGTGGACATCGGGATTGCGGGATAGGCATTCCATTTTTCCGGATTTCCGTCGATGACAACCGGCTGTTCCGCGCGTTTTGCGAGAAGTCCGGCGAACGAACGGTCATAACGGAAGACTTCGTTTTTGCCGCCCTGTTTTCTGAAACGGAGGGTCAGATCGTAGGAGGTCTGTTTTTCCGCAGAAAGGGGGACGGGAAGGGGAAGCGTGAAGTCGGTGCTTCCGCCTGCGGGAATCGACACGTTCCGGTCGCCGCCGGGAGAGAGCAGCGTTCCGGAAAGCGTCGTGTTTTCAATGTTTTCAAGATGCACGGCGACTTCCGACGCGGAGTTCAGACGGACGGTCATCGGCGGTCTCTGGGCGATGTTGGAGCGTCCGTGTCCGGCGCGGAGCATGGCGGCGAACTCCTTTGTTGTTCCCGGTTTGCCGCGGAGGAAGACCGGATACGGCGAGAGCGGGAGAACGGTTTCCCCGTTTTTGTCTGCGGGGAGCGAATGCTCCGCTTCCATGAGATCGAAGAGTTCGAGCCCTGCAGCGGGTTTGAAGAGGAAGTCGGGAGCGGCGGCTTCGCCGAGGTCAACTTCCTCCATGCACGCCCAGAGCACGGCGACAGGACGCTTCTGTTCGTCTTCGAACAGGTAGCAGCGGGTGTTGGGGAAGAGATTGAGTTCCTCCAGGAACCGCGCGTTTCCGAGGAGGCGTCCGAGTGTGTTCGGGATCTTCTGGAATGCGAACGGGGTCAGTATGGCGTCCATTTCGAACGCGCCGTAGTTGCTGGCGTTCATCTGGCGGATGCGGTTCTGGTGCTTGAGCCCGACGAGCCACGAGCGGGCGCGGTAGGCTGAACCGATCTTTTCCGCGTAGGAAAGATCGTAGGTGTACGGAACGAGTCCGTTGAGATGTCCCGACGAGATCGGGTAATCGGAGATGAACGGGGATTTGAGGCAGCGGACGGGCAGCCAGTGCATTCCTTCGGGCGAAGAGATTTTGACGTCGCTGTATCCGTGCTTGTCGAGAACGGCGAAGAGGTTCTTGTACTGCTGTTCCAGCGAGACAGGGTATTCGGGTGCGCCGACACGGTAGCAGTGCGCGGCGACGGCGTCATAGCGGACTCCCAGCTTTGCGGCTTCCGCGAACAGACGGTCGTAAAAAAGCATGCGGTCGGGCGAGGCGATGTTGGAGGTTGCGCTGGTGTAGAGTTTCGCATTCGGATTGCCGCGCTTGATGCCCTTCGCAACGGCGGTTTCGAATGCGATGAATTTCTGATATTCCTCCGGTTTCGCATAGGCGGGATTCGCCCATTCGGGGAGTGTGCCTTCGGGCTCGCAGAGGAAATACCAGCCGCTGACCGTCGGGGAGTTCCTTGTGATTTCCGCGGCGGCGTCTTCCACGCGCTTCAGCAGTTCGGGCGTGATTTCCTTCTGCGCGATGTTTTCAACGAGCAGGGAATCGCTCTTTTTACGTCCGGGAATGAGATACCATTCGATTTCGCGCAGGATTTCGACGTTGCGTCCGTTTTTGTCTTTGCGGGCGTGGGCGATGCGGCAGATGGAGCTTTCCACGCCGAAACTGTCCGCGAGTTTGGCAAGACGTTCATCGTTGACGGCGAATCCGGAGCGCGCACCGTAGCCGAGCTTGCGGTAGCGGTCGAGAACGTCGCGGTAGATCTGCATCGGAAAGAGCGGGTCGACGTAGGTGTTCACAAACATGTTTTTATGTTTGTGCGTGTTGTTGAGAAAGCTCATGATGCTGAATCGCTGGATTTCATAGCGTTTCTTTCCGCCGATGCTGTAATCGGATTCCACAATGAAAATGCCGCGCGGGAGATCGTTCAGCGGAAGATCGACGCGCGCTTTGCCCTGCGCATCGGCGGTGAAGCTGAAAGTCTTCTGCAGTTTCACCGTGTCGAAGAAGTCGCGGACCTTGACCGCAACCGTTCCTTTGGCGTCCGGAGCGGTGACAATATCCAGATAGGCGTCGACGGGTTTGCCGTACTCGACGAAGTTGTCGGGCGCGGAGGTGCGGAGCGCGCCTTCCGCAAGCGGAGCTTCATACGGAGTCGCCTTTGCTCCTTTTTCGAGCTGAACGCCGTCGATATAGCAGGTCGCATCCGCGGTGGAGCGGGCGGAGAAGACGGCGGGGAATGCGGCGGAGCTCTTCCAGGTGTGAGTCAGCGTGTAGCGTTTCCATTCTCCGGTGAGCGGAACCTTGACCGCCGGCCATTTGGAGCTGTCCCAGATGAGCGCGGGATCCATGAACTGGACAGTGAGAGTCTGCTTGCCCGGCTTGTCGGTTTTTGCGTAGAAACTCAGCGTGCAGGTTCCGGGGCCAACCAGGATTGTGTGCGTGCTGACGGGCTGATAGAGCAGGCCGTCGGGCGTGGAGCGGATCGCGAGACTGTGAGAGCCGAACTTCGCCTCTTTGTCGCTGATGAAGACGGGTTTGCTGTCGAAGATATCGAAATTCATTCGACCGCGATGACGGAAGATCATGTAGCGCAGTCCCTGTTCAAAGGAGCTGTTCTGAAGCAGATTTTTCCCGGTCTGGTCGGGCAAGGCGTAGCGGTCGAGCGCCCAGAGGTCGCAGTTCGCGGCTTTGGTGACGCGTCCCGCGGGCGGGGTGAGAACGGTTCCGGCTTTTGCGCCCGGATCGAGCACAAAGCGGAACGGCTTCTGCGGATCATCTGCGATGAGCTGGAGAAACGCGGCGGGAACGGAGGGAACGTTGATGAACTCCGTTGTACCGTTTTCGGGTTCCACGGCAAAGCTCTTTTCGGGCTGTCCGGCGCAGAGACGGATTGCACGGGCGTTTCCGCTGAACATGCGGTCCGCTTTCAGCGTCTTGTCAACGTACGGGGGAAGCGTGAACTCCCGCGCGTCGATTTTGAACCGCGTTCCGCCGAATTCGACGCCGCGGAGGAAGAAGTTGATCTGCAGTTTTCTTTCCGCCTGCGGGAAACGGGCTTCGAACTGCACTTTGCCGTCGGGACGCAGTGCGATTGAGAGCGTTCCGGAGCCTGGGAAATCGTAAATGATATTCTGTCCGTCTTCGCGGCGGGTTCCCTTGACGTCCTTGCCGTCGACCTGGATTGCGATTCCGCCGAATCTGCGGTCGGGGGAGCGGAAGTGAAGCTGGGGCGTGCCGGATTTGTAGCAGATGACCTGCGCGGCTTCGCCCTGGAAACGGCAGAGTTCCTTGCCCGGGATGAAGCGGGTGTTTCGGACACTCTCCTTTTCGGAGGATTCAAACGGCGGTCTGGTTGCCGGCAGCGGCGGAAGCGCGGAAAGCGTCCCGGAGGCGAGCAGCGAGATGCTGAAAAGAATGGCGGAAAGTTTCATCGTTTTCCCTCTCAATTTTCAAAAGTGAAGCTGAACGGTTCCGCCGGCTTTGCGGGGAGAATATGGAAAAACGCGTTGCCCGATTTCGGGGAGTTGTGCAGAACGACTTCGGTTTTCTCCGGCATTTTCACGGAAAACGCGCGGTCCGCATTGCCTTCGCCGAAAGAGACGAGATCCGTCTTCTCCTGGAAGAGTTTGCGGTTTCCCGGCGCGGCGTCCGCATTGATTTCGAGGGGGTAATCCATGCCGTTGACTTTGACGGAGGTTCCGGTGAATGCGGCGGTTTTGATGAAGAAGGAGAGATTCAGTTTTTTCGCTCCGGGGAAGGAGGCCGTGAGCTGAACTTTCTTTTCGCCGTTGATGAGAATCGTGAGTTTGCCGTCATTGGGGAAACTGTAGGTGACAACGCCGTCTTTCTGCGATCGTGTTCCCTTGACCGGCTTGCCGTCGACTTCGATGGAGAGACCGCCGAACCGCTGATCCGGTCTGACGGTGTGAAACTGCGGCGTTCCCTGATTGTAGCACATCAGATGAATGTTTCCGGAGGTGAAGCGGCAGAGGCTCTTGCCTTCGACGTACTGCACCGGGGCGGCGTTGAGTGCGGAAAGAGTCATCGAACCCGCAAGCAGAGCGGCGGAGAGAAGAAGTGTGGATTTTTTCATGTCTGTATTCCCTTTTTTGTGTTATTTTGTCTGATAGTTGTCCGAATCCCATTGTGCTTTTGCGGAAATGGCGGTGACGCTGCCGTCCTGACGCAGATTGTTCAGGGTTCCGCCGTGGTAGAGACCGAAGTCAAGGCGTCTCGGCTTGACGGAAGTCCACGTCAGACCGTCGCTGGTGTATGCGTTCGGTCCGAGTCCGAAAAACGAGGATTTCAGACCTTCATCATAAACGGAATCGAACGGAGTTTCGGCCATCATGATGCGGTTGTTTTTCAGGCTGGTGATTTTTTTCGGCAGGATGAGAGACTGCATGTCGTTGGCGGTGAATCTTCCCCAGCCGTAGTTGTCCTGGCGGCTCATCGGTTCAACCAGCGGGGTGTAATTGGTTGCGGAACGGTAAGCGCTTTTGCCGAGCTGAATCGGAGCATAATTCGTTGCGATCGGACAGGAGAAGATTTTGTCGGTCGGGACGAGCTGCGCGGAGTATGCGCCGATTCCCTTCGAAGAGTCTTCCCACTCTCCGGGAGGGAAGCCGTTTGGGAGTTTCTTCATGATGTCGGCGACGAAATAGCTCCAGCCCCAGCGTCTCATGTGCGGGGTGAGATAGTCGTCGTTGTTGGACGTGTAGATCATAACCGCCTGTCCGATGCTTTTCAGATTGCTCGTGCAGACGGATTTCTGAGCGGTCATTCTTGCCTTGTTCAATGCGGGCAGAAGCATGCCGGCGAGGATGGCGATGATGGCCACTACCACGAGGAGCTCTATGAGGGTAAACCAGCTGGTTCTCCTCTTGATGTATGAGATACTTTTTCCGGTCGGATGAGGTTTCATGGCGCAGCCTTCCTTTCGTTTGTTTCTGTTCATTTGTCTGTTCCTTTTGTTTTTTTATGTTTTATGTGGTGTTGTTTCAATCTTCCATCTCAAAAAGGACCGTGTCGGGGGCGCGGAAGTTCCATTGGAATTCGGAGACGTTTTCCGCGGCGAGTTTGCCTGAGAAAAGTTCGGTGATTTTCGTGACGCGGCGCGGAAGACGGATCGTCATTTCTCCGCCCTCTTTCGAGTGGAGCGCAAGAAAACGGTCATCCGCATAAACGGGGATTTCCGCATCGGAATAGAGATGAACTCCGGCGGATTTTGCGAGCGACTTCAGCATTGCAGGCGTGAGTTCGGCGGGGTTGCGCAGAAACGCGGAAGTCCAGCCGCTCATCCGCTGAACGGAGAGACCGGAGACATGCGGATCGGCGCCGGTCCAGCGGCGGATGCGCGATTCGTCAAAGCTCGTGCCGTCGCTGATTCCTGGCGCGTAGAACCAGAGAACCGTGCGGTTGCCGTTGAGGACATAGCGGTTCAGGAGTTCCGCCTTCTCCGGGGTGATTTCCCAGGGGGTGGTGAAGAGGAAGAATTTGATTTTGTCCAAATTCGGAATCGACGGGACGTCGCGCAGGCACCAGGTTTCGAACGGAGCGCCGAGACGGTTCAGTTTTTTGCGGATGTCGGGCTGGAAATCCCGCTGGCGCGGCGAACGCTGGTCGAAGTATGCAAGCGCTTCGGGATCGACGATCATCGCGACTTCCTCGACGTTGCGCGAGGGACGGTTGATGCGGCTGTCGTAAATCTCCTTCATCCGGCGGAAGTTTTCAAAGAGGACGGGTTCCTGATAGAATCCGCCCCACATGTCGAACCACCAGAGCGAAGAGCGTTTGAGGAGGGCGAGGGAGAATTCGCGTTTGATTCCGGCGACGTCCTCTTCCGTGTTTTCCCAGTGCGGGACATGGAGCGAGACGTAGGGGGTGAGATCGCGGTTGTGGGTGTGCGTGCGCTGGTCGCATTCGTGCATGTGGATCTTGCCCGCGAGTTTTTCGGAGCCGGAACAGCCGAGCCATCCGCCGCCACCGCCCATCGCGCGGTCGCCGTAGGAGCCGGGGGAGATCATGAAGTCGATATCGGGCGATTTGAGCACCTGTTCATATGCAAGGTGTCCGCTTTCCGCCGCGCCGAGCCGGGTGATGACATAGCCGTAGAAAACGCCGATTTCCGCTTCCGGGCGGATGAGTTTGCGGGCTTCCGCGGCGAATTCGCAGATGGTGTTTCCAACGAGTTCACTGCAGAAGCGGCGGTATTCGAGTACGTCGGAGGAGACGGCGGGATCGAAGAGGAGTCCGTCGTAATCGGGCGTGTTCATTTTGAGCGCGGAGGGCGGTTCCGCCGGGGCGAGCGCGTTTGCGGCGCGCCACTCGTTGCAGGCGCGCTGCTTGTGGAGTCCGCAGAGTTCGCCGTTGTGGTCGAACCACTCGTCGGTGTGTCCGCAGGCGAGAACATAGGCCTGAATGGAGTCGGCGTAATGCGCTTCTGCGTATTCGAGGAACGCGCGGAGATAGTGAAGGGTCGCCTCTTTCCAGCGTGGATTGGCGAGGGCTTCGGTGAGATGCGTGAAGCTGTCGCCGGATTCATGCGCGAGGCTCAGCTGACGGGAGAGCCATTCGGGGGAATTGAGGTCGATCATGCAGATGAAATTTGCATCCGGGACGGCTTTTTTGAGGTCTGCGATCTGCTGATCGAGCGATCCGAATTCATATCGGTCAAACCAGTTCCAGATGGACGGGTACTGCGCGTAGGGCTGTCCGAGTGAGTTCGTCGTGTTGCCCGGGAAGAAACAGATGGTCCGCACACCCGCCGCGGCGAAGCGCTTCATTGCCTCGAATTCAGGCAGGAAGGAACGGTACGCAAAATAGTGCCGGTTTGTCTTCATAGTTGTAGTCCTTTTTTTGTTTTCGCTATATTATAGCATAAAAATCCGTGAAAAACCTTGAAAAAAGTGCCATTTTACAGTATATTGGTGCCAAAATGAAAAAAGAGGGCTGAATTATGCTTCCATTGTACATTTCAAATCTGGCGGGATACGGCCGGACGAACCGGATTCCCCTTTATGTGGAAGAGGTTGCGGAGAAGCATCCGGAGAAGCGCTTCCATTCGCATACGTTTTCGGAACTGGTTCTGGTGCTGCGCGGCGAGGCGTTGCATCTGGTGGGGGAGGAATCGTTCGAGGTTCGCCGCGGCGATCTGCTGGTGCTGCATCCCGGTGCGGTGCACGGATACGACAAGACGGGAAATTTCGGAATCATCAACCTCACTTACGATTACCACAAGCTCTCCATGCCGATTCTCGACGGCTATGAACTTCCACTGTTCCGCCGGTTCTTTCCCTCCGCCGGAACGGTGTTCAGCGATGCGGAACTGTGCCGTCCGGCGGCGGTTCTGCCGGAAGAGAAGATCGACGCGTTCGGCGGGGCAATCCGGGCGCTGGAGCAGGAACTGAACAGCACGAATCCGGGGAACTTCTATCTGAGCATGGCGATGTTCATGTCGGTTATGGCGGAGATTGCGCGCTCGGTTCCTGAGACGGCGGAGCAGCACCCGGAGATGTCGCGTCTCGGCGGAGTGATCGACTATCTTTACCGCAATCTGACGGAGCCGGTGAGCGTGGAAGCGCTGGCGAAGATGGCGAATCTTTCGCGCCGGACGTTCTTCCGTCTGTTCCGGCGGATGACGGGGAGTTCTCCGCAGGAATACCGTACGCGTCTGAAGCTGAAGATGGCGGTGGAACTGCTGACCTCATCGGAGCTGAGCATCGGGGAGATTGCGATGCGGTGCGGCTTTTCCGATTCGAACTATTTCTGCCGGGTGTTCCGCGAGTACCTTTCCACGACGCCGCGGCAGTTCCGTCTGAATGCGCTGAAGTCGCCTGCTGTGCTGCGTCCGGACGCCTGAGTCACTCTTCCGGCGGGAGGATGAGTTCGGTTTTGACTTCGGATTGGAAGGCGGTTCCGCCGGCAGAGAGCCAGCGGCGGATTTCCTGATAGATTTTTTCGAACCGCTGGCGCATCATGCAGATACCCGGATACCCGCGCAGGGGTTCGATGATGTCGAAGCAGAGCAGTTTGAAATCTTTGCCCGGGGTGAGACCGTGCGCGCGGGCGGCGGTGACGAACGGGATGATGGTTTCCGCTCCGAGAATGAAAATCGCCCGCGGGATTTCCGGACGGCGGAAGAGGTCGTTCGCAATTTCCGCGATCTCTTTCGGGATATCCTGGAAGTCGCGGATGAAAAGGCGGTCGGACGCGAGCTTTGCACCCTGCTCGACGGCGGATTCAAAGAATGCGAGGATGCGGTCGTACTGGTACGGGTGCATGGTTCCGGCGGCGCGAGCGATAAGCGTCACTTCGGAACCGCCCGTGCGGAGCAGCCAGTTGAGCCCTTCGGAGATGCTCGCTTTGGAGTCGGTGATGACATGACTGTAGTTTTTATATTTCCGGTTCAGCAGAAGCTGGGGGACATGGTTGTCTGCGAAATAATCCATGATGTGGATGTTGCTCATGGAGGGCATGAGCCATGCGACGGCGTTTCCCGGGCGGCAGATTTCGGTGAAGTGTTCGCCGATGACCTGTGAGCGCAAGCCGATGACCTGAATATCTTCGATTCCGCCCTGGAAGAGAATTTCGCGCAGACTCTGGAGGAGTTCCGCATAGCTCTGCCAGTCGGTGATGAGATAGAGCGTGTGGATGCGGTTGTCGGGGTGCATGTTGCGGACGTAGGTCCGTGCGCCCTGCCGCGCGCAGAGGTATCCGGATTCCGCGAGATTGCGCACAGCGCGTTCAATGGTTGTCCGCGAACAGTGATATTTCCTGCAGAGCTGATGCCGCGATGGTATCGGGTCGCCCGCCTTCGCCCCGTGTTCGAGGAGGTCGGCGAGAATTTTGTTCTGGATGTAATCGGTTTTTTTCAGCATAATGAGGATAATATATCACCGGTTCAGGCAGAACGCAAGCGGTGAAGTGCCGGCACGGAAGAGTTCGCTCTCCGTGCCGGATTCCTCTCTTATTTGGCGAAAGAGATGTAAACGATCACGACCACGAGGATCAGCAGCGCTCCGGCGTAGGGGGCGAGCTTCCACGAAGTCATGTCCACAGCCTTGACGTCTTCCTGAATGAAGGGCGTCGGGCGTCCGGCGATCTTGCCCCAGGCGAGCATGTAGAGACACAGCGCAAGGAAGACGGCTCCGACAAAGTGGAAGGCGTTCATGGCGTCAACCCAGTGGCTGAACGGCGGGACAAAGTAGCCGATTGCAATCAGAATGCATCCGCCGATGAGTGCGGTTTTCGCCGCGATTGCGGGGACGTATTTCGAAAGCATTCCGACGAGAACCACGGAGAAAATCGGGATGAAGTAGATTCCGTTCATCTTCTGGAGGTATGCGAAGATGCTGCCCGTGTTTGCAAGCATCGGCGCAATGATCATCGAAGCGATTGCGATGATGAATCCGAAGATTTTGCCCGCCCGCACCTGCTGCGCTTCGCTGGCCTGGCGGTTGAACACCTCTTTGTAGATTCCGAGGCTGAAGAGCGTGCAGGTTGCATTCAGCGCGGAGTTGAACGAACTCAGAATCGCTCCGGTCATGACGGCGGCGAAAAATCCGGTCAGCGGGGCGGGGAGAACAGTTGAAACGAGCTTGCCGTAGGCGTCGTCGGAGCGGAGTCCGGTATCCTTGAACATGTAGAAGGCGATGATGCCGGGGAGAACAAGGTAGAGGGGACCAATGAGTTTCAGGAAAGCGCAGAGCAGAACGCCCTTCTGTCCTTCCGCGAGCGAGCTTGCAGCGAAGGTGCGCTGAATGATCTGCTGATTGGTGCACCAGTAGAACATGTTGATGATCAGGATTCCGGTGAAAAGCGTGGCGAACGGGACTTCCGACTTCGGACCGCCGATGGAGTTGAATTTGTCGGGGAGCGCCTCAACCAGGGTGTTGAGTCCGTGGAGCCAGCCCGCGCCGCCGCTGATGGCGTGGAGGCCGAAGTAGAGAATCATGAATCCGCCGATGAGCAGACCGATGCCGTTCAGCGTGTCGGAAACCGCGACGGAGCGGAGACCGCCGAAGAGCGCGTAGACCATGCCGACGATGCCGATGAACCAGACCATCAGCCAGAGGTTGACCGTGTAGCTCTGGATGCCCGTGATGGCGGGAACGTTCATGATGCCGCTGAGTCCGGCGGCGCCTGTGTACAGAATAATCGGGAGCAGAATCACCATGTATGCGATAAGGAAAATGATATTGGTGATGATTGCGGTTGTCCGGTCAAACCGGATATGCAGATATTCCGGAAGAGTTGCAATGCCGCTTTTGAGGAAGCGCGGAAGAAAGAACATCGCCATTGCGACGAGCGCGATGACGGCGACGACTTCCCACGCCATGACGCAGAGTCCCTCTTTGAACGCCGAACCGTTGAGTCCGACCATCTGCTCGGTCGAAAGGTTGGTGAGCAGCAGGGAACCGGCGATGAACGGATAGGTCAGCGAGCGCCCGGCAAGGAAGTAGCCCTCTTTGGACTTGACGTCCTCCTTGCGCGTCATGAGCCATGTGACGAATGCGACGAGAGCCGTGAAGAACACGAACGACGAAATGGTGATAATCTGATGCATAAATTTTTTCCTCCCAGTGTTTTTATCTGCAGCAAATAAAATCGCCTGTCTGAAACTGACAGGCGATTTCTCTTAAATGTTCGATGAAAAAAGCGGAAGGTCAATGATTTATTTTAAAATCAGCATGCAGTCGCCGTAGCTGAAGAAGCGCATCCGCTCGCGGACGGCGAGACGGTAGGCGTTCATCGTGTGTTCGTAACCGGCGAATGCGCAGACCAGCATCAGAAGCGTGCTCTTCGGCAGATGGAAGTTTGTGAGCAGAATGTCTGCGGAAAGAACTTCATGCGGCGGATAAATGAAAATATCCGTGCTTCCGGCATGCGCTTCGAATGTGCGGTCCGGTTTGACGCAGGACTCCAGAACGCGCAGCGAGGTCGTGCCGACTGCGGCGATGCGGTGTCCGTTCCGGCGCGTTTCATTCAGAAGCTCGGCCGCGGCTTCGGGGAAAATGTACTCTTCGGAGTGCATCTTGTGGTCGGTGATCTCATCCGCGGTGACGGGCTTGAATGTTCCCTGGCCTACGTGGAGGGTGAGTTCCGCGCGGCGCACGCCTTTCTGCTCCAGTTCGGAGAGAATCTCTTTTGTGAAATGCAGTCCGGCGGTCGGGGCGGCGACGGCGCCGGGGTGATCGGCGTAGACCGTCTGATAGCGTTCCGCATCCGGCGGCAGATTCTGGCGCTTGATGTACGGCGGGAGCGGGATGTGTCCGCAGTCGTCGAGAATGCGGTCGACGGGTGCTCCGGCGAATTCCACAATGCACTCGCCTGCGGGGTCTTTCGCGATGACTTTGACCGTGTACGGCGCGGGCGTCTCATCGCGGTGCAGCAATGTCAGGACGGTTCCTTCGGGGGCGCGTTTGCCCGGCTTGAGGAAACAGGTCCAGCGCATCGGGTCGGACTGCGGGCGCAGGAGCATGATTTCAATGTGTGCTCCGGTGTCCTTGAGTGCGAACAGGCGTGCGCGGATCACGCGGGTGTTGTTGACCGTGAGACAGTCTCCGGGGAGGAGAAAATCGACGATCCTGCGGAACGGAACAATTTCGCAGTTTCCGTTTTTTGTGTTCAGAACCATCATGCGGGAATCGCCGCGGTGTTCGGGCGGATTCTGCGCGATGAGCTCTTCGGGGAGCGTGTAATCAAAATCAGAGGTGTGCATCGAGATACATCTTTTCATATTCGGTGGCTGTACGGTTCCAGGAGAAGTCGGTCGTCATTCCGTTATGACGCATCTTCGCGAAATCTCCGGGGCGGTTGCGCCAGGTGTCCGCCGCCCAGCGGATGGTGTTGTTCAGCGACGCCGCATTGAGATCCCAGAGCACGAATCCTGTCGAGCGGTCGAGCGTGGACGGGTCGTAGTTGATCACCGTATCCGCGAGTCCGCCGGTGTGGCGGACGACAGGCAGAGTTCCGTATGCCATTGAGTACATCTGGTTGAGTCCGCAGGGTTCGTAGCGCGAGGGCATGAGGAACATGTCCGCGCCGGCTTCTGTGAGATGCGCGAGCGGTTCGCCCGCATAGCCGAGATAGAGACCGAACTTCTGCGGATACTTCTGCGCGAGATACTGCAGGTAGCCTTCAATGTCTTTTTCGCCGGAAGTGACGACGACGAACTGGTAGTCGCATTCGCGCAGGAGCTCTTCGAGACCGAAGGCGAAAACGTCGAGACCCTTCTGATATGCGAGACGGGAGATGACGGCGAAGAGGGGGACGTCCTCGCGGACGGGTAGTCCGAATTTCTGCTGAAGCGCGCGGCGGCAGACCGCTTTGCCTTCGAGCTTGTCTGCGGAGAACGTCGCGGGGAGATTCCTGTCGGCCGCCGGGTTCCATACCGCGGTGTCGATTCCGTTGAGGATTCCGCGGAGGCGTCCTTCCGCAGCGCGTGCGCGGAGCGCTCCGTCGAGTCCGAAGCCGTAGCCGGGAGAGAGAATCTCCTGTGCGTAGGTGGGGCTGACGGTGGATACCATGTCGGCGCACATGATGCCGCCTTTGAGGAAGTTCAGACGGTCGTAGAATTCGAGGCAGAGGTGATTGAAGTAATCCCATCCGAGCCCGGTCCAGTAGAGATTTCCCTTGTCGAAGTTGCCCTGGTAGCCGATATTGTGAATGGTGAGGACGGAGCGTGTGCGGCGGAACTGCTCATTGCCGGAATAGAGCGCGGAGCGGAGGTAGACGCAGCAGAGCGCGGCGTGCCAGTCGTTCGCGTGCAGGACGTCGGGAGCGAGACGGAAGTTGACGGCGAGCTCCATTGCGGCGCGGCAGAGGAAGATGTAGCGCTGGGCGTTGTCGGCGTATTCGCGTCCGTCCCAGTCATAGAGCTTCGGACGGTCGAAGAAACGGTTGTATTCGATGAAGTACCAGGTCAGATTTTTATGGGTGCGGAGAACATTGACGCGCGCCCATTCGCAGCCGTCGCCGAAGGGGACGCGGAGGAGCTCGTGAACCTCGTCGAATTTGAGGTTGAGTTTGCCCATCTGCTGCGGGTAGAACGGCATGACGACGGAAACATGGTGTCCGCGTTCTGCGAGTGCGAGGGGGAGCGCGGCGGAAACGTCCGCGAGCCCGCCGGTTTTCGCATACGGAACGGCTTCGCTTGTGACCCAGAGAATATTCATGGAAAAATCCTTTCTGTGTTATCGGGATTTCATCTGTTCCCGGGCTTTCCGGAGCGTCTCCATCTCCTCTTCGGTGAGGCTGTTGATGCCGGTTCTGGAAAGCTTGTCGAGAATGCGGTCAAGTTCGTCCTGCGAAACGGGGCCGCTGTTTTTGTGATAATCGGAGACCGTCCATCCCTGCGGTGCGCGGCGGGAGCTTTGCGGTGTTCCCCGACGGAAGAGGAAGGCGAGGGGAGTCCAGTTGATCTCTCTTGGCTGGAAGATGTGCATGAAGAGACATCCCGCGATGAATCCGCCGATGTGCGCGAGGTACGCCACGCCGGAATGGGAGTTCGCCATCTGCTGAACCACTTCGAGGAGAATGTAGACCACCGCCATCGTTTTGAGTTTGATCGGGACGGGGAAGAAGAGCATGATCACGCGCATATCAGGAACGATCATTGCGGTTGCCATGATGATACCGACGACAGCTCCGGAAGCTCCGAGCAGGAAGCCGTAGGAGTGGAGGTTGAACAGATACCAGAGCAGGTTCCCGAAAGTTCCGCAGATGAGATAGAGATTCAGGAAGTTTTTCCATCCGAGCACCTGCGCGGAGATCGAGCCGAACATCCAGAGTCCGAACATGTTGAAGAAGAGATGCCAGAAATCAACATGAGTAAACGCCGCCGTCACAAAGCGCCAGAGTTCCAGATTCTGTATGTAATGCGTACTCAGAACCAGGTCGCGAGCGAGCGATCCTTTGAGCAGCCAGACCAGGACGTTGATTGCAATCAGTGCATAAAGACACGTTTTCCCGGAAGCCGCGGTCTGTTCCGGCTCCTGTCTGCGTCGCATGTAATCCCGTTCTCCGAGCATAGGTTTCACCTCCAGTTATGGTAATATATCGCCGAAAGGGCGAAAGTTCAATCTTTTTCCGATTTGCGGAAGATGTTCACGCCTTTGAGAATTTCGATTCCGCGTTCCAGCTGAACGTCGTGGTACTTGCCCTTGCGCAGAAGCGGAAGTTTGTCGCCCTGTTCCGCAAGGTGAAATGCGGTTTCCGCGGTCCGGGCGGGCGTCGTTTTCACTTCGATATCCGGCATGACGCCTTTGCCGTGAATGACGCGCCGGCTCGGCGTGTAGTATTTCGCGGTTGTGACGCGGAGCGCTCCGCCGTCCGCAAGAGGGATGAGAATCTGAACAGACCCTTTCCCGAACGTTTTTGTTCCGACGATGATTGCGCGTTTGAAGTCCTGCATTCCGGCGGCGAGAATTTCCGCCGCGCTTGCGGAGTTTTCATTTACGAGCAGAACGAGCGGGATTTCCAGATCCTTCCGGCAGTCGATGGATTCATGTCTGACGGATTCTTCCGCGCGGCCTTCCACGGAGACTACGAGTTTGTTTGCCGGGATGAAACGGCTGATGGTTTCCACCGCCGAGTCGAGTAGTCCGCCTGGATTGTTGCGCAGGTCGATGATAATCCCCTCCGCGCCCTTGCCTTTGAGTTCGAAGAGCGCCTTTTCGACGTCCGCCGCCGTGGTCGCGGTGAATTCGGTGATGCGCAGATATCCGGTTTTTTCCGCAATCATGCCGACAGCTTTCACGGAAGAGAGGACGATTTCCGCGCGGGTGATGTCGAAAGTCAGCTCGCGGTCTTCCGCCGGACGGTAGATTTTGAGTTTGAAGGAGGTCCCTTTCTTGCCTCGCATCCGGGAAACGCAGTCGTTGAGGGAGAGATTCTGCGCGTTTTCTCCGTTGATTTCGGTGATGACGTCGCCGGGTTTCAGTCCGGCTTTTATCGCGGGAGTGCCTTCGAGAACATCGACGATTTCGGCGGCATTGTTTTTTGTGGAGATCGTCACGCCGATTCCCGGAAATTTTCCGCGGGAGTCATCGACTGTGCTTTGGAATTCCTCCGGGGTTTCATAAGTGCTGAAGGGGTCGAGCTCCTGAAGCATTCCGCGCATGGCGGCGCGGAGGAGATTTTCGTAGGAGGTTTTCTCTTTGTCCACATATTTTTCGCGGAGAATCTGGATGGAGTGCATGAAGACGGAGATGTTCTTATACGGATCTTTTTCCTCCTCCTGCGTTTTTTCCCGGGCGAAGAGAGCGGGGAAGAGTCCGGCGGTCAGAAGCAGAATCAGAAAGAGTTTTCCCATAGCGTCACCTTGTTATTTTTTCCTGACCCGTGCGAAGAAGGCGCGGATCAGAGCTTTGCATTCCTCTTCGAGCACGCCGCCTGTGACCTGCACGCGGTGCAGCATGCCGGGGAAGCCGGTTACATCCAGCGCAGAACCGGCACAGCCGGAGCGCGGATCCGCCATTCCATAGACAACGCGGTCGACGCGGGTGTTCACAAGAGCTCCGGCGCACATGGCGCACGGCTCTTTTGTGACATAGACCGTGACGCCGTCAAGTCTCCAGTCGCCGACTGCGGACGCCGCGGCTGTCATGGCGAGAAGTTCGGCGTGCGCGGTGGCGTCTTTCAGCGTTTCGACCTGGTTCCAGCCGCGGGCGATGATGACGCCGTCTTTGACGGCGACGGCGCCGATGGGGACTTCATTGTTTTCCGCGGCGGTTTCCGCCAGACGCAGCGCCGCGCGCATGAAGTACTCGTCGTTGAGAAACGGCGCGGCGGAGTCGTCGGGGGCAGCGGTCATTGTCTGTTCCCGTTCTTCAGGTCGGAGCTGATGCGCATGGAGCAGAAGTCGGGGCCGCACATGGTGCAGTACTTGGAGCCGTGCTGCGGCTTGACCTGGGAGGCGTCGATGGCGCGTTTGCGGTATTCGCGTGCGCGGTCGGGGTCGAGCGCGAGGTCGAACTGCTTGTCCCAGTCGAATTCCGCGCGTGCGCGTCCGATGGCGTTGTCGCGGTCGACAGCACCCGGTTTCTTGAGCGCGACGTCTGCGGCGTGCGCGGCGATTTTGAATGCGATCACGCCGTTGCGGACGTCTTCCGCTTCGGGCAGGCCGATGTGTTCCATGGGGGTGACGTAACAGAGCATGGCGGCGCCGTAGTATGCGCCGGCGGTTCCGCCGATGGAGGCGACGATGTGGTCATAGCCGGGGGCGCAGTCGATGACAACGGGACCGAGAATGTAGAACGGAGCGTCGCCGCAGACTTCCTGTTCGCGCTTCATGTTCATTTCGATTTCGTTGAACGGGACGTGTCCGGGGCCTTCGACCATGGACTGCACGCCGGCGGCGCGGCAGCGGCGGACGAGTTCGCCGAGAGTGTCGAGTTCTGCGAACTGGGCTTCATCGCTGGCGTCCGCGAGACATCCGGGGCGGAGACCGTCGCCGAGAGAGAGGGTGACATCGTAGTCGAGGCAGATGTTGAGGATGTCGTCGAACGCGGAATAGAAGGGGTTCTCCTTGTCGTAGCGATCCATCCAGCGGGCGATCAGCGAACCGCCGCGGCTGACGATTCCGAGAACGCGCTTGAGCGCAATGGGGACATACTTGTGGAGCAGCCCCGGGTGAATGGTCATGTAGTCGACGCCCTGTTTTGCCTGAGAGAGGATCGTGTTGACAACAGTCTTCTCGTCGAAGTTGTCGGCGCCGTATTTTGCGACGATTTCATAGACGGGGACGGTTCCGACGGGGATCGGGCTTGCGGCGATGATGGAGGAACGGATGAGGTCGATGTCTCCGCCCGTGCTGAGATCCATGACGGTATCCGCTCCGTAGCGGATCGCCTGGTCGAGTTTGCGTTTTTCGGCCTGCGGGCAGCTGGAGGTGGAGGAGTTGCCGATATTGGCGTTGATCTTGGTCAGCAGCTCGCGTCCGATGCCCATCGGGACGAGGTTTTTGTGGTTGATGTTGGCGGGGATGACAATGCGTCCGTCCGCAACACGCTCCCGGATGAATTCGACCGGACGGAGTTCTTTTTCCGCGACGGCTTGAATCTGAGGTGTGACGATCCCTTCACGGGCCGACTGCATTTGCGTTTTCAAAACAGTTTCTCCAATATTTCGATATTTTTTGCGATGGCTCCGCTGTGCGCGGTGATGGCGTCATGCGCGCGCCGTCCGAGCTTGCTGCGCAGTTCGGTGTCGGCGGAGAGCATGTAGAGCGCGCGGCGGAGTTCCTCGCAGGTTTCTACGGTGAGTACGGCGTCGGCCTTCTTGAGAATATCCATGGCTTCGCGGAAATTGCGCAGTTCGCGTCCGCAGACAATCGCCTTTCCGAGCACGGCCGGCTCGATGATATTCTGCCCGTCGCGGTTTCCCGCAAGGGTTTTGCCCATGATGACAATGTCCGACGCCGCAATGAATCCGAGCAGTTCGCCCGTGGTGTCGGCAAGCAGACAGTCTGCAAATTTGAAATCTCCGGATTTTGTTCCGGTCGACCGGCGGATGAAGTTGAGTTTGTTTGCCTTGAGCAGTTCCGCGAGTTCGGCTCCGCGTTCGGCGTGGCGGGGAACGAGAATCAGCACGGCGTCTTTGCATTGTTCGCGGAGTTTGAGGAACGCTTCCACGATCATTTTCTCTTCGCCGAAGTGCGTGCTTGCTCCGATGATGACCGGCGCGGCGCTGGGCGGGAAGACCTCGGTGAGATCGGGAAGTTTGAAGTTGTCCGGCACGCGCTGGTCGAATTTGATGTTTCCGCCGACGCTGATGCGGTCCGCCATGTCGGGCGCAACCATGAGGTAGCGTTCCCGGTCGGCCTCGGTCTGCACGCAGATTGCGTTGAAGCAGCGCAGAAGCGGCGCGAAGAAGAAGCGGAAACGGCGGTATCCGTGCATCGAGTGGTCGGACATGCGCGCATTGACGAGCGCGAGCGGAATGCCGCGTCTTTTTGCAACGTTCAGCAGGTTCGGCCAGATCTCCGTCTCAAAAATGATGAGTCCGGAGGGCTGAATCAGCTTGAAGGTGTGGCAGACGAACGGGAGAAAGTCGATGGGGCAGAAGATGACCTCCACGCCGTCGGGCACTTTCTTCTGCGCAATTTCCTGCGCGGTTGTGGTGGTGGTTGAGAGAACGAAACGGCGGTTCGGGTTGACTTTGCGCCACGCCTGAAGCGCGGTGAGGGCGAGGTTGGTTTCGCCGACGCTTACCGCATGCATCCAGACGGGATGGTCGAGCGCTTTCAGACGCGCTTTTTTCTCCTCGGAGAAGATGGAGAAGCGTTCGGGATAAGAGCGTTTGATTCCCGGGCGGCGGATCAGCTTGACGAGCAGTCCCGGCAGGAAAAACAGGAACGCCAGCGGAAAGAACAGGTTATATAATATGTAAAACAGCATAGAAGCTCCTTTCAGTACATTCCGATACATTAGCCTGTTTTTTAAAAAAATCCAGTTTTATACGAAAAAAAACTTATAATCCTCTCTTGAATTTACGAACCTTTGCGCTATACTTTATCTCGTAAAACGGAAAATCTTAAAAAACGGAAGGACACAGATATGCGGATTTTTCTCCTGGCTCTCGCTCTCGTATTCGGAATGACCTCATTCGCCGACATCGTCGACCACACCGTCGGCGCACAGGCGGCGATCAACGACACGCTCCTGTTCCGCGGCATTCAGGGCAATGAGGAACTCAACCGCTATCTTGCCCGCGACCTTGAAAACTGCGGCTGGTTCGATATCGTCCGCAATGGCGTTTCCAACTATGTTGTTTCCGGTTCCGCTTCCGGCAATTCCGTTCAGCTGGATCTTTCCAACGGAGCGGGAATGCGCATCACCACGATCACCGCGACGGGATCCGATGTTTCCGCGACCTCCAAGCGCGCGGTTGACGCTCTGCTCAAGTTCCTCTACAAGATTCCCGGAATCTGTTCCACCAAAATCATCTTCGTCGCGGAGACCGGAAAGTTCCAGAAGGAAATCTACATGTGCGATTACGACGGTGCGAACGTCACCCGCCTTACTGCGAACGGCGGGCTCTCGCTTGATCCGCTCTGGGTTCCGGGCGGACGCTCCATTGTCTACAGCTATGTCGGGCGCACCTATTCGACTTTGATTGAACTCTCTCTGAATCCGCAGCGCAACCGCCGCCTTGCCCGTTTCACCGGACTCAACGCCGGCGGCAGAATTTCTCCCGACGGACAGAAAGTCGCTTTGATTCTCAGCAAGGACAACCAGGTCGATCTCTATGTCCGCAGCGTCAACGGCACGGAAATGCGCCGTCTGACGAACGACAAAGCGGTCGAAGCGTCGCCTTCCTGGTCACCGGACGGCAAGTACATCTGTTACGTTTCCGACGCCGGAACCGGACGTCCGCGTCTGCACATCATCCCTGCGAACGGCGGTTTTGCGAAACGCGTTCCGGGTGCGCTCGGCAGCGAAAGTGTTTCTCCGTCCTGGAGCAAGGACGGCAAGATCGCCTATTCCGCGAAGCTCGGGAACTATACGGTCGCGATTGTTGACGCCGAAGGCAAAAAAGCTCCGGCCCGGTCGAAACAGCAGTATGGACCGCTGAAGCTCGGCAAGGGCGACTGGGAAAGCCCGTCGTGGGCTCCGGACAACCGCCACGTGGTCTGCTCCCGCAACTACGGCATCTATGTTGTCGACACCTGGAAGGGAACGGCGCGTCAGATTCTGGGCGGCAAATCGAAACTGAGTCTGCCCGACTGGTCGGAAATTCTTTATTACTGAGGAGATCCGTTCCGATGGATTTCAAATGGCTGGATTCGGTCGGGTTCTTTGCGATCGACCTCGGACTTGACCGGATGCTGGAGCTTCTGAAGCGTCTCGGCAATCCGGAGCGCAGTCTCCGCTTCATCCATGTCGCGGGGAGCAACGGCAAGGGCTCCGTCTGCACCTTTCTTGAGAACGGACTGCGCGGTTGCGGATATTCGACGGGGTTCTATTCTTCGCCGCACCTGATTCGGCTTGCCGAACGTTTCCGCATCAACGGGAAGACGGTTGCCGATGCTCCGTTTGAGCGCGCGGCGGAGACGGTTCGTCCGGTTGTCGAATCCATGCGCGGGGAAGGGAACGGGCCGACCTATTTTGAAATTACAACCGCAATTGCCACGGTTCTGTTTGCTCAGCAGAACGTCGATTTTGTCGTCTGGGAGACGGGGCTTGGCGGGCGGCTGGATGCGACGAATGTTGTTGTGCCGGAGCTCTCGGTGATTACCGGAATTTCGCTGGAACACACGGAATGGCTTGGTTCGACTCTTGCCGCGATTGCGGGGGAAAAGGCCGGAATCATCAAAGACGGCGTCCCTGTGGTGTGCGGTCCGCTGAAGCCGGAAGCTCTGGAGGTGATCCGCCGGTTTTCCGCGGAGCGTCATGCGCCGCTGACGGAGGTTTCCGCTTACGATGGTTTGTTCCGGATTTTTCACCTGCCCGATGGTTCGCCGCGTCAGGAGCTGAGTCTGGAAGGTGAAACAGTCCGCATTCCGCTGCCGGGAGCATACCAGCGGAACAATGCGAAAGTGGCGTCCGCCGCGCTGAAAATTCTTTCGGGGAAGTTCGGCTTCCCGCTGCATACGGCGCTGTTGTCTTTGGAACATGCCTGCTGGCCCGCCCGGATGCAGTTTCTACCGAATAAAAATCTGCTGATCGACGGGGCGCACAATCCCGAGGGAGCGGAAGCTCTTTCGGTTTCTCTGCGGGAACTTTATCCGGGGGCGAAATTTCACTTTATTTCCGGCTGTTTTGCGGATAAGAACGCATCGGAAGTTCTGCGTTTTCTTGCGCCGCTCGCACTGGATTTTTCTTTTATCGACTTCGACGGTTCCGGCCGTGCGGTCTGTTCTCCCGCGCACTTGACGGAGCTTCTGAAACAGTATGCGGACTGTCCGTCGGCATCGCGCACGCTTGAAGAAGCCCTGTCGTCGCTTCCGCAGCCGGAGCTTACGGTTCTGACCGGGTCTCTGCACATGTGCGGCGAAGCCCTTGCGATTCTGGGGGAACCCTGCTGACGGCGGACTTGCACAATCTTCCGGGCTCCATTGCGTTATGGTATGGAAAGAAGCTTTGCGGCCAAAAAGTGGTTGAGGGACTGCCTTTACGGCAAAGTCCGCGAGAGGAAGAGATGTCCGGAGGTCCGTTTGCCGGGATTCTGCATCGGCGCGGTCGTTCAGACGGAGATGCGTGCTTTATCTGTTTGAATTCAACCTGGATGAGGGTAAGTCCGCGCTTTCGCAGATCAGGGGAAGAGGATGTTTCAAAAAGCTTCTGCTGCCGAGGATGCCGCTTGCGATGATCCGCATGACTTTTGACTCGAACAAAGGGCGGATCTCCGGCGGGAAAAGCTGAAGATCCGCCGCATTGGGACCTGAACAGTCAGCCGCGGGGCAGCTCGATGATGAAAGTCGAGCCTGTTCCCGGAGCGGATTCCAGACGGACATTGCCGTTGTGCGCGATGGCGATGTGCTTGACGATCGAGAGTCCAAGTCCCGTTCCGCCGAGCTTGCGGCTCCGCGCTTTGTCAACCCGGTAAAACCGTTCGAAAATGCGTTCGTGTTCACCTTCCGGAATGCCGCAGCCGTGATCCTCGACTGCAATCAGTATGCGGGAGCCCGTTTCGGCTCCGGTGATGCGGACCGTTTCGCCGGAAGGACTGTATTTTACCGCATTGTCCACAAGGTTCACAACCGCCTGTTCGAGAAGCGAGGAGTCGGCATTGATTTCCAGATTCTCCGGACAGTCGAGCAGGAGTTTCACTCCGGCGTTTTCGGCGCGGCTGGCGCAGAGTTCCATTGCCGTTTTGAGGATGCCCGCGAGGTTCTCTTTGCGGAAGGTGAAGAGCATTCCCTGTTCCGACGGGTTGGATTCCAGGGCGGAAAGACTCAGCACGTCGCTGACAAGCGCGGAGAGGCGGTCGGCATGGCGTCCGATGATCTCAAGGAACTTGCGGAGCGGCGGCGGGAAGGAATCCTCTTCGGCGGAGAGGGTCTCAACTGCGGTCTTGATAGCCGTGACCGGTGTTTTGATCTCGTGTGAGACATTGGCGACGAAATCGCGGCGCATCTCTTCGAGCTTGCGCATCCGGGTAACGTCGCGGATGACGACCACGGCGCCGGAAGGCTGGTCGCTGTCGGGGTCGGTCATGATTGAGCCGCGCAGGACGAGACGGCGTTTTTCCTCCGCATCCCATTCGATTTCGTCTTCGGCGGGGGCATGTCCGGAGAGCAGATTTTTCACAAAATTCTGCATTTTCGGATTGCGGAGCACTTCATAGAGCGTGCGTCCTTCGACCGAATCCATTTTCAGATTCAGGATTTCCAGAGCGGAACGGTTTACGATAATCATGCGCAGATCGGGGTCAACCGCAATCACACCTTCGGACATGGAGGAGAGAATGGTTGAGAGCTCGTTCTTGCGGCTGGTGATGTCCGCAATCCGGAGTTTGAGCTGAACTGCCAGCGAGTTCACGGAAGCGGCGAGCGCGTTGATTTCCTCAATGGAGCCGGTTTCGGAAAGATGACGGTCAAGGTCTCCGTCCGCCATGCGGACAACCGAGCGGCGGACTTCCTCCAGCGGGCGGCTCAGGCGGCGGGAGATCAGGAGTCCGATTCCCATCGCGGCGAGGGCGAGGATGAGTGCGAATGCGAAGAGTTTCAGTTTCAGCGCGCCGATGCTCGTATCCACAGCCGCGAGCGGGAGGGAGAGACGGAAGGCTCCGACCGCGTTGCTTGCGTCGTCAATCAGCGGTTCGGCGACATAGAGCATGTCTTTCATGAGGGTGGAGCTGTAGCGCATGGAGACGGCGGGCTTGTGCTCGTCGAGCGCGTTTTTCAGTTCGGGGCGCTCCTCATGGTTCGGCATGTGGGCATAGTCGCTGCTGGAATCGTAGAGAACTTTTCCTTTGGCGTCGATGACCGTGAGTCTCGCGCCTGAAGCCGCCGCCGTCCTGTCGCAGAATTTGAGGAAGCCGGGCGTGTTGATTTTTTCGAGCAGAACCGGCTGCAGAATCGCGGCGCGGTGCAGAACTCCCTCACGGATGGAATCAATGTGAAATTCGCGGAAGATGTCTGTGGCGAACCATGCGGTCGGAATGATGGTGACGGCGATCAGAAGAAGGAACGCCGGATAGATCTGAAAGAAAAGACGCTTTCCCATTGTTCAGCTCCGTCAGTTGCATTTGAATTTGTAGCCGACGCCGCGGACCGTTTCGATGAGGTCGGCGTCGCCGAGTTTTTTGCGGAGACCGACGATCTGGACATCAACCGCGCGTTCGGTTACCGGGTAGTCGGAGCCCTTGATTTCGTTCACGATGCGGCTGCGGCTGTAGACCCAGCCGGGGCGTTTGGCGAGCAGACGCAGAATTTCAAATTCGGTGAAGGTGAGGTCGAGCGGTTTGCCGGCGATGGAGGCTTCGCGCCGGCCGAGGTCGAGCACGAATGTTCCGCGGCGGATCACTTCACCGGCTTCCTCGTCCTTCTTTTCCGCCGTGCGGCGCAGGAGCGCGCGGAGGCGTGCGATCAGAACTTTTGTGCTGAACGGCTTCGGAACATAATCATCGGCGCCGACTTCGAGCCCGGAGACGACGTCCGCTTCCTCGCCTTTGGCGGTCATCATGATGATCGGAATGGTGCGGGTGTCGGGATTCTTGCGCAGTTCGCGGCAGACTTCGATGCCGTCCACGCCGGGGAGCATGAGGTCGAGAAGAATGCCGTCGGGACGGATTGCGGTTGCGCGTTCGATTGCCTCTTCGCCGGTTTCCACGCAGTCCACAAGGTAGCCTTCGCGCTCCAGATTGTATTTTACCAGTTCGAGAATATCTTCCTCATCATCTACAACGAGGATTCGTCCTTTGCTCATACTTCCGCCTCCGGATGTTGGTTCAGTTTCTGAATACTATATCCGCACAGAATAAATCCTGTGTCAGCAGTTCGTTAGATTTCTGTTAATTTCACGATCCCCGCGACGGCGGCGGTTTCCACGCGCAGAATCCAGCGTCCGATGCGCAGCGGCTTTGCTCCGGCTTCGATCAGCTTCCGCTCCTCCGCATCGGAAAATCCGCCTTCGGGACCGACAAACCACGCGACGTCCGCCGCGGTGTCCGCGCCGGGTTCGGTGGCGTTCGGGGAGCCGTAACGGAGTTCATCGCAGCAGGAGACCGCATCCGCCACAGCCGCGGCAAACGGGAGCGGCGCAGAAGTTTGCGGAAGAAAGACGTTGCCCGACTGCTTGCAGGCTTCAAACATGGCATCCGCCCAGCGTCCGGCGACGGATGATGCATCGGGTTCGGAGACGCTGAATTCGCAGATCATGGGGACAATCCGCCAGACGCCGAGTTCGGTTGCTTCGCGCAGAACCGAATCCATTTTCTGCCTGCGCGGAGGTGCAATGTAAAGATGAACGCGTCTTGCCGGCGGTTCGAGCGTGCGGATGTCGCGGATGATGAGCGTGCGTCCGGGGCGGACTTCGGCGGATGCGATTCTGCCGCATCCGTCGAGCAGCTCCACGACGTCGCCCGGAGTTGCGCGGAGAATCTTGAACAGATGAGTCTCCTCGCTCCGGTCGAGCGTCACTTCCGCGCCGGGTTCGGCGCGGTCGAGAATATCACAGCGGAATTTGCGTACGCTCATGCCTTGCCTTTCAGCGGAAGCCACTTGAGAACGTCCTGAATGCGAGCGTCCCAGTATTCCCAGCAGTGCGTGCCGGGACCCTCAACGTAGGTGTTCTCATAGCCGAGCTTCCGGAGGTGGTCGCGGAATTCAATGTTTTCCCGGTAGAGGAAATCTTCCGTTCCGCACGCCTGGAAGAGTTTCGGGCGCGGCGCGCCGGATTCGACGACTTTGGACGCCATGGCAAAGAGGTCGTTCGGGGAACCGGGCAGCGCTTCGAGCGGTCCGAAATCCGCCTTGTAGAGGGCGGGGTTGCCTTTGTAGAGCCAGTCGTTCCGGAGCGAACCGGAGAGACTCGCCGCCGCGGCGTAGCGTTCGGGATGATTCAGCGCGAGCTTGAATGCGCCGAATCCGCCCATTGAGAGCCCGGCGACAAAGGTGTCTTCGCGCTTTGTGGAGACGTTGAAGAAGCCGGGGAGCAGCGCGGGCAGTTCTTCGGAGATGTAATCCCACCAGCGGGAGCCGTCGGGGGTGTTGTTGTAGAAACTGCGCGCGCCGAACGGCATGACGACGGCGATTCCATAGGTCGCGGCGTAGCGTTCAATGGAGGTCCGGCGCATCCAGATGGACTGGTCGTCGGAACAGCCGTGGAGCAGGTAGAGCACGGGGGAGCCTTCAGGGGCGACCGCCGAGCCGTCCATGCCGATCTGCGTCGCGCTCTTCTGGGGCATGAGGACGTTGACCGTCGTCGCCATGCCGAGGCAGTCCGAATGAATGTTGCATTCAAAAAACGCCATGATTATGCTCCGTGGTCTTCCCCTGCGGCGTCTTCGGCTTCCGCGGGGGCGTCACCGGGCTGCGTTTCGAGCTTGAAGTGCTTGACGATCTTTTCCGCAATCTCGGTGCGTTCCTGTTCGGAAGCGTATTTGAGCTGACGCCAGTTCCAGTGGAATCCGTCGTCCGTCCAGCGCGGGACGATATGGAGGTGTGCATGCATGACGACCTGTCCGGCAACGGTTCCGTCGGAGAGATGGAGGTTGAATCCATCGCAGTCGAGCGCGCGGCGCATGGCAACGCCGATGCGGGAACCGACGCGGAACATGCGTCCGCCGGTCGCTTCGGGGATCGTTGCGACGCTGGTGTTGTGCTCTTTGGGAATGACGAGCGTGTGTCCGAAGTTGATCGGGGAGATGTCGAGGAAAGCGAGAACGAGATCGTCCTCATAAATTTTGACGGAGGGGATTTCGCCTGCGATGATTTTGCAGAAAATACAGTTTTTCATGGTCTGTTTCCTTGTTTTACTTGCCGAGAAGGGGAACGATGTCGATCACGTTCGCCCACTCCGCATCGGGGTCTTCGGTGATGTAGCGGATTTTGTCTTCGAGCTGCTGCCAAAGGGCTTCATACTCGAACATTTCGTAGCTGTGTCCCCAGAAGTAGAAGACTTTGCAGCCGTTCTTCTTGGCTTCTTCATACTTGCGGAAGAACATGCCGTCCTGATAATGGCAGTTGGTCGCGAGCTCCATCGGTTCGGTGCAGGCGGTGACGTTGTCCGTGTTTTTTGTATTGCGGGCGTATGCAAAGCCGTTTTCGTGAAGCAGACGGATCGTTTCGGGTGTGGTCACGCCGCAGGGCCAGGCGAATCCGCGGCAGGGACGCTGCACGATATCTTCGAGATAGTGACGGGCGTCGAGCGCGGACTTGATCCAGTCGGTGTCGGGAACGGAGCCGGCGTTTTCATGTTTCCAGCAGTGGGAGGCAAGCTCGAAGCCCTGATAGACTTCGGGAATGTCTTTGAGCGCGAGCTTTCCGCTGCGGAATCCGCGGTGACTCCAGCCAGTGTCGCCGGGACGCGCCCAGGAGCAGGGGATCCGTTCTTCGCCCATGAGCCCGGGGTTGAGGTTGAAGGTGGCTTTCGCGCCGTACTGACGCAGCATTCCGGTGAGACGCAGGTCGTTGATGACTCCATCATCCCAACACTGTACAACTTTCATCATGAGAAACCTCCTTTGAAATTATTCAGCGATCCACGTGTGAATCTGTTTCCGGTGGTCGCAAAGTTCGATGACATCGCCCTTTTTGAGCGGACCCACGCCGGAGGGCGTTCCGGTGTAGATGATGTCGCCTTTGCGCAGCTTCCAGTACCCGGAGATGTAAAGCAGAAGCTCCGGAATGGGGGAGATCATTTTTTTTGTCTCTCCGTGCTGACGCAGAGTCCCGCCGACGGTTCCGGTGAACTCAAGCGCATCAAGTTTGTCGATTGCGGGGTCGAAACGGTGGAAGACCGAGCAGGGAGCCGCGCCGTCGAAGGATTTGGAGATTTCCCAGGGGGAGCGCATCGGGCGGATCCGGCTCTGGGTTTCGCGGAGCGTGAGGTCGAGTCCGATACCGAGTCCGGCGATATAACTGACGGCGTCCGCCGCGTCCGCGGGAATGCCGTCTTTGCCGATCAGAACGGTCAGTTCCGTTTCGTAATGAACGGTTTCTCCGTGGAAAACTGCGGCGACGGGGCTGTTTTCGGGGACAATTGAGGTGACGGGTTTCATGAAGATGACGGGTTCCGGCTTGTCGCCGGGGAACTCCTGCACATGGTCGAAATAGTTCAGACCGATGCAGAAGATTCGCTGTGCTTCATATGCGGTGTGGTCGTCGGTGTAAACGTTCATGGTTCCATTCCTGTAAGTTTCCATACCATTTTCAAAGCGATTGCCGCGGAGATTCCGAGGCTGTCTGCGGAAAGTTTGTCGACGGTGTCCCCGGCGGTGTGCCAGTAGATGTTGTCCGAACCGTACTCGAAGTCGATAAGATCAATTGCGGGGATTCCCGCGTTCTGAAATGCGGTGTGGTCGTCGAGCATCTGCGGTCCGTTGAGCCGGATGTTTTTATCATAGCCGAGTTCATGTGCGGCTTTCATTGCGGTTGCGGCGAGGATCGGATCGGTGTCGGGGGAGAGGGCGAGCTTCAGATCGCTGTCGCCGACCATGTCGAGCAGAATCATGGCGCGGCAGTTCCGGAGTTCATTTTTGCGGCGGAGTTCAGAGACGTAACGCTGGCTGCCGTGAAAACCGTCTCCGTCTGTGTAGAGAATTTGGGCTTCCTCGCCGTCGAAGAAGACAAAGCGCAGTTCGAGCGGCGGAGTGGTTCCCGCATCCTGAAGAGCCTTCATCATGGCGAACAGCGCGCCGACACCGGAACCGCCGTCGTTCGCACCCTGGAAATCCGGAATGGAGTCAAATTTTTTCGCGTCGTAATGAGCTCCGATAACGATGAATTCCGGCGATTTGCCCGGGAGTACGGCGGAGACGTTCCGGAAGGTCAGTTTTCCGGCGGGCGTCTGCGCCTGGAACACGTCGACGGAGACTTGAAATGCGGGAAGTCCTTTCGCCTTGCGTTCGATCTGTTCCGCCGCCAGCTTCGCCCCTTCGGAGCCGGAGTGACGCGGCGCGATGAGCGCGAGTTCCTTCGCGTGTTTCAGCGCTTCGTTTCCGTCAGGGCGCGGAAACGGAACGGCTTTGGAACAGCCGCAGAGCAGAAGCACGGGAAGAATGGCGGGGAGAATTTTCATCGGGTGAGGACTCCCTTGTTGATGGAGACTTCACGCCGCTGATAAGTCGGAATATCCAGATCTTCGCCCTTGCAGAAGGTCGGAGCGACGCTGGAGAAGACGCCTTTGTCGAATGTCTGCAGCTCGAAGAGTCCCTGTTCGAGTGCTCCGGGGGCTTCGGCGGCGCGGGCGTTCTTGCGCCGTCCGGCGGCTTTCTCCTTGCGCGGCTGTGGCTGGACAGTCTGGTCGAATTTGATCCGGATGACGGTCACCTGGACGCGGTCGCGGATATGTTCGCCGATGGAGACACCGGTGAGAAGGTCGACTTTTTTCGGGAGTATCGCGGCGATATTTTCGAGCGTGCGTTTGGTCTCTCCGAGTTCGAGGTCGGGGCCGCCGGAGACGGTGACGACTGCGGCGTCGGTTGTTTCGCGTTTGAATGTTCCTCCGAGGAAGGGGGAGTTGAGCATCCGTTCGACGGCAATTCCGCAGCGGTCGGGTCCATCGGAGCTTTCGCCGTAGCCGACGCCGATTCCGCAGGAGCATTTTTTGCCTTTGAGCGCGGCCATGAATGCGGCGTAGTCGGAACCGAGCGTGTTTTCGCAGCTCAGCATTCCCGCCACGCCCGCGGCGCTGTGTGCGAGTTCGAAACACGACTTGGCGAACGCCTCTTCAAACGGGGTTTCCGAGGGGAGCATGGAGAAGAGCAGATCGTTCGGCATCCGCATGACGATATCGGCGACGGGAAGCAGATCGTCCAGACAGTCTTCCGCGGCTTTGCGCCGGGCGAACGACTCGAACGAGAAGGGGGTAGTCAGCAGGAATGCGGCAGGGAGGTTGAGGGTTCGCGCCACGCTTGCGAGTGTGCGCACGCCGCCGGTCGCCACGCCGCCGCCGAGTCCGCCGACGACGATCAGGAGGGATTTCCCGGTCATCAGGTTTCCAAGAGCGAGACGCTTTCTCGCAACGGCCTGTTCTCCGCGGATGACGTCTCCGCCGCATCCGCTTCCTTCGCGCCAGGTCCATCCGGAACCGGCGAGAATGCACGGGATGTTTTTTGCGGCCAGCGGGTCGAGTGCATCGCGGTCGGTGTCGATTGCCGCGAGGGCGTATTCGCATCCTTCGGCGATAAGAGCGGAGATTACGCGGCTCCCGGCTCCGCCGATTCCAAGTATCAGAACATCATCCGCTTTGCTCATAATTTGAATGCCTTTGTCACATCTTTGAGTTTATTGAAGAATCCGCCGATGTCTTCGAGAGCGTCGGCGACTTTTGCCATGCCTTTGCTTCCGTTCCGCGCGTCGTCCGCCTGGAGCGAGTAGTTGAGTGCGCCGAGCAGGGCTGTGAAGCGCGGGTTGTCGAGCCCGGTGACCGCTCCGCTGAGTTCGAGCGGTTCTCCGCGGCGGATATGCGTGCGGAAGGTGTTGCGCGCGGAGTCCATTACGGGCTGAAGCAGGGAGCCTCCGCCCGTCAGCACGATTCCGCTCCGGAGATACGATCCGAGCTGACGCGATTCGACTTCCTCTTTGAGAATGGAGAACATTTCATAGAGCCGGAGTTCCACGATCCGTTCGTAGGAGCTGACGGGGATTGCTCGGCTCTGTTCGGACGACACCGGCAGCGGCAGGAATGCTTCGCCGTTGCGCTTGAGCTGTTCAAAGCGTCCTTCGAGCAGAAATTTGCGCGCCTGCTCCTGTGTGAGTTCGAGTCCGACGGCAAGGTCGTTGATGAGATTGTTGATTCCGACGGGGAGAACTCCGCTCATCAAAACGCCGTCTTCATGGACGAGAATGTAATCGCAGACGCCCGCGCCGACGTCGATGAGCAGAGTTCCCTGTTCTTTCTCATCGTGCGTGAGTGTCCCGTAAGCTGCGGCGATGCCGGAGAAGACGGGCTGGATTTCCTGTTCGAATCCGAATTCGCGGATCGCTCCGCGCATGGTTTCGACTTTTGCGCGTTCTGCGAGAATGATATGAATGAATGCGTCGAGGCGGTTTGCGCAGTGCCCGCAGGGATCTTTGACGCGGGTATTCATGTCGAGCACGAAATACGAGGTGAACGAAGCGAGGTGGCACTGATCCGCGGAAAGCGACATGCTGGATGCTTTTTCCTCCGCTTCCGCGATATGATTGAGTGTGATTCTCCGGTCGGAGTCATAGATCGTGACATTTCCCTCGCCCTGCCTGGTCGCGATTCCGCGTCCGGATACTAGAAAGAAGACCTGGTCTCTTTCGAAAAGTCCGCCGGCGGAGTTGTCGGCGTCTTCAAGCGCTCCGGTGAGTGCTTTTGCCGCTGCCGGCAGATCAATGATTTCCCCTTTGACGACGGCGCCCGCCGCGTCGCGCGACCCCCATCCGAAGACGGTGGGCTTTCCTCCCTTGTCGCGTCCGCCGTGGAGGACGCATATTTTGGAGGTTCCGAACTCCACGACAGTATACAGATCCCTTGTTTTCAAAGCCGCATTCCTTGATTTAATTTATATAAGGGAAAATTACATCAGAAATCAGTTTTTTCAACTGCCGGACGAAAGATTTCCGGAGGTTATTTTCTGCATCAAACATTTCCGCTTGTCTTTTTGTCGAATGCGGTGTAAATTACGGAATCACAGGAGACTATTATGAACGGCGACATCATTATACGCGGAGCGGCGGAACACAATCTGAAAAACATCAACGTCAAAATTCCCAGAAACAGCCTGACCGTCGTTACCGGGCTCAGCGGATCGGGGAAATCGTCGCTCGCGTTCGATACTCTGTATGCGGAAGGACAGCGCCGCTATGTCGAGAGTCTCTCCGCATACGCGCGGCAATTCCTCGACCGGATGCAGAAACCGAAAGTTGAACACATCGAAGGTCTTTCGCCCGCAATCGCAATTGAACAGCGTTCCGCCGGTTCCAACCCGCGCTCAACCGTTGCAACCGTAACGGAAATTTACGACTATCTGCGTCTGCTTTACGCGCACACCGGCATCCCCCACTGCCCGAAGTGCGGAAAAGAGCTCGCGGCGCAGTCGGCGGAGGCAATCTGCGAAAAACTCCTCACCATTCCCGCCGGGAAGAAAATGATGATTCTGGCTCCTTACATCACCGGGAAAAAAGGCGAGCTGCGCGACGTCATCGAAAAAATCCGCCGCGACGGTTTTGTCCGTGCCCGCATCGACGGGCATCTGGTGGAGCTTTCCGACGATATGAAGCCGCTCGGAAAGACTCTGCGGCATGATATCGAGGCGGTTGTCGACCGTCTGGTCACCGGATCTCTGGAACGCTCCCGTCTGAACGATTCCGTCGAAACCGCGCTCAAGTGCGGCGACGGCGAGCTCATTGTCATGCTTGAAGAGACAGCGCACGACGGCTCCCGCGTCTGGAAGGACGAGCGCATCAGCGAGCGTCTGGCGTGCGTTGACTGCGGCGTCAGTTTCGGGCGGATGGAGCCGCGCAACTTCTCGTTCAACAGTCCTTTCGGCGCATGTCCGCACTGCAACGGTCTCGGCTCCATGCTTGTGATGGATCCGAAACTTGCGGTCGATTACACGAAATCCTTGCGCAACGGCGCAATTCCGGGCTGGCGGCGCGGGCCGCGTCACCTGATTATGTATTACAATCATCTGCTCCGTTCCATTGCGGAGCATGTTCACATGCCCGATATGATGACAACTCCGTTCGGCAAACTTCCGGACAAAGTCCAGCATCTTCTGCTTTACGGAAGCGGCGAGGAGCCGATTGATTTCAGCTACTATCTGCGCCGCAAGAAGTACAATATGGTCAAGCCGTTTGAAGGCATTCTCGCGAACATGCAGAAACGGCAGGCGGAGTCGGAAAGCGATTCGGTGCGGGATCGTCTGGCGGAATACATGACCCGCTGCGAATGTCCCGTCTGTCACGGAGCGCGTCTCAAACCCGAAAGTCTCGCGGTGACGGTCGGGGGGCTGTCCATCGACAAATTCAATGCGCTCTCCGTTGAAAAAGCGCTGGAGTTCATCCGCAACCTCAAGCTCGACGAGGAGCGGAAGGCGATTGCGCACGATATCGTCAAGGAGATTCAGTCGCGTCTTTCGTTCCTGGTCGACGTCGGGCTGCCGTATTTGACTCTGAACCGCGAAAGCGGCACGCTCTCCGGCGGCGAAGCTCAGCGGATCCGTCTGGCAACCCAGCTCGGCTGCGGACTTGTCGGCGTGCTCTATATTCTGGACGAACCGAGCATCGGTCTGCATCAGCGGGACAACGACAAACTGCTTGCCACGCTGAAGCGTCTGCGCAACATCGGCAACACGGTCATTGTGGTGGAGCACGATATGGATACGATCCGTGCGGCGGATTATGTTCTCGACCTCGGACCGCGCGCAGGCGTCCACGGAGGCGAAATTGTCGCCGCGGGAACGCCGGACGAGGTTGCAAAGACCAAAGGTTCGCTTACTGGGCTCTATCTCTGCGGGGAACGCAAAATTCAGATTCCGCCGCGCCGCGAAAAAGGCAACGGAAAGAAAATCCGTCTGGAGGGTGTGACGCATCACAATCTCAAGAATGTGACCGTCGATTTTCCGCTCGGAACCTTCTGCTGTGTGACGGGCGTTTCCGGTTCCGGAAAAAGTTCGCTGGTGAACGGCGTTCTGCGCGCCGCGCTTGAACAGAAATTCAAAATGGCGGACGCCGCGGTTCCCGGAGCGCACAAACGCATTCTCGGACTCGACAATGTCGACAAGGCGATTGTGATCGACCAGAGCCCGATCGGGCGGACGCCGCGTTCCAATCCCGTGACTTACACGGAGGCGTTCGGCACGATCCGCAATCTTTTCGCAACGCTTCCGGATTCGAAAATGCGCGGATTCGGTCCCGGACGTTTCAGCTTCAACGTCAAGGGCGGACGCTGCGAGGAGTGTCAGGGCGACGGCATCAAGAAAATTGAAATGCAGTTCCTTCCGGACATCTACGTCACCTGTTCGGCATGTCACGGCCAGCGGTTCAACAAGGAGACTCTCACGGTGCGCTACAAGCAGCGCAACATTGCGGAAGTCCTGGAAATGACGGTCGATGAGGCGGTTGATTTCTTCTCCGCAATTCCGCAGCTTCACCGCCGCTTCAAGACTCTGCAGGAGGTCGGACTCGGCTACATTACGCTCGGTCAGCCGGCGACGACTCTTTCCGGCGGTGAGGCGCAGCGCGTCAAACTCGCAACGGAGCTTGCAAAGCAGTCGCGCGGTCATACGGTCTACATTCTTGACGAGCCGACAACGGGGCTTCATCTGGAAGATATCCGCCAGCTCCTCGACGTGCTGATCCGCCTGCGCGACAAAGGCAACACGGTGATTGTGATTGAACACAATCTGGACGTCATCAAGATGGCGGACTGGATTATCGACATCGGCCCCGAAGGCGGCGACGCCGGCGGAGAGATTGTCGCGACCGGAACGCCGGAAGAGATCATCAAGGTGAAGAATTCCTATACCGGACGTTACCTCCGGGACATTATCCGGAACGATCTGTAAGAGTGTAAATTGTGTCAGCCCGGCTTTCCGCAGCTGAGAAAGCCGGCAGTTTCCGGAAACAAGGTATTGTATCTCCTGCATGAACCCGTTTAAACTTGAAATTTAGTAAAAATGATGTATAGTAAAGAAAATTTACTAATTGGAGAGGAGCAGTTATGAACGGGGACTTGAAGCAGTTTTTCAAGTACATCGGCCCTTCGATGGCGGGTATGGTCATCGTGGGAACTTACAGTATTGTCGATACAATCTTCATCGGGCGCGCGATGGGGAAGCTCGGGCTTGCCGCGGCGGCGGTGACGTGGCCGCTGGTGATGCTCATTACGGCGTTTGGCGATATGATCGGATCCGGAGCGGCAATCATCGTCTCGCAGTCGCGCGGGGCGGGGGAGCCGGAACGCGCACAGCGGGCGTTCGGAAACATGATCGTTCTTCTCGCTTTGACAGCGGTTGTTTTCACGGCGGGCGTCCTGCCGTTTCTGACGCCGATCCTGACGCTTTTCCGGGCGAATGCGGAGCTGATTGACCAGGCGCGCGAGTATGCGACGCCGCTGGTTGCAGGGTCTGCCGCGCAGATGTTCAGCATGGGGTGGATGTCCGTCATGCGCAACGACGGGCATCCGGTGCTTGCGATGTGGCTTGTCATCATCGGACTTGCGCTGAACATTCTGTTTGACTACATTTTCATTTTCCCGCTCGGACTCGGGCTGCGCGGGGCGGCGCTCGCAACGGTTCTTTCGCAGGTGATCGTGATGGTGATCGGCATTATCCATTATCTTTCGCCGCAAACAGCGCTCCGCTTCACCGGGTTCCGTCCGGCGCGGGAGCTCTGCGGACGGATTTTCAAAAACGGAATTCCGACTCTCGGCAACCAGCTTTCGATTATCGCGATGCTGTTCCTGCACAACTGGCAGTCGCTGCGCTGCGGTGCGGTCAACGGGCTTGCTGCGTATACGCTTGTTGCCACGATTGAATCCATGGGTTCACTGCTGATGACGGGACTTGCCGCCGGTGTCCAGCCGCTGGTTGCATTCTTTTACGGCGCGGGAAAGTTCCGGCGCATGGGGCGGATCGGAAACTATGGATACATTGCGGCGTTCCTTGTCGGTGTGGTTCTGACCGCCGTTTCCATTCTCGGACGCGATATTTTCCCCGACTGGTTCGGTCTGTCGGGCGATGTGGCGGGTCTTGCAGGTCACGGCATGGTGATCAGCGGATTCGCATTCCTGCTGCTGGGCGTGATCCGCGTCGCCGGATTCTACTTCCAGTCCACAAACAAAATCGGCGCGGCATCGACTTTGATTTACGGCGACTCGTTCTTTGCGCTTCCGCTCTGTCTCTTTGTTCTGCCGGTCTTCTGGGGAATGGACGGCGTGTGGCTTGCGATGCCGGTTTCCCGCGTGATTCTCTTCGCCATGCTCTGCTGGTTCTGGTTCGGAGGAAAGAGACATGGAAACAGAATCGCGTAAATTCCTGGACGAGTGGTTCGAGGGCTGGCGGCGGACGGATTTGCTTTACGACCGTTTTCTCAAACGGCACGGTCTGAATCTGACAACGTATTTCGTGCTGGAGTTGCTGTACCGTCATCCGGAAGGTGTGGAACCGGCGGTGATTGCGGAAAAAGTTTTTGTTTTGCGGCAGACTGTTACCGTGGTTCTGAACGAATTCGAAAAGCGCGGATTTATCCGCCGCTGCGAATCTCAGGAGGATCACCGCCGGAAGCGCATTCTGCTGACAAAGAGCGGACGCGCTTTTATCGGTGGAGTCTGTTCGGAGCTCGCCGCAATTGAAGAGGAGGCTTTGGCGGAAATCCCGGTCGAGACACGCCGGGCGGGGCTTGAGCTGATGCGCCGTTTCGCAGGCAGTTTCGGGGAAATCATGGAGCGCGGAAAATGAAATGGCGCGAACCGCTGTTCCGTCCGCCTGCGGAAGCGGAAAGTCTGATTTTTCAGGTGGCATACGGCTGTCCGCACAACACGTGCCGCTTCTGCGGAATGTACAAGGGCGTGCGGTACGGGCTGCGCGATCCGGCGGAGCTCTCCGCAGAAATCCGCGAGGCCGGACTCAGGTTTCCGGAAACGAACCGCGTGTTTCTTGCGGACGGAGACGTCATGCATCTGCCGATGGAGTGCTTGCGTGCGGTTCTGACGGAGCTGAACGCGTCGTTTCCGCATCTGGCGCGTGTTGGAACCTATGCGAACGGCTCTTCGATTCTGTCGAAAACCCCGGAGGAGCTGGCGGAGCTGAAACGGCTCAAACTGCATCTGCTCTATGTCGGCTTTGAAAGCGGGAGCCAGCGCGTTCTCGACCGCTTCCGCAAAGGCGAACGCGCGGATGATATGGTCCGGGCCGTGCGTCTTGCGCAGAACTGCGGACTGAAATGTTCCGTCATGATCCTGATCGGGCTTGGCGGGCGCGCGCTGGGGGAGGAGCATGTGATGTGCACCTCCGCCGCGCTGAATCTGATGAATCCGAATCTGCTTTCGGCGCTGCGTTTCATTGCGGTTCCGGGGCTGTCGCTGCCGGAGGATTACATGCCGGTGACGGAGTTCGAGGCGGTGGAGGAACTGCGCGGAATCATCGCCGGACTCAACCTCGAACGGACGGTCTTCCGGGCGAATCATACATCAAATCCGTTCCCCCTTGCCGGACGTTTTCCGCACGACAAAAGCCGCCTGCTTGCGGAACTGGATGCAGAGCTGCGGTCCGGTCTGCTGGATACGCGCGGACCGGGCAGAATGCCGCTGGAACTTTAACTGTTTTTCCCGAATGCAGCGTCAATGTGCGGACGCACGAAGCGGACGGCGAGGAAGCTCGGGACTGTGCAGAGGCAGATCCAGAGGAAGAAGAGACGGTATCCGGTTTCTGCGCCGCACGATGCGCCGAGACGGGTGAAGAATTCCTGAATCAGACCGGAGAACATCCCGACGAGAGTCATTCCGAGAATGGTGATTCCGGTCATGAATGCGAAATGACTGGTTTTATATTCTCCGCTCCGGTTTGCAAACTGCACCATGAAGAGCACGTGCGCCATATATCCGAGCCCGTAGCCGAACTGTTCGAGCGCAATGCACGCGCCGGAAATCCATACTCCCGGATGAGTCCACGAGAGCCAGAGATAAAGTGCGTCGGGGGCGTTGAGCGCAACCGCCATCATCCAGAGAGTGCGTCCGAAGCCGAAGCGCGAGACGGCGAGTCCGGCGAGAAAGCCTCCGAGCAGGAAACAGCATGTTCCCGCAACCCCGTAAATGGTTCCCTGTTCACTGAGAGTCAGGCCGAGTCCGCCCGCATCGCGTCCGGCGAGCATGAACGGAACCGACATTTTCCCGAGCTGCGCTTCCGCAAAACGGTAGAAAAGGAGAAAGAGAACCGCCTGGAGCGCGCCTTCACGCCGGAAGAACGTGCGGAACGATTCGGCAATGCTCCGCCGCTCTTTCTGTGCTGCAGCCGGGCGGGCCGTTTCCGCGGCGGGGGTTATGACGCAATGCCAGAGAAAGAGAATCAGCATGGCGGCGGATGCCGCGGAGATTGTCCACATCCATGCGGAGCGTTCGGGAATGCCGGCGCGGATCAGTGTTCCGGCCAGCATGACGAGACCGCCCTGTCCGGCGAGCATGGCGCATTTGTAGAAGATGTTGCGGAGACCGGAGCAGAGCGCCTGCGCGTGGGAATCGAGGGCGATCATGTAGTAGCCGTCGGCGGCGATGTCGTGGGTCGCGGAGCAGAAAGCCGTGAGAATGAAACAGGCGATGAGCCATCCGTCGCCCGCCCCGGCGCGGAAGATGAAGGCGAGAGCGGCGAAGCAGAGCGCTACGGCAAGCTGTGCGGCCAGCATCCAGGCGCGTTTGGTTCCGCGGGAATCAAGAAGGGGCGCCCAGAGAAATTTGAGGCTCCAGGGAAGACCGATGACACCGGTCCAGAACGCCATTGCACTGTTGGACATTCCGAGGCTGGAGAACATCACCATTGAGACGCATGTGGCGACGGCGAAGGGGAGTCCTTCAGCAAAGTAGACGCCGGGGACCCAGCCCCAGCCGTTGACGGTCAGTTCCCTGCGCAGATCCATCGGGAGGAAACGGTCAGAGGTTCAGGCTTTCAAGAGCGGCGCCGATATTGCCCAGGGGGACCTGCGGTTCGCGCGGTTTGCGCGGCTCGCCGCCGCCGAGAGCGGCGCGCTGGAAGCCGAACAGCCGTTCGAGTCCGGTCTGTGCAGTGTCGAGCATTTTGTTGAGTTCGCCGCGGGAGAACGGAACCTCTTCGGCGGTTCCCTGAACCTCGATGATTTTGCCGGATTCGGTCATGATGACATTCATGTCGACGTCGGCGTTTGAATCTTCCTCATAGCAGAGATCAAGAAGGACTTCGCCGTTTTTCATGCCGACGCTGACTGCCGCGACGTTTTCACGCATGGGGAAGTGGTGGAGAACTTTCTGCGCGACGAGTTTGCGGAAGGCGAGCTGGAGCGCAACCGAGGCGCCCGTGATGCTTGCACAGCGGGTTCCTCCGTCGGCGTCGATGACGTCGCAGTCGATGTAAACGGTGTTTGTTCCGAGAGCTTTGAGGTCGATGACGGAGCGGAAGCTGCGTCCGATGAGACGCTGAATCTCCATGGTTCTGCCGCTCTGTTTTCCGCGGGTGGCTTCGCGCTGGTTGCGTGCCTGCGTGGAAGCGGGGAGCATGCCGTATTCGGAAGTGACCCATCCGCCGGCGACGCCCTGGGCGCGCATCCAGCCGGGAACGCCCTGTTCAAAAGTGACGGAACATACGACTTTGGTTCCGCCCATTTCGATGAGCACGGAGCCCGCCGGGTGTGCGAGATAGTTCGGTGTGATTTTGACTTTGCGGAGATAATTGTACGGACGACCGTCGATGCGTTCCATGATGCGCTGCTCCCTCTCTCTCAAAAAAAAGCCGCCGCATCAGATCCCCCGCAGCACCTGAAACCTTCGTTTATGGCTGCTCGGTTCCCCGTCTGACCCGTTCACGGGATTTCAGCGCACGGGGTCCAATGCGGCGACAAAAATTCGTCCAGCAAGACCTCTTTGTCAGGCCTTGTGTTTCTTACCCCCTACTATACTCGCTTTTTCGAAATATTCAAGGCACAAAGACAATTCTGTTCGTAAATTTTTTCTTTCGATGATTTTGTCGATGAGGCCTTTCTTCAGAAGGAACTCGGAAGTCTGGAATCCTTCGGGCAGCTGAGCCTGTGTGGTGTCCTTGATGACACGTGGTCCGGCAAAGCCGATGAGCGCTTCCGGTTCGGCGAGAATGAGGTCGCCGAGCGAGGCGAAACTTGCGGTGACTCCGGCGGTCGTCGGATGAGTCATGACGACGATGTAGGGGAGGCGGGCTTCCGCGTGGCGTTCAAGAGCTCCGCTGGTCTTCGCCATCTGCATGAGACTGATCATGCCTTCGTACATGCGTGCTCCGCCGGAAGCGGTGACGATGACGAGGGGAAGGTGATTCGCGGTGGCGAATTCGATCAGGCGGGTGATTTTTTCGCCGACGACGGCGCCCATGCTGGCTCCGAGGAAGCGGAAGTCCATGACTCCGAGCGCATAGTCGCGTCCGTCAAGCTTGGCGCGTCCGCAGACAACGGCGTCGGTGAGTCCGGTTTTCTTTTTGTTGGATTCGAGCTTGGAGGTGTAGGAGGAGACGCCTTCGAATTTGAGCGTGTCGACCGATTCCACGTTTGCGTCGATTTCCTGGAAGGTGCCGGGGTCTGTGAGGAGTTCGATGCGGGCGGGGGCGGGCATCGGGTTGTGGTAACCGCAGTGCGGGCAGATATAGAGATTGCTTTCCTTCTGCTTGGTGAAGATGGTGGCACTGCACTTCTTGCACTTTTCCCAAAGTCCTTCGGGAATGTCTTTGCGTTTCTGAGGTTCTTCCTTTTCGGGTTCAAAACTCAGAGTCGAGTATTTCGATTTTTTGAAGAAAGCCATTTTTCAATTCCTTTGTCTTCGGGCGATGACCAGAACATCCACTCGTGCAGCGCCGCAGTTGAGTAAAACACCGGCGGCTTCGCTGAGCGTCGCCCCGGTCGTCATAACATCATCCACCAGTAATATACTACGCTTTTCCGCATCTGTCGAATTTAAAATGGAAAAAGCGCCCTTAATATTTAAATTTCTTTCCTTTCTGGTCAGAAAAGCCTGTTTCGGCGTATGTCGTTCGCGCTTAAGGAGACGCATGACCGGGATTCCGGTGCGGAGCGAGACCTCCTTTGCGAACAGCGCCGACTGGTTGTAGCCTCTCTGAAGGAAACGCCGCCAGTGGAGCGGAACGGGAACGACGGCGTCGTAATGAGGCGACGTTTCATCGAGGAGTCCCGCCGCGAGCCGACCCAGCGGTCTTGCAAGTTCGGTGCGTCCCCGGTACTTGAAAAGGTGAACGCAATCCCGGACTTCGTCGGTGTATTTGAAAAGAGCATACGCCCTGATCCACGGCGGCTTCGGCGCATTCATGCAGTCCGAGCAGGAATCGAAGATGCCGTCGATTTCCGCTCCGCAGGTCCGGCAGGCTTTCCCCCGGATCATCGGCATCCGCGCAAGGCAGGCGGAACAGAACATGTTCGGTTCGCCGTCGAACGGAATGCCGCTGCCGCAGAGCGGACAGGGCATCGGCAGAACCGCGGAGATCCGGACGGGAATTTGTCCGGCGAGTCTCCGCAGAACCGCCGCAACGGAACTCATTTGCTGCTCAGAACTTCAGCGATCTGAACGGCGTTGAGTGCCGCGCCTTTGAGAAGCTGGTCGCCCGAAACGAAGATTTCGAGGCCGCGCTTGTCGTTGCGGGAAATATCCTGGCGGATACGTCCGACGAGAACGTCGTACTTGCCCGTGGCGTCGATCGGCATCGGGTAGATCTTGTTCGCGGGATCGTCGCGGACGATGACGCCGGGAGCCTTCGAGAGGATTTCACGCGCTTCTTCCGGCGTGATTTCGTTCTCGAATTCGAGGTTCAGGGACTCGGAATGAGCGCGGAGAACCGGCACGCGGACGCTGGTGCAGGTGAGCATCAGGTTCGGGATGTGCATGATCTTGCGGGTTTCGTTGACCATCTTCAGCTCTTCCTTCGTGTAGCCGTTGGGCTGGAAGGAGTCGATATGCGGGAAGAGGTTGAACGCAATCTGCTGCGCCATGACCTTGGGCTCGACGCGTTCCGCGCCGTTGAGCACTTCGCGGGTCTGATCGAGCAGTTCCTGCATAGCGGGAGCTCCGCCGCCGGACGCCGCCTGGTAGGTGGAGGCGATGAGGCGCTTGAGTCCTTTTGCCTTGTGAAGCGGATAAACGGCAACCGCCATGATCGCGGTGGTGCAGTTCGGGTTTGCAATGACGCCACGATGCTTGAACGCGTCTTCGGGATTGATTTCCGGAACGACGAGCGGCACATCCTCTTCCATGCGGAAGGCGCTGGAGTTGTCGATCATGACGCATCCTGCATCGACGCAAGCCTGACGATAGAGTTTGGAGATATCGGAACCGGCGCTGAACAGAGCAATGTCGACGCCCTTGAAAGATTCCGGTTTCATCTCCTCGATAGTGATCTCCTCGCCTCTGAATTTCACTTTCTTTCCGGCGGAACGCGCGGATGCGAGCAGTTTAATGGAGGCAACCGGGAAATTTCTCTTTTCCAGGGTCTCGATCATTTCGACGCCGACGGCGCCCGTTGCACCGGCGACAGCCACATTCATAGGTCTTCCCATTTTGTTCGATTCTCCCAAAATGTATCAGTTTGATTTTCGCCAGCCGCCGAATCGTTACGGCGATGGCATAACCTAGTAATATACACCCCTCTTATGAAAATGCAAGAATTTTTCTGAAATTCACCGTCCCTTCGCTCCTGGCCGCAGTTGAAATGCTTTCCAGAACGCATAAAACTTTTCCCCAGAAGTGCTTGATTTTTTCAGCTTTAAGGTTATGAGCGATATCTTCGCAGAAAAATACGGGTTTGACAAATGAAGGGATTGTGTCTCTTATAACATCCGGGGGAAAACTTTTTTGATTCAGCTTGAATTTCATCTGCTGAATATGTATATTTCTGACCAACTAAAAAAAGGATCCCTTATGAGCTTTACTTCCGTTCTGCCGTTTGATGCCGTTTTTACGAAAACGGAGACCGTTTCGGAACTTCAGATTTCCGCGCTTCCTGCGGATTGTTCCGCGATCAAAATTGAACTTCGCGCGGATTCTCCCGCACATAAAACCGCAGTCTTCCGCTGCAGTGTCCGGCAGGAGGGGAGGGATGAGGTGACAACGGTTCCGGTCCGCGTCACTCCGCCGAGTACGGTCGCGCTTGAAACGTTCTGCTTAATTCAGCCGGGAATCCCGGTTCAGTTGCGCGTGGAGCGCCTGCCGGAAGATCCCGCGGATGAATGTGCGGATCCGGTTCATGTCTCCTCGGTGACTGTTTCCGCGGTGAAGCCGCTTGCGGAGCCGGTTGCCGTCGAGAATACGCCGGGGTACAACTCATGGCCGATGATCGCGTCGGACGGGAAAGAGCTGGTTTGTCTCTACTGCCGCGGATTCGGACACACGATCGGCGACGGCGACCGCAATGTTTTCGCGCGGCGGTCTTTTGATTTGGGGCGGACGTGGTCGGAGGAAATTCCCGTTTCCGCTCAGCCGGAATTCGGAGAAGTTCCCGTCGGCAAGGGGAATGACCTGAACGGAAACATTCTCTTCTGGGTGCGGTGCTGCGGTCCGGTCTGGCCGGCGCGCTATCATGCGCTCTACCGCGTGACAGACGGGAAATTCGAGGAGATTGCGCGGGTTCATTTGAATCCGGAACCGATGCAGATTACCGATATTTTCACGGTCCCCGGCGTGGGGCTGATGTCGCTCTGGTTCGCAACTGATTATCAGAAAACCGGTTCATGGGGAGTGGTGACAAGCTCCGACAACGGGCTTACCTGGGTGCAGCGGACGGTTGGCGCGGATCTTCCGCTGGCGGATCTCCCGACGGAACCCTCTGCCGTGTATCTCGGCGACGGACGCATTCTGGTGATTGCCCGGACGGAGAACGGGGAGAAGACAACCCGGCGCGCGCAATTCCAGCTGGAGTCGCGCGACTTCGGAGCGACATGGACGTGTGCGCGGACGAATATCGGTGAAGTGTTCGGTTCCACGCCGAGCCTGATTTACGATTCTGCAACAGGGCTGGTTTTCAACTGGTATTATCAACGCGGACGCGGCATTCTGCGCCGCCGGATTGCAAAGGCGGACGATGTCTTCGGTCATCCGCTTGCGTGGCCGGAATCGGAAGCAATCGCGCTTGGCGGTGTATATCCGTGGGATGCTGGGAATGTGAATGTGGTCGCGATGAACGGAAAGCAGGTCGCGGTGTGGTATTCCGGGCTTGCGCCGGACACGGCAATATATACGGCGACAATTTAACCGAATTTTCATACTTCTGCAATTATCCAGCAATACTTCTGTGCTATTATATAGGAAAACACAGGAGGTGTCTCATGACGGCAAAAGAAATTGCAGAACTGAAAGAATTCGCCCGGGCTTACGGATTTGAACTGGAACTGACGGTTACGCCGAAGCCCGTCGTCATGCTTGATCTGCGGAAAGAAGAAACAGAGAACGAAGAGAAAAATCGCGCGACCGCTTGATTTTTTCCCGTTTCCGCTGTATAATTCCGGTAAAAAACTTTTCGAGAAAAAGAGAGAGCTGCCATGCATGGTTTTTACCGGATTTCCACTTGCGTCCCGCGCCTGAAAGTCGCAGACGTCCGCTACAATATCGACGAGATGAAACGTCTCGCCGCAATGCCGCAGAACAACGAGGCGGCGGTGATTCTGTTTCCGGAACTTGCGGTGACGGGCTACACCTGCGCCGATCTGTTCCATAACTCCGCCCTGCTGGAAGCGGCGGAACGGGGCGTCGCTGAACTTGCGGCGGCGTTCGCCGGACTCGGCACGCAGATCATCGTTTTCGGCGCGCCCGTGTGCTTCCGCGGAAGACTCTTCAACGCCGCTGTTTTCGTGCAGAACGGACGTATCCTCGGCGTGGTTCCGAAAATCAATCTGCCGAACTACCGCGAATTCTATGAAAAACGCTATTTCTCTTCCGGACGCGGCATCCGCAATGAATCCTTCCGGTTTGCCGGATTCGACAATGTCCCGTTCGGCGTAGACCTGATTTTCGACGTTTCCGCGGAACTGCGCATCGGCTCGGAAATCTGCGAGGACATGTGGACGACGATTCCGCCCAGCTCGCAGCTTGCTCTCAACGGTGCAACTCTGCTGGTGAACCTTTCGGCGAGCAATGAACTTGTCGGCAAATCTGAATACCGCCGCGAACTTGTGCGCGGCCAGAGCGCGCGGTGCGTCGCCGCATACGCTTACGTCTCCGCCGGCGTGCACGAATCCACCACGGATATCGTCTGCGGCGGACATGCGGTCATTGCGGAAAACGGCGGTGTGCTGCTCGATTCCGAACGCTTTTTCCGCGACGGACGCGTGTTTCAGGCTGACGTCGATCTGCGGCGCATCTGCGCGGCGCGGCTTTCCGACTCGCCCTATGCGAACAGCGTTGAAATGAATACAGAAAGCGGATACCGCATGATCCCCGCTCTTCCGGTTCCGGAGCCCTCCGGTCTGCACCGCGCGGTCGCTCCGCATCCGTTTGTTCCTTCGGACAATGCCGTGCGTGATGTCCGCTGCCGGGAAATTTTCTCGATCCAGTCCGCGGGACTTGCCAAGCGAATTGAACATACGTCTGCGAAAAAACTTGTCATCGGAATTTCCGGCGGACTCGACTCCACGCTCGCTCTGCTGGTGTGCGTCAACACGCTGAAGCTCCTGAAGCGTCCGGCGGATGATGTGATTGCGGTCACCATGCCCGGTTTCGGCACAACGGGACGCACTTACAACAACGCCGTCGGGCTCTGCCATGAGCTCGGGACGGAACTTCGGGAAATCAGCATCAAAGAGGCATGTCTTGAGCACTTCCGCAACATCGGACACGATCCCGAAGAGCACAATGTCGTTTATGAGAATTCCCAGGCGCGCGAGCGCACGCAGATTCTGCTTGATATCGCAAACAAAGTCGGCGGCATCGCAATCGGAACCGGCGATCTCTCCGAATCCGCAATGGGATGGTGCACCTACAACGGCGACCACATTTCCATGTACAGCGTCAACTGTTCCGTTCCGAAAACCCTGATCCGCTACGTCATCGGCTGGGTCGGCGACAACTCCACCGCGCAGGTCCGCGCGATTCTGCAGGACATCATCGACACGCCCGTCAGCCCCGAACTTCTGCCCGCCGCGCAGGACGGAACGATTCAGCAGAAGACGGAAGACATCATCGGGCCCTACGAGATTCACGACTTCTTCCTCTATCATTTCCTGAAGTACGGCGCCGCGCCCGAAAAGCTCCGTTTTCTTGCGGAGCACGCGTTCGCCGGGACCTACACGGCGGTTCAGATTGAGACCTGGCTCAAAACCTTCCTCCGCCGTTTCTTCACACAGCAGTTCAAACGCAGCTGCATGCCGGACGGTCCGAAGGTCGGCACGATCAGCCTCTCGCCGCGCGGTGACTGGAGAATGCCTTCCGACGCCTCCTCCGCAGTCTGGTTCAGCAATCTGAACGGAACGCTCTGACGCTCCGGCGGAAGAAAGCGAGGCATGGCATGAGTCTGTTTCAACTGGTTTCCGAATATGCGCCGTCGGGCGATCAGCCCGCCGCGATCAAGGCGCTTGCCGACGGACTGAAAAGCGGGCGGCATTTCCAGACCCTGCAGGGGGTGACGGGGTCGGGCAAAACTTTCACGCTCGCAAATGTCATTGCGCAGCTGGACCGTCCGGTGCTCGTTCTTTCGCACAACAAGACCCTTGCCGCCCAGCTCTACAGCGAATTCAAAGCATTCTTTCCGCACAACGCGGTTGAGTACTTCATCAGTTATTACGATTACTATCTGCCGGAATCGTACATCCCGCAGACGGACACCTACATTGCGAAGGATGCGAGCATCAATGAGAACATCGAACGTCTGCGCCTTTCCGCCACGGCGTCGCTGATCGAACGGCGCGACGTGATTGTCGTCGCCAGCGTCTCCTGCATTTACGGTTTGGGGTCGCCGTCGGATTACGAGGACATGTGCATCGAGCTGCGCACGGGCATGGAGATGAACCGCGATGTTCTGCTGGAGCATCTTGTCGCCATTCAGTACACCCGCAACGATCTCGCTCCCGAAAAGGCGCAGTTCCGCGTGCGGGGCGATTGCGTGGATGTTTTTCTCGCTCAGAAGGAGGAGTTCACGCGCATTGAATTCTGGGGTGATACCATTGAATCCATCTCCCGGTGCGACATGACGACGGGGAAGGTTCTTGCGAAACTCCAGAAGACTTTCATTTTCCCGTCGAAGCTATTCGTCATGCCCCAGGAGAAGCTGGACGCGGCGACGTCGTCCATCCTTGCGGAGATGAAGGAGCGTGTGAAGGAGCTTGAAGGTCAGAACAAACTCGTGGAAGCGCAGCGCCTGTTCCAGCGCGTGAACTACGATCTGGAAATGATGCGCGAAATCGGCTACTGTTCGGGCATTGAAAACTATTCGCGTCACCTCGCCGGCCGCGCTCCGGGTTCCCGTCCGTACTGTCTGCTTGATTTCTTCCAGAAAGATTTCATCACGATGATTGATGAATCGCATGTGACGATTCCGCAGGTGCAGGCGATGTACCGGGCGGACCGCAATCGCAAAGTCACGCTCGTTGAACACGGCTTCCGTCTGCCTTCCGCGCTGGACAACCGTCCGCTCAAATTCGAGGAGTTTGAAAAGCTGACCGGCGACACCGTTTATGTTTCCGCCACGCCCGCGGATTACGAGCTTCAGAAATCCGGCGGAACGGTGATTGAACAGGTCGTGCGCCCGACCGGACTGCTTGATCCTGAAGTTGAAATCCGCCCGCTCGCCACGCAGGTTGACGACGTCATGGAGGAGATCCGCAAGACCGCTGCGCTGGGCGGAAGAACGATTGTCACCACGCTTACGAAAAAGAGCGCGGAGCGTCTCGCCGATTATCTCTCCGAACTCGGAATGCGCGTGAAATATCTTCACTCCGAAATCGACGCCATTGAGCGTGTCCGGATTCTTTCCGAACTGCGCGACGGCGCGTTCGACTGTCTGATCGGCATCAACCTTCTGCGCGAAGGCATCGACTTGCCGGAGGTGCGGCTCGTTGCGATTCTCGATGCGGACAAGGAGGGTTTTCTGCGTTCCGAACGCTCGCTGATTCAGGTCGCCGGCCGCGCCGCGCGAAACGCCGAGGGGCGGGTCATTCTCTATGCGGATATCATCACCGATTCCATAAAAAAACTTCTTAAAGTTACGAAGGAACGCCGCGCGAAGCAGATTGCCTACAACGAAGCGCATCACATCACGCCGAAAACAATCATCAAGAAGAAGCGTGAAACGATCGAAGAGACCATTTTCGGATATGACGAATCGAAGGAGGAAAACAAAACCTTCCTTACGGTGGCGGAAGGTCGCGCGCGTTACACCGCCGGTTCCGGACGCGGCAAAAAGAAGGCGGAGAACACAAAATCCGCACCGCCGCTTTCGCAGATGGATGTTACGGAGATCATTTCCGAGCTGGAGCGCGAGATGATGGAGGCTGCGGAAGCGCTTGAGTTCGAACGCGCCGCCGAACTGCGCGACAAAATCCGGAAGATTGAAAAAGGAGAACTCAAATTATGCTGAAATATTTTTCTCTTCTGCTTCTTCCTCTGTTCGCTTTCTGTCTGAACGCACAGGAACCGACGGTGGAGCTCGGGCGCGAATCGCGCATTGATTCCGTTCTCGCATCGGTGAACGGTGATCCGGTGACTCTGCTCGACGTCATGCTTGAAAGCGGACGCGACGAGAGCCGTCTGGCTTCCATGTTCACCGGTGAACGCCTCTATGAGGAGACCGCGAAGGTTCGCCGCAAAATTGTGGAGGAGATTGTGATCCGCAAGCTCATTTACAACGAATACAAAGAGCATCCGTTTGACATTAAAAAACAGCATGTCGAGGACGTTGTGGATTCGATTGCCCGGGGCATGGGCGACGGCACGCGAGCCGGGCTTGAACGGCGTCTCAAGTCCTTCGGCGCGACGATCCGCGAGGTTCGGGAGAAGGCGCGGGAAAAAATCGCCGTCGACGTTCTTCTGATGGAGCACTGCGACCGCCGGGTCTTCATCACTCCGCGTCAGGTCTACGAATATTATGAAGCGAACAAAGAGAAATGGACTTCCCCGGAACAGATTTCGCTTCAGCTTCTGCTCATCCGCAAGGATGCGGGGAAGGACGCCGCCGCGGTTGTGCGCGATCTGGCGAAGATGCTGGACGGTGCAGATGAAACGACTTTTTCACGCATCACACGGGAGAATACCGAGGGGCCGAACGCTTCGAACGGCGGAAAAATCGGAACGATTGAGCGGGGTTCGCTCCGTCCGGAGTTCCAGTCTGCACTGAAGGATGCGGAGACCGGCACGGTCGCCGGACCTGTCGAAACGGCGGAGGGCTTTTATTTCCTGCGTGTTGCCGAACGGATTCCGCCCGTGAAAAAGCCGTTCCGCGAAGTCGCGGAGAGTATCCGTCAGGAACTTTTCCGGGCGGAAGTGGAAAAATTGAGAACCGAATACCGGAAGAAGCTGCTGAGACTGGCGGTCGTCCGGTATTATTTCTGATAAAAGAAACATAAAAAAGGGTAAGAAATGAACACAAGCATCACTTTTTCGTTCCCGTTGGAGCGTCCGCACTGCGGCGTCCCGATGGCGAACGGCAACTTCGGAGCGCTGGTCTGGGGCAAAGACACGCTCAATCTCACGGTCAATCAGAACGACCTCTGGGACCACCGGGGCGGCGAGCTGATCGACGAACGTGACTCGTACAGCCGTCTGGTTGAATACGCCGAAGCCCACCGTTTCGACCATTCTCTGAACGAGACTCTGCACCGCACTCAGACGTTTGAAGGACGTCCCCGCCGCCTGGCGGTCGGACGTTTCGATTTCCACTTTGCGGACGGCGTCCGTCCGGTGACTGCGGAGCTGACCTATGCAACCGGGACGCTGCGCGTGACTTTGAGTTCGGGCGCATCCGTTTCGCTCGTTGTTGCGCTGAAACAGAACATCATGTACGTGGATGATCCGTCGCACGCAATCACGCGCGTTTCACTGCATCCCGCATCCGATTTCCCGAAAGTCCGCGATTTCAACGGAAAACGCGGCGTTGCTCCGTATGAACTGCTGGAAGACGGCTGGCGGATTGTCCTTCCGGAAGATCCCGGCATGACCTTCCGCGCCGTCCGCACGGATTACGGATTCAAGATCTTCACGGACGACGACGGCGACGACTCCGACCGTGCGGAGCAGATCGCTTTCGCCGCGGACTGGTGGGGCAAGTTCTGCGCGAAAACCGCCCGCGTTACCACGCCCGACGCCTGGTGGAACCGGTTCTACGACTTCAATCTCTACAAGCTCGGCGCGGCAACTTGTCCGTTCGGCAAGGCGAGCGGTCTTCAGGGTCCATGGCACGAGGAGTATCAGGAAGCCAAGTGGTCCGGCGACTTCCATTTCAACGTCAATGTTCAGATGATTTACGGTCCGCTTGCCCAGCTTGGCGTTCCGGAGCACATGCTCCCGCTGTTCGACCTGATCGAATCCCCCGCGTTCCAGTCGGCAATGAAGCACAATGCGCACGCGCTCTTCGGTGTTGACGATGCGCTCTGGCAGACCCATGCGGTGGACGACCGCGGCATTCAGTGCGGCTGGATCAGCATGGGCTCAATCATGGATCCCGCGTGCGGCGCGTGGACTGCTCTGCTCTATTACGATTACTGGCGCACGACCGGGGACATTACATTCCTGCGCGACCGCGCGTATCCCTACATCTACGGCATCATGCGCGGCTACGAGGAGATGCTCCGCGACTTCAATATCCCGCTTGCGATTTCCGCGGAATATGCGTGTTCGAATCCGGACATGACCACGGTTGCCGGACGCAATCCGTCGTATCAGCTTGCGGCAATCCGCAGGCTTGCAATGATTCTGATTGAGATTTCCGCCGTTCTCAAGCGCGAAGAACGCCCCGTCTGGCGTCAGATTCTCGACCGCGTCCCGCCCTATTCGGTTGTCGGAGGCTACGATTATTACGGAGGACGCGCCGAAAAGCGTATCGGAATCTGGGAGGGTCAGGACCTCGCGAACTGTCACCGCCACCATTCGCACCTCGGCTCGATCTGGCCGTTCGATTCGCTTCCGGAACATCCCGATGCGGAGATGGAGGAGATTGTCGCCAACTCCATTGATCACTGGATTGCGATGGGCTTCGGACAGTGGAGCGAATGGTGCATTCCGTGGGCGAACATCATCTACACCCGCGTGGGACTGCACGAGGCGCCGATGCAGCTGTTCAACATCTGGCGCGAGATTTTCGTCAATGAGGGGCTCTGCACGGTCTATCTGCCGCGTATGCTGAGTCTGATCGCGCACCGCCGTCATGACATTGCGAAGCCGAAAGCGGACAACGAAGTCATGCAGCTGGACGGTTGCGGCGGATTCCTGGACGCCTTCACCCAGATGTGCGCTTATTCGCAGTTCGGCAAACTCCGCCTGTTCCGGGGAATGCCGGACAAGTGGCAGGACGTTTCGATTGAGAACCTGCTTCTCCCCGGCGGAAAACGTCTTTCCGCTCGGAGAAACGGCAAAACGGAGCTGATCTGATTCCGTTGCGGTTTATTATTGCGCGGCATGATCCGCGAGCAGCCCGGCGAGATTCGGAAGAAGAATGTTGTCGGGCTGAATTTTGTACAGCCGCCGCATCGCATCCGCCGCGGCGGCGTAGTCTTTCCGCAGATAGTGAATCTGGAACTGGACAACGTATGCGCCGTAGAAGTACGGCGCGAGCTTTTCGGCGTGTCGGGCGAAGAGCAGGGCGTCGTCGAATCTCTGCTCCCGCGTGAGCAGAAGCGCAAGACGGATCCAGCAGATTGCCGCAGAAACGCGGTTCAGTCCGGATATATCGAAATTTTTGAGCTCCTGAAGAATTTTCTCCGCCTTCTCGGCGTTTCCCTGCCGGCGCGCAATCCGGTAGTAAAGAACGAGCATGGAGGGGCAGAGTTCGTCTTTTTCGGTCATTTGCAGAGTGCGTTTGACGATGTTCTCCTCCTGTTCGGACGGCTTGAGCGACTTCAGGGCTCCAAGGAAGTCGCGCAGCATAAACTGCATGTCGTTTTTCGGATGATAGACGCCGAGCCATGCAAGATGGTCGGAGAGTGTGCGGAAGTAATCGCGGAATTCGGGATCCTCGTTTATTTCCGGCGAGCATTCTCGCAGATTCTGCAGTGCGGTCAGAGTGCTTTTCAGATTCCATTCGGATGCCGCCGCGCGGAGCGCATGGAAACGGGAGAGCGCGGTTTTCTCCGGAATGCGGCGCATCCGTGCCTCCGCCTTCGGCTTGAAATGGAAAAAAGCGAGCGCGAAGAGCAGGAGAATCAGCAGAGGAGTTGAAACGGCGTTTGCAATCCGCAGCCGGGAACGCCATGTCGGACGGTTCCGGAGATTCTCAATGTCGCACCGGATCTGGGCGACGTTTTTGTAGCGCCGTTCGGGCGATTCCGAGCAGCATTTCAGTGCGATCCGGTTCAGCGCGGCGACCTTGCGGAGCTTGAGTCCGGAGGGCAGAACGGGAAAGTCGGAGGCGTCCATTCCGGAATAGAGACAGTAGATGATTTTCCCGATGGCATAGATGTCCGCCGCAATGCCGTCCGCATCGTTCCATGTCGGACGGTATCCGGTTGTGCCGCCGTGCGCGGGCTCCAGGATCGGCGCCATGAGCCCCGGATCCCCGATTTTGAGCCTGCCATGCAGAAACAGAATGTTTTCGGGTTTCAGGTCGTGATGGGCGATTCCGTTCACATGAAGCTGCTCGACTCCGTCGAGAATCTCGGAGATGCAGTTGAGCATTTCCTCTTTGGATAGCTTGTGTGCGTAAATGCGGTAGGCGAGAGTGTCGGGATTGTAGCGCGACTGCACGTCTCCAGTGTCGTCGGCCAGCTCGGTGACATAGTAAAGATATTCGTTTGTTTTCCCGATGTAGAGAATGTCGAGGAGGTTTTCGTGGCGGTTTGCGACATTCCGGTAAAGGGAGATTGCGTTTTTTTCGGCTTCGATCTGTTCTCTGCTGCGTCCGCGCACGAGATCGATGATGCGGATTGCGCGCCGGATGCCGTCGTAATCGACGCCGAGCCAGACCGTGCTGCTTCCGCCCTGGCCGCATTGCTCCACAATATTGAAATCGGGAATGTACGGTGTTTTCTGGGGCATGGTCAGACATCCAGTTCTTTTGCCGTTTGCCGCAGTTTTTCTTCCATGCGCTGACGGATGGAGTAGACGGTTGCCTTCGGGAGGTCGAGGAAATCCGCCGTTTCGCGGACGCTCCTGTTCTGGATTTCGAGCATGTAGAAAAGCTGGTAATGTTCCGCGGAGGATTCTTCTTTGAGTTTGCGGAGGCTTTCCTTTTTGATATAATCCTGCCATTCCGCCTCGTAGAGATCATCGAGACAAGCCTCGTCGGGAGTGAAATCAAGGACTTTCGCCTGTTTGTAAACGGCGCGGAGCATATCGTTTGCGCGGGCGCGGATAATGGTTCTGAGATAGTCGCGGAACCGTCCTTTTGAACTGTCATACGAGAAAGTCGCGGATTGTTTGAAAACTGAGAGCATGACGTTCTGCACGAGATCGTCGAGGGAGTTTTCCGGAATGCCGCAGTCTTTTCCATGCAGTTTGATAAGCGGCTGATATTGCTGGAAAAAACGGTTCCACGCCGGAGAATGTTCATCTCCGATATTGTTTACAACGCTGAAATGTGTAGTAAAGCTCATAGTCGTCCCCCCGGTTAGAATGTTCCGGCCGACCCGCCGGAACTGTAACCAACATAACACGAATAAACAGAATTGTCAAATTTTTACGAGACAAAAATCCGTTTCTTTTTTGAAAATCTCTGTTTTACTTGCGGATCATGGCGTAGAGCTGGCGGATTTCTTCCGGCCAGAGCGTTTCGTCAATGGTTTCAAGTACCATCGGAATGTTGTCGAAACGGGAGTCGTTCATCAAAAGCTCAAAAGCGCCGAGACCAAGCTCGCCGGCGCCGATGCTGTTGTGACGGTCGAGGTGTCCGCCCAGTTTGCTCTTCGAGTCGTTCAGATGCACGCCGCGGAGATAACGGAATCCGATCAGACGCTCGAATTCATCCATCGTGGCGGCGTAGCCTTCCGGAGTCTTGAGGTCGTAGCCGGCGGCAAAGGTGTGGCAGGTGTCAAGACAGACTCCAATGCGGGACTGGTCTTTGATGCGTTCGATGATGTAAGCAAGATGCTCAAACCGCCAGCCGAGGTTGCTTCCCTGTCCGGCGGTGTTCTCGATGACGGCCGTCACGCCTTCCGTTTCGGAAAGAGCGGTGTTGATGCACTCCGCAATCAAGGCAAGACACTCCTCGTCGGAGATCGCTTTCAGCGAACTGCCCGGATGAAAATTCAGCCGGTTCAGACCGAGCGCCATGCAGCGTTTCATCTCGCCGATGAAGGAGTCGAGCGACTGCGCGCGCTTTGCCGGATCCGGGTTGCCCATGTTGATCAGATAGCCGTCGTGGGGGAGTATGTGGTCTGGGGTAAAACCGCATTCGGCGCAGTTCCGTTTGAAGGCGGCGATTGACTCTTCCGGAATCGGCGCGCTCTTCCACTGACGCTGATTTTTGGTGAACATGGCGAAGGCTTTTGCACCGATCGCTTTTGCATTCAGCGGAGCGTTTTCCACTCCGCCCGAGATTGATACATGGGCTCCGATATATTTCATGATTTCCCCTTTCTCTTCAGAAAACGTTCCGCCGCCTGTGCGCAGAGCAAGCACAGAAACGGCAATGCCGGGAGCAGAAAGCGCGGGTAGCCGCCCGGTCCGACCACTGCCAGATAATATACACTGAAAAGAAGAAATAACAGGGGCGTCATCCATTTTTTTTCAAAAATAGCAAAGCCGAGTTCGCATGCCGCACCCGCGTAAGTTGCAAGAAGAAGCAGAATCAGCGGCGTCAGAAGAAACGGAAGCCAGAGCCGCCCGTCGAAATAATGACGGATTCCCGCAAGCAGACCGTCCTTGATGATGACGTCCCATGTGCCGCGTCCGCCGCGCGTGAGCTTGAGATTTTCCAGAAAAGTCGGAACGTCCGGAACCAGTTTCGAGGGATTGAAGAAAAGACGCAGATAGGTTCCGGGGTGTTTCATCAGAATTGAGGAAAGATAGTGCTCCTCATAAGTCAGACACGCATCGCGGTCCGGAAATTTCGTTTTGTCCGCAAACGTTTTCTCAAAGGTTATGGCGTACTGGTCGCGGTAGAACTGCGCGGGGAGGTTGTTGACGCGGCTCTCCACGACGGATGCGTTGTGGCGGAGCGAATCGGCGGAAACCTCGTCGATCCGCCAGCCGGAGCCGATCGCATGGTTGCGGAGAATCCACGGGGCAAGCAGAACAGCGAAGACCAGAACCGCACCCGCCGCGCGGAGAATTCGTTGTTTCGCGGTTCCCGGAACGAACAGCGAAACAAATGCGCAGGGCAGAATCCAGAGGACGTTCAGCGGCCGCGTCAGCGCGGCCGCGGCGCCGGCGCCGGCGGTCAGGAAAAGCGGAAGATTCCTGTGTGTCCGGAGAAAACGGAGAAAGAAGAGGAGTTCGAACGAAACCATTGTCACAAACATTCCTTCGGAGAGGAACATCGGGGCGAATGCGATTTCGGTCGGAGAGAACATCAGCAGGAGCGAGGCGGTCAGCGCAAGACGTTTGTTCCCGGTGAATTCCAGCGCCGCCTGATACAGAACCGGAACTGCAAGTGCGGAGACAGCACAGTTCATCAGGATGCAGAACAGCAGACTGTTTCCGCTCACCGCAAGCGAGAATGCGAGAAATGCCGGATAGAGCGGCACGCGGAGCGCGGTCGGAATGCCGGAGGCGTCCGCATAGGTGAAGCTGTTCTGAAGCGAGCGCGCGGGGGCGAGATAGGTTGCGGAATCGATCCGCATCAGCAGTTCCGGCTCCATCATTCCGCGCAGTCCGTAAAGGGCGAACAGCAGGAACGCCGCGAAAAAGAGCAGAAGATGAACGGTGTATTTTTTCATTCGCAGAGGGTCTCCGCCTGAACGGCGTTTGCCCGCAGGACTTCCGCGGGAATCGGGTCGCCGAGGTTCGCGTCGAGCTGTTTCAGAAATTCTGCGCGCGGAACTTCAACGGCGCCGAAGCGTCCGAGGAGCGGCGTGAGAACCTGGGTATCGAGCATGGTCACGCCGCATTTCCGCAGAGTCGCGACGGCGGAGAGAAGCGCGAATTTCGAGGCGTCGGTCTCGAGGTGAAACATGCTTTCGCCGCAGAAGACGCGTCCGAGGGAGATCCCGTACATGCCGCCGACGAGTTCGCCTTTTTCGTTGCAGGCTTCGAAGCTGTGAACATATCCGGCTTTGTGAAAATCTCGGTAGGCGCGGCGGATTTTCGCGGTGATCCATGTGCCGTCCTGTCCTTTGCGCGGGACGCGGGAGCAGTTCGCGATGACGTCTTCGAAACGTTCGGAGATTTTGAGGTGAAAGCGGTGCTGGCGGAGCGAGCGTTTCAGACGCGAGGGAATGTGGAGGCTGTCAAAATAGAGCACGCTCCGCATCGGCGGGGTGAACCAGAAAACTTCGCGTTCGCGGATCGGCCAGGGGAAAATCCCGTGCATATAGGCGTCGATGAGCATCGGGAGATTCAGCGACGGCGTATAGCCGAGACATCCCTCGTCGTCCGCCTGTTCCGGCGGGGGAAACATGGAGGGGCGGGTCATTCCGCCGACTCCAGCAGCATGGTGCGAAGCGTGTTGAGCGCTTTGGCCGCGGTTCGTTCGCGCACCTGGTCACGTCCGCCACGGAAATGACACTCCAGAATCACGGTTTTTGTATGCAGGCGGACTCCGATGTAGACGAGTCCGACCGGTTTTCCGGGCGTTGCGCCGCCGGGGCCGGCAATGCCGGTTACGGAAATTGCGGCGTCGGCTTTCGCGCGGTCTGCAATGCCGTTGACCATCTCTTCGGCGCATTCGCGGCTGACTGCGCCGACGGTCCGGAGGGTCTCTTCAGAAACTCCGAGGAAGCGCATTTTGATTTCATTCGCGTAGGAATTCACACCGCCGAGGAAGGCGTTGGAGGAGCCGGGAACGGCTGTGATCTGTTCGGAAATCATTCCGCCTGTGCAGGATTCCGCGGTTGCGAGCATGAGCTTTTTCGCTTCGAGCAGACGCAGCACGTCTTCGGGGAGCGAGGTTACGCCCGCAGGCAGGACGTTGGCGCGGAAGAGTTCGCGTGCTTCGGAGGCAACCCGTTTCAGCAACGCTTCGTCCTTCGAGGTGAGAAAGAGACGGACGAGTCCGGGCTGAGCGCAGTAGGCGGCGGAGACTTCCGGTATGAGATGCGGTTCGAGAAGGTCTTCCACTTCGGATTCCCCGATTCCGGCGATCCGGAACAGATCGGTATAGACCCTGTCTGTCTGTTTCGTTTTGAGAAGCGGGAGAACCGAATCTGTGAACATCGGCTGGAGTTCGGAGGGTGGTCCCGGCATGAGGATGATCGTTTTCCCGTTCCGTTCGAGATGAATTCCCGGAGCGGAGCCGTATCCGTTCGGGATGGCTTCTGCGCCTTCGGGAAGTTCCGCCTGGCGGATCCAGTGAACCGGCGCGGTTCCGGAATGAAGTTTGTGCCAGTATTCCTGCACGGCGTGTTCCGCTTCGGGGCGGCGGATGAGCGGAACGCCGAACCAGTTCGCGACGGCGGACTTGGTCAGGTCGTCCGCGGTGGGGCCGAGCCCGCCGGAAGTGAGGACGATATCGGCGCGGGAGAACGCATAGTCGAGAGCTCCCCGGATATCGGCGTCGCGGTCGGGAACTTCGAGCGAGAGTTTCGGAATGATGCCGTTTTCGAGCAGTTTTTCTCCGAGAAAAGCGAGATTTGTGTTGACGGTGGACCCCTTCAGCAGTTCATCGCCGATGCAGAGCAGTGCGACTTCCATGACAACCTCCTTATTTGGAAACAAGCGAGACTTCGTTCAGGCGTTCCTCCACGAGGACGCGGTATTTTTCAAGTTCTTCGGAGGAGAGATCCGGCGGAACGAAAATCTTTTTGCCGAGATGCACGGAGACCTTCGAGAACGGTTTTGGAATCTGGAAACGGTCCCAGCTGTTCAGTTCCCAGCAGGAACTGTAGTTGATTGCGAGCGGGACAATCGGCACGCCGAGCTTGCTTGCGGCGTAGATTGGCCCCTGGCTCATGTGATAGCGGGGGCCGCGCGGTCCGTCGGGGGTGAAGCAGACGAAGTTTTTCGCTTCGATTGCTTCAAGCACGCCGTGGAGCGCGGAGTATCCCTTTTTGCGGCTGGAGCCGCGGATGCTGCGGACGCCCATCTGCCCGGCAAGATCTGCGATGTACTGTCCGTCGCGCGAGGCGCTGATGACGGCGCACGTCATTTTGCGCAGGTTTTCCGGGAAGAGAAGGGGGAAAAAGAGCAGTCGGTTGTGCCAGGTGACGCCGATTGCGGGGGGCTGCGGATTTGTCACTTCGCCCGACTCATCCACAATTTCCCGGCGCAGAGTCGAGCGCCAGAGGAGCAGCAGCCAGACGATCGGCTTGTAGACCCAGTCCGGCAGTTTTTTGATCTGTCTGAATTTCTGTTTAAGCGACATGTTTTTTCCCGTATTTGCAGATTTTGTTCAGGACGCATTGTGCGCACGCCGGGCGGTTCGCCTTGCAGATGCTGCGTCCGTGGACGATGACCAGATGCGAAAACTGGCTCCAGCGCTGCGGATCGAGATTTGCGCAAAGTTCGGATTCAATCTTCACAGGATCATCCGAATCGGCGATTCCGAGAAGATTTGTGATGCGTTTGACATGGGTGTCGACCGGGAGTCCGGGAACACCGAAGGCGTCGCCGAGCACGACGTTGGCGGTTTTGCGTCCGACGCCGGGGAGAGAAGTGAGCTCCTCCATGGTATCCGGCACTTCGCCGCCGAAATCGGAGACGATGCGCTTGCATGCGCCGATGATGTTTGCTCCTTTTGCGCGGTAATAGCCGCAGCGGCGGATGATGGATTCGAGTTCCGCGGGATCCGCCTGCGCATAATCCTGCGCGGTGTGATACTTCGCGAAAAGATCAAGGGTCACGCGGTTCACCATCTTGTCGGTGCACTGTGCGGAGAGAATCGTTGCGATGAGGAGCTGAAGGGGCGTTGCGTGTTCGAGCGCGCAGACCTGGGGGCCGTACTCTGCTTCGAGCAGGTCGTAGATGAGATTGATCTTTTCCCGTTTTTTCATTTTCCCGCTTCATCCCTGCGGAAGACGCGGAGGAGTTCCTCCGGGGAGGTGATCGCGGTTCCGACTTTGCCGACGACGATTCCGGCGGCATGGTTTGCGATTTCCGCTGCTTCGTGTTCATCGGCTCCGGCGGCGCGGCAGAGCGTGTAGATTGCAATGACGGTGTCGCCGGCTCCGGAAACGTCGAAGACCTCTTTCGCCTTGGTGGGGATGGCGTGGAGCGGGGTGTTGTCGCGGAAGAGCGCCATGCCCTGCGCCCCGAGAGTGATGAGCAGAGAGTCGACGTTCCAGGCGCGGAGGATGCGTTCGGCGACGAGCTTGAGATTGTCGTCGTTTTCCACGGGCGACACGGCGTCGTAGCAGTAGAGCCCGGCGAGTCCGAAGGCTTCGGAGCGGTTCGGGGTCATGACCGAGAGTCCCTGAATCTCCATCGGATGTCCGGGGTGCGGATCGAGCGAAGTGATGACGCCGTTTTCGCGGGCAACATCGGCGAGCCGCTGGACGGTGTCGCGGTCGAGCAGCCCTTTGTTGTAATCTTCAAAGATGACGGCGTCGATTTTGTGTTCGCGGATGAGCTTTGCGAGCCGTGCTTCCATCTCCGCCGCGACTTCTTTCGAGACGGGGAAGACGTCTTCGAAATCGACTCGGACGATCTGCTGGTTTGCAGTCATGACGCGCATTTTTTCGGTTGTTCTGCGGCGGTCGGAGAGAATGTTGGATTCGTCGACATGGTTGTCGGCGAGGAGTTTGCGGAGTTCATCGCCGGGGGCGTCGTTTCCGACGACGCCGAACGCGACGGCTTTTGCGCCGAACGAGGTGATGTTGCGCATGACGTTTGCGGCGCCGCCGGGTCTGCGTTCGGTGCGTTTGACCTGCAGGACGGGGACGGGGGCTTCCTGGGACATGCGGTTGGCGGAGCCGATGAGATAGACGTCCACCATGAGATCGCCGAGAACGGCGATGGACATATTTTTTGCACGGTTCAGAATTTCTTCAATTCGTTCGCAGGTGAGAGCCATAATCGGAATCCGTAGTTTATTTCAGTTTTTGAGGGAGGAGTTTATCGAAGCGGCGCAGTTTCTCCTCCAGGTTTTTCTGAAGAAGCGTGGTGTTGAAAATTCTGCGTTTGACCAGGAATTTTTGCTTTTCCCAGTCGCTGACACGCGCGGCGGAGCGGTCGAGACTGGATCTGATTTCCCTGATCTGATCCATGTTCAGGAGTTCCTGGTTGTTGCGGAGATAGATTGCCAGCACGTCGAGAGAGGAGAGCACCATGGAGATTTCCCCTTTGCGGAGGGAGTCGGGGTTGTCTCTCAGGAAATCCCCGCACTTCCGGCGGAGTTCATCGGCCTGGGCGGTAATGCGCTGGCGGTTGACGTGGAGAGCCATGGCATCCTCCCGCCGCAGCTGCAGCGGGAGAATGAAAACCAGATAGAGTTCGAACAGAACGATTAGGGAGAACATCATGACCGCAATGACCGTGATGTAATCCCGTTTCCGTCTGCATGAATATTTGCTTTTGAGATTGACGCGCATGATCGTTCCGTTCCTTTATCTGATATGATTACCAGGGCAGCTGCCAGTCGCCGCGCTCGTACAGAAAGTTGAGCGCGATTGCGACGCCGGCGAGTTCGCCGCCGCTCTTGCCGGAGATTCCGGTGACGGAGAACTTGCAGGTGTCGATGTTCTGCTGCCATGCGTAAGCCGGCAGTTTCGCCATCAGCGGATCCATGAACAGCGGGCCCATGCTCTTGACAATGGTTCCGAGCACGATCATTTCCGGGTTGAAGACGTTGATGAGAGCGCCCATAGCCTGAGCATTGCGCTCCATCACGCGGTCCCAGAATTCCAGCGCGAACGGATCGTTGGCGCGGATGGCTTTTTCCAGGCAGATCGCGTCGATCTTGCTGTAGTCGCCGCCCGCGAGCTGAACGATCATGCTGTCCGGCTTGTCTGCGAGTTCACGGCGGAGATTGTTTGCCATGGCGACGCCGCCGCAGTAGGCTTCGTAGCAGCCGACAAGACCGCAGTTGCATTTGAGACCTTTGCTGTCGATGCTCATGTGACCGACTTCACCGGCGAGGTTGTGTCTTCCGCGGAGGAGTTTTCCTCCGGCGATGATGCCACCGCCGATACCGGTGGACATGGTGAGGTAGATCATGTCCTGCGTGCCTTTTCCGGCCCCGAAGAACCACTCGGCGAGTCCGGCGCCGTTGGCGTCGTTGTCGAAGAAGGCTTCCGTTTCAAACGCCTTGCCGAGATAGTCGCGGATGGGAACGTCGATCCAGCCATTGAGGTTGCAGGGATTGCAGATGAGACCTTTGTCGAAATCCATCGGGGAGGGCGAGCTGATGCCGACCGCGCGGAGATCCTTCTTGGCAAGTCCGGCTTCCGCGAGGAGGCGTTCGCCTTCCGCGACGACGAGGGGGAGAGCCTCATCCGGCTTTTTCATTTTGTTGCTGACGCGTCCGGATGCGAGGACCGTTCCGTCGCTCATCGCGAGACAGATTGCAATTTTCGTTCCGCCAATATCGAAGCCGAGAACGGGGAATTTTTCCGTAGACATGGTGCTGATGCTCCTTTTCTTTAAAGTTTTAGACAATATATGCCGTTTTTTTTCAATATGCAAGTTGCAATCAATGCAAAGTGCATTAAATTAGCACAGTATTTGAAATTTTAAACCCGCAAAATGGAGATTTTTGCCGAATGAACCTGTTTTTTTCCGCTTTTGCCCTTCCGCCGGTCGCCGATGGATCCCTCACGTATGCATTCCTTCACTCCGATCTCATGGGTCAGGGGATCGTTATCGGGCTGACCCTGCTGTCGATTGTCACCTGGACTCTGATGCTGGAGAAGGGCATCGGACTCAAGCGCGCTTACAAGGGGTCCAGAAGTTTCCTGGAGGAATTCCGCCGCAAAAAAAACGTGATGTCGCTGCGCTCCCGCGCGGAGGATGACCCTTCGCCGGCCGCCCGTGTCTACGAAAGCGGATTCGCCCGCCTGGCTCAGTTCAACGGCGATGAAACGGGGATGAACATCACGCATTCTCGTCCGCTAACCCCGGTCGAAATTGATGTCGTCCGTTCCACGATGGAGGAAACCGTTGCCGACCAGATCGTAAAACTGGAGGACAAGGTTATCGTCCTGATGACGGCGGTCAGCATCAGCCCGTTCATGGGACTGTTCGGCACGGTGTGGGGCATCATGCTCGCGTTCACTGAAATGGCGATGGCGGGCAAGCCGGATATCCAGACTCTCGCCCCGGGCGTTTCGGGCGCTCTGCTTACAACCGTGCTCGGTCTGCTCGTTGCAATTCCCTCGCTCATCGGGTACAACTGGATCACATTCTACATTAAACAGGTGACCGTGTACATGGACAACCAGGTTGAGGAGTTCACGAACAAACTGAAACTCGTTGCAGTGGAAGCCGAAGCCCGCAAACAGGAGGAGAAGGAAAAAGAGACGGAGAGAGTGAAGCCGGAAGTCAAGCCGGAACCTGCTCCGGAGGAGATTCCGCCGGAGTCTCCGGTCTACCGCCATGCCCAGCCGGAAGTTCCTCCCGTTCAGATTGTCTATCAGACTTCGCCTCCGCCGCAGCCCGCGCCGCGTCCGGCTGTAATTTACGCTCAGCCTCAACCCGCACCCCAGCCGGAACCGCAGCCCGCGCCGCAACCGGTTTATGCTCAGCCCGAGCCGCAGCCCGTTCCGGTACAGCCGGTCTATACTCCGCCTGCACCCCAGCCGGAGCCGCAACCCGCTCCGCAACAGGTCTATGTCCAGCCGGAACCTCAGGCTGCACCGCAGCCGGTTCCTCCTCCGCAGGCGTATGTTCCCCCTCCGCGCAGGCCTTACACTCCGCCGGTTCAGAACGGATACGCTCCGCAGTACCAGCGTCCCCCGATGCCCGGATACGGAGATGAGGAGGACTGAGCATGGCACGGCATCGTTTCAGCAATCCGCCGTTCGACCAGATCAACGTCACTCCGCTGATCGACACGCTGTTTTTCCTGCTGATCATCTTCATGATCACCGCTCCTCTGCTCGAATACAGCATGGACGTTACGCCGCCGAGCTACAAGGCGGCGGACATCAAACCTGACGACAATTCCAAAATCGTCAACGTCCGCAAGGACGGCGTGATTATGTTCGAAGGGGCAAAGATGGAGCTCTCCGAGCTCGTGCAGCGTCTCACCGCTCTGCGTGACAGCGGACGCAAGTACAACTTCTTTCTCCGCGCTGACGCCGATCTGCGTTACGGGACAGTCATTGATGTGCTCCGCAACATCAAAAACGCGGGATTCAGCGATCTTTCTCTGATAACTTCCGCGGAGGAGTGAGGCTGTTATGCTCGGACTCTCCAGACCCATGCAGCTTTATCCCGACCTTCAGCGGGACTTCATCGGAAAGGGACTCAAGCGGTTCCTCTTCTGGATGATTCTTATTGTGCATGTGATATTTTTCATTCTGCCTTCGCTCTGGTATCTGTTCGGCGAGTGGCTCAAGCCGGAGGAGAAAGTGATTTCCGTCGCGCTTGTTGATTTTCCGACGGATGACCCGAACGCGGGCGGCGGCGGACCGGGCGCATCGACTCCGAATTTGGAAAAGGATAAACCCGGAGTATCCGATTCCCAGCCGGAACTGCCCGATCTGAAGCCAGTCAAAGGTCTTCCGGATGTGCCGGACGTTCCGGATATTCCGACGGTTCCGAAAGTTCCCGATGTGAGCTTTCCCGTTCCCAGACCGCCCAGGCCGAAGCCGCAGCCGAAAAAAAACGTCCCGAAAACAGAACCGAAGAAAACCGTTCCGAAAAAGACGGAAAAGAAATCGGCAAAAGAACCGAAGAAGCCAAGCGTGGAAGAGCAAATCCGGGCGCAGCGCGAAGCCAACCGTAAAAACAATCCGCCCCGCAAAGGCGTTCAGAACGGCGGAACGAAAGCCGGCGGCAGTTCGCGCGCCGGAGCGTATAAGGACCTTGCCAATGAGCTGCGCAGCATGCAGGGCTCGGGCGGCGGCACGGGCGGCGGAATCGGAACCGGACGCGGTCGTTCACGCGGTTCCGGAACAGGCGGATTCTATGACCCGACTCTCTCCGAACTGCTCAGGGCGATTGACCGCTACTGGGTCGATCCGCAGGTTTCCAGCAACTCTGCTCCCGATGCGGTGATCATCAAGCTGCGCGTCGACGGTCGCGGCGGAATTACCGTGCTCGGCGCGGAGACCACCCGCAATCCCGCGATCGACTCCGCCGTTTCAAATGTCCTGAAGCGGCTCCAGACGATCCGCGTTACCCCGCCCGAAAACCGCATTGCAAAAAATTATGAGATACGTTTGCGTATCAGAGAGGAATGACTGATGAACAACCGCCGCACCACGGAGATCCTGCTTGCATTCTGCCTGATTGTCGTTGCCGCGACCGGGTATATCCTTGTCACCGCACTCGACCGGCTTCGCTTTGAACTCGAAAGTCTTCATACCACTGTCCGCGCGCTGAATGAAAAAGTCTCTTCCTCCCCGCTCCGCGCGGCCGCTCCCGTCACACAGGAAAAGAGGAATGCGGATGTTCCGATGGCGAACGCGCAGTTCTTTGATCCGGACGCCGTTTCCGGCGACCGCTTCATCACCTCGATTGCGGCGGATACGAAGAACATGAATTATCTGATCAACAACGACGCCACGCTCGGCAATGCGCTGATGCCGCGTGTCATGGATTCGCTCGGCGTTCGCGCCTACGACGACCTCAACAAGTTTCTTCCGCAGATGGCGGAGTCGTGGAGTGTCTCTCCGGACGGGCTCCGCATCCGCGTCAAACTTCGCGAGGGGATTCTGTGGCATGACTTCACCGACCCCGTCACGAAAAAGGTGTGGAAGGATGTTCCCGTCACTTCAGAAGATTTCAAATTCTATGTGGACGTCGTCAAGAACCCGAAAGTCGACGCCGCGCCGATGCGCACCTACCTGTCCGATCTCGACAGCGTCCGCGTCATCAACGACCGCGAGTTCGAGGTGCTCTGGAAGAAACGCTATTTTCTTTCTCTTGACATGACCCTTTCGCTCTCTCCGCTTCCGCGTCATCTTTACCATGCCTATGAAGGTCCGTTCGATCCGGAGCGGTTCAACAACGACAATGAGCGCAACCGCATTCTTGTCGGCTGCGGTCCCTACCGTTTCATCAAGTGGGACAAAGGACACCGCATTCTCATGACGCGCTGGGAGAAGTACTACGGCGCGCGCTACGGCACGATGCCGCCGGTCAAAGAGCTTGCTTTCGATGTGATCCAGCATCCGAACACGCGTCTTCAGGCTCTGCTTTCGAAGGATCTGGACGCCGCGCCGCTTACGCCCGACCAGTGGATTCACCGCACGAATTCGCGCGAGTTCGGACCGGACGGTTTTCTGCGCAAGTTCAAAACATCGCAGCTGGTCTACAACTACCTCGGATTCAATCTTTCCAATCCGCTGTTCCGCGATGCGAAAACGCGTGTCGCCTTGAGCCATCTGGTCGACCGTGACCGTATTGTGAAGGATATTTATTACGGACTTGCGGTTCCGGTTTCGGGGCCGTTCTTCCCGGAAGGTCCGGCGTATGACAAGTCGGTCAAGCCGTATTCGTATTCCCCGGAGCTCGCGAAGAAACTTCTTGCCGAAGCCGGCTGGCGCGATGAGGACGGAGACGGCATTCTGGAGCGCGGCGGACAGAAGTTCAAGTTTACTCTGATGTATCCGAACGCCAACGAAACCTACAAGCGGATGCTTCCGATCATCAAGGAGGCAATGGCGAAGGCTGGAGTTCAGATGGAACTGCTCGGACTGGAATGGTCGGTCTGCGTCCAGCGTCTGGAAAAGAAAAGTTTTGACATGTGCGCGCTCGGCTGGAGCGGCGGGCTGAACCCCGATCCGTTCCAGCTGTGGCATTCGAGCCAGGCGGATATCGAGGGTTCGAGCAATCATATCCGGTTCAAGAACGCGGAAGCGGATCGTCTGATCGAGTCGATCCGCGTGACGTTCGATGCATCGGAACGGCAGAAGCTGTATCACCGCTTCCACCGTCTTGTACACGAGGAACAGCCTTACATTTTCCTGTTTGCCCCCGCCGATCTGAATGCGCTGAACAGCCGTTACCGCAATGTCCGCGAGTTTCCGCTCGGCATCGTCGACACGATTCTGTGGACTCCGAAAGCGCAGCAGCTTTCCCTGTGAGATTTACACGAACTGCGTGCCGCCGTTGATGTTCAGGATTTCTCCGGTGACATAATCGTTTTCGAGCAGGAAACGGACGGCGTTGGAGATTTCGCGCGCGGTTCCGGCACGGGCGAGGGGGATTGACTTGCGCAGGGCTTCCTGTTCCTGCGGAGTCAACCGCTCCTGAATCTCTTTCGATTCAATCATGCCGGGCGCGACCGCGTTCACGGTGATTCCCGGTGCAAGCTGTTTCGCCAGACTGCGCGTCAGCGTGTGAAGCGCGGCCTTGCTCATCGCATACTCCAGCATCCGCCGGTTTGCGGCGCGGTACGCCCAGACCGATGAGATGTTCACGATTTTTCCGCCGCGTCCTTTCATCTTTTCCGCCGCGGCGAAGGAACAGAGATAAGGACCTTTGAGATTCACTCCGAAGACCCGGTCGAACCACGCGGTGTCCCCCATCTCCGCCGGACGCTTATAGGGATCGACGCGGGCGTTGTTGATGAGCACGTCGAGCGTCTCAATCTGCTCAAAGGCGGAGTGGACGGCGCCGGAGTCGGATATGTCGAAGACGAGGGCGCGTCCGCCGATTTCCTTTGCGATCGTTTCCGCGCGCGCCGCGCTGCGGGCGCAGTTGACTATGACATGCATTCCCGCTTCCGCAAGTTCGCGGCAGAGCTGTTCGCCGAGCCCCTGCGAGCCTCCAGTGACGAGCGCCGTTTTTCCGTTGAGTTCCATGGGGGCGCCTCACCAGTCGCAGACAGCGCCGTCTTCGCGGAACAGACGAGGCAGGCGGATGTTGATTTTCGGATGCCGGCGGCAGAGCTCTTCATTGAGTTCGATTCCCCAGCCCGGTTTCTCCGGAAGATTCAAAAATCCGTCGTGAACCTGAAGCGGTTCCGTGATGACGTTGTTGCGCCAGTCGTTCAGGTGCAGCCGCTCCTGAATGAGGAAGTTCGGCGCAACGGCGTCGAGATGCGCGGAAATCACCGTCAGAACCGGACTCATCGGGCAGTGCGGCGCGAGAAAAGCGGAGAAGCAGTCCGCGAGCACGCCGATTTTGTACGCCTCAAGGAATCCGTTGCAATGAGCCAGATCCGGTTGAACCACGCGGATGGCTTCCTGTTCGAGCAGTTTGCGGAACTCCCAGCGGGATTCGAGCCGCTCGCCCGCTGCGACCGGGATGCGGACATTGTGCGCAACCCGCGCCATCGCTTTTTCATCGAGCTGTGAAACCGGTTCTTCGTAGAACAGTAGCTTGTACGGTTCCAAAGCGCGGCCGATCGCAATTGCGGATTCCGAGTCGTAGCGTCCGTGTCCGTCGAACATCAGCAGATCGTCTTCGCCGATGTTTTCGCGGATGATCTCCGCGGCTTTCGCAATGGTTCGCGTTACGGCGGGGTCGTACATCGGCCAGGAGGGTTTGGAGATGCTGAATTTGAAAGCCGTATAGCCCCATTGCTTCACCTCGGCGAGACGCTCCTTGATGACTGCCGGATCGGTGGAGCCGCCGGTCCATCCGTTCGCGTAAACCCGGATTTTCGTGCGGTATGGTCCGCCGAACAGCTTGTAGACGGGCAGTCCGCGGCTCTTGCCGAGAATGTCCCAGAGCGCGAGTTCAATTCCCGCGACAGCCGAGCCCTTGACCACGCCGCCGCGCCAGAATTTCTGTCTCTGCATGACCTGGCAGAGGTATTCGATGCGGGTCGGGTCTTCGCCGATCAGCAGCTCTTCGAGATCGCCGAGCAGGGAGATGACGGTGTTCGTATAACCTCCGAGCGACGCTTCGCCGAGTCCGGTGATTCCCTCATCGGTATGGACGCGGACGAAGAGATAGTTTTTGTTGGAGAGCTGTCCGGTTCCGGGCGTGGGGGCTCCGACAACGACGGGTTCAATCTTTGTGATTTTCATTCTTCCATAAACTCCTTTGCAAAACGGTAAAGCTCTTCCGGTGAAAGCTCCGGACGGTAGATTCCGATTCCGGCGCCGACGCCGTCCGCTGTTTTCAGAAACGCCCGTTTGTTGGCGCGGATGATTCCGCCGACTGCGAACACGGGGAGCGGAAGCACCGATTTCAGAACCGCAATATTTTCGGGCGTTCCGCATGGAAACGCTTTCAGAATGTCCGCTCCGGCGTCGATCGCGTCAAACGCTTCCGTCGGTGTGGCGAATCCGGGCATGGAGAGCATTCCGAGCTCCTTTGTCCGGCGGATTACCGCGGGGCGCATGTTTGGCGAGATGATGAATTCCCCGCCCGCTTCCCGCACCTGTTCCGCCTGTTCGGGCGTGAGGACGGTTCCCGCACCGATGTGGATGCCGGTTCCCGCGAAGCGGGCCGCGAGCAGACGGATGCTTTCGAGTGCGCCCGGACGGTTCAGCGGGACCTCCATGAGACGGACTCCGGCGCGGACCAGCGCATCGCCGCACGCCGCGGCGTTTCCGGGAGAGAGCCCGCGCAGAATTGCGACAGTTCTTTCCCGGATGAAAATGTCAAACAATGGATGTTTTCCCATGAGAATATCCTTTCCCTGTTTTTTTTATTATAGCATAGAAAATTATTTGAAACTATGCAAATGCGGCTGTATTTTATGGAAAACAGGCTGAATCATGGAAAATATTGGCAAGTATCAACAATTCATTGAAGGGCTTGAAGCGCTTTCGCGCTTCTGCGGCTGCCATTTTGTCATCAAAACCGGAGAGCGTGCGTGGCTGGCTCCGCTTCCGCGGGAACTGCGCTACCATTGCTGTCCGTTCTGCCGTGCGGTCAAGGGACGGAGCGGACGCATGAATCTTCTCTGCAACCGTCATCACGCCGAGACGGCTCTCCGTGAGGCGGTGCATCGGCGCGAACCGTTCGAAACTACCTGCCACGCCGGAGTGACGGAGCTTGTGATTCCGATTCTTGCCGGAGGCTGCCGCGGCGCGGTGTTCGCCGGACCGTTCATATCGACGGGGCCCGCGGATATGCCGGAAAATCTTCGCCGGATTTATGAAGAGCTTCCGAAACTTCCGCGTTTGCAGATGGCGCCGCTGCGCGCGCTGGTGTGCGCTCTGCTGACGGCGTGTGAACCGGAGACCTGGACCAAGTCCCCGCTCGCGCTTCTTCCCGCTGCGGACTATGCGCGGATTGACGAGCGGATGCAGAAAACACTTCAGTATCTTCACCGGAATTTCCGGAAACCTTTGAGCGTAAACGAGGTGAGCCGCGCAGTCGGTCTGAGCCGTTCGCGTTTTATCCATTGTTTCACGCGCGCGTTCGGAATATCGTTCTGCGAGTATCTTCAGCGTCTGCGTCTCTCGGAAGCTCTGCCGTGGGTGGAGTTGACGGATCTTCCGTTCAGTGCGGTTGCGGAGGAGTGCGGCTTTGCGGATCAGAGCCGTTTTTCCGCGCTGTTCAAGCGGTATTGCCATGTCTCTCCCGGCTCATTCCGGAAACGCCGGTCTGTTTTTCTCTAAGTTTCAAGTGACTTTTTTTCACAGAGCTCTTGATTTTCGTGAAACATGAGGTACATTAATTTTCAAGCTTTAAATTAAAAGAAACGAGGTATGCACTCATGAAAACCGCTTATATCTTCTCCGGACAGGGCGCTCAGACTGTCGGAATGGGCAAGGATCTCTATGAACAGAGCAACGCCGCGGCCGCAATCTTCAACGAGGCGGATTCCGTGCTCGGATGGAGCATTTCCGACATCTGCTTCAACGGCCCTGCGGAAAAACTGACCGAAAGCAAATACTGCCAGCCGGCAATCTATACGACCAGCATGGCGTGTCTCGCCGCTTACCGCGAAAAATTTGACGGTGATCCCGATGAAGTCGTCGGCTGCGCCGGACTCAGCCTCGGCGAATACGCCGCTCTTGCCGCCGCGGGATATTTCACTTTCGCGAACGGACTCAAGCTTGTCGCCCGCCGCGCCGAACTCATGGATGAAGCCTGCCGTGCAACCCAGGGCGGAATGGCGGCGATCATCGCCGGAAATCCGGACGTCATCCGCGAAGTCTGCAAAGAGTGCGATATCGACGTCGCCAACTACAACTGTCCGGGGCAGATCGTGATCAGCGGTGAAAAGGAAGGCGTTCTCAAGGCCTGCGGAATGCTGAAGGAAAAAGGCGTGAAGCGCGCAATTCCGCTGAATGTTGCCGGAGCATTCCATTCGCGTCTCATGGCGGAAGCCGGCAGACAGCTGCGCGGACCTCTCGCGGACACGTTTGTTTCCGAGCTGGAACACCCGGTCGTGCAGAACCTCACGGGCGCTGTCGAGACGGATCTTCAGCAGATCAAGGAAAACCTTGCGGGGCAGGTTGCCGGCAGTGTCAAATGGGAAGACTGCGTCCGCACGCTGATCGGGCTCGGCGCAGAGAAATTCGTCGAGTTCGGTCCGGGCGCTGTTCTGACCGGATTTGTCAAGAAAATTGATCCCTCCAAAACATTGGTCAATGTTTCCGGAATGATTCAATAAATTGCAACTGAAAGGATTTAGAAATGGGAAAGAACCTTGAAGGAAGAGTCGCGCTCGTCACAGGCGGAGCCCGCGGCATTGGCAGAGCCATCTGTGAAAAACTCGCATCGGAAGGCGCAACCGTCGCCATGGTCGACATCATGCTCGACGTTGCGGAGAAGACCGCGGCTGAATTCCGTGCGAACGGTCATGAAGCTTTTGCTGTTGCCGCGAACGTCGCGAAGTTCGAAGATGCTGAAGCCGCCGTCAAAGCTGTTGTTGAGAAATACGGCAAGCTTGACATTCTCGTGAACTGCGCCGGAATCACGCGTGACACCCTGATGCTCAAGATGACCGAGCAGGACTGGGATGCCGTTATCGCCGTGAACCTGAAGGGCGTGTTCAATATGACGAAAGCCGCGATCCGCCCGATGATGAAAGCCCGTTTCGGCCGTATCGTCAACATCTCCTCGGTTGTCGGCCGCATGGGCAACGTCGGCCAGGCGAACTACGCCGCTTCCAAAGCCGGTGTTCTCGGTCTGACCAAGACGACTGCGCGTGAATTTGCCTCCCGCAACATCACCGCGAACGCCGTCTGCCCGGGCTACATCGCCACGGATATGACGGAAAAGCTTCCGCAGGAAGCGCGTGATGCGTTCCTCGTGAACATTCCGCTGAAGCGTGCCGGCAAACCCGCCGACGTCGCGAACGTCGTTTACTTCTTCTGCTCTCCGGAAGCGGATTACGTGACCGGACAGGTTCTGAACTGCGACGGCGGTTTCCTGATGTAATTCCCGTTTTTCAAACGGAATACAATAATTTGCGCCCCTCCCGCTGAATTCAGCCGGAGGGGCGCAATGTTTTCAGGGGAATTTTCTTGTTTCAGCTTGAAAAGGAATCGGCAAAGCGGTATTTTACAGCAACTTTAAAAAGGAGATTGCAATGGCAGATCAGATTGGCAAAAGACTCAAAGTTCTTATGATCGGAAACAGCTTCATGCAGAGCGTTCCGTATTTCTTTCCGAGTATCGTCGAGGCTTCCGGAAACGATACGCTTGTGCTTGAGATGGCGGCAATCGGAGGATACACTCTCGCAACTCACTGCAGCGATTATTATAAATCCGAACAGAATCCCGAACACAGACCCTACTGGACCGGATTCAAACAGGCAAGTCTGCATGAACTCCTCTCCGAACACAAGTGGGATATCGTCACCGTTCAGCAGGCCAGCGATCAGAGCTGCAATTACCCCGTAAATTCATGGCGCGCGGATGAACTCATCAGTCTCATTCGCCATCATCAGCCGGAGGCGGAAATCATGACGCAGCTCATCTGGGCATTCCGTGCAGACGATGCGGCAATCCGCATTCCCGACGGCTACTGGAAGTTCGACCAGCACGAAATGTACGAACGTCTCCTCAAAAGCTATGGGGAACTCGCGGAAACATATAAACTCCGCGTCATTCCCGTCGGGCTCGCGGTTGAGATCGCGCGGGAAAAATCTCCGCTCAAATTCAAAAACTATGATCCGGCAATTCTCGATACGCTCAATCCCCCCGACGTCCCCCCGCAGGCGGGCGATCCGGTCGGCGACATCCGCTGGAGAAAAGACGAAAAAACAGGTGAACTTTCCCTCTATCGTGACACCAGCCACATGAACGTTCGCGGCAAGTATCTGCAGGCGTGCGTCTGGTATATCCTTCTTTATGGGCGGAATGCCGAAGATATCAAATACATTCCGAAAGAGCTTTCCGATTCCGAAGCGAAGCTCCTCGCCCGGTGTGCGGAACAGGCGGTTCGCGAGTACAAACAGGTCAAATAATCCCGAATCCGCAAACGAAAACGGCGCAATTCCGTGAATCCGGAGTTGCGCCGTTCTTCATTTTCAGAACAATTATTTTTCTTCCGCCAGTTCCTTTTTCGGGAACACCCAGCCCTCCAGGAAGATGACCAGAGAGAACAGCATCAGCGATGCTGGAATCAGGAAAAACGAATGTTTCAGACCGAAATGGTCGCCGCAAACGCCCATGATCCATGTGAAGAATCCGCAGCCCGGAATGCCCATCGCCGAAAAATAAATGTAAAGCATTGTTGAATCCAAATGCGGCAGCTGATGCACACCGTACACCTGAAGCGTCGGCCAGTACGGAGCAATTCCGATTCCGCCGAGAAAGAGGAGGAAGAACAGAACCGCAAAAAACAGCAATCTCGATCCGAACATTTCCGGAGACAAGACTGTCAGCAGAAGCGTAACGGGAATCGTGCCGAGCCCGGCGGCAAGGAGAATGATTTTCAGATTTCCCGGACGCGCAATCAGTCCGAAGTAAGTCCGTCCCGCAAACATGCCGAATGCAATCGCCGCCGTGCCGAGTCCCGCCATCCATGCGCTTGCATTGAAGCTGATCTGGATGTATGCAGCCGTCCAGAAGGTCAGGCAGAACTCAGAGCCGGCGCCAAGAAACATTCCGAGACAGTAGACCCAGAAACGCGGCGTTTTGCCGATGGCAGTGGAATAATCCCAGATTGCGGCAAGGCTGACGCCTCCTGCGGTTTCCGGATATTTTCTGTCCGGGTTTTCTTTCCAGAGAAAGAGAAGCGAAGTCAGCAGGGCAAGTCCGCCCGCGCACGCAAGAATGATGCGCCAGTTCACGCCGAGCGTCAGCAATCCGCCGGCGCCGAGAACACAGATTCCGATTCCGATCGACCAGAAAGCGTGCGCGATATTCACATACCGCTCCGGCGCATCCTTGTGAAGGTCCTGCACAAACGGCGTGGCAACGCCCTCACAGATACCCTCGCCGATTCCCGCAATCAGCAGACACGGCATCAGCATCCAGTACGAGGGGACGAATGCGCAGAGCAGAATTCCGCCGCCCGTCAGAATCATGCAGGAACCCATTGAAACGCGTTTGCCGATCTGTCCCGCGATCGCACCGCAGAGAACAAGCGCGATCACGATTGCAACACTGCGCATCAGATGCAGAACTCCGCCCGCGGCCATGCCGCCTTTGTCGAGCGGGAAATTCAGGTCAGCTCCCATTGCGACAATCACAATCGGGATGGAAAGCGAACACAGCGAATATGCCGCGAACGCCGCGTATGACGCCACATCATAGCGTCCCAGTTTCAGTTTTCCGGAAGACATAACAACTCCTTTTTTGTAAAACAGAACAGATAAGATACTCTGGAAAGCAAAAAATACAAGCTGATTTTTCGTTTCGCAGTTGCTTTTTCAAAAAGAGCATTGTATAATAATCACGAAACAAAAAAGGAAACAGATCATGACAGTCATAAAAAAAATGCACAATCCGCTGAAGGTTGTCTCCTTCGGCGAAGTCCTGTTCGACATCATAGGCGGCGAGCCCTTCCTCGGCGGAGCTCCGCTGAACCTCGCGGCGCATCTCTGCAGACAGGGCGCGCAAACAGCACTCGTTTCCGCAGTCGGCAATGATGTGCTCGGACGGAACGCGCTTGAACAGATCCGGAAAATCGGACTCGATATACACGCAATCACCACGCTCTCGGACTATCCGACCGGAACGGTGACCGCCCGGCTCGATGAAAACAAAGTCGCAACCTACGATTTTGCGGCGGACACGGCGTATGATCACATTTCGCTTCCGCAAATCGATACCGATATCGACCTCTTCTGTTTCGGCACACTCGCGCAGCGTTCGCCGGAATCGCGCGAAACCCTCCGGAAGCTCCGCAGTTCACTCGACTGTCTGTTTTTCTACGACGTCAATCTGCGTCAGAATTTCTATTCCAGAGAGATTCTTGAGGAGTCGCTGAATGCGGCAGGCATCGTGAAACTGAACGAGGATGAGTTTCCCGTCCTGGCTTCGATGTTCGGTCTTCCGGACGACCCGGAGGCGTTCCGGCGTCACTTCGGACTCCTGTTTGTGCTCCTGACGCTCGGTCCGGACGGCTGCGATCTCTATGCGGATTCCGGCAGGATTCACTCTCCGGCAGTTCCGGTAAAAGTCGTCAGCACAGTCGGCGCGGGCGATTCGTTCAGCGCGGCGTTTCTGTATCATTACCTGACCGGCTCGTCCCTTGCGGATGCGCTTGCAGCGGGGAACCGCCTTGCTGCGAAAATCGCCGGACAAAAAGGCGCAATTTGAGGAGATCCGGAATGGACAGCGACGATTTCCGCGTTCTCGGAGCGGATATTTATTTTCGTTCCGGCTTTCCGTTTGCGATTGCGAAATACAACCACACGCAGAAGGAATTCGCCCACATCGCACCTGCCGTCCGCGAGTTCTGGAAAATCACGTACATCGAAAACGGTGCGTCGACGCTTGAGTTCAGCGGACGGCGTTACAAGCTCTGCGCGGGGAGCATCTACCTGATGCACCCGGATTTGAAGACACTTTACCATATTACGGAAGAACCGCTTTCGGTCTGCAACATTCTGTTCACCAAAGATTTCCTGAAAGAGTTCCTGCCGGACCTGATGCGCCGCTTCCATTTTTTCTCGGTTTTCACCGATGACTTTGTCCGTCAGAAGAAAATTCCCTTCTACGCCCTGGAATCATCTCGTCCGATCCGTGCGATGGTGATGGAGCTTGAGCAGGAATATTTCCGCAAGGAGATCAACTATCAGCTGAACATCAAATTGAACCTGATGCGTCTTTTGCTTCAGTTTCAGCGGGAATCAGCGTTTCTGGAATCCGGACGCGAGCGGATCGTATCGGAGATCCGTTCGATGCTGGAGGAGGATCTCCGCCGGAGCTTCAGCCTGACGGATCTGGCAAAGCATTTTGCGGTCAGCAAGCAGCATCTCTGCCATTTATACAAGCAGCAGACGGGGCGTTCGATCATTGAGGACGTGAATGAGCGCCGGATGGACCATGCCGCGGAGCTCCTTCTGAACGGCGCGACTCCGATTTCCGAAATCTGTTACCGCTGCGGTTTCAACGATCTGAGTTACTTTTACCGTACGTTCAAGCAGCGATTCGGTCTCAACCCCGGCGAATTCCGCAGACACGGGAAATGATTCGGCGGGTGAGAAACAGTCGCTTAAATTCGGATTCTGTAAATCTTCGGAATCAGGAACTTTAGAACAGCCGCGGCGGGAACTGAAAGAATCATTCCCGTTATGCCGCCGAGAAGTCCGCCGAGAAGAACAACGATAATCGTCTCCAGCGTCGTCAGTCCAATCGCCCCGCCGACAAGCGTGGGATAAAGGAACAGCTGTTCCAGAAGACCGTTGACCAGCAGGTAGGAGAGGCAGACTCCGATCAGGGTGATGATCAGATGCGTTTCGCAGAAGCAGAGGCAGACTGTAACGGTCAGCGCAAAACTCGCAAGCGGTCCGATGAACGGAAGAAAAATTGTCATGCCCGCAGCAAATGCAAGCGGAAACGCGTTCGGCACGGAAAACGCGGAGAACAGAACCGTATAGAGCGCCGTTTCTATCAGGACAATCGAAATATAGCCGCGCACCCAGCGGTTGAACATCAGGGCAATTGAATTGATGATTTCCGCTGCTTCGTTCCGCACATGATCCGACGTCTTCGGCATCCACGGCGAATTGAAGATCGCATGAACACACCAGCGTCCGATATCCGATTTTTCCCCGCCCGTCCCGAACGACGCCATCTTCACGGTGAAGAAGAGAAAGAAAAAGAAGAACAGAAGCAGGTCAAATGCAAACGTTCCCAGCCTCGACGCCGTATCCAGCAGGAATCCGATCAGGCCGCGTCCTTTGGAGAATGCCAGTTGAGCCAGTTCCGAACGGTTTTCCTTTACGTAGCCGTGAATCCAGGTGCGGAGTTTCTGTGCGAATTCCCGTAGCGAAAGCGCCTTCTCTTCGGCGTTTATTTGCGGATTCTTTTCCGGTTCCTGAAGAGTCGGTGTTTTCCCCCCGGCGTTTGTCTCCGGCTTTTTTTCAGAGATCAGACTGGAAAGTTTCTCGTCCGCCTGTTTGAGCATCGGACTCTCTGTCGCCCAGTGTTTGATGGATTTGCCTGTGTTCGTTGCGGCGGGGATAATCATGTTTGCAGAGGTAAACAGAATCAGCACAAGCGCAACCGCAAGAGCGATGAACATGGCTCCGGTTGATTTCATGACCAGACGGTTCCGTTCCGCTTTCTGTTTTTCCTCTTCGGTCGGAATGTGTTCTCCGGCAAGTTTCCGGCGGAGCCGGGTAACCGGGGAAAGGAGAAGACGGAAGAATGTATCTGCGCCGCGCATAGGGGCTGTCTGGAACATGCGTTCGAAGAATTTTTCGAGCGGCAGAAAAAAATATGCCGCTATGATCCCGAAAATGAGCGATTTCAAGTAGAGCGCAGTCAGCACGAAGAGCAGAAGAATCACGATCGCTGCGATGACGCCAGCGCCGGAGCGGAAGAGTCCTTTTTTCTTTTCGGAATCCATGCGGACCTCCTGCGGTCAAAGTGTTTTCGGGACCGCTGCAGTGACGGCAAGGATCTGCGGAAGCAGCTGTTTCTTGCGGCTCAGAATGCCTGGCAGACGGAAAATGCCGTCGGAGCGTTTTCCGTAGGGAAGGGCGCGGATGATGGGGACGGCTCCGGCAATCAGCAGTTCCGAATTGCCCCGAACCGGGTCGGTGACGAGCAGAGCGATGAAGTCGAGTCCTTCGCGTTCGATGATGCCATTCATATCCTTCAGCAGTTCATCGCGTCGGCGGTGCAGAAGTTCGAGATTGTTCTCCTCCACCTGCGAGAGCGCGAAACGGTATGTGTTTTCTTCGTAATTCTTGCGGTCGGCGTTGATGACTTCGAGCGATGTCTTGACTGCGAGCGGGGAATCAATCCGCATGAGTCCTTCCATGAGTTCGCCGCCGGTTGTCCCTGAAATTTTTTCAAGCCATGCGCCGATCGCGCGATCCTGGGCTGTGGTGGTCGGCGACTGATAGAGCAGAGTGTCGGTGATGAGTCCGCAGAGCAGCAGTCCGGCAATCTCTTTGGTTGGCCGCAATCCGGCAGAGCGGTACATTCCGGCGACAAGCGTGCAGGTGGATCCCACGGCGTCCGCGGTGAATTTGATCGGTTCCACGGTCGGCTTCATGCCGATGCGGTGATGGTCGACGACTTCGATGACGGGGATTTCCTCTAGTCCGGGGATGCCCTGGGTGACTTCGTTGTGGTCGACGAGAATCATGGAGTACGGCGGCGGCGCGGAGAACGCTGTCTGCGGAACGGCTCCGATGAGTTTTCCTTCATGGTCGCAGACGGGGAAGACGTCTTCCGAGGCGGCGAGCGCCTGCAGCCGCACTTCGCGCACCATGTCGTCGGGCGAGAAGACGGGAACCTTCCGGTTCAGCGACGCCGCGCAGACGGGACAGCTGAATTTCAGACGGCGGATCACTGTTGCGGAGTCGCACGCCGTGCGCAGAATGGTTACTTTTTTGAACGTGGCGAGTTCCACCACGGAGGATTCTACAGGGCAGTTGCCGGTGATGATGAGAAGTTTGATCGGGCGCTGAAGGACGCGGAGATGAATCTCCGGCCGGTCGCCCACGATGATTGCGGGCTCGTGGTTCATCGACGCGTTCAGGTGACGGTCGAAGAAATCTGCGCTCATGGCGGCGACAAAGACGTCGAATGTGTGCAGCTTGTTGTCCGAGTTCGATTCTCCGGTCAGCGATTCCGCGTCGAGCACGGCGCGGATCATGCTGATGGAGGACGCGATGGAGCGTCCCGTGAGGCTTTGTCCTTCCTCCGAACCGATATTCAGCAGGTCGGAGAGCAGGGAGAACGGACTGAGTGTTCCCTCGTACTTTCCATCCGCGCTGACGACCGGCATTGCGGGAACGCCGGTGTCTTTGAGCTTTCGGACCGCGTCGAACAGCGAAAGGTCGGCTGTCACATGCGGAAAATCCGTTTTCATGATGTCACGGATGCGCAGATAGACGTCGTTTCTGCACTGCGGGGGCTGGAGCTTGAAGTGGTCAAAGATCCATGCCGCGCGGTCGGGCAGAATGCCCGGGCAGATCGGCGTGACGTTTTTCTGGCCGAGCGCATGTTTCAGCGCGGCGAGAGCATAAGCCGACATGATGCTGTCCACATCCGGGTTTCTGTGCCCGGATATGAAGACAGGACGGTCATAGTGCTGGATCGGAGGAAGTTCCATCGGAGCGTCACGCGGGGAGGTGGAACGCGTCGATGATATCCTGAACCTGCTTGTCGTTGATCGGCTTGAAGTCGCCGATGCGTGCGGCAAGGCGGATGCACTTCGCGGTGAAGTCGGAGACTTCGAGGCGGTCGAATGCTTCGATCAGGTTCTTTCCGACGGTGATGATTCCGCAGTTTTCGACGATGACAACCGGGGTTGCGGGCGTGATCTTGTCGGCGACGCAGAGCGGGTTCGCCATGAAATCGGCGCAGGAGACAACCTGGATGTCGCGCATGGCGATATAGCTTTCCGGAATGGTTCGGCTGTCGAGCTGTGTTCCGGTCGTGGCGTATGCCATGACGTTCGGGGAACGGGACATCATGATGGCATGAGCCCAGTCAAAGCGCTTGTAGATTTCACGGAAGAGCGCCGCCTGGCATGCCGGATTCTTTCCGGCTTCCGCCTTGCCGTCTGCAATGCGGACAATGTCTTCGATGCGGAGCGCGAGGGGGTCGAATCCGGCCGGAGTGACGAGGAAGTCATCGCCCGCGATCTGAGCGGAGATTCCGAGGTTTCCGGTGAAGACGAGACGCTGGCGGTAGAGGCGGGAGGCAAACTTGACGATGCTGTCGCGCAGTTCGCACTCGTACGGGGAGGCATAGTCCTGAACGAAGGTTTCCCATTTAGCGGGATTGCATGAGCCCTGCGGCTTGAGCGGAGCCTTCATTCCGGCGGACTGGATCTGGATGCGGGCGATGAAGTCGAGCGTTTCGAAACGCTTGAACGCCTGTTCGACGGATTCTCCGCAGACGACGGCGCCGTGGTTTTCCATCATGACGCAGTCTGCGCCCTTTGCAAATTCAGCGGAGATGATTTCTCCGAGCGTTTTGCTTCCGGGAATATCATACTTGGAGAAGGCGACTTTTCCGCAGATTTCAGCGGTGCCGGGGATGAGATTGGTATCGGGGCATCTTCCGACGAGGCTGAATGCGACGAGTGCGGGAGAGTGTGCATGGAGCACGCTCTTGGCGTCGGGACGGAGGGTGTAAACGGCCTTGTGGAAAGGAAGTTCGACGCTGGGGCGGTGTTTGCCGATGACGGTTCCGTCGGGTTTGACCATCATGATATCGTCGGGACGGAGGGTTCCTTTGTCGATCCCGCTGGGGGTGATCCAGATATTTCCTTCATTGTCTTTGATGGAGATGTTTCCGCCGGAGGTGGTGGTCATTCCATAATCATAGAGTCTCTGGAGGTTTGCGACGAGCAGGTTTCTCGGATGAACATAGTTGCAGGACATGTCAGTCTCCTTTTTTCTTGAGTTATAATGCAACAGGAAAATATAATGGTGGAAATGAAATATGCAACCGGAAAAGATTGAAAAAACGGAAAAAGACATGGAATAAGGGATATTTTCCATCTCTTTTTCCATTTTGAGAGGAGGTGAGCATGGTGATTGTTCGTTGCGGAGAACTGGAGAATTTTTCTCCGTTTTC
>URNX01000012.1 GCA_900549415.1 uncultured bacterium
GGAGAAACTTCACCAGGCCCGTTTGGAAATCCTGAAGGAAAGAGGTCTCATTAAATGAATTCGCGCAACCATCTTGAGTTTGACAAATAGACAATCGAAAAAGCTTCCGAGCTGCTGTCACCGCAAAGTGTGGATTGCGGCGACAGTGATTTGAATGAATACTTTCATTCCCAATGTGCGCTGTTCCAAAAGGCTCTGATGACTCAAAGTTATGTATTCTACGAAACTGCAGACCCGCTGCCGATCGTATGGGGAGCTGTAGACTTTTGCAACGATGCTCTCCCCAAAGAGGCGATTCCCGGAAGCTCCCGCCGAAAAATTCCGCATCTGAAGCGCGGTTTTGAAACATTTCCAGCAGTAAAAATCACTCGTCTTGGAATTCAGCAGAAACAGCAAAAATGCGGAATTGGAACAGCATTGCTCACCGTCATCAAACATTTCTTCCTTGAAGACAACCGTACCGGCTGCAGGTTCATCACCGTCGATGCTTACCGCGGAGCAGTTCCATTCTACGAAAAGAACGGCTTCACCCGGACGCTCGCGCCAGAAGATGAAGATCCGGACGCCCCCACAGTCTCTTTATTCTTCGATCTCTCACGAATCGAGCGCTGACCATTCCGGACACAGGCTCCCCCAAATTATTTTGCAAAAAATAAAAAAATTTCTTAATCCGCCTTGATTTTTGCAGTTTCATGGTTTATACTTAACAGAAACCGGGATTTAGTGTTTCCCTCAACGTATCAACAGAACAAAAAGGTCGAAAAATGAAAGTTATGCATCTTGCATTGTCGGCTCTGGCGATCGGCGCACTCCCCCTCGCGGCGGATGTGCCGGAACTGGAGAGTCTCGTGCCCGAAGCAAAAGGTTTCGAGCTCATCTACAAATTCAATCCGAAAACGTATCTCCAGGACGGATATGAAATCGACAACGTCGAAGGTCTTGACGGAAAACTCAAGCGAATCGGCTACCTCGTCAAACTCACGGACAACCAGAACAAGCAGACCTGGGCTTATACGGAAATGGACCCGTTCTCCCAGAACCTCTCCGCCGTCGGCGTCCCCACCGAAACATCCGGAATCATTGCGGACTATGTCACAAATCTGACCGTCGCCTCCAACGTCCCCGGCATTGAAGCCGGAACGTTCGAAAAAGGAAACATCGAATTCTGGCAGGGCAACTACGGTCCAAACAACGCCAAACAGATCCCCGGTGCGGACAACGGCAAGTATGATTTCGGCGACAGCACCAATGAAAAGACCCCCGGGTACGGCTCCATGCAGGTTCACAACTACCTGAAAAAGCAGACCGTTTTCGCCTTCAACAATCACCGCAGCGGCACTCCGGACCTCGGCATCGGCAACAACCCGGGAGAACATCCGGACTGGACCTTCACCGGCGCCTCCAGAAACTACAAAGACGCTCAGATCTTTGTCGTCGGCAAATTCGAAAATCTCAAGAAGCTCCCCGTTGTCCGCGTCGATGCTTCCAAGATCAAATTCACGCCGAAGCTGGATCGCGAGAACCCCAACTACAAGCCCGGCGAGCCGATGAACTTCACCTTCACCGTGGATTTCGGCGACCAGCAGCTCCCCAAAAAGGCCTATTCCATCAAATGGAAACGCACCGGCGATGACGGCATCACCAAATCCGGCATCGAAATCGTCACTCCGGGAAAGCCGATCACCATCACCACAAGTTCCGACAAACCCGGATTTGTCCGCATGGAAGCATGGCTGCTCGACCCCAATGGACGCCAGGTCACCCTCTCCTATCCCCACCCGTGGGAAAAGGGAAAATTCATCAAGCGCGCAAAATTTGACGGCGGCGCAGGCGTGGATATCTTCTCCCTCAAACAGGCGGTTCCCGAACCGGCGGATTTCGATGAGTTCTGGGCAAAACAGAAGGCGAAACTCAACGCCGTTCCGGTCAAGTACACCATGACGGAAGTTCCGTGCAAAACCAAAGGCGTCAAACAGTATGCGGTTTCCGTGGATTGCGCTGGCCCGCGTCCCGTCACCGGCTACCTCTCCATTCCCGAAAACGCCAAAGACAAATCCCTGAAAGCACAAGTCTCCTTCCACGGCTACGGAACCCACATCCAGAGACCTTCCAACGCCACATGGCTCCCGAAGGACGCCATCAACTTCGACGTCAACGCTCACGGCTACGACCTCGGCAAAGACAACGCTTACTACAAGGATTTCTTTGAAAAAATCAAATCCAACGGCAAAATCTACGCATTCGATCCGAAACAGAACAGCGATCCGGAGACGGCTTACTTCAACGGCATGGCACTCCGCGTGATGCGCGCGCTCCAGTTCGTCAAGGCCCTCCCGCAGTGGAACGGCAAGGATCTGCGCATTTTCGGCGGCAGCCAGGGCGGACTCCAGACCATCTGGGCGGCGGGACTCGACCCGCAGGTCACCTATGCGCAGCCCTCGATTCCGTGGTGCGCCGACCTCGGCGCCCACAAAACCATCAACCGTCTCAACGGCTGGCGCCCGGACTATGTTCCCGCGCTCGACTACTACGACATCGTCAACCATGCCAAGCGCATCCCGCTGACCTGCAACACCTACATTGAACGCGCAGGTCTCGGCGACTATGTCTGCCCCCCGAGCGGCGTGACCATCATCTACAACAACATCCCGGGACCGAAAAAGATCAGATTCTGCCAGGGTTCCGACCACGGATTCTCCCTGAAGGACTGGCAGTCCTTCACAGTGGAATCCAAGTAAAAAAACGGATTCCGTTTTCCAGCCGGAGCAAAAACTCCGGCTTTTTTGTTTTTCCTCGCTTTTGCGATTGAAAAAACGGCATTTCCGGTGTATCTTACCGGATGATTTTTACAACTGAACAAAAGGTGGTCAGAATGGATTACAGAATTGAAATCGCGGTCAAGCCCGAATGGCATGACGCCAGAGGCGAAGCCGCCCTCAAGAAAATCAACGATTTCCTTCACGGCAACGTTGAAAAAATCCGCACCCGGGACGTCTTCACCGTCTCCGCGGACATCACGCAGGAACAGGCGGAAAAGATCGCCGCCGAACTCGCCAATCCGGTTCTTCAGGATCACCGCGTCGGAGAATCCGCACCCGGACAGCCCTTCGACTTCGACTGGATCGTCGCCGTCGGATTCCGTCCCGGCGTCACTGACAACGTCGGCCGCACCGCACGTGAGGCTGTCGGCGACATCATCGGCCGCAAGCTCTCCCGCTCCGAAGACGTCTACAGCTCCGTCGAATACATGTTCACCGCAAAGGATCTCACCCGCGGGCAGGTCGAAACCATCGCGCACGGAGTTCTCGCAAACCAGCTGATCGAATCCGTCAAAGTTCTCTCCCGCGACGAAGTTGCGAAGAACGGAATGCCGCTCAACAAGCCGGTCGTCAACGGAATCGGCGGCGGGGAAGTCCACCTCATCGACCTCAATGTCTCCGATGAAAAACTCATGGAAATCAGCCGTTCCAGAACGCTCGCGCTGACCCTTGAGGAGATGAAATCCATTCAGAATTATTTCCGCACCGCAAAGGACCGCGCGCAGTACGGACTCGGCGAACCGACCGACGTCGAACTCGAAGTTCTCGCGCAGACCTGGTCTGAACACTGCAAGCACAAAATCTTCAGTGCGGAAGTCGACTACACCGACAAGACCACCGGCGAACACGATCACTATGTCTCCCTCTACAAAACCTTCGTCCAGAAAGGCACAAAGGAGATCGCGAAGAAAGTCGACTGGCTCGTCTCCGTCTTCACCGACAACGCGGGCGTGATCAAATTCAATGACAAGCTCGACCTTGTCTACAAGGTTGAAACCCACAACAGCCCCTCCGCACTTGACCCCTACGGCGGCGCAATGACCGGTATCGTCGGAGTCAACCGCGACCCGCTGGGGACCGGACAGGGTGCAGATCTTCTCGTCAACGTCTGGGGCTACTGTCTCGGCTCGCCGTTCACCGACCCGAAGGACGTTCCCGAAGGTCTGCTCCACCCGCGCCGCCTCCGCGACGGCGTTCACAAGGGCGTGATCGACGGCGGAAACCAGAGCGGCATTCCCTACGGAATCGGCTGGGAACGCTTTGATGAACGCTACATCGGCAAACCGCTCGTCTACTGCGGAACCCTCGGCACCCTCCCGAAAATGGTCGGCAAAGTTCCGGGCTCCACGAAAAACATCAAGCCGGGCGACCTCATTGTCATGACCGGTGGACGCATCGGCAAGGACGGCATCCACGGTGCGACCTTCTCCAGCGAAGAGCTGCACAAGGACAGCCCCGTGCAGGCGGTTCAGATCGGCGACCCGATCACCCAGAAGAAAATGTCCGATTTCATCTATGAAATCCGCGAACGCAACCTCTACCGCTTCGTCACGGACAACGGCGCGGGCGGCCTCTCCTCCAGTGTCGGCGAAATGGCGGAAATCTCCAACGGATGCCGCATGGATCTCGCAAAAGCCCCGCTGAAATACGCCGGACTCCGTCCGTGGGAAATCCTCGTTTCCGAAGCGCAGGAGCGCATGAGCTTCGCCGTTCCCCCGGAAAACATCGACAAATTTCTCGCCATGGCGAAAGCCCGCGACGTTGAGGCAACCGTTCTCGGCGAATTCACCGACGACGGCAAGTTCTGCATGACCTACGGCGATAAAGTCGTCGCCTGCCTCGACATCAGCTTCATGCATGACGGACTTCCGCGCCTTCACCTCAAGGCTGTCTGGGAACCGAAACACTTTGAAGAACCCGTCCTTGCGAACCGTTCCGTCAAAGCTGATGTGCTCTCCATGCTCGGCCGCCTGAACATCTGCTCCGGCGAATACAAGGCGCGCCAGTACGACCACGAGGTCAAAGGTCTCAGCGTCATCAAGCCGTACACCGGTGTGAAACGCGACGTTGCTTCCGATGCGACCGTCTACATGGTTGAACCGCTCACGATGGAAGGCGTTGTCCTCTCCGCCGGCATCATGCCGCGCTACAGCGACATCGACACCTACCACATGATGGCTTCCACCATGGATGTTGCTATCCGCCAGGCGGTTGCAGTCGGCGCCGACCCGAACCACCTCGCCGGCCTTGACAACTTCTGCTGGCCCGACCCGGTTCAGAGCGAAAAGACTCCGGACGGCGAATACAAGCTCGCCCAGCTCGTCCGCGCAAACAAGGCTCTCTACGACTACGCGCTCGCCTTCACCGTTCCCTGCGTTTCCGGCAAGGACAGCATGAAGAACGACAGCACCCGCGGCGGACGCAAGATCTCCATCCCGCCGACCGTTCTGTTCAGCGTCATGGGCAAGATCAACGACATCTCCAAAGCAGTCTCCATCGACGCCAAACTTGCGGGCGACGCCGTCTGCGTCATCGGCGCGACCAAGCGCGAACTCGGCGGCAGCGAATACTTTGCCATGCTGGGCAAGATCGGCAACGACGTCCCGAAGGTGGATGCGGATATGGCGAACAAGACCTATGCGGCGTACTGCAAGGCGCTCAACGCCGGACTGTTCCACTCCGCAATCTCCCCGGCGATCGGCGGACTCGCCATTGCCGCCGCACGCGCCGCAATGGGCGGACGTCTCGGCATGACAATCAACCTTGACGCCGTTCCGAAGACGGACAAGCTGAATGATCTGGAGACCCTGTTCTCCGAATCGAACAGCCGCTTCCTCGTCACCTGCGCAAAGGGCGACGTCGCAAAACTGAAAGAAATCTTTGCCGGAATTCCGTTCGCGGAAGTCGGCGAAACCAATACAAGCGGCAATCTGGAATTCGTTTCCGCCGCGGGCAAAGTCGATGTCCCCGTGGAAGAGATGGTCGCGAACTACAAAGCTACACTCGCCGGAGTGTAAGGAGAAAAACAGATGAACAAACGCATCCGCAAGAAAAAATGTCTCGGCGAATTCAAGGAACTCGCCTTCGATCTGACCGCAACCTATGCCAAGCTCGAACCGGAAGCAGCCGACGAGCTCGTCGACAAGATTCTCGCCAAAGCGGGCGAGCTGAACATGACCTGTGGCGGAACCTTCAATCTTGACAACTGCGATCTTCTGTTCGCGACAGGCCGCATCCGCACGAACGAAGCCGAACGCAAGGACAAAATGGTTGAATTCTTCCGTTCCATTCCGGGCGTGGAGAAGGTGGAAGCCAGCGATTTCTTCGACGCCTGCTACACCCCGATCGAAGACGATGAATGCGGCTGCGGCTGTCATGATCATGAGCATGACGACTGCTGCTGCAAATAATCCGAAATCCGGTCAGCCAAAAACCGCCGCGACCTCAACTCCGGCGGTTTTTGTTCTTTAAAAGCGTCTTCTTTCCCGCCTTGTCTCCGTTTCCCCGCACATCCGGAGAATAAAATTCTCAAACACCCTTGAAAACTGTTTATTCGGCTGTATATTAACCGTGAGATTTGCGCAAAGGATTTTTTGAGAGTATCGGCTAACACCGGGGAAGGATATTCCATGACAGATCGAATTGTTGTATCAGGACGCGGACTCGTCACGCCGATCGGCGTCGGGCTCGATGAAAATATGAAGGCTCTGAAAGAGGGGAAGACCGGAACCGTTTTCGTTCCCGAATGGAAAGAACTCGGTCTCGATGCTCAGGTCGCAGGTCTCTCAAACCACGACGTCGAATGCCCCGTTCTCAATCAGAAAAACAAACGGTTCATGTCCGCCAACTCGAAAATGGCGGTCGCGGCGGCCTATGAGGCTCTCACCGAAGCCGGATTCACCATGGAAAACCTGCCGCATGAAATGGCGGTCATCAACGGCTGCGGCGGCTCCGCATACTCCGAGGTCTACGCGAACGCAACCACCTATATGGAAACGCGCCGCATCCGCCGCGTCTCCCCGTTTGCCGTTCCGCGCATCATGCCATCTTCCGCAGTGGCGAACCTCTCGCTCGTCTTCGGGCTCACCGGCGAATCCTACGACATCAGCGCGGCATGCACCAGCAGCGCCCAGGCGATCATCGCCGGCGCACGCCTCATTCTCTCCGGCGAATATGACATCGTCATGGTCGGCGGCTCCGAAGAGGTCAGCTGGGAACAGGCGCTCGGTTTCAACGCCATGCGCGCGCTCTCCCATTCCTACAACGACACACCGCAGTGCGCAAGCCGTCCGTTCGACAAGAAGCGTGACGGATTCGTTCTCGGCGAAGGCGCCGGCATTCTGATTCTCGAACGCGAATCCCGCGCACTTGCCCGCGGACACAAGCCCAAAGCGATCCTTTCCGGTTTCTCCGCAAACAGCAACGCCACCGACATGGTCGTCCCCAATGCGGAATCCAGCGCAAACCTCATGCGCAAGGCTCTCCGCATGGCAAACCTCGAACCGAAAGATATCGGATACATCAACACGCACGGAACCGCAACTCCGGTCGGCGACCCCGTGGAAATGGAATCCATCCGCCTCGTCTTTAATGAAACCGCAAAACCGGTCATCAACAGCACAAAATCCATGACGGGTCACATGATCGGCGCAGCGGGCGCTGTCGAAGCGATTTTCTCTTCGCTCATGATCGAACACTCGTTCATCTGCCCGACCGCCAACCTCGACGAACCCGGCGACGAATTCGCCTGGGCCGATCTCATCCGCGAAACTCGTGAAAACGTCGACCTCAAACACGCACTGAGCAACAGCTTCGGCTTCGGCGGCTCCAATGCGTGCATCGTCTTCTCCAAATGGGAATGACCGTCTATCCGGAAGATGCGGTGATTCAGGCTCCGCTGGCGGGGCATACCGATATGCCGATGAGGCTGTCGTCGCGCCGCCACGGCTGCCGCTACGCATTTACGGAAATGATCGATGCGGGTTCTCTCGTCTTCGGCAATCAGAAAACGCTGACTTTGGCGCAGCGTTCCCCTCTGGAGGATTTTCTCGGAATCCAGCTTGTCGGTTCCGACCTTGACCACCTCAAGCGCGCCGTTGAAATCATCAATGAGCGCGGCTATAACGTTCTGGACTTCAATCTCGGCTGCCCCGCTCCGAAAGTCGAGCGCAAGTGCGAAGGCATCGCTTTCGCTCTGCGCCGTCCCGATGAAGCGGTGAAGGCGTTCGAGCTCATCGTCCGCACATCCCGCATTCCGGTGACCGTCAAAACCCGTATCCAGCACCCGGAAGATCCCGAACCGACCGTCCGTTTTGCCAAACGTCTTGAAGAGGCGGGCGCGCAGGCGCTGACCCTGCACGGGCGCGTCATGAAAGCGTTCTATTCGGGACCGGTTGCATTTCACATCATCCGCGCCGTGCGCGAAGCGCTGACAATTCCTGTGATTGCGAACGGCGGAATCATGGATGCCGCGTCGTGCCGTGAAATGCGCGAAAAAACGGGCTGCTCCCGCGTGATGATCGCCCGCGGAGCGCTCGGCAACCCGTGGATTTTCTCCGAAGTCTCCGACCCGGCGTTTCAGCCGCCGTCCGTACAGGAGTTCGCAGATGAACTGGAACGGCATCTGCATGAAATGACCGCGTTTTACGGCGAAGAACTCGGTTTCCGCATCGGACGCAAATGCATTCTGGAGTATCTGCGCGGACGCGGCTATCCCGGCACGCTTCGCGCCTCGGCGTCGTACATCGCAACGGAGGCGGATTTCCAGCGCATGATGGCTGAAGTCCGCAAGGGGCCGGTCGGCACGCCCGATCCGGCGCGCATGATTCGCAGGTAATTTTTTCCAATTCCTCTTTTATTTTCCGCAGATGATGCTATATTCCTTTGTAAAATAATTCAACAAAGGAGAACACCCATGCGTGGAATCTGTTTCATCGGCGCCGGAAAGATGGCGACCGCAATCGCCGGAGGAATGGTCCGGAAGAATATCAAAACCGAAATCCATACCTTTGACCCGCTCCCCGCCGCAGCGGAACAATTCTGCAAGACCTGCGGAGGAACGGCGTTCTCCTCCCCTGTCGCCGCACTCGAGAACACCGACGCGGTTCTCCTTGCCGTCAAACCGCAGTACCTGACGGGCGCAGTCGAAGCGATCCGCGCCGCCATCGGAAACCGTCTGGTGATCTCGATCGTCGCCGGCGCAACAATCGCTGCTCTGGAAGCTCTGACCGGAACCAAACGCATCGTCCGCGTCATGCCGAACACGCCCGCGCTTGTCGGTGAAGGAATGAGCTGCATCGCAGCTTCTCCCGCCGTCTCCGAAGAAGATCTCGCCGAAGCGGAAACTCTGCTTTCCGCAGTCGGCCTCTGCCGCAGAGTCGGCGAAAACCAGTTGGACGCGGTAACCGGACTCAGCGGAAGCGGCCCGGCGTTCGTTCTCGAATTCATCCAGGCGCTTGCGGACGGCGGCGTTTATGCCGGACTCCCGCGCGCGACCGCAATTGAACTTGCGATCCAGACCGTTCTCGGTTCCGCCAAGATGGCGCGCGACGCCAACGCGACCGTCGGCGAACTGCGCGACGCCGTCATCTCTCCTGCCGGGACCACCTCGCGTGGCGTGATGGAACTCGCAAAGGGCGCATTCGCCGCAACGGTCGCACAGGCTGTCGTCTCCGCGGCGGACCGCTCGGCGGAACTCGGAGCCCTCGCGGCGAAAAAGTAAGGAAAACTCCATGATTCATTACGCGGATCTGTTCCTTGCCTGGAAATATTTCAAACCGAAACGCAGTGCTGTCTCGGTCATCACTCTGATCTCCGTAGTCGGCGTGGCGCTCGGCGTCGGCGTCCTCATCGTCGTCCTCGCCGTCATGACCGGCTTCACGGACAAGATGAAGGAAAAGCTGCTCGACACAACCTCGCACGCACAGGCGTATTCGCTCACCGGAAGATACATGGCGTACCCGGAAACCGTCACCGAAACCGTCAAAAAACACGGCGGAACTGCGCTTCCGATCGTTGCCGCGCCCGTCCTGCTCCAGGTCGGCGACCGTTTTATCCCGAAACAGCTCGTGGCGTTTGATCCGGAGGACGGCGCAAAACAGTTCAAGGTTGATGAGGTCATCGAACGCGGAAAGTTCTCCCTGAACCGCGGAGAGGTTCTCATCAGCTACCTGACCGCGCGCGACCTCGGGCTTATGCCGGGCGACAAGGTGCTCCTGCATTCACCGTCTCATCTGGCGGGACTCGTCAAGCGCGATGCCGATGGCAAAATTCAGCTCAGCGACAAGACGTACCTTCCCGGCGAATTCAAAATCAGCGGAACATTCGCGTTCGGCAAATACGACTTCGACCGCGACGTTCTCTTCCTCAATCTGGAAGACGCCGACGAGCTCTTCGGGCTTCCCCTCGGCGCCGCGACAGGCGTTTACATCTGGACCAAAGACCCGTTCCGCATGAATCCGTTCATGCAGGCGCTGAAAAGCGACCTCCCGCTCCACCGCGTCTACTCCTGGCAGGAACTCAACGCCCGGCTGCTCGGCGTGCTGAACGTGGAGAAAAACATGCAATTCTTCCTCCTCGTGTTCATCGTGCTCGTCGCCGCGTTCAGCATCACCAACACGCTGATCACGACCGTGATTCAGAAAACGCGTGAAATCGGCGTGCTGAAGTCGATGGGCGCCTCCTCCGGAACCGTCATGCGGATCTTCATTCTGCAGGGATTTTTCGTGGGGCTGATCGGCACGGTGTGCGGAATCGGACTCGGCGTGCTGGTGGTCCGCTTCCGCATGAAGATTCTCGCCGCGCTCCGCTTCATCTCAGGACAGGAAATCTTCCCGAAAGAGTTCTATGTTTTCAACGAACTTCCCGCGCATATCGTCGTAAGCGACGTCTTCTGGATCGCCGCGATCTCCATCCTTCTCTGCACATTCGGCGGAGTGATTCCGGCGTTTCGCGCAGCAAAACTCGACCCCGCAGGAGCCTTGCGTTATGAATAATCAAACCGGCGAACCGTTCCTCTCCGTGGAAATGGTCACAAAGTCTTTCCGGATCGCGGCAACCCGCATCGACATCCTCAAAGGCGTATCCTTCACCGCCGGACGCGGTGAATGGATCGCTCTCACCGGAGCATCCGGAAGCGGAAAAACAACTCTGCTCGACATCATCGGCACCATCTCGCGCCCAGATTCCGGACGCGTTCTGATCGACGGAACCGACACGACCGCACTCGCACCGCGCAAAAACGTCGTCTTCCGGCGCAAAAAAATCGGCTTCGTGTTCCAGTCCTATCACCTCCTTCCCGAACTGACGATTCTCGAAAACGCAATGCTTCCGGGAATGCTCGACGGACGTTCCGCTTCCGTCTGCCGCAAGCGCGCGGAGGAACTCCTGGAACGCGTCGGCCTCTCCCACCGCATCGGGCATCGTCCGAACGAACTTTCCGGCGGCGAACAGCAGCGGGCCGCAATCGCCCGCGCCCTGCTCAACGAACCGGAGCTTCTCCTTGCCGACGAACCGACGGGAAACCTCGACTCCGTCACGGGCAAAGGCATCCTCGACATCTTCCGTTCCATCCACGAATCCGGCGGCATGTCGATCGTAATGGTCACTCACGACCGCTCCGTCGCGGCGCTCGCCGACCGGATTCTGGAACTGCGCGACGGTTCCTTTTTCACCTGAAAATATGCGGGGAAAAAGAAAACACAATAAAAATTAGTCACTGCTACTTGAAAAAAACTTTTTTTGCGGTAAATTACAGAAACGGCAGAAAAGCAGCTCCATCGGACGGTTTCCGCACGGAGACCGGGGAACGCCCCGCAATGGACTTTCCGGAAAAATGCTCGAATCGGTCATCCTTGCAATCGGATGAATTCATCGGGCGTTTTTTTGAACAACGGAGTTAGAAGCCGCTAATGATTTAAAAAACAAACTACCGGCGGAACGGTCTCAAACACCGCTCCTCCGGCTTTCAGAAAAGGACAGAAAGAAAATGACACAACACAAATGTTCGTGCGGATGCGGATGCGACGCCTCCAAAACCCGCGAGTACAAAGTCCCCACCGGAAATGAAACCACTCTGGATGAACTTCCCGTCGGTATGACCGCGACGATTGTGAAAGTTCTTCCGGACGCCCGCGGACGCAAAAAATTCGCGGACATCGGCCTCGTCCCGGGAACCGAACTCCTCATGGAGGCTCACGCACCGTTCGGAGGTCTGCTCCGCGTCAAAGTCATGGAAACCAGCATGGCGCTTCATCGCGACGACGCCGCAAATTTCGTTATCAAGAAAGAAGAGGCCAACTAAGATGAAAAAACATTTCAGAGTCGCTCTTGCAGGCAACCCGAACTGCGGCAAGACTTGCATCTTCAACGCGCTCACCGGCGCCCGCCAGCACGTCGGCAACTATCCCGGTGTCACAGTCGAGAGCAAATCCGGTTCATTTGTACTGAACGACATGGAAATTGAACTCATCGACCTGCCCGGCGTATACTCCCTCTCGTCCTCCTCCCCCGAAGAAGACGTCGTCTTCCAGGAGCTCACCAAAACCGGAATCGACCTGATTCTGAACGTCGTGGATTCCTCCATTCCGCGCCGCAGCCTCTATCTCACAACCCAGCTCGCCGAACTCCACATCCCCATGCTCCTCGCTTTCAATATGAGCGACGACGCCAAGAGAAAAGGTCTTAAGTTTGACATCCCGAAGCTGGAAAAATATTTCGGCTCCCCGATCGTCCAGACCATCGGAAGCAGAACCGACGGCGTACGCCCCCTCCTCTCCAAACTCGCGGAGACACTCTCCAAGCTTGAAGACCACGGCGTTCCCATGCTCACTTACGGCGAAGACATCGATGATGCCATCAAAGCCGTTGCAGACAAAATCGACGCCCTCAACGTTGAAAAATACAAACACATCCCCGCACGCTTCTTCGCAATCAAGCTTCTTGAACACGATACCGCCGCAATGCGCATCCCCGAGTTCAAAGCTGTCCACGAAGAAGTCGAAGTCCAGATCAAGCACCTCTGGGACAAACACGCAATCGAAGCCGACACCTTCATGGCCGACCGCCGCTACGCAATGCTCGCCGGAGCCTGCCGCGACGCCATCTCCATGACACAGGAAAAGCGCCGCGAAATCTCCGACAAGATCGACGCGGTCATGACCAACAAATTCCTCGGTCTCCCGCTCTTCCTCCTCATCATCTACGCAACCTTCTGGTTCACCTTCACCCTCGCCGATCCCTTCATGGGCTACATCGAAGACTTCTTCGCATGGCTCGGCGACACCGTCAAGGCGGTTTGGAGTGAAGACACCCTGCCCTACTTCCGCGACCTCGTCACGGACGGCATCATCGGCGGCGTGGGCGGCGTTATCGTCTTCCTCCCGAACATCCTCTTCCTCTTCTTCGCAATCGCGATTCTGGAAGATTCCGGCTACATGGCCCGCGCAGCGTTCGTCATGGACGGCATCATGCGCAAATTCGGGCTGCAGGGACGTTCCTTCGTTCCGCTGGTTCTCGGATTCGGATGCTCCGTTCCCGCAATCATGGCAACCCGCGTGATTGAATCCGAACGCGACCGCAAAGTCACCGTCATGGTTCTCCCCCTGATGAGCTGCGGCGCGCGTCTCCCGATCTACGCTCTCATCATCCCCGCCTTCTTCGCTCTGAAGTACCAGGCAACCATGATGTTCATCATGTACCTGATCGGCGTCATCATCGCCCTCGTCGCGGCGCGCATCATGAAATCCACGCTCTTCAAGGGCGACGGCGAAGTCTACCTCATGGAACTCCCGCCGTACCGTCTTCCCACACTCAAGAGCCTCCTGCTCCACATGTGGGACCGCGGTCGCATGTACCTGCAGAAAGCCGGAACGATCATCCTCGCGACCAGCATTATCCTTTACATCTGCAACACTCTGCCTGAAAAAACGGAATTCTCCAAGGATTACGACGGCATGATCGAAAAGGTTCAGTCCGCCAAAGCGCTGACCGATGCCCAGATTAAAGTCCTTGAGGACACCAAGCTCTTCGAGGATGAAGTGCTCGCTCAGGTCAAGAAGGACAAAGTCATCCCCGCTGACGCCATCGAGGAACTCGGCGAAAAGGAACTCACCGAAGCCCAGGCTCCGATCGTCAAGCTCTCTCAGGAGCTCAACGATGAAGTCTCCAAACTCGAAAACGAGAAACAGGCAGAGTCGATGGAATACACGATCTCCGGACGCATCGGACACGCTCTCGAGCCGCTCTTCCGTCCGATCGGGTTCGACTGGAAGCTCACGACCGCTTCGATCGGCGCACTCGCCGCAAAAGAAGTGTTCGTCTCACAGCTCGGCATTCTCTACGCGGAAGGTGAAGCAGATGAGGAATCCGTTCCGCTGCGCGAACAGCTGGCATCGGTCTACACCCCGCTGCAGGGCTTCTGCATCATGCTGTTCTGCCTGCTCTCGATCCCCTGCCTCGCAACTCTGGCGGTCATCCGCCGCGAGCTGAACTCCTGGAAGATGATGTTCGTGGAAGCCGGCGGGCTCTTCTGCCTCGCCTACATCATGACGTTCATCGCCTACCACATCGGCACGATCCTCAACATCGGCACGAAGATGCTCCACTGAGCATTGCAAACCGCATAGTTCCAAGCCTGTTCCGGTCTCCCCGGGACAGGCTTTTTTCATTTTCAGCCTTGAAAAATTTCATCCGCCGGACTATATTTCCAGAAAATCACAGGAGGTTCTCATGAACACTAAACTCGCTCTGGCTCTTACCGCCGCTCTCTCTGTCTCATCGCTTCTTTCCGCCGCCGACATTGCCCTTCCCGCTCCTGACCGCAAAGGCGGCATGCCGCTCATGCAGACGCTCAATCAACGCAAATCCGCCCGTGCCTACGCAGAAAAACAACTCCCATCCCAGACCGTCTCCGACCTGCTGTGGGCAGCCGGCGGCATCAACCGCCCCGACGGACGCATGACCGCCCCCACCGCGCGCAACATACAGGAGATCACACTCTACGCCATTCTCCCCTCCGGCGCCTACCGCTACGATGCGAAAGCCAACACGCTCGTACAGGTTTCAAGCGAAAATCTGACGCAGTCCGTCACCGGGAAAGCCCCGCTGACCGTGGTCTATGTTGCCGACACGAAAAAACAACCGAACCTCAAGATGAGCGCGGTTGACTGCGGATTCATCGGACAGAACATCTACCTTTACTGCGCCTCCGCCGGACTCTCCACCGTAATCCGCGGAAGCTTCGACAAGGGCTTCATTTCCAAACTGAACCTCCCGGAAGGATCGGAAGTCTTCTTCATCCAGTCGGTCGGATTCCCGAAATGAACGCGGTAAAGAAACTCAATTGCGGCTTTTCCATCCCCGTTCTCGGACTCGGAACCTGGCAGATGGGCGGACGCGAAACGCGGGATCCGTCGGATGACGGCAAATCTTCCGCCGCCGCGCTCGCGGCCGGAATTGAAATGGGATACCGCCATATCGACACCGCCGAGATGTACGCCGCCGGCTTCTCCGAAGAAATAGTCGGCGACGCAATTTCCGGCTTTGACCGCTCCTCTCTTTTCCTGACCTCCAAAGTTTGGAAGACACATCTGCATTACGATGATGTTCTCCGCGCCGCGGAAGACTCGCTGAAACGGCTGAAAACCGATTATCTTGACCTCTACCTCATCCACCAGGTTGACGACTCTGTGCCGATCCGTGAAACCATGCGTGCGCTGAACCGGCTGGTTGATGAAAAACTGATCCGCAGCATCGGCGTCAGCAATTTTGCGATTGAGCGTTTTGAACATGCGCAAGGCTGGGCGGATTCCAAAGTAGTTGCCAATCAGGTGCATTACAACCTCAAAATCCGCGAGGCGGAAAAATCCGGACTGCTGAAATATTGCCAGGAGAACGACGTCATGCTGATTGCCTGGCGTCCGCTTCAGAAGGGCATGCTTATGGAGAAAGTTCCGGACTGCGTCCGTGAAGTCGCGGATCAGACGGGACTTTCCGCCGCACAGATTGCCCTGAGCTGGCTGACAAGTCAGGCGAATGTCGTCACCATCTCCATGACGCGCAATCCCGCGCACATGAAAGAGAATCTGGAAGCAGCGGAAGTCACGCTTCCGTCTGAGACGGTGGAGTTTCTGCGCCGGGAGTTTCCGGATCAGGAAGAGATTTCGCCGACCGTTCCGCTGACGTGACAACATCCCGCTGATCCGCAAGGTGCTTCTGGAAACTGCGGTATCCGCTGGGCGTATAACCCATCAGACTGCGGAACGCCTTTGACAGATGATTCTGATTGCAGAAACCGAGCTTGTAGGCAATCTCCTTGATCTGCATCCCCGGAATCTGAAGATAGTAGACCGCCCGTTCGATTTTACGGGAAAGACGGTAATGCATCGGCGTCATGCCGGTCTTTTTCTTCACCATGCGGATCAGAGTCATCTTGTTGAGTCCGGTATACTTTTCCAGCTCTTCCATCGTCACTTTCCGCTCAAAATCCTGTTCAAGGAATTCGAGAATCCGCGGAAGGAGAGTCGACTTCTCCATTTTCCGGTTTTCCTGAAACGCCAGCCGCACCAGAAGTTCATAGCTCTTTCCGGATATCGAAACAAACTCCGACGGATTTTCCGTATCCGCCAGATTCCCGATTGCCTTCATCGACGTCAGAAACTCCGCGAAATTTTCCATCTCGTAAAGCGCCGTCCGGTTCAAATGCAGCGACGACAGAATGGAAGAGAGGTGGCATCCCTTGATTTCCAGTACATAGACATGAACCAGCCCCTCAGACTTCAGGTAGTACGCCTGAAACTCCGGAACCACCAGCAGTTTCCCCGGAACCACCGTATACTTCTTTCCGCCAATCCGGTATGTGACACTGCCGTCTTCAACCGCAATGAGCATCAGGAAACTTCTGCCCGGTGAATCATACCACGCATCACCCGTCCGTATCTGATCTTCAAAGCAGAACGGATAAAGCGGAAGATCCATATTGAGATGCAGCTGGATCAGCCGGCGGACGTGAAAAAGCTCTTTTTCCCGGTAATCCGCGGAAGATTCCGCATGAAAACCCCGTTTTTCCATCATGACGCCCCTTTCCGCCTCCGCCGCTCAGTCTCTCTGCACATCCGGAAGCCGTTTTCCATACAATATCCCGATTTGCCGGATATGCAAATTTGCCGATGAAAAAACACTTTCATCGGCAAAAACGTTCTACGCTCAAAATGTTTATTTTGTAATACATCTTGTCGTTTTCATACACACATCTCCTGCGAAAAGCTATTGACAAAATATTGATTTTATGATATAATTAAAACAAACACAAACAGGAAAGGACCGGAAAAATGAAAAAAACGCTTTCATTCGCCCTCGCGCTCTGCGCCGGAATGCTCGCCGCAGGAGAACTCCGCATCGACCTCGACTCCATGAAGAGCGGTGTCAATCTGGAAATCAAAAAAACATCTCCCGCAAACTTCATCGTCATAGACTCTCCCTGGTACAAGGAAAAACAGAAGCAGAGATTCGAACTCCGCTGCGAAACATTCGATGAATGGAAACCCTATTCCTTCACCTTTGTTCCGGCGGAAGACGGCATTGTAACCATGTTGGTAATGAGCAAATACCACAAAAAAGGCGAAACCCCGTTTGTCTCCGCCTATGACAAGTTTGAAGCCCAAAACATCACAGTCAGAAACGGCAGTTTTGAAGAAACCGTCCCCGCGCACGGCTGGATTCCCGGCTGGAACACCCAGAGCGGTCTCATGAAAGGCAATGCCGCCGACGGCGAATACTACATGACAGCCTCTTACGAAAGAAACTTCTGTCAGAGTTTCAATGTCAAAGCGGGTGTCCCCGTGACCGTTTCGTTCATGTCCAAAAATGCAGCCTGGTAAACCGCCGGAAGGATTGAAGGCATGAAACGTCCACAAATCCGATCAGCCGGGGAAACGGTGGGGATGAAATCCGCAGGTTTCACCCTTGTAGAACTCCTCGTTGTAATTTCTATCATCGCCATCCTCGCCGCCATGCTTCTCCCCGCACTGAACGCGGCAAGAGAAAAGGCTCAGGCGATCACCTGTTCCGCAAATCTGAAGCAGACCGGAACAGGACTGATGATGTACACGGTCGACAACAACGACTACCTCCCGAATCTGCTGCAGTCGAACGACATCAGTTTCACCGACTCCATCATGGAATACGTAAAATCCCCGTACGCGGTGAAACAGTCGACTGCCGGTGACACCGGTGAGTATGCACACTATCCGAAGTATACGGTAAACCGCTACCTCCACACGGCGAAATCCGTCTTCGTCTGCCCGACTGCGGCAACCAAGCTGCGCGAGCCCTTTACCGGAGCCGTTTCCACGATCTTCACAACGAACTATGTACCGACCAACTGCAGCGAAGACGGAGTTGCGCATCAGGCATACGCATGGGGGCTCAACGTCCCGGCTCAAAACAACGCCGGGAAAGAACCGCGCGGACGCAAGCTCTACAACATCAAGGGACGCGTCATCGCCGGTGAAATGCGCTATACCGATACCACGGGCATCATGGCCCGCCAGGTAACCAGAAGTAGAAGTCTCATCTACTGCTGGAGCGAAACTCTCGCCGACAACGACGAATATGCAAGCGGAAACATTCATTCGGGCGGACTCCGCGGAAACTATCTCTACAAAGACGGACACGTTGCCAGTCACCGTATGCATACCGGAGTCATAACCCTCAACAAACAATATTTCATGGGAGGACGCTGATCATGAAATTTTCACTTTCCCTGATCCTCTGCGCAGCAGCACCGCTTCTGTTTGCCGGTCTCACGGAGGAAAACCGTAAATTTGAAAAAGCAATTGAACTGGGACAGCAGGTACTGGAACGCAGACACGTTCCCCGATTCCTTTCCGGAATCGACCGCCACTTTCCCGATGCCGTGCAGAAATTCTCAAAACTCTCCCCGGAACAGGTCCGGCAGGAACTCGAAGCATACGAACGGATCATGCTTCAGCTCTCCGTCCGGAGCAACGGTCAGCCGTACACGCCGAATATCGGATGGTATACGAAGAAGCGCGCAAAAGATTATGAATCCGAAATCAAGGAAAGCATCAAGGACTGGCGCCGTTCCGCGGCGGTTCTGGCAAAAGCCGGACTTGATGCCGACTGCGAATTCGAAATCGGCCGGATCAACACCATCCGCGCCAATGCGCCGAAGGTCCAGACTCTCCCGTCCGACGCCGTCTTTGACCAGGCTTTCTCCTTTTATAAAAGCGTCATTGAGGAACGCTTCCGTCTCGGTGCACGCATCATCACGCTTGAAAACGAACTTGAAGCGCTCAAACGGACAGCCGCATTCCGTGAAAGTCTCGGCGGCACACATATCCCGGTCAGGGATTACGCCGTGCGGCAGAAACTTGAACAGTGGCGCAACATGTTCAACGCAAAAAAATACAGCAGCTGCGCACAGCTGGAAAAACAGACGGTGAACGAACTTGCGAAAATCCGCGCCCGGGTTTATGCGGATGACGGAACCGCCCCGGCAGTCCGCCCCGGAACCAGTTTCCTCAGCACGGGAAATTTCGGATTCGGCGGAAGCTGGCAGCCGCTCCTGAACACAAACGTCCGCGGCGGAAGTCTGTACCGCAGCATAAAAGACGATTTTCTGCCGTTCAAAAACGCGAAATTCGACTGGGAAGTCTCCTTCGATGCCGATGAATGCACCTTCAGCCGCTATGAACTCGGCGAAGGCTCCTGGACCTATGCGAAACGGAAAAACATCTACCGCGACCGCTCCGGCAGGGAGGTCGACATTGATGTCTGGTGGAGCGCCATCGCGCCGGGCATCCTCTTCAACGCACACACAGACAAGGTCAGCGTTATCGAAAGTTCCGTCGGCACTCCGCTTGCCCCGGACGCCGTTGCCGGCGTGTTTGACGGGGAAGTCAGAATTTTCGAGCGCGGGAATCAGGTGCCCTCCGGCAAAATGACCGAAAACTGGCTGCTTCTGCTCTGGCGCGAAAACAAGTCTCCGAAACTTCCCGTGCTCGTCTGCTTCGAAAACAAGCCGGGAAGCCTCGAATGGAACGGAAACGGACTGCGCATTCAGCGTGCTCCGCAGGTCGGCAGATTCGCCGTCGCAACGCTTTACGGAGCGGAGGCGAAAACGCCGGAATTCGGGTCCGGATGGAAAACACTCCCCGCCGACGTTCTCGCCCAGTGCCGGAATACGGCAAGGCATCTGAAGTATTTCCCGCTCGATATGGATGAGTTCTATGCGTTCGGGAAAGACGGCTCACTGCGCATCTGGAACAGAATCCGCAAAGCGGAAGTTCTGAACAAAGGCGACTGGCCCGCTTCCGTGCCCGCATACACCCCGTTCCCCGTCGCCTACACCCTGAACAGCCGTATCCGTCCGGATCAGCCTTCCCAAATGCTCATGGCGACACGCTTCGGGTTCTACCGGACCGTCCAGGGCGATACTGTCAGCTACACGCTCCCCGTTCCCGACCTTCTGGAACGCATCGTGCTCAAGCCAGTTTCCGGAGAGGAAGAACTGATCAATGAACTCAATCAGACCGTTCTTGCGCAAAAGGGCGATGACATCCGCTCGGCGTTCACCCGCGACTACAACTCCGGCAACATCCTCAATAAACTTGCCGGTTACTGCCTCCTGAACGCCGAAGCGAAAGATCTGCTTGATCAGCCGCGTCAGCCGCTTCTGCTTGACATGGCAATCAGCGGTGAAATGAGCGTCAACGGCGGACGTGAACTGAACCCGCGGGTGCGCACCCCGGAAATCCGCATCGACCCCGTCACCGGACGCTCCGCATTTCTCGGCGGATGGCGCGGAAACAACCAGGGTGCAGAGGGCATCGTCGGCGATATGACGCTGTTCAACCAGCTTTCCATGTTTGCCGCATACGGACGTGCTCTGTTCTTCCACGACTGGCGTCTCGCCGAACGTCACTGGGAACGGCTGAAAGAATTCTACACGGCGGTTGATTTCAACCAGACCTGGCAGGCTCCCGGCATGAACACGCTCTCAAGCGGAATCATTCTCTACGGAGACATGTACGGCGACGGCTTCCGCTGTTCTTCCCTGATGTACCGCATGGCAAAAGCGATGAACGAACCTGATCTTGCCGCCCACGCACTTTACATTGCGTCGAAACAGAACGCGACAACCATCAACTTCATCAGTCCGAATGTGATTGTCTACAATGCACATGTCAAAAACACTCCGGAGGCGCAGTCGCCGAAAGCGGCTCTCGGACAGCTCGGAGTCTTCCAGAGCGGATTCCGCACAGCTCCCTGGAAACCGTATACAAAGGATGCATGGAACGCGCCGTTACAGACCGTCGGCTGCACAAACGACTACCCGTTCTACGGAACGCTCCTCCGCTTCTGCTTCGCCGATGCGGAAAAATGGCTCGGCACATTCTCCCGCGACCTTCCGGAATGGAACGATCACAATTACATGTACCACGGAAGATCCGAGCGCAGCATCAACGCCTGGAACTATATCAAATTCCTTGCATTCTCCACCCGCGACCGAGCAAAAGTCCGTCAGCTTTACCGTCAGACTTTCCCGTTCGGCTACACGGCGGACAAGCCTTTCATGAAGATGGATAAAAACAGCTGGGCAAAACTCTATCACAACCTTTCCATGCATGAACACAACCTCCGAACCAACGTGCTTCCGCACATCATCGGACAGAACGATCCGGTCTGGATCGGCGACTTCGGACGCGCCCGTCTCGTTGCCGGAACCTGGAACCGAGAAAAACGTGTCGCCCGGATTTCGCTCAGCTCGGAACGGCCGGACACGCTGACCGTTGTTTCCATGATCAGACCCGAATCCGTTCTGCTGAACGGCAAGGAGATTCAGCCGGAACGCGGGCTGTGGGAATGTGCGTATGAAATTCCGGTTGCGGAAGGAAACAGCGAAGTGGTTCTCACACTCCCCCCGTTCCGCGTTGAGGACTACCCGTTCCCGAAAGAAGAAAACGCGGGACCTGCGCTGAAGCTCGCCAAAATGCCGGCTCCCAGCTCCCGTAAATTGACGAACTCGCTGCCGGAAGTCTTCAAAACCGGCATGACTTCAAGCATCGATCTCGCGCCGTTCTGCAACCGCGGATTCTCGGATTCGCCGGCAAACATGGTCCGCAAAGAATTCTGGAAATTCCCGCAGAGAGACATCATCCGCGGTGTTCCGTTCAACTATGTCAATCCGGAGACAAACGGAGGCCGCGCCATCATCATGCTCAAGGGACGCCACCAGAAAGACCTGCCCGCAAGCGTACGCGGGATCCCCGTGAACAAAGTCGTCCGCCGTCTTTTCTTCCTGCACGGCTACTGTTACAATGCAGACAACGGGAAAGTCATGACCTACCGTCTCAATTTTGCAGACGGTCAGGTACGCGAACTTGATGTCTACGCCGGAATCCACTCAGGAGAGTGGAAAATCGTTCCGGGTGGAAAGGGTCTCAACGAAGTCTCCGCCGCGCGGACCGGAAATGTCTACCCCGCAGAGCATCCCGGTCAGTGGGGCGAAGGCGTCGGCGGATACATCTTTGTCTGGGAAAACGATGTCAGAAAACTCGGCGTCACCAACCAGGATGTCGACCAGCGCGGATTTGCGGTTCTTGCAAGCATCGACATTATTTCAGCCGAACGCTCGGTTCCGATTGTTCTGGCTGTCACCGCCGAGGAGTAAGCTGTTCCATGAGCGTATTACACACAGCAGTCCGCTGTTTTGCCGGAGTTCCGGCGCTCCATATCAACGGACGCCCGGAAACCGGGCTTATGCACTGGAACCGCAACATGACTGCCGGAGACGTTCGTGCTTTCCGGCAGTCCGGCATCCGTCTGTTTTCCTTTATCGGCAACATTGATCTGCAAGACGGCGCCCCCGTGCATGACGCACCCGGCGCCGTATTCCGGACCATGTCGCCGGAATACATTGATTCTATGATGCGGCAGATTCTGAACGGAGCTCCGGACGCACTCGTCATTCCGCGTTTCCGGCTCCAAGCTTCCGAGGAATGGAAAAAGCGCCATCCCGGTTCGCTGATGAGAACTTATGATCTCGAAAAACGGTGTTTCGAGGATGAATATATGGTTTCTCTCGCCTCGGAAGAGTGGATCCGCGAAGCACTTGCCGCGCTGAAGCAAAGTCTTGAATACTGCGAAAAACGCTGGGGCGAACACATTGCCGGCTATCATTCCGGATTCGGACACTGCGCGGAACACGTCTGGCACTGGGGACCGAAAGTTGCCGACTACAATCCGGCAATGATCCGGATTTTCCGCGATTTTCTGCACAGGAAATACAGGGATGCGGATATGCTCCGCCGGGCATGGAACGCTCCCGAAGCATCCTTTGAGACTGCGGAGCTTCCCGCTCCGGAAAAATTCTCGGCATTTCAGCCTTCCGTTTCCGCTCTGTGGAATCCGGAATGCGATCAGCAGCAAACGGATTTTCTCCGCTGTCAGTCCGAATACATGGCGGGACTCGTGGTACGCCAGGCGGAAGCCGTAAAAGAAAAACTGACGGAACTCGGTTCCGAAAAGATTTTCGGCGCATTCTACGGATATGTGAACCTGCCTGCAAACCTCGTTTCGCATTATGCGAACGGACATGATGCACACGAAATTGTGCTGAACTGCAAAAGTCTGGATTTTCTGTCTGCCCCTGTCGGTTACTCCGCACGCCAGCCGGGCGGAGTCTCGACCGCTCAGCTTCTGCCTTCAAGCGTTCTGCTCGCAGGAAAGCTCTACTTTGCGGAAGATGATACGGAAACCCACCTCTCAAATACGGCACACAACATCATGCCCGCCACAACAGATCAGTCGCTTTCCATGATCGAGCGAGGATTCCTCGACGTCTGGCGCAGCGGCGGAACACAGTGGTTCATGGATCTATTCGGAGAAGGCTCGTACCATGACAGCCGCATCATGCAGAGTATCAGCAGGCTCACGGCTTTTGCCGAACGGCATCTGGCGGACAAAACGAGCACAGCAGAAATCGCCGTTTTCATTTCAACGGACTCGCTGGCGGCGTCGAAATCGTTTCATTTTCTCTCCGGCGGCCTCATCGAGCAGCAACTCAATGAAATTGCTGCAATCGGAGCCTCTTTCGATACATTCCGTCTGGAAGACCTGACCATAATGACGGATAAATTCCTCGAACACTACAAGTTCGTTCTGATTCTCAACGCGCATATCGTCGATGATGTCCTGCGGGAAGAACTGAAATCAAAACTGAAACGAAACGGAAGAACCGTTCTCTGGTTTCATGCGCCGGGAATCGTCCGGAACGGCAAAAACGATCCGGATTCCTGCTGTGAGCTGACGGGAATGCATCTTGTCCGCAGAGACAACAGGAACTCCAGAATTTCGGAAGCGATACTCGACGGGAAACGGATCAGTTTCGGAACTGCGCGCAGCATCAACCCGAACCTTTACGGAGCGGATCCGGATGCGGAGTCCCTCGCCTATGCAGTCGAAGGAACCTTCGTTCCGTTCCGCGCGGGGTCCGACGGAGCTACTCTCATGCGCAGGCGTTTTCCGGAATGGACCTCCATCTGGAGCGCCACACCGAACCTGCCCTCGGCCTTCCTGACACAATTCGCTCAGGAGGCAGGCGTGCATATCTGGTCTCCGCGCGGTGATCAGATCATGCAGACAAAAAACTGGGTTGCCGTCCACTGCAAATGGAACGGCACACTGGAACTCCGTTTTCCCTTGCCTGGAACATGGGCTGATGCGTTTTCCGGAGAAATCATGGTCGAAAACGGAACGGTTCTGCGCAGGAAAACTCTCCGCGGAGAAAATATTGTGCTGGAGCTCCGCGGCTGAAAAGCCTCACTCCGCCGGAAGACGGAGCAATTTCGCCTTGATGAGAATATCGTAAACAGGCTTCTCCGGCCCTTCCGTCTTGCTGTAATCCAGCATATCCTCGCGGAAATGCCGGAAGGAGCTGCCGGAGGAGTCGTCCGGAGTCCATGCGCCGCCGTTCTGATTCTTGAGCTGATCAGGACGCGCCTTTCCCGCCACGGTGCGCTTGATATCCACAATCAGCACGGCGTTCGCCCCGTGCTCCCGGGCGAAAGAGCGTAATTTCGACTCGACCTCCGTTGCGGAATACGCCTCGCCAGCCGTCGCCGTTGCCTCGCCGAGCACATCATACGTTTTCACAGGAATCTGATCGGCGGAAAAATAGAGTCCGACCGGCTCCGATTCGGAAAGCGGCTCCGCGGAAATGCCGTCATACTGAATGTTAATACACGCCGGAAGCAGGGCAAGCACAGAGGCGGCAAGAACGGTGTGAAAGAACTTTTTCATCCGGGAATCCTTCATTTATCGGTGACGAACACCCGCTCCACGCGGGTTCCGAACGAACAGATTACATCGTAGGAATGTGTCCCCTTGATCTGCGCCCAGTCTTCCACGGTGATCCGGTTCGGGTCTTCGCCGCCGATGCAGGTGACGATTTCGCCCGGCTCAATCTCCCCCTCCTTGAAGCTGTTCAGGGAGATCGTTGTGTAATCCATGGAAAGGCGTCCGAGAATCGGGCAGAGACGTCCTTTGACAATCACATAACCGCGGTTGGAAAGGTTCAGCGGCAGTCCGTCCGCATACCCCGCCGCGATGGTTCCGACGCGGGTGTCTTCAAAGAGCTTGCAGGTGCAGCCGTAGCCGATGGTGTGTCCGGCGGGCAGCATCCGCACGGCTGCGAGATACGTTTTGAGCGAAAGAACCGGTTCCAGCTTCAGCGCGCGCTGCCCCTCGGTGTCAAACGATCCGTGCAGGTTGATTCCCGCACGGACATGTGTAAACGGAGGAACGGTTGCAAACGGACAGTTGTTGATGGCGTCGCTGTTTGCAATATGACGTTTTTCAAGATTGATTCCGTGCTTTGCGAGCTTCTCAATGATGGAAAGGAAACGTGCGGTCTGCGTAAAGCTGTAGCGGTCTGCGCCATGATAAGCGATCGGGAAATGCGTGTAAATCCCCTTGAGATCGAGGTTCGGGAGCTTCACGACCTCTTTTGCGACGGACAGAACGTCATCTTCGAGTATGCCGAGACGTCCCATTCCGGTATCGACTTTGAGCTGAACTTCGGTGCGGACGTTCTGCCGGACGGATTCCGCGCTGATTTTCCGCGCAATGTTCACATCGGTGATGCCGAGGATGATATGATTTGCGACGGCGGGAGCGATTTCATAATCCAGGACCGCGCCGAGGATCTGGACGGGTTTTCCGAACTTGACGAGCGGCAGCGCCTCCTTGAGTTCCGCAACGCAGAATCCCGCCGCGCCTGCGCGGTCGAGCCGTTCTGCGATTTTCTCGACCCCGAGTCCATACGCGTTCGCCTTGAGCACTGCGAGCACCTGAAGCGGTTTGACAGCCTCCTGAATGTGTTTGAAATTCCGTTCAATCGTATCGAGATTGATTTCCAGCCAAACCCTGCTCTGCGGGGTTACTTCCGAAGCGTTCATTTGAAATCCGACTCCTTGTTAAAAATTTTCTCCTGCAGGGGAATATACTTTTTTTCCCAGCAAATTCAACACGGAAAGCATGGATTTCAGAAAAAAATTACACTTCTTCGTGCTTCCACCCCGTCAGCGTCCGATTCTCAAAATCCACGTTCGCCCCGATCAGCACAATACGCTTGCCGCAATCCCGGAAACGAGCCGAATATTCATTCTTTCGAATCTGCTCCAGCGCAACTTCCGGCGATTTATCAAGTTTGAATTCAACAATATAAAGCCACTCCCCGCAACCGACGACCGCATCAATGCGTCCGCTGTTCGTCCGGCATTCCGCCTCATTGATGATTCCCTGCAGGGACATGAACATCATATAGAAAATCGTCTGGTAATACTTTTCATGCCGCAACTGAATATCATACGGAATCTTTGCCATCCACGCCTTCCAGACGTTCATAAAAGCATCCACATCGCCCGACCGGATGGAACGCGCCAGGCTCATGACACTGAAATTGATCTGCTCAGAAGTGTACGGAGTATATGCGTTCAGCAGATATGTTTTGAACGAGAATGCGACTTCCTGATTCGGAAAACCGAGCTTGTACAGCCGCATTCCGAAATCTTCCTCCGAACTTTTTATCGTCAGATAACCTGTCTGCACAAGAAGAACCAGCGGATCGATCTTATCAATTTCATACGCGGAGAACGCATCGGCAGAAACAGGGGAATCAAATACGCGCTCAAAATCGAAATCCGTTTTTTTCGCCAGCTCCATCAGAAACGAGGGCGTTCCGGTGGAAAACCAGTAGTTGTCAAATTCGCCGCCGCGCTCAAAGAAACGCGCAATGGAAACCGGATTGTAAACGCTCTCCGCATTCGCGGCAAAGCAGAAGCCGTCATACCACTCCTTCAGTTTCCGCTTGAGCTGAGATTCCGGCATATGCCGCGCAGCGGCGACTTCATGAATCCGGTCTTCAAAATAATTTTCGAGCTCAGCCTGCGTATAGCCGAACATCGTTGCGAACCGGGAATCCATCGTAATATCCGTCAGATTGTTCAATTTGGAGAACAGCGAAACCTGACAGAACTTTGAAACACCCGTCACAAATACGAAACGCAGATGCTCGCTCTCCGTTTTGATGGACGAATAGAAATCAGCCAGCACAGTCCGGATCTCTTCTGTCTGCGGACTGGATATATTTTCCAGAATCGGCTTATCGTACTCATCCAGTAAAATGACGGCGTGCTCTTTCTCAGCAACCTTCCGGATCAGCGATGCAAATGAAGCGGCAAGCTGGCGGCGGTCAATCCGAATTTCAACATGATTGATTTCCGCCAGATTCTTCATCAGGTTTTCAAGATATCCGCGGAGATCCTCCGGAGTATGTGCATCACAGTTGCCCATATCCAGATGCAGAACCGGATATTTCTTCCAGTCATACGGTTTGCGGCTGATGGCCAGCCTCTCAAACAACTCCCGCCGTCCCTCAAAAACGGCTTTCAAGGTGGAAACGGTCAGAGATTTTCCAAACCGCCGCGGACGCGCAAGGAAAAACATCGCGCTGTACGGCTCAATCATCTTCCAGATAAATTCCGTCTTGTCCGCGTACAGGAAATTTCCCTTCCGCAGTTTTTCAAAAGAGTAAACGCTGGATGTCAGTTCAAGTCTCATTTCTCACCTCGCGGATAATGTAGCACGCCGCCGGAAGGTTTTCAAGCGGCGCTCTGACGGAATCAGCCGCGGGATTTCAGCAGTTTCTTCAGGACAGGGAGAATCTGCTCGACCATGCGGACGTAGCCAAGATCACTCGGATGGACGCCATCAATCGCGGCTTCATTGTCCGTGCCGAAAAGCGTGTTGCCTTTCAGATACGCCATGCGGTGCTCTCCCTCTTCACAGAGTTCGCGGTAAACCTTGCGCATCGCATTCCAGCGGCGGCGGTTGTCCTCCAGCTTCTCGCGGAAAAACCAGCCGTTCGTCTTCGGGGCGTCTTCCATCAGCAGAATCGGTGTGTGGGGACGCAGCTCGCGGAGACGCTTCAGGAACGGCTTCGCATTCGTGCGGATCTGCTCAAGACTCATGTTCGGCATAGCGTCGATAATGTACACAGCGGGATTCAGAGTGGCAAAAATCTCCGCAAGTTCCAGCTCCATGCGCGCAGCTCCGGAAAATCCGAAATTGTAACTCGGAATATTCAGTTTCCGCGCCAGCCACGCTGGATGGCAGAGTCCGGCATGCGAAGAATAGGCGCCGTGCACAATCGACGAGCCGTAATAAACCAGAGCTTCCGTTTCCGGACGCGGCGCGACGGCCTCGAACATGGCGTCCGGAGCAATTCCGAGCTCCGCCTTCAGCAGCTGGTTGCGGCAGGGAAGATAAAGACGGTAGCGGTGTCTGCCGCGGATCGGATCCAGCGTCAGCGGATATTCCGAATCGTTTCCGTGGCGGTGCGAGGTGGTGGCGACCCAGCGGAACTTGCCCGGACGGTCCTCCGCGTAAAGGTCGAATCCGCTGAACGAACAGTTGTTGAAATTGTGTTCTTCCAGCTGAGCTTCCGCAAATTCCCTGCGGATATAAATGACGGGGGAATCGGTGATAAACGAGATGCACATTCCGGTTGTGGAATGAGAATTTCCCCAGACGCCTTCCGCAAGTCTGCCTTTGAATTCTGCAGGGAATCTGTCGTAGACGGATTCATGCGGCATATCCTGCCATGCCTGCCCCTCTATGCCGATGGAACGGAAATCAATCCAGCGAATGTCTGCCATAAAAACCTCTTTTCAGAAAAAAAATAACCCCGTTCACTTGGAACGGGGCAAAACTCGGAACGAAAATTACTTCGCGACCGGGCATTTCAGCTTGCCGTAGGCATCCTTGCTGACGAACTTCGTCAGATGGGTTCCGTCATCATCGACGGCTTTGACGGCATAGCGTTCCTGCACGCCTTTAGCGGTCTCTCTCTTGTAGACAACCTTTTCGCATTTCTTTTCGGCGATTTCAACTTTCGTTCTCTTCTTGACGTTGTAAAACTCCATTGCCTGGTCTCCCTTGTTATGGGTTATCTGTTCAAGCACGAATTTGTGCTTACGGCATAACTGTATCATGAGTTCAATTCAAATGCAAATGAAAAACTGAAAAAAACAGCAAAAAAATTCAATTTTTTCGCCTTTTCAGCACTTTTCCAGCGGATTTTCACCGAATTCAGGGTTGATTCCGAACCGCGTAAGGACAAAATCGAGCTTGACCGGGTCCTCCGGAAACATCATGCGGAACGCCCGCGTGACCTCCAGAGCAGTCCGCAAATCCGCCGCTTTCCGCGACGTCAGCCCCAGATCCCGCGCGATCCGGTGCATGTGCGTATCCAGCGGAATCACCAGATGCGACGCCGGAATCCGCGTCCAGCCGCCGGGATCCACGGCGTCATGCCGCACCAGCCAGCGGAGCATCAGATTCAGACGCTTGCACGCACTCCCGCGCGACGGCGACGGAAGCAAAGTCGATTCCCCGCCGGGAAAACGATGACAAAGCACTCCGCAAAAGCGTTCCGCGGCAGGAAGAACGGTCTTGTGACACGCGGCATCGAATCCCGCGGCAAAGCATGCCTCCAGCGATCCCCAGCGCTCCAGCGCATCGCGGATACCCGCGAACAGAAGCGCAAGATCCTCTCCGGTATGAAACCGGTGCTTGAATCCATGAAAATCGCGGCGGAACTGCTCTTCCGAACCATTCCGGATATAATCCGCCGGCGCTCCGCCCATCACACCGAAAACGGCATGCAGGCTCTTCAGGATCTGCGCGACGCGGCCGTATGCGAGCGCCGAAGCCGCGAGCGCGGCGATTTCGCGGTCGGCAACTGCCCGGAACGGAAGAACCAGTTCCAGCGGATCGGGAGAAATCCAGCGGGGATCGGAATAGACAGAATAAAGCCGCCCGAGGCGAACCCCGAGCGGCTTCTGTGCATTGATTCCCCGCAGATTACTGCTTGGAGAACTCATCCTTGCCGACTCCGCACTCCGGGCAGACCCAGCTGTCCGGGAGCTGATCGAAGGGAGTTCCGGGAGCGATTCCGTTGTCCGGATCGCCGACTTCCGGGTCATAAACATACCCGCACACATTGCAAACGTACTTGTCCATAGTATTACCTCCTGGTGTTATTTCTTTGCCCGTTCGAGAAGCATGTTTCCGATTCTGACGCCAAAGTCAAAACATTTCCGGAAATCCTCTTCGGACGAGGCGAATTTCAGTTTGAGCGGCTCTTCCGCGAGTTCCGCATTCATGGCTTTCAGCATTTCCGCCGCCTGCGCCGGAGCCTCTCCGCTCCAGCCGAACGAACCGAACGACGCGCCGATCAGATTCTTCGGACGCAGTCCCTTCAGATAGCATAGCACATCCGCAATGGACGGATAGAGCGTATTGTTGAGGGTCGGAGAGCCCACGACCAGAGCGCCAGCGCCCATGACGGCAGTCGCGACGTCGCTGCGGAATTTCGTGTGCATTCCGCAAACCGTCACGCCCGCTCCGGTGGAACGGATACCGTCGGCAATGGAACGTCCCATTCTGTCGGTTGCCCCCCACATCGTGTCGTAAACGACAACGGCGCGCGGTTCAGGCTTCTGCTCCGCAAACTCGCGGTAGAGCGCGAGCGGCTTCGCAATGTCGGCACCGCGCCAGACCGGACCGTGGTCGGTCGCAATGTACTGAACATCAAGGTTCAGCGACGGGAAAACCTCCAGCAGTTTAAGAACCTGGGGCGAATAGAGCAGAAGAATGTTAGCATAATATTTGCGCATTTCAAGCTCAACCACATCCCACGGGTTCTCATCGACGAACATGCGGTCGGTTGCCAGATGCATTCCGAACGCGTCCTGCGAAAAGAGCAGTTTTTCTTCTTTCAGATAGGAGAACATGCTGTCCGGCCAGTGAAGCATCTTCGTTTCGACAAACGAAAGAGTCAGCCCGCCGAGATCAATGCTGTCACCCGTCTTGACCGGAGTCAGACGGTCGCCGATATGGAACTGCGCATCAAGAATGCGGACGCCCGTTGCGGAGGCGTAGACGACTTCGGGTTTGAGGTCGTCGATCACTTCCGGGAGCGCGCCGGAGTGGTCCGGCTCCGCATGGTTCGAAACGATGACCTTGATTTCCGACGGGTCGATCACGGACGCAATGCGGGCGTACATCTCCTTTTTGAACGGCGCCTTGACGGTGTCGATCAGAGTCGGCCTTTCGCCGAGCACGAGATATGCGTTGTAGGTTGTTCCGCGGTGTGTGTGATACCCGTGAAATTCCTTGAGGTTCCAGTCGATCGCTCCGACCCACCAGACCTTGTCGGTGATTTTTACAGCTTTGAATGACATGTTTTCCCAGCCTGTTGTTTAGATTTTAACCTCCCAGAGTCCGTGAATATTGCAGTATTCGCGAACCGTGACTCCGGGTTTGAGCTTCAGTTGAAAGAGCGCTTCCGGCGCGCCGCCCGGCGCGAGGTATTGACGCTCCGTATGCGGACCGTCGATGATCTCGATCCACTCGATGTGATGTTCCGGCAGCATCGGGTGAAGCGTGGAACCGACGACGACCTTCGTTTCGCCGGACGGTTGCGCGGAAGGCACGGGAACATGTTTCTCCTTTGCCGTGTCCGCGGTTTTCGGCTCCATGAGAGTCATCTCTTTTCCGCAGCATGTGAATGTACAGTTCTCTCCGCAGGAGCATTCATCGAGGACTTCGACGACCGCTCCGCACCCGGCGCACTTGAGGATGGAATGTTTTTTCATTTCTCATCTCCTTCAGTTTTGTGTTTTTATTTTTGCGGCCGGGGGGAAAGCCGCGGTGGTTCAGTTGTTGAGCAACTCCCGGTAGCAGTCAACACAGTAGCCGTCAAATTCGACTTTGACGTTGGAGATGCGCCCTGTAAGTACCTTCGTCAAGTCGCGGTTGAGGGTTTCGGGATTTTCCATTTGCAGATCCTCGACCGCTCCGCATTTCCGGCAGCGCAGATGATAATGAATGGATGTGTCGCCGTCGTAACGGTTCTGGCGTCCGGCCAGTTCTATCCGCCGTATTTCGCCCGCATCGGCTAAAAGACCAAGATTCCGGTACACGGTTGCGAGGCTGATCTTCGGCAGGCGCTGCTTGACGATGCCGTAAAGTTCGTCCGCGGTCGGATGACATTTCAGCTTCCGGAGCTCTTCCATGATCACCCGTCGCTGATTGGTGTTGCTTAATTTCATCGTTCCGTTTCTCCAATAAAAAGTTTTTAGGAATTACTACTAGAAGTATATCCTCTCTTTCCGAAAATTCAAGCGTTTTTTCAAAAAAAGAACATAAAAAAAACAAGATGTATGATTTTTGAGCGGAAACAGGCTCAATTCCCTTCCTCTGTTTTTCCGGCAGCCCTTCTCCTTCTCCACTCCGAGGGACTCATTCCGGAGTAGCGACGGAACTCCGAAGAGAAGTAATACGGGTTGCAGTATCCAAGCCGGAATGCGATTTCCTTCATCTGAACACCGGAATCGCCCAGAAGTTTTTCCGCCTCGTTCATCCGGCATAAACAGCGGTACTCCGCCAGCGTCATCCCGTATTGACGGCGGAATTTCCGTGCAAGCGCAACCGGATGCATCCCGCATGCCCGCGCAAGCTCCGTAATCCGGATCATCCGATCCAGATTCTGCTCCAGAAGCGCACGTGCCTTTTCCACAGCGCCCCCGCAACCGCTGATTTCATCTGCCGGAAAAAGAGAAATCACCTCGGCAATCAAAGCAGAAACGGCTCCTGCAATGTCTGAAAAATGCTCACTTTCATTTTCGAGCAGCTTCTCAATTCTGCGGAAACAGATGGTCAGGCAATCCGCGCGATCCGCACACTGTATGACCTGCGCCTCGCCCAATCCCCCATATTCCAGAAACGGAAGCACGGCCCGGCCCTTCAGCTCAACCGTCAGCTTATGATAGAACTCTCCACGGGAACTGAAACGATACGATGAGTACGGAGGTATCACAATCATGGCAGGAGCAGCAAGCACATAGTCGCGTCCGTTGACCCGATACCGGTTCACCCCTTCAAGCAGAAGGCTCAGCACGGCGAAACGGCACGAGCTCTCCTCGTAGCTGTAACGGCTTCCGCGCTTGAATTCCTCCCAGGCGAAAAGATAATACGGCAGCCGGAACCTCCGCTCATCATTCCAGCAGAGCAGACGGTGATACTCCGGTTCCGCCCCATAACTCTCACGGATGCGGACATTTTCTTTCATGGTTTGTTTTCCATATTTATTTTTTCAATTTTCCATATTCAATATACATGCACCCCTCTTGTTTTTCAATCGAAGAACAAGTATTTTCTGACCAACGACAAACCAAACAAGGAAAACTCATCATGAATCACAGCAAAGCAAGACCAGCCCCGGAATGGCTCGAAAACGGAATAATCTATCAAATAAACCTCAGAGCATTCACACCTGAGGGAACTTTGAATGCGGCAAAAACAAAACTTGAACACGTCCGCTCATGTGGAGCTACCATCGTCTACCTCATGCCGGTTTACAAATCCGACGGCGACATGGATCGCAAGTACTGGAGCGAACGCCAGAAGACCAGCGGGACGGAAAATCCGCGCAACCCTTACCGCGCAGCAGATTATTTCCGCATCGACTCCGAATACGGAACGGAAAACGACCTCCGCGAATTCGTTGCGGAAGCGCACAGTCTCGGGCTGCGCGTCATGCTTGATCTTGCCTACTACCATTGCGGGCCCGGCGCACTCTTTCTGAAAGAACATCCCGACTGGGTCCGCCGCAACCCCGACGGCTCCTTCTATACCGGACAATGGTCTTTTCCGGTACTGAACTTTGAAAATGCCGGACTCCGGGAGCATCTCTGGAGCAATATGGAATTCTTCGTCCGCGAATTTGATGTTGACGGGTACCGTATCGATGTTTCCGGAAATGTCATCCTCAGCTTCTGGGAGGAAGCCAGACACAGGCTCGAACGTCTCCGTCCAGACATCGGAATGCTCTCCGAGGGAACGAAACCGGAAGATCAGCTTTCCGCATTCGACGTCAACTATCTGACCTTCACAACCGTTGACTCCCTTTTCAGCGAAGAGGAGAATTCTGCCGCCTCCTTCGTCCGGCAACGTCTGATCTACAATTCCTCACAACCGCTCGGGGCCCGCTACATCCGGTTCATCGACAACCACGACATTGCCAACGACGATTTTGAAAACCGCGCCGAAGCCCGTTACAGTTTCGAACGCGCAAACGCCGCTCTGGTCTACTGCATGACCATTGACGGCATCCCCTTTCTCTACTGCGGACAGGAAATCGCCGACCGCAGGAGGCACAGCATCATCGGCAAGTATCCGCTCGGCATTCACTGGGAAGATGCGGAGACGGAACAGGCAAGAGCGCGCATGAAACTTCTGAGTCTCGCCTCCTCGCTGCGCCGGTCTTCTCCGGCATTCAGCCGGGGACGCACGCTCTGGCTTTTTTCCGGCAACCCCGGCGTTCTTGCCTTTGAACGGCGCTGGAAAGAAGAGGCGTTTCTCATTCTCATCAACACATCCTGGGAAAGCGAGGAAGCAGTCATCCCCGCCGATCTGCGGCGTCTTGTTCCGCTGATGCAGAACGGGGAAACCGCGGAAAACAACACCTGCACGCTTCCGGCGGGCGGATATCTGCTGTTCCGCGAAATCTGATGTACGGATTTTCTCCGTTTTTCCTGCGGACGGATCTTGAAAATTCACTGAAAACGGAGTATCTTACCGCAATAATTACCCTGAACCAACCCATAAGGAAGGCACCCATGTCGGAAAGTTTTCTTCAGAAAGCCTTTGCCCAGCGCATCGGCGGCGAAAAATTCGGAAAAGACACCAAAATCTACAAGTTTGAAAAAATCAAACGCGCAAAACGCGAAGCCCAGGCGAAAAACCCGGGAATGAAGCTCATCGACATGGGCGTCGGCGAACCCGACGACATGGCGTTCCCCGCCGTCGTCAAAAAGCTCCAGGAGGAGTGCGCAAAGTGGGAAAACCGCATCTACGCGGACAACGGCGTTCTCGAATTCAAACAGGCGGCCGCCCGCTACATGAAGGCTCTCTACGGAGTCGAGCTCGACCCCGAAACCGAAGTCTGCCACGCAATCGGAAGCAAATCCGCGCTCACCCTTCTCCCCGCATGCTTCATCAACCCCGGCGACATCACCGTCATCACAATCCCCGGATATCCCGTCCTCGGAACATGGACCGAATACCTCGGCGGCGAAATGGTCAAGCTCCCGCTCCTTGAGGAAAACGGTTACCTCCCAGACCTCGAAAGCCTGACGGAAGATCAGCGCAAACGCGCAAAGCTCCTCTATCTCAACTACCCGAACAACCCGACCGGCGCTTCCGCAACCGTCGAGTTCTTCACCAAAGCCGTTGAGTTCGCAAAGAAGAACAATATTCTCATCGTCAGCGACGCCGCGTACGCTCCGCTGAACTTCGTCGGAAAGCCGCTCAGCATCCTCTCCATCCCCGGAGCAAAGGATGTCGCGGTCGAACTTCACTCCATGTCCAAAGGATTCAACATGACCGGCTGGCGTCTCAGCTGGGTCTGCGGAAACCCGCTCGCCGTCAAAGCATTCGCAACCGTCAAGGACAATGCGGACAGCGGACAGTTCATCGCGATTCAGAAGGCAGCCATCGCCGCTCTCGACGACCAGGCGGCCATCACCCCCATGATCAGCGCCAAGTACGAACGCCGCCTCAAGAGCATGGTCGAAACCCTCAAAAAGCTCGGTTTCAACGCAAAAGTCCCCGCCGGCTCCTTCTATCTCTATGTGAAGGCTCCGAAAGCAGCTTCCGACGGAACCGTCTTCTCCTCCGGCGAAGATTTCAGCCAGTGGCTCATCAAGAACAAACTCATCAGCGCCGTTCCCTGGGACGACGTCGGTCCCTACATCCGTTTCGGTGCAACTTTCGTCGCCCGCGGCGGACAGAAGGAAGAGGAAGAAGTCCTTGCCGAATTCGCCAGACGTCTTTCCGACGCCAAGTTCACATTCTGAATGAACTGAAAGGCCGCCGGATGCGTCCCGTGCGCATCCGGCATTTCTGCAATCATGAGCGATACGCGGAAAATAACGGAACAGACCGACACCGTTACCGGATTGGAAACCGTTCACCTCGAAGCGGATGCTCTCTCCGCTCCGCACGACACGCTCGAAGAGACCGCACGGATCAGTCTCGAAAATCTTGAAATGACCGCGGATGACGTCCTCGCCTCCCTCACCCGGAAGCCGCAGGACAAATACAAATTCCGCAAGAGCCTCGGTCAGGGCGGAATGAAAGTCGTCATTCAGGTCAAGGATCGCGACACCACGCGAAACATCGCAATGGCGATGCTCCCCGACGCGCAGTCGCGCCCGAAACAGGATATCCTCCGCTTCATCGAAGAGGCCCGGATCACCGCCAGCCTCGAACATCCGAACATCGTCCCCGTACATGATATCGGCGTTGACGACTACGGTTCCCCTTACTTCACCATGAAGCTCATCCGCGGCGAAAACCTCGCCGCCGTTCTCCGCAAACTCCACGACCGCAACCCCGCGTATCTCGAACGCTACACGCTCGACAAGCTCCTGCGGGTCTTTGTGAAAGTATGCAACGGCGTCGCATTCGCCCATTCAAAAGGAGTTCTGCATCTCGACCTCAAACCGGAAAACATTCAGCTCGGAGACTACGGCGAAGTGATTCTCATGGACTGGGGACTCGCCAAACTCGTCTCCGTCCCCGAAAAGGATGCGAAGGACAAACTGGAAGACGATCCGCTTCCGCAGTACTCCGCCGGACGCACCGGAGACGGCATCCGCAAGGGAACTCCGGGCTACATGGCGCCCGAACAGGCCGCCGGGAAAAACAGTCTCAAAAGCGTCCGGACAGACATCTACTCCCTCGGCGCGATTCTCTATTCCATCCTCACGTTCTGCAATCCGCTGGAAGGGAACGACCTCAAACAGCTGCTCGTCAAAACGATCCGCGGCGAAATCATCCCGCCCTCGCAGCGCGCTCCCGACAACTTCATTCCCGCGAGTCTCGAAGCCGTCGTGCGCAAGGCAATGTCCGTCGCTCCCGCCGACCGCTATGCGACCGCAAAGGAAATACGCAACGAAGTTCTCGCGTTTCTCAGCGGTTACGCAACCCACGCCGAACGCGCAACGCTGCTCAAACGGACCGTTCTTCTCATCCGCCGCCACCGCATCACCGCAATTGCAATCGCGGCGGCAATCATCATCGGACTGGGCGCCGCCATTTACGCCGCAGTCGACTACAACCGGAGTCATGCCGACTGGATCACACTGTGCGATATGGATTTCACCGATCCGGAGCTTCCGCTCGACAAACTCGCCTTCTACGATGCTTTTCTGAACGAGAAAACCGCTCCCTGGCCCCGCTCGCCGGAGGGACTGAAGGTGAAACGCGGCCAGTGGCTCTGGCTTACTGATCCCGGCATCCGCGAAAACGTCCGCATCGTCATCGAATTCTCAACCACCGGATCCGGAGGCGGACTCGACGTCTGCATCAATGCGCGCCGCCGCCCGATGAAGGAATGGCACAATTTCCCGCAGGGATACGGCGCATGGACCACCGGCGCGCTCAACGGAATGGATCAGATCGTCAAAAATGAATCTGCCGGCGCATCGCCCGAAATGATCGCATCTTCGCTCGCGCGCAAGTACCGTCCCGGAGAAAAACTCCACACACTTGAATTTTCCCGCCGCAACGACCAGCTGCACTTGAAAATCGACCGGATCGAGCTCCATGCAACCGACCTGTTCCCGTTTGCGGGGCGCGATCTCGATTCCATTGGAATCCGCTCGTTCGACGGCACAATCAGCCTCCGCAGCCTGAAAGTCTACCGTCTCGCCCTGCCCCTCAAGGCAAGCCCCGTCGTCGCGGGCGACTCGCTCGTCGAGACCCGCCATTTCCGCGAAGCGATCGAAAAATACCTCACGATTGCGGACGACTATGTGCGCGGCCCCGTTGCGGAAGAGGCTCTGGCGAAAGCGTACGTCACCGCCGCCTCCCACGTCGAAGATGCGCAGGAACGTTCGCAGATCCTGATCGGCGTCAAACGCCGTATCGCCTCGCGCTTCACGACATTCGCCTATCAGACCAAGATTCTCGAAATTGATGCGCTCATGCTCTGGAAAAACGGAAACTGGCAGGCCTCGCTTTCCATTGTGAAAGACATCCTCCAGCGCAAGCCCGACAGCGCCATCATGCAGAGCATTCTCCAGCTCCCCCACGTCCGCCTGCCCGAATATCTGCTGCCCGAATTCATGGCGCGGATCGCGCAGACAAAGGATCTCTCACGCCTGAATCTCTCCGGATTCGGCGTGAACAATCTGCGTCCGCTCGCGGGAAAGAGCCTCACATACCTCGACTGCTCCAACAACAGCCTGACTTCGCTTTCCGGACTCGAATGGATGCAGCTGGAATACCTCGACTGCTCCGGCAACCGCATCTCCTCCATCGAACCGCTCCGCGGAATGCCGCTGCAGACTCTGCTCTGTCAGTCGAATCAGATTTCCGATCTTACTCCGCTGGATTCACGGAACCTGAAGGAACTCAACTGCGCCTGGAACATGATCCGCTCGCTCGACTCCCTGCGCGGCTTCTCGCTCGAACGCCTCGCCTGCCGCGGAAACGGCATTGAAAACCTCGAGCCTCTTCGCGGAATGCCGCTGAAACGTCTGGATGCAGGCATGAACCCGCTTGATTCCATCGAACCGCTCCGCGGACTTCCGCTTGAACTGCTGCGTCTGGATGCAACCCCGATTGAATCCATCGAACCGCTCCGCGACCAGCCGCTCGCGCTCCTCTCAATCGCAAACTGCGCAAAAATCAAAGATTTCTCAGCGCTGAACTCACTCCGGGAACTGGAACTGATCGTCATTCCGGATCAGACCCCGCAGGAAACTCTGGACGCCCTGCAGCGTCAGTCTCCCGCAATCATGATCTTCAACTCCGACCGTGAAGGCAAATACGGCGATATCGAAAACTTTCTCTTCCGCGACACTGCGCAGCAGCGCTGACACATCACATCTGCATGTTTTTCTTGCGGTAGTCGCGCGGAGACATTCCGCAGACCCGGCGGAACTCGGCGGAAAAATAGAGCTGGCTTGCATATCCGACCCGGTACGCAATGGTCTTGATCGGCGCACGGCTCTCCAGCAAAAACGAACGTGCGGCGCGCATCCGCTCTTCTATCATGAAATCAATCGGGGCTTTCCCGATATGCGTCCGAAACAGACGGAACAGCGAACCGGAACTGATTCCAAACTCTCCGCACAGCCCGTCGATCGTCAGCGGCTGATTGAAATTCTCCTTGATGAAATTCACGATCCGCAGCAGCTGTTCCGGATATTCCCCGCTCCCCAGATCGCTCGAAAGCTCCAGCAGAAGCGCATACGCGCGCACGGAAAGTTCATTTGCAAATCCCGCCGGACGACGTTCCAGAAGCGCGAAAAGCTCCTCGTACATCCCCGCGACCTTCTGCTCGCTGCGAACCCGGAACTGCGCAACGCTCATCAGATTCAGTGAGTTCAGAAGCGACATCAGCGAACTGCCGACCATCGAAACCGTGTACTTCATGCCGTATTCCGTCAGCACGCTCATCCGCTCGTCCGCTCCGGGATGCACAATGAACAGATCCCCCGGATGACACTCGTAGCGCTGACCGTTTGCAATGTATTCAAACACGCCTTCCCGCACGAATTCCAAAGCAAAAGTCAGCGAATTTCTCCGCTCGCGCCAGCAGCCGTAAATGAACTCGTCGCGTCCGCCGAACTGCACCTGAAGCCCCCAGCTCTCCGGCGGCGGGCTCATGACCGGAAAAATGAAATGATGACGCGGGTAGTCGTCCACATTCTGTCCGAACAGCGAATGTCCCTCCGGAAGCATGCTCTTTACATTGCGCACTTTACCGAAAATCTGCGGCATTGTCAGGATTCCTTATATAATTGTCAGGATCTCATATATTTTTCCCGTTTTTCCATGTTGCCACTTTTGAAAAAGCGCAGTATAATGTATCGCATAAAACAACAACATGCAAGGGAACTTCGCAATGAACACGGAAAAAATCCTCAACATCTGGGGAAAAGGGCAGATTCTCGCCCTCTCCGCTCTCGACGGGCAAACCAGCAGTCGGCACGGACTCGTCTTCACCACTGCGGAAAAGGAATTCGCACTGCTACCGCGATGGCCGTTCAACTCTGGAAAAATAGCCTTCGCCGGCGCTCCCGAAAATCTCTTCCTCGCCTCCGACATGCTCGAAAGCAGCGGCGTCAAAGCCGCATTTGTCGACGCCTTTCACTTCCTGATCGAAGCGGAAAACGTCTCGCTCGACCTGCCCCCGGAGCTCGCCGTCCTGCACGAAGGAAAGCGCATTCTCATCGGCACAAAAGCAAATTTCAACCCGGAACTCATCCGCATCGACCTCGACTCGATTCTCGCGGAACGCAAGCGCTATTTTGAAGAGCTCCCCGACTTTTCCTCCACGGATACCGCGCGCCGCACCCTCGCAAAAGCCTATTCACAGCTGAAAGGGCAGATCTGCTCTCCCGAAGGATTCAACGCACTGCACCGCTGGACCACCCCCGACCGCTGGCCGCACCGCCACGCATGGCTTTGGGACAGCGTCTTCCATGCGCTGGGACTCCGTCACATCGATCCCGCACTCGCACTCGAAACGCTCGAAGCGGTCCTCGACCGCCAGCAGCCGGACGGACTCATTCCGCACATGATGGGCGTCGACTGCGTTTCACACTTCACTCAGCCTCCGGTTCTTGCTTTCGGCATCTCGGAAGTTCTGAAAATGAAAAATGATGAAGCTTTTCTCCGCCGCGCCTTTCCGAAACTCGAACGCTACGTTGAATGGATCATGCACCACCGCGACTCCGACGGACTCGGTCTCGTCGAATGGGACATTGAGGGCAATCCGCTCTGCCGGAGCGGTGAAAGCGGCATGGACAACTCCCCTCGTTTCGACTCCGCAACCCAGCTCGACGCCCCCGACTTCAATGCGTTTCTTTCTCTGGAATGCGAATGTCTTGCGCGCTTTGCCGAATCCCTGAATCTTCCGGAAAAAGCCGCATTCTGGCAGGCGCATCACAACCGTCTGAACAGTCTGATGAATGAACTGCTCTGGGATGAAGAGTCCCGCATCTATATGGATCGCGACGTCATCACAAGCAAGCGCACGGGTATTTCAGCCTCCTCTGGATTTCTCCCGCTCATCTGCGGCGCACCGTCGCAGGAACAGGCGGAAAAACTGCTTGCGAACCTCTGCGATCCCGCCACCTTTGCAACGCCCTTCCGCATTCCCTCCATCAGCCGGAAAAACATGGAAGCCTACGCAAAAGACATGTGGCGCGGTCCCGTCTGGATCAACATCAACTGGCTGATTGCGTTCGGACTTGAACGTTACGGCATGACCGCCGACACCCGCCGGATTCTTTCCGAAACCGTTGCGGAAGAGGAGAAATTCTACCTCAAATACGGAACTTTCTTTGAGTTTTACGACGACCGGAACGAATGCGATCCCCCGCTTCTCTGCCGCAAAGGCAAATGCGCCCCTGAAATCAGCCCGTACAATCAGGTCTTCCACGATTACGGCTGGAGCGCCACGCTTTACATCGACATGCTCGCCAAGCTGAAGAGCTGAGAAGTCCGGCAAATCTTTACGCCCCCGCGGGTCTTCCTCTTCCACCCGTCGGGGGATGTTACAAAAAAAGAAAACTTCACTTGCAAAATAATTTACATTGCAGTATAGTATCATACAAACAAAAACGTTTAACAGAAGAGGACACTCATGCCCAATACACTCGTACAGTTCCGAATTGATGATACCCTGCGCAGACAAGCAAGTGATCTCTGCACAAAACTGGGCTTCGATTTGACTACCTATTTGCGAATGAGCCTTGCGAAACTGGTTCAGGAACAGGGTGTTCCTTTTGCTGTAAAGCTGAACACAGCACCGACCGCAGCCGAAGCCCTTGCCGCGATGCGGAAACTTTCAGAGATCTCCAGGGAAAACGGAAATTCACAGATGACTTTAGATGAAATCAACTCAGAGATCTCTGCAGTTAAAATCGACAAGCATTAACAGCCCTTTGCAATGCTAAAAAACATCTTTGCAAGCCTTCCTCATCCATTCGTTGAGGTCCGTTGAAAAAAAAGCGCGGTCCTCTTGATTTTTCCACGCTTGATGCTATTTTTTCTGAAACTCAGAGGAATTTTATGGAACAGAGCAAAACAGATCGCCTGAAGCGACACATTCAGGACGCGATCCGGAACGGGGAGTTCCCGCCGGGCTCAACTCTGCCTTCCGTAAAACAGCTCTGCGCTCGGTACGGAGTCAGCAAACATACGGTCTCGCAGGCGCTCTCAAACCTCAACGAACAGCGGATCATCGAGGTTTCCCACGGACGAAAAACGCGCGTTCTCATGCCGGAAAAGAGAATCCGGCTCGTGCACTGCGGACACGGCGGACCCGATTTCTCGACTTTCTGGCAGCCGTTCTTCAATGGAATTCTCAAGGAACTCGACCGGCACCCGGGCTTTCAGCTCACCGTTGAACCGCTCCGCATCCGCACCGCAACTCCGGAAAAACTGCCGCCGTGCCAGGGCGTCATTTCCATGGGAACCGATTCTGATGTTCTTCTCCGCGCCCTCCCCGAAGGAACACCTGCAATTTTCGTCTACGACTATCCCGAAACGACGCCGTGTTCGTGCGTCTCCTCCGATTTCATTCCCGCATTCCGCGAACTCGCGGAACTTCTCCGCGGACGACGCTCAATCGCCGTGTTCAATCAGTTTGAAAAAAATGAAACACACGGAATCAATCTTCAGAAACTGCGTCTCTGCCGCGAAATCATGCGCGAAGCCGGACTGCGCGTGCGCGACGTCTACCGGAAAACGGGCGAGGATGCCATGACCTCCGGTTACCGGATGCTCCTCTCCCTCCGGGATGCTCCGCCGGACGCCGTTCTGCTCGGAACCGATGACATGGCGGTCGGCGTCTACCGCGCCGCGCATGAACTCGGACTGCGCATTCCCGATGATCTCGCCGTCTGCGGCTGCAACAATCTGCCCGTCGCGAACTTCCTGCTGCCCTCATTGACCACCATCACTCTTGATGCAGAGGCGCAGGGCGAAACCGCGCTCCGGATGCTTATCGAACACCCGGAAGCCCCTGCGGTTCGCACGCTGTTCCCCGCCCGGCTGGTGCGCAGGGAATCGCTGTAATCATCTCCAGCTGTAACTGTACTCCGTCATGGACGGCATCTGCGTCAGATACTTCCGGAGAATTTTCTGCGAAAATCCGTTGTTTTCGATGATGTCGCGATAAAAATATGCGCTCGGGCGAATTGTCCGGCTGAAATCCTTGCGGTCGACTCCGATCAGACCGAACGTCCAGTCGAACGTGCCGTCCCATTCGAAATTGTCAAACAGACTCCAGTAGAAGTAGCCAAGCACATTTGCGCCGCGGTCGATCGCCTCCTTCACGGCATTCAGATACAGCGCAATCCAGACAATGCGGAAACGGTCGTCGAATGTTGCGCATCCGTTCTCTGTAACCGCGACCGGACGGTCCCCGCTGAAAAGCTGGAGCATGGAACTCAGACCTTCCGGCCAGAATTCATCATTTTTATTCGGGCACATCCTCATGTTTTTTCCGCCGAAACGCGCGGCCGGGCCTTTCCTGCGCGTATCGATAATCTGACGGCGGTAGTTGTTGATTGCCCAGAAATCCATCGTATCCTTGACTTCCGGGCACCACTCGCCGTCGAATCCCGGAAACGCAAGCTCACCGGTCCGGATTGCCCGGAGCAGTACGCCGTTGGCAAAATACGTCTGGCGATGCGCTTCCAGACAGTCCAGCTCATCCTGCGAACGGGTCGGATAGTATTCGACAGCCGCATGTGCCGAAGTCACCGGTTTCTTTGAGAACTGCTTCAGTGTATGATATGCGGCGGCATGCGCTTTAATGTAATCGAAACGCATGTCATCGCCGCCCCATCCTCCGCTGAAAAATTCGTTCAGGACAATCCAGACATCGACATAATCGTTGAGGAATTTCCCCATTTTCTCGACGTAGCGCAGGAAATACGGAAAGTTCGCCTTACGGAAGCCGCCCTTCTGCGCAAACCATTCCGGCATTGAGCAATGAACAAGAGTGAGCCAGACTTGAATTCCGGCCTCTTTAAGAATGCGGCACTGCCGCAGATAATGTTCCATTGCCTCGTGGTTCCAGACGCCCTCTTCCGGCTCAATTCGAGCCCATTCGATGCTGAAACGGTACGCCTTGTGCCCGATCTGTTTCAGCAATTCCATATCGCTTTCCATCTGCCGGTATCCGTCAACTGCATTCCCGGAAGGTTCAGAAATATATTCTCCGCGCAGCTCCTGCTGCCAGCGGTTCGTATGAATATTGTTTCCCTCAATCTGATAAGCTGCAGTTGCAGACCCGAAAATGAAACCTTCCGGAAGCTGAAAGTCCGGCAGACTGAATAAATCGTACATGGCATGATTCCTTTCCTGGAAATTGTTCCGGATAATGTAGCACTTTCCGCCGTTATCCTCAAGAGCAATGCTGCAAAACGCCCTGCAATAAATATCAAATCAATGCAAAAACTGCAAAACAAATATTGTTTTTTCCTCCGTTCATGCTATCTTATCAGGAACAGAAGAGGTTTTATGAAGCACAAACTTGAAGATATCGCCCGTCTGACCGGTTTTTCCGCAGCAACCGTTTCGCGTGCTCTGAACGGATCATCCTGGGTTGCGGAAGCAACACGGCTCAAAATTCTGGAAGCCGCACGCAAAACCGGGTATCTGCCTGACCGGAAAAAGACAATCGCACTCATTCTGCCTTCCACACATCTGTCTTTCTACGGTTCTGCCATGATTGAACCTCTTGCCTCGCTTATCCACTTCGCCGGACACCGCATTGAAACAATCGGGATCCGCGACCTTGACCTGCTCGAAGAACACAATCCCGATGCGGCAATCTCCATTGTCGTGGAAAACGGACTGGAACGGCGCTGGGGACAGAAATATGCCATTCCGCTGCTGTGCATCAATACAAACCCGAACCATCTGGAACAGATCTACTCCATCACCTCCAACGACGAACAGGGGATGTCGCTTCTGCTCAATCATTTGATTTCTCTCGGTCATTCCCGCATCGGACTGATCGGCTATCAGGATGTGGAGTCACACGGCTTGAATGCCTATTCCGCAAAAAGAAGGATCTCTGCCTTTCAGAAAATTCTCCGCGAACACAATCTGCCGGACGACCTGATTGCGGGATGCAGCTGGAATCCGCTGGAGATGCAGGAAGCCGTCGCCCGCATCGTCAAGAAAGGGGTCAGCGCACTCGTAACGATTTCCGAGCCGGACGCAATTAAAGTTCTGCATCATCTCAAAGAAATGCACATCCGCGTTCCGGAAGAAATTTCTCTCTGCGGCTGGCTCAGTGAGTTCGACCTTTATGCAGATCCGCCAATCACCGGAGTCATGCACAATTACGATTATCTTTCCGACTGCGCTTTCGTCATGCTGACCCGGATTCTGAATCGGGAACCCGTCCCGGAACGGGATATTTCCATCAATTACAACTTTTTCCGCCGCCGCAGCACAGATTCCACTGCTTCGAGCACTTCACAGGGAAGCGAACAGGCAAGCCCAAACCGGCAGTAGCGGCGGATTTTTCATCATTTCGCAAAATCAGACAATCCCGCTTCAGCAGAATGTATTCCGCAAGGGCGTGCGGACTCCAGCCTCCAGAGCGGACAGCTGTGCGTCAAGCTCGGGGATCTCATCCTTTTCCCTTAACCGGCGCAAAAGCTCAAGGAAACGTTCCCGGACTCCCGCATTGCGCCGCTGAATGATCTCAAGCCCGAACGGACGCGCCGTCCGAAGCCATTCCGCCCGGATTCCGGATGAAAAATCGTCAAGCAGCGCAACAAGTTCCGGAATTCTCGTCTCCGCAAGCTGCAGAGCATCACTGTGTTTTCCGGCTTTCCATGCATCCAGAAGCGCAGCCTGAAAGCGGAGACGCGCAATCAGAAAACGCACGAGTGCATACACAGACTGGAAAGTTTCCGTGATTTTCATCGATTCGAGTTTTCTGCACAGCTCCGAAATCACTGCGGAATATCGCTCCAGCACCCCGGCTCCGGCGCTGCGGTATGAAAGCCAGCCGGAGGCAAGCAGAGGATCATCCCAGAGCAGGAAGTCCGTTGAAACGCCGGTTTTTGTTTCCTTATCCTCATACCAGATCTTTCCGAGTTCCAGGAAAAGTTCAAAATTTTCTCCGCAAACGGCACGGAATCGGGCGGACATCAACGGGATTTCCTCCGGCTCATGTCCGTAAGCAAGACTCGCGGCAAACTCCAGACCGGCAAGTGCGGAATCATAAGCGCAGAACGCCCCGTTATCTCCCCACAATGTAAAAAAGATCTCTTTGAGTCCGCTTTTGCGGCACGCCCGGATACAGGGAACCAGACTCGAACGCGTGGTTTCATGGTCGTACCAGAAACGTCTCCAAGTCCACACACCGGATCCCATCACCGGTTCAAACCCGAGATCGCGGTGAAGCCCGATGAATTTTTCATAAAAACCCGCATCTTTGCTGTAATAGTCCCAGTAGCAAAGCTCGATATTGCGCGGCATTTCCGCGCGTACTTCCTGTGGAATCTTCGTATTCAGATCATAATAATTCATCTCTTTGTTTCCGAGGCGGAAATACATATCCGACCAGATGATCGGATTCATGCCGTTTTCGGAACAGATCTGATTAACTCGCCCGAGATGACGGTTGAACAGCTCGAATCCCGTATGATAACCGTTGCGGTCCAGATAGCGGCCGCGGCCGAGATCATGCGTTTCATCCATGCCGATATGAATGCGCCGGCTGGAAAGAGCCTCTTTCCAGAAAAGAATCATCTTTTCAATCAGCAAATATGTTTCTGGGGCGTCGACCATCAGAACAGACGCCGTGTCGCGGACTTTTGCATATTCGCCGTATGCTAAAATCTGCTCCAGATGCCCCAGCGTCTCAATGCAGCCGATCAACTCGATCCCGAGCGTTTTCGCGAAAACATCAAGCTCCTTGAGCTCTTCCATGCGGTACGCTCCGCGCATATAACCGAAAAACGGCTCCCCCGGAAGATGATAAGTGTCCTCCGTATAAAGCATCGCCATATTGTAACCCATCAATGCCAGCTTGACCAGTGTCTTTTTCATCCAGTCCAGCCGGAAGACCTTATTTCTGGAACAGTCGAACATCGCTCCGAGCGTCTCAAACGGCGTCGTCTCCACCGTTTCCACGCCGGCGAACACATGAGAAACGCCACGCAAAAAACCGGAAACCGAGCTTGCTTCAACACTCCATTTCCCGTTTCTTTGTGCAACTTTCACTCCGTTCCCAGCCCCCCTGCGGAACAACAATTCGGACTCTCCGTCCTTTTCCGCAAGCCACTCTCCGTGATACAACGACACAAGATGCAGCGCTGAATTCAGTTCTGCCTCGCACGAATTCGGATTCCAAAAAAATCTGCTCATTCTGATTCTCCTCTTGAAATTTCAGATTCCGCATGTAAGATACACCATAAAAAGGAAATAAAAATGGATTTTTCAACATCTTCCTATGGAAAAAAGAAACTCTCGGAAACCAACTATGCACCCGTCCCGCCGGCATTCCGCGAAGCTCTCCTGAAAACAGGAATTCTTTTTCATGTTTACTATGACAATTACCCGACTGCGCACAAACCGTTCAATGAAACGGGAACGGCGCATACGGAAACCCGCCGTTTCCCGTTCTACTGCCTGCTCCAGCTCCTCGGCGGCGACGGCTTTTTCTATGACGCAGCACACCGCAGAACGGAATTTTTTGAACAGGGAACAGGCCTTCTCATCCCTCCGGGATTTGAACAGCAGTACGGAGGACGCACGAAAGATTTCATCGAGGATTCCGTCTGTTTCTCCGGGCCGCTCGCCGACGAGATGTTCCGCCGCGGCCTGCTTCGCTGCGGCCTCTTCTGCATGGGAACGGAACGACGCATTCTGCCGATAATCCGAGCAATCCAGAAAGCTTCTCTTCCCGCTCTGCTGGAGGCGTCCGCTCTGCTCGTCCAGCTTCTGCTTGCCCTTAACGGAGAACGTCGACCGGGGAATATGCCGACATGCAGACAGCATCTTTCCGCTCTGCTGACCCGTCTTGCAGAAACCGCGGAGCACGACTGGAGCGTGGATGAAATGGCAGAGTATTTGAACATCAGCACAAATTCTCTCCGCAAACTTTTTCTCTCCGAACAGGGAATGACGCCGAAGCACTACCTGGATCAGCTCTGGCTCCGCCGCGCGACGGATCTGCTTTGCAGAACAAACCGCCCGCTTCTCGAAATAGCACACCGTCTGCACTGCGCGGATCCATATTATTTTTTTCGCCGGTTCCGCAAACTTTCCGGCATTTCTCCCGCCCAGTACCGCCGGAAATTCCAGCGGGAAACATGACTGGCTCCGCCGCGTCAAGCGTCGTCCGCTTCGCGGAAAAACGAACAGGCGAGCCCGAACCGGCAGTAACGGCAGACCTCGGGAACTCCGCACTCGGGGAAATCGGCAAAGTAGACCACACGCCCCGGACGGATTTTCGCCCGCATCATCGCGACGCTCCCCGCGATCAGCTCTTCCGCGCGGTCGGCATTGCCGGAATACTCGAAACCTTTCCACTCTCCATGCTCCGCCGCAAGAAATGTGCTGCAGGCGTTCTCTTCATGAAACAGAGTCCGGATGTACCACGCGAAAATATCCGCCCCCGCCTGAAAAATCGACGGTTCCGGTTCGCGGAAGGAAAGACGGAGGGAACAGCGCATTCCGGGTTCGCTCCAGAAAATGCCCGGGTTGCTCCATACGCGGATTTCTCCAAAGTATGCTTCATAATCCGCATTCTGATTGATCCGGTTCGGACGTTGGAAATGCAGAACGGCTGACGGATACTGCGTTGAAAAAGCGAATCCCAGCGCCTCCGCAAGGTCATGCCGGGCTTTCCGGAACAGATCATCCGGAGGAAGTTCAAAATCAGCAAACGGGATGTAATCGGGCGACTCCGCCGCTTCGCGCACGCGCTCCGTCATGCGCGCAAACAGATGTTCTTCCAGACGGTGACGGAACGCCCGGGCGCGCATCGGTTCGGGTATAAAGCGCACGCGGTCAAGAACGGTCTTCCATGCGGAATCCATCAGCTCGCCGAGCCACTCCGCGTAAAGCTTTGCCTTCTTCCCCCGGTAGATCGCGGAAATGACCGGATCCGCCCAGCCGTCCCAGCCGCCCTGCGCAGCGTAATAGTGCAGGAAATACGCCCGTTCGCAGCGCAGAAAACGCAGGTGACGCGTCAGCGACCAGGAAAACTCCGTTTCGGGAAGCTCCGTCGAGAAATCAGACGCGGCAGAAACTTCGCGTCTGAAATTCCTCATTTCAGATAATCCTGCGGAAGGAAATAGAGACAGCCCTGCTGCAGTTCCGGCGCGGCGAATCCCGGAAGACGCACGCGCAGCAGATGCGACGCCTCCGCATCCGCGCTGAACAGCAGGTTGAACAGGGAATTATTGCGTTTATAGCGGACAACTTTCAGAGAGCCCGGTTCACATTTCGCAAGTTCTTCCGCCTTCGCAACAGCCTCCGGCATCCGCCCGAGCTCATCAATCAGACCAAGCTCCAAAGCACGCGCACCGTGAAAAACCCGTCCGTCGCCAATCTCCGTTGTGCGGATTTTTTCAACCGGAATCCTGCGTCCGGCGGAAACGATCTCCACGAATTCCGTGTAGCATTCATCAACCAGCGACTGTATCAGCGCGTTTTCCTCCTGCGTTTTCCCGCGGGTTGCGCTGAGCAGATCTTTCATCTTTCCGGACTTGTAGACTTCCGCCTGCACTCCGATCTTGTCAAGCAGACCTTTAACGTTGAAGGACGAAATAATCACGCCGATACTTCCGGTCAGCGTCATGCGGTTTGCAACAATCCAGTCGCACGCCGCGGCCACGTAATAGCCGCCGCTTGCGGCCATAGAGTTCATCAGGGCAATCACCGGTTTCGACTTTTTCGCCTGCAGAACCGCGAAGTAGATATCGTCGGATGCTGTCACTTCTCCGCCCGGTGTGTTGAGATTCAGAATGATTGCGCGAACCTCAGGGGCCTTTGCGGCTTTCCGGATCTGCTTGCAGATGGTTTCGGAATCGGCATTTTCACTGAAACCGCCTCCTGCATTGAGTATGATTCCGCGAATGTCAATCACGGCAATCTTGCCGCCCGCCTCCGATGCGGAACGGAGAACGGATTCCTCCGTATCATCCTCGCTTTCCTGATCACCGGAGAAATTCGGCAGAAGACTTCCAATCAGCCACGCCGCCGCAAGCATCACAAAAAGCAGCACGACAAACGCCGCAAAGCAGCCGAACAAGCAGCCCAGACAACTGCTTTTCTTCTTTTTCGCCTCAGGGAAAACCCGCGGCTGTTCAGGTGCGGGCTCAATCACTTCTGTATTTTCAGCCATCTCGCACCTCCCGGATCAGAAGGAAACGTGAACGTCGCCGGAAATCATGCACGGCGGCGGAACAAGCAGACAGCCCAGCGGTTCGGTGACCTCGCGGTTCCAGTCGCGGAACATCAGCGGATCCGTCGGCTCGCCCCACGGGTTGATGTCAACCACTATGACTTTGCGCTTGCAGGTAATGTAAATATCTATCGCAAGCGTATCGACCGGAAGAGAGCTCCGGATCTCCTCAAAGAACATCTTCGCAACATTCCAGTAGTCCTCCTGACGGCGGACCAGACGGCGGAAGTGCCGCGTCAGGAAACGCTGACTCATTGCAACGAGCTCGCCGTTCTTGACGAACAGACGGAATTCGCGCGGAACATCGAACTCGCGGAACTTGCGGATGCAGACGCACTGAACGTCTCCCGCAGCGGCAAGTGCGCGGATTTTTGCGCTGCCCGCAAGCGAATACCACGCGCTCTGCGCCGAAACGACGGCTCCGCGCTTGGATGAAAGAAAACGCGGGGAATCAGTCGGCGCGGCGAAGTCGGTCGAAACAAAATGTCTGCCGCGGAACGGGCGCATTGCCTCGGAAATCCGGCGGATGGCAGACTCCGCATTGCGTCCGGTATACTCGCCGTTCGCAAGCGCGGCAATCTCCGGCTCGCGCAGAAACGCAAATGTCGCCGGAAGCGAACAGTGCGCAAACTGCGGATAATAATTCTGTACGCGGAACACATCTTTGGCATCGGACATGGGAAGCCTCCTTGATTAATAGAAATCCTCATCATCGTCCGACGGCGGGGGCGGCGGATTCAGTTTGCGCTGAACCGCTCCGTACGCCAGCAGCTGATAAATGAAGAACAGAATGAAAAACAGCGTTTGAAAGCTGAGAAACTGCGGAAGCAGCGACGAGATCAGCGAAGCAAGAATCAGCGGCGGGAACGTCGCATACACCATCAGTGTCAGTATTCGGGGAAACTTCAGAGAATTCTCCCCGCGCGGAACAAAAATGCACTGCGCTCCCGCAAACAGCAGCGACGCCACCAGCGCCGTAAAGAAAAGTCCGCCAAACGCGGCAAAGCCGATGAAGACATTATAAACAGCAAAAGCCGTCGCCGTCAGGCTTGTAACGGGAATCGACATGGTCGTTTTTTCCGCAGCAGCCGCCGTTCCGGAGAAATAATTCTTCTGAACATATTCTTCGATCTCCTCCGCGGTCAGCGGCGCAGGAGTGACCATAAGCGGCGCAAGCGAAAGCGAAGCTGACGGCAGCGGCATCGGAACCAGCATAAACTTGCCCGGCTCAGTCTCCGTCGCCGACCACAGCAGGAAGCCGCGCGGTGTCCAGATGACGCCCGCCCGTTCGCGCCAGTCGCCGATCCCTTTCAGCAGAACCGCTGAATCCGGAAGGTAATCCAGACGCAACTGCCGGGTAAGAATGAATGTCTTCTGTTCTTTTTCATGCTTCGCGGGAAGAACCGTTTTCTCCCCGACGACCACCGAACCGAAATAATCGGAAAGCGCGGCGGATATCACCGCGCGCTGTTCCTTCACCGCCGCAATCTGCAGAGCGGCAACGGCAAACGCCAGCAGAACGCTCAGCAGGAACAGATGAAATATCGCCCGCACCGGATTTCTGCTTATGAGATCCGGGAATGCGGACGGACCGGAACAGACCGTTATTATCGTTCGGAAAAAGTGCATGAATTACTGCTTCACCCTGTTGATTTTAAAGTTGCGTTTGCCCGACTTGCGGATAATCTTTTCAAGTCCGGGGCGGATCTCGTTCAAATCCTCATCGCGCAGACGCTGGACGAAAACGATGCCGTCCAGGTGGTCGTATTCGTGCTGAATCGCACGCGCAAGAAGACCGCCGCACTCCAGACAGATCTCTCTTCCGTCCAGAAGCTGCGCCTTGAAGACAACCGTCGTCGGACGCGTCACAGGAGCATAGAGACCGGGGACGCTGAGACAGCCCTCATCGAAATCCTCCTGCTCCTTGCCGAAGGAGACAATTTCCGGATTGACGAACGCCAGCGGCATCTTCGGCATCAGCTCCACCTCGCCGGGGGAGTTGCCGTAAACCGGATTGCCCTTCTCGTCCTCGTCGGGATAAACATGAAGAACGAACATGCGGAGCGGAACGCCGACCTGCGGCGCGGCAAGACCGATGCCGTTGTGCTTGTACATCGTCTCAACCATCTTTTCCGCAAGCCCGGCAACTTCGCCGTCAATCTTGCGGACAAGTTTCGCCTTCGTATTCAGAACCGAATCGCCGAGCAGGCGAACCGGCAGAGTCTTTTTCATTTTTTCAAACATCGTTCTTCTGCTCCGTGTTGTGTCAGAGGCTCAGCGCACGCGCGATACGCACCGCGGACTCTTCGGCTCCGAGCAGTTCAATCGTTTCGCAGATGCCCGCACCGATCGTGCTGCCCGTGGAAGCAATGCGCAGCGGCTGCTTCAGCTTGTCCTGCTGAATGCCGTGTTCCGCCTCAATCGAATGAATCAGATCGTCAATCGCCGGAACGGTAAGCGCCGGAAGCGTCTTCACCTTCTCGCCGAATTCCGCAACAGCCTTGCGTACTGTATCATCACTGAGGAGCTTTTTCAAGCCCTTCGGATCATATTCCAGCGCATCCGCTTTGCGGAAGAAATAATTCCAGTGCGCAACGTCCGCAAACGTTTTCGTGCGCGAATGCATGAGATCCGCCACTTTGTCGAGAATCGGCGAACCGACGCCCTCGGGACAGAGCTTCGCGACAAACGGGGCAATCTGTGCGCGGAAATCCGCCGGATCCATCTCAGCGATGTAAGCGCCGTTCATATTCGTCAGCTTCTTGATGTCGAACTGTGCGGGCGAACAGAGAGCGCGCTCAATGGTGAACGCTTCAATCAGCTCTTCGCGGGACATTTTCTCGCGGTCGTCGCCCGGCGACCAGCCGAGGAGCGCAAGGTAGTTGAAGAGCGCCTGCGGAAGGAATCCCTTCTCGCGGAAATCGCCGACGAACGCATCGCCGTCGCGCTTGCTGTACGGCTTGCCCGCGGCGTTCACGATCATCGGAAGATGCGCATACTGCGGAGGCGTGAAGCCCAGCGACTCGAACAGGAAGAGGTGACGGTAGGTGTTCTCGACATGATCGTCGCCGCGAACGATGTGGGTGACGCGCTGCTGCATGTCGTCGTAGACGTTCGCAAGGTGGAAAACCGGGCTGCCGTCGCTGCGGACGATGATGAAATCCTTCATGCTGTCGAGCGGTTTTGCAAGATCGCCCTTCACAAGGTCATGATAGAAGACTTCACGGCGGATAAAGTTCAGTTTTGCCGCTCCGGCGACAACCGTTTTCTCCTGCGGGTTCGCGGGAAGATTTTTGATCGTTTCATCGTTCAGTTCAAAAAGAACATTTCCGGAAGCATCGGTGATCTTGAGATTCTTGAAACCTGCAAGCGACGCGGCATTTTCCACGGATTTGCCTTTGTGACTCAGCGTATGGAACTGAATCCCAGCCTGATTGAGCGCGACTTCGGAATTCGGTTCAAGTTCAATTTCCGCGGGGCCGACTTCGCGCACAAACGGCATGTTGTCGCAATAATACGGAAGTTTGAAGAGCACGGGGGAGTGTTCCTCGCCCGGATTCAGATGATAGGCATAGCCGGTTTCAATCAGCTTCTTCGCCGCCTCTTTGTGCTTTTCGCTCTGCTTGGTCTGATACATGATCTCTTCATCGTAATCAAGACCGAGCCACTTCATGCATTCAAGAAGCTTGTCGATCGCCTCCTGAGTCGAACGTTCAAGGTCGGTATCCTCAATGCGCAGCAGAAAGGTTCCCTTGCAGTGACGGGTCGCCAGCCAGTTGAAGATAGCGGTCCGAATGTTGCCGATGTGCACCTGTCCGGTCGGGGACGGCGCGAAGCGTGCTCTGAAATCCATTTTTATACTCCTGTAAACAAACAACTTTGCCGGGGTGAAACGCCTCGGCAAAGTATGATTAAAATATGTTGTTTCAAAGGTCAGCGGAGATTGACCGCAGCCTCAAGCTGAGCTTTCGCCTGGTTCATCTTGACCACGGAGGAAACCAGGTTCATTTCCGCATTGACGAGGTCCTTCTGAGCTTCGTTCAGACGCGTCAGTTCCGCATTTCCGGCCTTGTATTCCTCTTCCACAAGATCACGGGTCTGCTTCGTCAGCTCGAATGTCTTCTGGAACAGCTTCACCTGCTTGAGATAGGTGATGTAGTTGTCGTAAGCGGAGCGGACGTCCGTAATCACGGAAATCCAGAGTTCCGCAAGCGAATATTCCGCCTGTGCCAGAGCCGCCTGGGAAGCGCGGGCGTTGAAGTACGTCTTGCCGCCCTCAAACAGATTCCAGGATGCGGAAAGACCGTAGCTGAACGTTCCGACATTCTTCTGGCTCTTCGAACTGTCTCTGCCAAAGTAGCCGTCGAGATAGCGTGTGATGCCGCGCTGATGTCCGTACGAAAGCGAATAGTCGGCGGAGACGGACGGTCCGAATGCGCAGAGGCTGGACCAGTAGGAGAACTTCGCGGCTTCCACAGTCTCGCGGTAAGCGCGGAGGTCAGGACGGTTTGCAAGCGCGGTGTCGAGGAAGACCGAGACGTCCGGAAGGACTTCACCCTCCGCGGAAGGCATCTCCGGGAAGGAAACGTCGTCCGGAATCGTGCCGTCGGCAAGACCGAGCAGAGCGGCGAGCGTGTATTTGTTGGCCGCATAGCTGTACTGCGCGGAAATCAGGTCGCTCTCGCCGTTGTTGTAACGGATTTTGAAGTTTAGAACGTCGCTGAGCGGAACCGCGCCCGCCTCGAACTTCAGTTGAGTGTCTTTGAGCAGATCCGCGCTGTAGTTCATATCCGCAATCGCGATACGCTGCTGGGCGGCGGCAAGCTGAACGTCATTGTAAGCATAAGCGACAGCGCGGAGCAGGAGACGGCGCGCATCATCCTCTTCCGCGACGGAAGCCTTCCACGAATGACGGGCGGAAAGCATGTTCATCTCGCGGACGAAGCTGTCGAACAGCAGCCACTGTCCGGAAACGCCGATATTGAACGAATCGTTCTGGGAGCGCGTGCGGTTGGCGGCGTTGTACGGCTGAACAGCGTAGTTGCGGGAGAACTGCTGCCCGATCGACATGCCGATTCCGACCGTCGGGTAGTAGGAGGAAAAGCTCTGGTAGTATCTGGCGCGCGCCGCCGCAATCGCAAAATACTTCGTCTTGAACGTCGGATTGTTGTTCAGAGCAATATTCTGTGCCTGTTCAAGCGTGAGTGTACGGATGTTGTTCGGAAGCAGAGTCTTCTCTTCCGGGTTCAGCGTTGTATAGCTGTTCTTCGTCGTAGCCTCGAACGGCTTCTTGTAGGAAGCGCATCCGGCAAACAGAACAGAGGAGACAGCCGCGGTCAAAAGCAAGTATACAAGTCTCGGTTTCATAAGCGTTATTCACCTTAAGTTTTGTTCTCTTCTCTTCATAACCTTGTAATTTACACGCACTTCATGAAATCTGCAAATCAAAAAACGATATTTTCCTCAAAAAAAGCAAAAAATTTAGTCATCTAAACAGTTTAGAGAAAAGAATCTATTCCGGAAAAGGACGCGGAAACAGGACTTCCGCGCCCCTTGCCGGCTGGAACGGTCAGACGCGCCAGCGGTAGCCGCCGTCAGCCTCCTGACCGCGGATTCCGAGCGAAATCACGCCGCGCGGAGCGGAAAGACGCAGACGCAATTCCGCTCCCTCGGGAACCTCATGCGGCATCCGGTACTTCTCCTCGCCGTCCGCAAGAACCGGACAGCACAGCGATGACACCGGCCTGCCGTCAACCAGAGCCTCCAGCTCCAGCGTCAGCTCTTCATAACACGGCGAGCTTCCGGAATTCTTCCACGTCACCGAAACAACGCAGCCGTCGATCGCGATTTTTTCAATCTCCAGACGGTATCCGCAGCGGCGCGCCATCATGCGCCAGACATTTTTTTCGTCCTCCATCGTCATCTTCGCGTATTCATCCGGGAAGAATCTGAGGTAGCTCCAAACCTTCTTTTCCGCAAGCGGGATCGGTTTTTCGTGTTCAAGGATATGCAGTCCTTCGCGCTCGCCGCCGGGATGCCAGTAGGAAATATGGCAATTGTCCAACGCATCTTCCAGCGCCTGCGGAAGCACCAGATTTTCACAGGCGACCGGGGTCATGCGGTAGTACTGGTCGAAAATCTCCATCGTCGGCTGGTTCATGTAGCGCGAACGCGTCCCGTGCCACGATTTGCCGATTCCGTTCTGCTTCATCATAACCTTGTTCTTTGCCAGATACGCATAGATTTCAGGAACATCCGTTTCGGAAAGATAGTCTTCCCCCTCTTTTTCCGCAAACACCGGCGCGCAAATCTCCTGACAGATTCGCGTATCCGGAAACGCGGTCTTGTGCATATCGATCAGCTCGTAAAGAGTTTCAATGTAACGCTCACGCGTAAGCCCGGCTTCAAACCACGGCTGAAGCGGACTGTTCGCGGAAAGATGCATCTCGCCCCAGCGTCCGAGGAACCCCTGACAGATATATTCAATTTCGGGACGTCCGTTGTACCGCTCGCCCATGGCGTTCACAAGGTTGCGGACTTTTTCCAGATAGACGCGGTCCCAGTAAACCGGATAGCGGACCGGGTGTTTCGCCTTGTCGAAATCGAGAAAATTCAGAACCCAGCCGCCCTTGTAGAGCTCCATGGATTCATCCACGTATTTCGCCCCCGCATCGAACACCCACTGCGGAACGCCTTGATTGTAGAAGGTTCCCCAGGTATCCATGCCGCGCACTTCGAGAGCGACTTTGTAACCGGCGTCGATCCAGGAGTTGATGCATCCTTCCCAGTCGGGATGTTCCCAGAGAATTTTCCCCTCCGCCGGTTCCAGAACGGACCATGGGATGCAGAATGCGATTTTGTCGATCAGCTTTTCTTTCAGAAACCAGGAGTCTTTCGGAATCTGATCGAAGCGCAGTTTGTTCGCCCCGCGCTGAAGCAGCATCGCCCCGCAGCCGGGATTGTGCAGAATGCAATCCGTCTTTTCCGGATAAACAGTCTTGTTCATCAGAACGTCTCTCCTGTGTTTTTAATTATATCATCCATGATTATACTATACGCTTGACAACAGAAAATATCAAGCGGCAGAACTATTTTTTTAATACGAAATGCCGTCCCCGGACATCGGGGACGGCGAAAAGAAATCAGCTGCGGACTGCACCTTTGATGAAGTTGCGGCTGTGCGCCTCCATCTCCTCATTGCCTTTGTCGAACTCCTCCATCGTATAGATGTGGTTCGTCACCCCCGTGAACTTCCAGAGACCCGAAGAGAGCAGATCCAGACACCGCTGGCAGAGCCCGGCTTCATACATCACGCGGCGTTCATGACAGTTGATCGAAGTAAATGCCTTGAAATTCCAGAGCTTGTAATCAATCGTCCGGAACGAATCGTTGTGGTAACCGCCGATGCCGAGACGCCCGTGCGCGGAGACCAGATCCCCGGCAAGACGCAGCCCGTCTTCGGTTCCGGTGAACTCCATGACATTCGGAAGTCCCATCGCGAAAAGCTTTTCATTGTTGCTGTCGCGGGTAAGATCGACCTTCCCCATCGTCTCCCAGTTCAGGATATATTCCGACGGGATTTCGCCGGGCAGATAACATTCCGTCGCGCCGAAACGTTTCGCATTCTCCAGAGCTTCCGGACGCTTGTCCACTGCAATGATCTTTCCGTATCCGCAAAGACGGAACAGCGAAATCATGCCGAGTCCCATGTAGCCGCAGCCGACAACCGCAATCGGGTCACCCGGAGTCACAGGCATCATCTTGACGGCACAGCTGAGCAGACACGCCAGCGGTTCCACAATCGCATCCACATCCTTCAGATTGTCCGGAACATGACAGGTCTTCACCGGATCCATGACAATATATTCCTTATATCCACCGCCGCCGAGCCCGGTGACGCGGTCGCCCGGCTTGAATCCCTGAACATTCTTTCCGGCTTCGGCAACGACTCCGACCGCCTCATGACCGAAAATCTCCCCCTCTTTCGCGATGCTCCACGGATACCATTCCGAATGACACATTCCGGTGTATGTGACTTTAACCAGAAGCTGGTCATCCGTGAATTCCGGCATCGGAACTTCGACCACGCAGCTTTTGCGCGGTCCCTGCATTACAATCTGTTTCATATTCAAAACTCCTCAGTTTAAAGGTTCAATCTGACCGTTGCTCTCAATACGGACGGGTTTTCCGGACGATGCGGAAAGATAGACTGCGTCGATCAGCCGCATCAGCTTCACAGCCTCGGACGGCAGGGAAAGCGGCGCAGCCTCCCCGCGAAGAGCACGGATAAAGTTTTCCGGCATCCGGGTGCGCCCCATATCGTCATCGTTCTTGAAGCGCAGATTCTTGTCGTCGGAAACTCCTTTTTTCTGCGAATAGAGCTCGCAGGTGTTGTTATTGTTGATGGAACGGATCCGCACACCCGTCTCCGTTCCCTGAAGCGCGACATAGGTATCCTCCTCACGCACCAGTTCCGCCCATGAATTGTGGAGCGTAAGAACCTGTCCGGTTTTGAAACGGACAAAACCGTGGCATGCGGATTCAACATCGGTCGTTCCGTGCAGAGAAACCGTTTTGCCCCACGCCCCCTGGAATTCGGGGTTGTCGATAAAGTCGCTGAAGGTCTGCGCCAGCACATATTCCGGCTCCGGATAATCCATGAACCAGAGCGCGAGATCAATCATGTGAAGCAGGTCGATGAGGGGACCGCCGCCGGCGATCGCCTTCGTCGTGAACCAGCCGCCGAAACAGGGAATGCCCGTCCGGCGCTGCCACGTGGCCTGCGCGGAATTGATGCGCCCGATTTTTCCTTCGACGATCAGCTTTTTGATATGAAGCGCATCCAGGCACGCCCGGTTGTTGAGGTTGAACATCAGTGTCTTGCCCGATTTTTCCGCAAGTTCCGCCATTTCGCGCATTTCCCTGGAATTCAGCGCGGGCGGCTTTTCACAGAAAACATGCAGACCGCGTTCGAGAGCCTCCATCACCAGCGGATAGTGAAACTTGTTCGGCGTAATGACCGAAACGGCGTCCAGTTCCGGATGCGCGGCCGCCATGACGGAAAGGTTTTCATAAACTTCACCGGGGAAACCCCATTTCGCGGCAAACGCCTTTCCTTTTTCAGCGTTCATATCCGCAACGGCGACGACTTCCGCGCCGCCCTCCAGGAATCCCCGGACGTGATACTCCGCCATCTGCCCGGCGCCGATCAATCCGACTTTTATTTTCTTTTCCATAGCCGTTCTCCTTTGCATTCTGTTGTTTCCGCGATATATTATACAATAAGAAACAAATAAACTCCACCACATTTTTACTTAAAAACTATGCGCAATCAATCAAATATCGAAAAAAACGGCGAATTGGCGCCGATCTCCGTCGATCCGGCGTTTCCTGTGAACGAAGCGGATTTCAACACGCGCGGAGAAACGCCGAACGTCGCCGCGCATCTCCATAACCTCTGCGAAATCGGCTACTGCTTTGACGGCTCCGGAGTTTTTCTGATCGGCGGAAAAATTCTCACCTTCAAGGCGGGCGACGCCGTTTTCATCACCACACAGGAAGTGCATCTGGCAAAAAGCAATCCGGGACAGACCACGCGCTGGGGATTTCTGAATTTCGACCCGGCGGGACTCCTCGCCGGAAGCATGGATGAACTCCGCATGAACCTCATCCTCGAACGCTGCTGCGGCGACGCGTTCCGGAACATCATCGAAGGGGAGAAACATCCGGAAGCGACCGCCTGCATCCGCCGCATTCTACTGGAACGCCGCGACATGCCGCACAACTGGCAGCCGATGCTCCGTGCGCTTCTCTGGCAGCTGTTCATCGAACTGGACCGTCTTGCTCCGGAAACAGCCGGCGCCCGCACCGGACAGTACCGCGACGTCTGCCGGATCATCCCCGCGCTCGATTTCATCAACGCGCATATCGCGGAACCGCTTGCTCTCGAACAGCTGGCGAAACTCTGCGCGACAAGCGTCCCGAACTTCCGCAAACTCTTCTGCCGCGCCATGGGCTGCGCCCCTTATCCTTATATCACGCGAACCCGTCTTCAGCTGGCCTGTTCCATGCTCAAAAACACAGATGAATCCATCTGCCGCACCGCCTATGCAGCCGGATTCAACAACATCTCCAACTTCAACCGGCAGTTCCGCGAAGTCTACGGCACGGCTCCGGGCGAGTACCGGAAAGCAAAGGCGGAAAACAGGGAAGAATGAAAAGCCGCACCGTTTTTCGGAAGAAATTTCCAAATCGGACTTGACTTTTCGGAAAAACGTGGCATATTTCAGTTTTGCATATTACACAAACCATTTGCACAATAACAGGAGAATCGGAAATGGCACATAAGAAAGGTCAGTCAAGCAGCAGAAACGGACGCGACAGCAAGCCGAAAATGCTGGGTATCAAAGCGTTCGGCGGTCAGTTCGTCACAGCCGGAAGCATCATCGTCCGTCAGCGCGGCTCCCGTATCCGCGCAGGCAAAAACGTCGGCTGCGGCAGAGACTACACCCTCTTCGCTCTCGTCGACGGAACTGTCAAATTCGGAAACTTCACCAAGAAAGACGTTTCCGTTATTCCCGCCGTCGCGGAATAATCGGTCTTGACCAAGCAGAAAAGCCCGGCCCTTATCCGGTCGGGTTTTTTTGTGTTCTCCTCCAACCCCTGAATTTTTACAGAGAAAGCGCCTGAATCATGTTTATCGATAAAGCTGTCATCACTATCAAAGCCGGAAACGGCGGCAACGGCTGCTGCAGTTTCAGGCGCGAAGCATACATCCCCAAGGGCGGTCCCAACGGCGGCGACGGAGCCCCCGGCGGCGACGTCATCTTCGTCGGCGATCCCGGGCAGCTCACCCTCCTCGATTTCCTCTACAACACCCGCTTCGCCGCTCAGGACGGCGGACACGGCAAGGGAAAAGACATGCACGGGCGCCGCGGGAAAGATCTCCGCATCCGCGTCCCCGTCGGCACCATCGTCCGCCTTGCGGAATCCGGTGACCTCCTCGCAGACATTGACGAGCCGGGCAAAGAAGTCGTCGTCGCAAAGGGCGGCGCGGGCGGACGCGGCAACGCGCGTTTTGCAACCAGCGTCAACCAGGCCCCGCGCGAACATGAACCCGGTCAGAAAGTCGATCCCGTCGATGTTGAACTCGAACTCAAGATCGTGGCGGATATCGGCTTCGTCGGATATCCGAATGCGGGAAAATCAACGCTCCTCTCCGATCTCACCAACGCAAACCCCAAGATCGGCCCCTATCCGTTCACGACACTCAATCCCGTCGTCGGAATCATGGAATACGAGGATTTCAAAAAAATCACCGTTGCCGACATCCCCGGTCTGGTCGACGGAGCACACCGCAACGTCGGACTCGGACACGAATTCCTGCGCCACATCGAGCGTACACGGATGCTTGTCTACGTTCTCGACATGGGCGGAACCGACGGGCGCAACCCCATCGACGATCTGCACGCGCTGCAGCGCGAACTGGATCTCTACTCCGATGGTCTTTCCGCACGCGCCAAACTCATCATCGCCAACAAAATGGATATGGAAGAGAGCGAAAAAAATCTGGAAGACCTGCTGAAGGATCTCAACAAGACCATCCCCGTCTTCCCGATGAGCGCAGTGCTCGACCCCGATTTCAATGAAATCAAAGACGTCCTCCGCGACCTTCTTTCGAAGTGTCCGGAGCACACCGCACTTGAGACGGAACAGGCATGAATCCGGCGGATTCCACGGTTCTCATCACCGGAGCGGCGAAACGGGTCGGCGCGGAATTTGCGCGCGCCTTCGCCGCCGCCGGAGCGCATGTGATCATTCACTGCAACACCTCACGCAAAGAAGCGGATGCTCTCGCGGAGGAACTCGGTGGAGAAGCGGCCGGACACTATGTCGTCTGCTGCGACCTCTCCAGACCGGAAAACATTCCCGCGCTCTTCAGCGATCTTCCGCGCGACCTCTCGATACTGGTCAACAGCGCTTCGATTTTCAACCGGCAGGATATCGAGCACGAACCGCTTTCCAGCGCAAAACACCAGTTCGACGTCAACTTCTGGGGCCCCGTTGAACTCATGCGCCATTTTTACGCGCACTCCACTCCTTCGGAGCTCGCCGTGGTCAACATTCTGGATCAGGCGATCGTCAAAACGCCCCGTGACTCCTTCAGCTATTCGCTCTCGAAAAAAGCTCTTGCGGAGGCGACCCGCGCCGCGGCGCTGCACTACGCCCCCAGGATGCGCGTGAACGGTCTCGCCCCGGGACCCGTCATTCCTCCGCCCGGACTCGAACATCTGCACATGGAAAAGACTCTGAAGACTCTTCCCCTCGCCCGTCCGGTCAACCTGCACGACCTTTCGAGCGCCTGCATCATGCTCGCAACCAATTCCTCCATCACCGGAGCAACCCTGTTCGTCGACTGCGGGCAAAGCCTGATATAAAAAATTTTTTCTTTTTTTTCTGAATCCCCCCTTGACAAATCCGCACTTTTCGTGTATAATTAAAAGTGGACTGATACTGGACCGAGAAGGAGTTTTTCAATGACACAGAACCGCGCAGACGGAACAATGACACAGCAGATGCGGATTCGCTACTTTGTGATGAACCTCATTTATCACAATACCGGCAAATCCGTAAAGGTTCCCTCCACCCGCGAACTCGCCAAGCGGTTCGGAATCGCGCGAAGCACCATTCAGCTTGCATTTGAACAGCTCATCAAAGAGGGATACCTTGTCTGCCGCCAGGGAGCGGCAACCATGACAAATCCGCTCAGCCACTTCGTCCTCCAGCCCGAAACCCGCAATCCGCTGATCGGCGTCAAACTTTATGAAGGCGATGCGTTCTACTACGGCGCGAACTTCTGGCGCGCAATCTCCTCCGTGGCAACCGAACTGACCGAACGCGGATTCAACATCCGTCTGCTCATGAACGCCGCAACCACGCCGGAAAGCATCGATCGCGAAGTCCATGAATCCTATCTCGACGGCATGATCCTCATCGATACCGGTTTGGAGTACATCAACGCCGCACGTCAGGCGATGCCCTGCGTCGTCATTGCGAACAGTCCGGTTCCCGATCTCCCCGCACAGGTGCTGCGGAGCCAGGATCAGGCGATCCGCCATCTCTCGCGCCTCCTCCATACCAGAAACTGCACGCGCGGAATCAATGTCACCAATCCGCTCAACAATCATGACGACTATCAGGTTGTGCAGCGTCTCGCCGAGTACAATCCGGATCTTGAATTCAGGAATCTGGCTCTGGAAGACATCCGGAAAGAGATGCAGGAGAATCCGCCCGACGTCATCATTCATTTCGAACAGTACGCTGAAATTCTTCAGAAACTTGTCGATGAAAGCGAACACGACATCCTTCTGGTCTCCCGCAAAGCACCCGTCCGCGACCAGTATTACAACGGTTATTATTTTGATTTCCCGATGGAACGCATGGGACGGACCGCAGTCGACATGCTGGAATCCCTGCTCGCCGGTCAAAAATCTCTCCCCGTTCGCACCATCGAAGCTGAACTGAAAACAAGAAACAAAAAATAAAATGAAAGGCTGCACCATGAAACACAAAACATTCCGTCCCGTCCACCGCCTCCCGTCTCATGCCAACAGAAGGCAGAACAAAGGATTCACGCTCATAGAACTCCTTGTGGTCATTGCGATCATTGCCATACTTGCCGGCATGCTTCTGCCAGCGCTGAACTCGGCAAGGCAGAAGGCGCAGACCATCAGCTGCGCAAGCAATCTGAAACAGCTCGGACTCGCCGCGCAGAACTACGCAGCAGATTCGGAGGATTACATGCCCTCGCAATTCTGGCTGCAGGAGACACTCCGCTACGTCAAGCCGAATGTTCTGGAGGAGGCTTTGAACGGCTCTAAGACAAAAGTTTTCGAAAAAACCTACATCTGTCCCTCTCCCGTGTATCCGAAAAAAGAAAAGAACAACTTTCTCGTGCAGGACACCTACGTCATAGCGGGGAACGGCGGCGGAGTTTCACAGGTCGGGGACAACATCTATTTTGCCGGACGGAATGAGCTGGAAACCGCGGATCAGAAGAAATTCTGGCATCCGAAAATCACGCATGTGAAACAGCCGAGCTCAAAAATTTATCTTCTGGAAGACGGCATGCGCTGGCAGAACGGAAACGCCGTCGCGGATTTCTCCAACCGCTACGCCATCGACGCAAAACTCGGAGTTCCACACGGTTCAATCGGAAATATTCTCCGCGCCGACGGCGGAAGCCAGAGTCTGAATCTCGTACGCTACATCTCCTCCTCCGACCAGTACGCGCCATACCGGACGTCAGAGAGCATCGACATCAACCGGTTCACCGTCAATCAGCTTCCAAAGATTCAATTGTTCTGAACTCAACCAAAGCATAAGGAACCATCATGCTGAACATTCACAATTACCCCGACATCACCTTCCCCGAAAACTTCATCTGGGGAAGCGCAACCGCAGCGCATCAGATCGAAGGAGACGACATTCACTCGATCAACTGGCGCGACCAGACCGAACATCCTGAACGGTTCATTCACCACTCAGGAAAGGCATGCGACAGCTACCGTCTCTACAAAGAGGATGTGGAACTGCTGAAATCGCTCGGACATCAGGCGTACCGCTTCTCCATTCCCTGGTCCCGTATCGAACCCGAAGAGGGCAAGTTCTGTCAGGAGGCGGTTGACCACTACATTGACCTGCTCCGTCTGCTCAAAGAAGCGGGAATCAAAACCTTCGTCACCGTTTCCCACGGAAGCGACCCCGCGTGGTTCTGGGACAAGGGCGGATTCGGCGACCGCAACGCCCTGCATTATTTTGAACGCTACGTCGATTTCATCGTCCCGAAGCTCGAAAAAAATGTCGATTACTGGATGACCATCAACGAAATCAACATCATGCAGCGTCCGGGCTGCGACACGTTCGACCTGCGCAAGAATTACATGATCTGCCACGGCAGAGCGTACCGCATCATCAAAAAGTATTCCGCCAAGCCCGTCGGAGCCCCGCACGCCGTCGCCGCAATCGTCCCGAAAGATCCGCATTTCGAGGGCGACAAGGCGCACGCCGCAATGGAAGACTGGATTCTCAACGGGTTCTTTTACCATGCACTCCGCACAGGCGAGCTCGTCATTCCCCGCTATGAAGCGGAAACCTTCCCGGAACTCAAGGATTCCTTCGACTTCTGGGCAATCAACTACTACACGCGCCATGAAGTCTCCTCCCGCACGAAAAACGGCGGAGCCGAACTGCTCACCTACCAGCAGCTGAAACTCATCGACAAGGAGTTTTACATGAGCAGTTTCTATCCCGAAGGACTCTACAACGAACTCCAGCGTCTGAAGGACAAGCCGGTCTACATCACGGAAAACGGCTGCTGCTGCGACGACGACCGCTGGCGCATCGTCAAGATGTGCCAGGACCTCTCCGCCATCCGCGACGCGATGAATTCCGGCGTGGATATCCGCGGCGTTCTGCACTGGTCGCTCATGGACAACTACGAGTGGGTCAGCTTCATCCCCCGCTTCGGAATGGTCCACGTCGATTTCAAAACCTTCAAGCGCACGCCGAAACCGAGCTCGCAGTTCTTCAAGGAAATCATCAAGCACAACGGATTCACTCCCGCAATGGTTGATAAATACCTGCCCGAACTTCCGAAATTCAAACTTTTCAAATAAGGAGTCACCTATGCTCAAACGCATTCTCACCCTTCTGCCGCTCTTCGGAGCGGCGGCGCTCGGAGCTCAGACCAATCTCTGGCCGAACCCGGGCTTTGAAACATGGAACAGGGAACTTGATCTGCCCGGAGATGTCGCGTGGCAATGGACCTTCCGTGACCTCAACCGGAAACGCTCCTCCTTCGCCGTTCTCGAACAGAGCGCAAAGGAAGCGGCATCCGGCAAATATTCGCTTCATCTCAAGGATGACAGCGCGGACCGCACCGTCAGCGGATTCGGCTGGCGCGTCCCGAAACCGCATGTGTACGCGGGGAAAGTTCTCGATTTCTCCATCAAAGTCAAACAGATTCAGGCCGGACGCCCCAACACCGTCGGTATCGTAGTCGTCGCTCTGACCAAAGGCAAGCCCGTTCATGCGGAACGTTTCATTCCGACCGCCCAGCCAACCGGATGGGAGAAGCTGAACATCCGTCTCGCCCTCCCCGCCGATCTGACCGGACTGTGCATCTATCTCATGTGCGCAAACCACTTCAACACCACGGCGGAAGCCTATTTCGATGACGCCGTTCTGACCATTGAGGAGGAACCCTCCATGAAACAACCCGACAGACAGCCGGTTTCCGATTACCGGAAGGAGTTCGGAACCGTCATCCGCTTCCCGCAGGATCTGCCGTTCCCCTGGAACCATGAGTACTGGGGAGGCTTCTCCCGCGACGGCAAATCGCAGACCCGCTACGATCTGAAGCAGAAAACCGTCCCGCTCGCCGGAATCCGTTTCCGCGCGGGACGCCCCGATCGCCTGATCGACCTCTCAGCGTTCCGTCCCGAACAGGTGAAGTTCTCCATGCTCGCCAGCCGGAACGCCAGATTTTTTCTGAATCTCTATTCCTGCGACGGCGGCAAGCTCGGAGCCTTCGGCTTCAAGCAGGGCGGACGCCCCGAAAACGGCATGTTCCGTTACGAATGCACGCTTGCCGACCTCAAGCTCTCCGCCGCGCCCTCCGATCTCTCACAGATTTTCCTCCAGTTCACCGAATCTCTCGAACCGGGACCGTTTGAAATCCGCGAATGCGCCCTGATCCTCCCCGCCCCCGCCGCGAAACTCGGGGAATCCGCCGCATACCGCGGATTTATCGCGGAATCAGGCTCCGGAAATCACGTCTGGACCAAAGACCAGTGGACCCGCCCGGAACTGCGGAACGGGACTTTTTATCTCAGCGGGAAAGCGATGTTTTTCATGGGCCCCCTCGCGGCCTCCTACTGCATGGATCGCGATTTTTCCCCGAAAGCGAATCCGCTCAACATTCAGCACCCCGCGTACCTCCGGAAACCGGATGCTGAAATTTTCCGCCAGCTCGGGTTCAACACCTATCACCTCTGCGACATCATTCACGACCGCACGTTCACCACGGAATTCCGGAAAGAACGCAAAAGTTCCCGCGATTTCAACGCCGGTCTCCCCGGCGTACCTTCCGTCATGGACATGAGCATCGGACGCACCCCCATGCTCGATCCGGAGAAGGAGGAACGGCTCGCCCAGCAAAACCCCGACTGGCACGTCTACATTCCCTTCTGCCCCGAACATCCCGAAGTCAAAAAATATTACGACCGCCGTTACCGCACCCAGGCGGAAGAGGCTCTCGCCGCCGGATACAATGTATTTTCATACGAACTCATCAATGAATCGAATTACAACTGTTTCTGCGAATTCAACCGCAAGGCTTTCGCGGAAGCCATGAAAAAGAAATACGGTTCGCTCGACGCCGTCAACCGCGCGTGGGGAACCAGTCTCAAAAGTTTCGACGCCATCGCCTGGCTCCCCGTCCGCGACACGCTCGAAACCCGCAACGACTGGTGCGAATTCGCCGCGGAACGCTACGTTCAGTTTCTCCTCGAACTCAAAAACAATATCCGCAAAGTCGATCAGCGCAAAAACGTTCTTTTCACCGAACAGCTCGCTCTCCAGAACGTCTATTCCACCCGCGGAGCGGGAATGGATTACCGCCGGATCGCCGACGTCATGGACGTCCTCACCCACGAGGGCGGACTCCGTTTCGGCAACTCCGCCGCGCGTCAGACCGGGAATGTCATGGAGGACGCCGCATGCGCTGAAAACCGCGCCTATCTCTACGTCAGCGACCTCTTCGACGCAATCGCCTCCCCGCGCGGGAAATCCATCATGAACGATGAGTACTACTGCGCCCGTTTCGACTTCGGCAAGCGCGTCCCGAGCAAGCGGATCGACATGGTTTCCGCGCTCTGGAGCGAACTCTTCCACGGCTCCTCCGGAGCCCTGCTCTACTCCTGGGACAAACGGTTCTGGGAATACAGAGACTTTGAAGGCGCCAAGCGCAACGTCATCAACGGAGGCTACAAAGCCTACAGCTATCTCAATCCCTGGAACTGGCCGCCGGATCAGCTCGATTTCGGAAAGATGTTCTTCGCCGAACTCGAACCTTACCGCGAAAAACTTCTCCCGAATCCGCGGAAAACTGGCGAATCGGTCGCGCTCTTCCACTGCTATCCCTCCATGCGGATGGAAGCCTACGGAAAATATTCCTTCCAGCAGAAAATGTTCAACTGGCATGAAGCGCTCCTCGCCGCACAGTTTCCGCTCCGCATCGTCTTTGAAGAGGAACTCGAACGCGGTCTGCCCGACAACATCACGGCGCTGGTCGTTCCCGAAGCAAGTTACGTCACGGCAAAAACAATCCCCGCCGTTGAACGCTTCATCAGACGCGGCGGACTCGTCATTGCCGACAGCGGAGCGTTCACACACGACACTTACGGACGCGCCGTCGCCGCGCCCGCTGGAAAAATCATCCGTCTCAACGCCGCCTCCCGCGAGTCCGGAGAAGCGATGATTGCGGAACTCGAACACGCCAAAGTCCGCCGCCACGGGGAGCTCTCCGAAAACGGAAAACCGCTGCGCGGACCGGATCTTCAGCTCATCGACCGGGGAAGCTTCAAAATGGTCTTTCTGCTGAATATGACGGATACCGTCCACCGCTTCCCCGTCCTCAAACTCTTCCCGAAAGAAAACACGCCCTTCTACCTCTGCGACGCCGTCCGCCGCGAACTCATTCTTCCGGAACGCGGCGAAACCTGGAGCAAGACGGAACTCGAACGCGGAGTCTTCCTCATCCTCCCGCCGCAGGAACGCGTTCTGCTCACCCTTCAGGCAGAAAAACCGGAAGGCTTTGCTCCCGTCACTCAGGAGACGATCCGGCAGCGCGCACTTCCGCTGAAAAATGCGGATGACCTCCGGACAGCCGAGGAAAATGCACGCCGTGAACAGGTCCGCCGCGAACGCGAAGAGGCCCGGATCTGGCGCGGAGTCAACACTCAGCAGTGCCGCCCGCTCGACCTCTCGAAGGCTGCAAACATGGCGTTCGCCGATGAGGTTCCCGGCGACAGAAAAGGCGGCTGGTTCGATCAGGGCAACGTAGATTACGCCGATATGCCGCTGGGGAAAATCCGCGCGGCAGGCGTTCCGTTCACCATTCTCGATCCAGCGCAGAACGGCGGACGCGCGGCTATCGTTCTCCATGGCACCTTCCGCCCTTACTTCCCCGAATCCGCAAAGGGAATTGAAGTCGGCGGCAAGGTCACGCGCCTTTATTTTCTCCACACTGCCGGCTGGGGCGACAAGCCCGGAACGCCCGTCCTGATCTACCGCATCCATTACGCCGACGGTTCCTCGCTCGACGTTCCCGTCCGGATGAAGCAGGAGATCAACTCATGGGGCGAAATCGAACATCTGCCCGCAGCCAAGCTCGCCGTGGAGCGGACGAACCCGATGAAAAAACATCTCCAGTGTTTCGCATGGACGAACCCGCATCCGGAAAAAGCGGTCCGTTCACTTGACATCATCTCGCTCAAAACCGGCGCGGTTCCGGCAATCGTCGCAATCACCGCCGAAAACGCAAAATAAAAAGGGACAAAACATGTTCAACACACTCTCCTATCCCGAAATCAAATTCCCGGAAGGCTTCCTCTGGGGCTCCGCCACCGCCGCCCACCAGATCGAGGGCGATGACGTCAACTCGCGCGAATGGCATCAGCAGATGAACAATCCCCGCATCGAGAAATCCGGGAAAGCCTGCAACAGCTATCAGCTTTACAAAGAGGATATCGAGCTGCTCAAATCACTCGGTCATCAGGCGTACCGTCTCTCCATCCCCTGGAGCCGCATCGAACCGTCGGAAGGTGAATTCTGCCAGACCGCAATCGACCACTACATCGACCTGCTGAACCGTCTCAAGGAAGCGGGAATCAAAACATTCGTCACTCTTCTGCACGGCAGCTCACCGCAATGGTTCGAGGAACGCGGCGGCATGCTCAACCGCGAAAATTTCAGATTCTTCGAACGCTACGTAACCCGCATCGTCAAGGCAATCCACAAATACGTCGACTACTGGATGGTCATCAACGAATTCAATATTGCGGGCGGACGTCTCGACGAGGACTACCGGGTACACCGCGCAAACAACCTCATCGCCCATGCCCGCGGCTATCACATCATCAAAACCATGAGCAATGCGCCCGTCAGTTCCGCCCACGCGCTCCGCGCCGACCTCCCGGCAAACCCGTTCGATAAATTCGACCGCATCTTTGCCGAACTCGACGACTGGAAAGTCAACGAATTCTTCTTCCACGCCATCCGCACCGGCGAAATCGTCCTGCCGTACATGGACGCTGAATACGTTCCCGAAGTCAAGGATTCTCTCGACTACTGGGCGATCAACTACTACTGCCGCAACCTCGTCTCCGCACGCAAAAAAACTGCCGACTCCATCTGGTACACCGCAACGCATCAGAAGATGATCGACATGAATTTCTATCTTGAGGAATTCTACCCCGAAGGTCTGCTCAACGGGCTTCAGCGCCTGAAAGACAAGCCCGTCTTCATCACCGAAAACGGACTCGCCTGCGACGACGACCGCTGGCGCATCCTCAAAATCGCACAGGACCTCGCAGCCGTCTCCGACGCAATCAAAAGCGGAGTCGACGTCCGCGGTTATCTCCACTGGTCGTTCATGGACAACTTTGAATGGTACACCTTCAAGCCGCGTTTCGGGCTCGTCCACGTCGACTTTGAAACTTTCAGGCGCACGCCGAAGCCGAGCGCATATTTCTACAAGGAACTCATCGAACGGAACGGATTCGACGGCGAGCTCATCCGCAAATATCTTCCGGACGTCCCCGTCTTCAAACTCTATCAGTAAAATTCAAGGGGGCCTCTCTTGAGACTCCCGTTTTTTTTACTCAACCGTTATCAAGCTCGCATATTCCGCCGTTTCATGAGCGGGCAGCAGAGCGAAACCGCTGACCTCCGCCGGAAGCGGAACATTCGGGGCATCCGTCATCCAGCTCATCGGCTCGATGCAGAAGAATCCGCGCGTTCCGCCCTGATTCCAGCACGCGCCATGCGCATATTTTGAATCGAACTCATAACGGACAATTCCGTTTTTCCGGTGAATCCGCGCCGTTCGGTTCGTTTCCGGCTGACGGTACATCGCGGAAAAACCGACGCCCGAAACACCGCGTTTTCCGGAAAGGACTTCCTCTTCCGTTTCACTCCACGGCCGCACGGAGCCGTCGGGAAGGTGACGGACGGCATCAATCCGCCACGCGCCTTCCGGACAGTGCGGAACTTCAATGTGCACATTCTCCTCATCGGGCGCAGCAAATGCCGTGTGAAAACCGACGCCGAGCGGAAGCGCGCGGTCTCCGTCGTTGCGAATCCGCACAAGATGCGTCATTCCGGAAGCACGGATTTCATAGATGATTTCCGCCGTAAACGGACACGGGAAACCGGCAAATTCCGGACGCTCCGCATCGAAACGATATGCAACGGCAATCCGCAGAAGAGACTCCGTCTCCTCCAGCGATTTCAGTTCGAACTCGCGTCCGATCACAATTCCATGCAATGCGCAATGCGTATCCGCTTCGTTGACCGCGAAACGGAACTCGCGTCCGTTCGCACGGAACACTCCGTCCTGAATGCGGTTCGGCGGAAAAAGCAGCGGAATGCCGTAAACCATCGGGCTCTCTTTCAGAGCCTCCTCCGATTCCGGCTGACGCAGGATTTCCATCTGCGTTTTCTTGTGAAAAAGACGGAGCATGTTGCCCGTCGAGTCCAGAGCAACAACGCCGGCCCACTCCGGAGTTTCAAACCGGAGCCGTTTATTTTCGAGTGTGCAAGACATCAGCGAAGCGCCTTTTCAAAACAGGTGAGCGGAGTGCGTGCATAACCGACGCCAATCTGTCCGCCGGTTACGCGGGAGAGAATTCCGCCGTGCATTTTCGGCGTAATTCCGGTTTCAACGGCAAGTTCCGGAAGAATTCCGGCGGGCGTGCAGCCTTCGGGAATCAGCGGAACGCGGAACAGCGGATTGCGTCCATAGCAGATCTTCGCCATCTCCGCACACTGGGCGACACCGTCCGCTGGAGTCTCTCCGCGTCCGGCGAGAAGCGCGGGAGCTGCTGCTGCGGCAAGTCCGCCAAGTCCCCACGCCTCAACGTTCGAACTGTCGCCAAGCCACGGAGCCGCATCCGAAAGCGAATCCGCCGGATTGAAACAGCGCCCCTGAAAGGCCGGAGCCGGAGCCACATGCCAGCGTTCGCCGCGTCCGCTGATTTTGATTCCGAATTCGTATCCGTTTCCGCACATCGCGGTAACCAGCGTTGCGCCGGGAACATTCGCGGCGGATTTCAGCGACGCCACCGCTGATGCGCAGCCGATATGATGCACAAAACGGCGGCAGGAATTCAGCCAGCGCAGAAGCGTCAGGCGCTCCGCATCGGAAAGAGTTGTGTTCATCAGCGGTTCAATCAGCGCGGCAAGAAACTGCTTGTCGGTCGCCGCCTGCCGCGTATGCTCGTCGTCACCCATCAGCAGTCCTTCCGCAAAGAGGTCGGCGACACTGATTCCGCCTGCGGCTTTCAGCGCGGCGTCGAGAAGCGGCGCATATGTTCCTTCGATGCGCTTGAGGTTCTCGCCGACTTCTGCATTGTAAACGCCCCAGCCGCCGAGCCCGCCGCCCTGTGCGCCCTCAATCGGAGCCGCAACGGCACGTGTTCCGCTGTTTTTTTCGGTAACGATCAGAACCGCCATGGAGTAGGAGGTGATACCCGCTCCGGGACCGCCGGAATTCCAGTCGTTCGCACATCCAAGCTCAATTTCGCCGGATTCGATCATGCCGACCGCTTCCTTCTCGTCTTTGGCGAGCCCTTCGAAGATCGCCGCCCCGACCACCCCCATGCGGTGCGGACCGCGCATGTTTTTATACTCCACCGGAGGTCCGGAATGGAGTATCAGATTCCTTTTGAACCCGGGGATTGCCTCCCCTGCCTTCCGGCATCCGTCCAGAACCGGACGCGCCCCGATCAGTTTCTCAAATGCAATTCTGTTTGCTTCCGACATTTTTCAGCTCCATGCTTGAATTATATCATGTTTGATTTTATATTATACACGCATTTGAAACAGAAATCAAGAGGAGGAAGAAAAATAATGGAAAGATTTGAACCGGTCAATGAAACAGTCTCACTGCTGAAGACTCCGTTCTGCGGATCGTGGAGCGGCGTTGTGCTGATCCGCCGCACAGACGAAAATATTCTCATCGACTCCGGGGCTTCCGCGGAAGTCGTCGACGCCGTCCTTGTCCCCGCACTCGCAGAAGAAGGACTGAAGCTTCAGGATCTCACTGTTCTGCTCTGCACGCACACGCACGGCGACCATGTCGGCGGACACTTCCGCATCAAAGAGCTCTGTCCCGCCCTCCCCTGCGGCGTGCTTGACATCGGAGCGGAAAAACTGCGCGACCCGCTGAAATTCAACAAACTCATCCGCGCCCCGTTTCCAAAATTCAGCCCGCCGCCTTCCGCTGGACTGCGCGGCATTGAACCGGACTTCACCTTCCGCGACGGAGAAAACGTCCGCGGGCTGAAAGTCATTGCAACGCCCGGACACGATTCCGACTGCGTCTGTTTCCTCGATAAAGCCTCCGGAACGCTCGTCACCGGCGACTCCATTCAGGGCAACGGAACCGAGCTGCAGGGATGCGGGCTCTGCATGAATCTTCCCGGCTACCGCTCCGCGCTGCTCCGCCTGATCGCCGAACCCGTGCGAACCGTTGTTACCGGACACGCCTATCTTCCCTGGCGCCAGGCGGTGATGAAGGGTGAAAATGCCCGGAAAATGCTGAAAGAAGCACTTGAATTAACGGAAAAGTACGGTATAATTATGAAGGAAGCGCTCGCGAAGGGAATCACTGACCCGGCGGAGGAGGCGAAGTACCTGATCCGCAGCGTCGGAGGCGTCATGCCGCCGTTCCTCTTCATGGCGCTGTTTACAGTCAGAGAGTACCGGAAAGAAATGGGATTGCATGTCGAATAACGTCAAAGTCATGGACGCCGTGCGGAACGGCAGAAACAATACATCGAAAAAGGATATCCAGCAGCTCACAGGGCTCTCCTGGGGAACCATGTGCAAAGTCACAAACGCGCTGCTGGATCAGGGCTGTCTCTTTGCACGCAAGGAGAAGGCCAAAGCCCCGGGGCGTCCCGTCGTTCCGCTCTGCGTCAATCCGGACTGCGCGTATTTCTGCGGAATCGACATCGGATCCGCATTTACTAAACTCGTCTTCTGCGACATGAATTTCAACATTCTCTACCGCATGGAGACCGCAACGCCTCCGTACACTTCTCCGGAACAGTTCATCGAATCCGCCGCGGGCGTTTTTGAATCCGCGCTCGCGGAGAGCGGAATCGACCGGACGAAACTTCACTCGCTCGGCCTCGCAATCTCCGGCAACGTCGATTCGGAAAACGGAATCATCGTCTCCGGCGGAAACTTCGGCATGAAATTCGGAGCCAACATCCCCGTTTCCCTGCTCGCCGAACAAATCGCGCTGCCTGTCTACGCAGTCACGACTCAGGTCGCCGCGGTCTGCGCAGAATACCGCTTCGGCAAACGCGCGGGATGCGGAAATCTGGTCAGCATCGGACTCGGCGTCGGCATCGGCTCCGGAATCGTTGCGAATCATCTGCTGCTCATCAGCCACCCCAAGCGTCCGGTCGGCTACATCGGTCACATCCTCATCCCGGGGAATGAACACATCTGCACCTGCGGATTCAAAGGCTGTCTCGAATCCTTCTCCGGCTCGGAAAGCCTTGCGCAGGTCGCACGGGAGCGCCTGCCGGATCACCCCGAACTTCACTCCGCTCCCGCCCTCGACCGCGCCGCGGAGAAAGGAGTCCCCGAAGCAATCGCGATTCTTGATACCGCCGCCTCATACAACGCCATCGGCATCGCCTCCATGATCCAGCTTTACGCCCCGGAAGCCGTCATCTTCTCCGGCGGACAGAGCAAGCCCGACGGCTGGCTTTTCCAGCGCACCATTGAAAAATTCAAAGAAATTCTTCCTCCGGAGCGCCGCAGCTGTTATCTCGGCATCACCACGCTCGGCGCGCACCAGAGCGCAATCGGCGCCGCACGTCTCGCCTACGAAAAATTCTTCTGATTTTTCCGTTTCCTCCTTGCATTTGCTCCGTTGAACGGATATATTTATATCGAATCTGATAAAACATCGAAAAGGAGACTGTCATGAGTGTTAAAGGAAAACGGGTTCTGATTACAGGTTCTTCGCATGGAATCGGAGCGGCAACGGCAATCGCATTTGCAAAAGAGGGCTGTTCCATCGGTCTGAACTACAACAGAAATTCCGAAGGCGCGGAAGCGGTCGCGGAGAAAATCCGGGAACTCGGCGCTCCGGTTGAAATCTACAAGGCGGATGTCGGGCTTTCCGGCGACTGCGAAGCAATGGTCAGCGCCTTCATTCAGCGGTTCGGCGGAATCGACGTTCTCATAAACAACGCCGGCGGCGCACTCAAAATTCCGCGCGGTGAGTTCATCGACATGCCCGTTCAATACTGGAACGATCAGATCAATCTGAACCTCAACGCCGCCGCATACACCTCCCGCATCGCCGTCCGGAATATGATCGAAAACAAAGTGCGCGGAAAAATCATCAACGTCAGCTCGATCCACAGCCTCGTCACCTGGGTCAAACGCAAAATGCTCCCCTACTGCGCAGGCAAAGCCGGACTCAACATGTTCACCAAGGCCCTCGCCTGCGAAGTCGCCAAATACGGAATCAACGTAAACTGCATCGCCCCGGGCTTCATCATGACCAAACTCTCCGCGCGTTACTCCGAAGCGGATATGAACGCGTTCCTCCGCAAAATCCCCGCAGGACGCCTCGGAACCGTCGACGACATCACCCCCATGATGCTCTTCCTCGCAGACGATGAAAAATCCGCGTTCATCACCGGACAGACCTTCCCCATCGACGGCGGACAGTCCATCGACGGCGGAATCGACGCCATGCTCTACGAATACGAAAAATAAGGAGGCTCACCCATGCGCAAACTCAACGAACGCAGCGCCACTCCCTACGGCGTCGCCTGCGAATGCCGCCGCGGGCTCGTCCGCGGACTCGGATACACCGAAGAGGAATTCGACCGTCCCATCATCGCCGTTGTCAATTCCTGGAACGAATACAACCCCGGACATGTCCATCTCCGCAGCCTCGCCGAGCGCGTCAAACAGGGCATCCGCGAAGCCGGGGGACTTCCCTTTGAAATGATGACGACCGGAATCTGCGACGGCATGGTTCTCAAGAACCCGCGCTACATCGAACTCCCGAGCCGCAACGGCATCGCCGACGAAGTCGAACTCATCATTGAATCCAACATGTTCGACGGCATGGTCATGCTCTCCACCTGCGACTCCATCGTTCCCGGACACCTCATGGCCGCCGCGCGTCTTGACATCCCGACGATCCTCGTCACCGGCGGCTACATGCCCATGCCCTTTCTCGACGGCAAATCCGCCAACTACATCGAACTCACCGACCATGTCGGCCAGGTCATGCGGGGCTGTTACAGCCGCGCGGCAGCCGAACGCGAAGTCGAACGCATGTACACCCCCTGCGGCGCATGCGGCGTCATGACCACCGCGAACAGCATGTGCCTCGCCGCCGAAGCCCTCGGCATGACCATGCCCGGAAACGGCTGCATGTCCGCCGTCAGCTCCGAGCTCCTCCAGACCGCTTACCTCGCCGGAAAACAGATCATGAAACTTCTTGCAGACGGCATCACCGCCCGCAGGATCATCACTCCGGAAGCCGTCGACAACGCCATCGCCATGACCATGGCTATGGCAGGTTCCACAAACCTCTTCATGCATCTCCCCGCCATCGCGAATGAAGCAGGTCTTCACGACCGCTGGTGGGCGCACTTCGACCGGGCATCCCGCGAAATTCCCCAGATTGTCGGAGCCTCCCCCAGCGGACGCTGGCATCTGCAGGACATCGACCGCGCCGGCGGTTCCCGTGCAGTTCTCAAATCACTCATGCCCAAACTCAACGGAAACGCCCTCACCGTCACCGGCAAAACCCTTGCGGAAAACTGTGCCGACGCTCAAATCTACGATCCGGAAGTCATCCGCTCCCTCGACAATCCCGTCTCGCAGGAGGGCGCGCTCTATGTCCTCTACGGTTCGCTCGCACCCGACGGAGCCATGATCAAGGCAGCCGCGGTGGAAGACTCCATGCGCAAATTTACAGGACCCGCCAGATGCTTTGATTCGCTTCAGCAGGCGCTCGACGCCCTCAATGCGGACACAATCCGGAAAGGCGACGTCTGCATTCTCCGCTATCTCGGTCCCAAAGGAGCGTTCGGAACGACCTCCTATCAGTTCCAGAAGGAGCTCAAAGGACGCGGTCTTGCGCACGACGTTGCGATTGTCACCGACGGACGGTTCTCCGGAGGCTCCAGCGGACTCTCCATCGGCTATCTTTCGCCCGAAGCCGCCCTCGGAAGCCCGCTCGCCCTCGTTCAGGACGGCGACCGCATCAGCATTGATCTGGATCAGCGTAAAATCGACCTTGAAGTCTCCCCCTCCGAACTCGAAGAACGCAGGAAAAGCTGGCACTGGAAGTTCGATCCAACCGGAATTCCCCCGTTCCTCCGTCTCTTCGTGAAGAACGTCGGTTCCCTCGCAAACGGGGCGATCTGGGAATTCTGAAAGTTCAAAAAACATGGAAACTGATATTCTCATCCTCGGGGCGGGGCTGACCGGGCTGAACGCCGCGCGGGAAATTCACGAAACCGCGCCGGAGCTGCGCGTGCTTGTCGCCGATGCAGGCGGCGGAGCTTCCAGCGAGATCATGGGCTTCTCCGCGCCGGTCAACCCGCCGGACTCCGCGGAAGTTCTCTGCTCCGACACCCTCGCTTCAGGCGGCGGATACTCCGACCCGGCGCTGGTGCGCATCCTTGCAGACCGGGCGGAACCCGAAATGCGCAGGCTCGAAACAATGGGTATCCGCTTCGACCGCACACCGGACGGACATTACAGCATGGTGAATGCCGTCGGAACCAGTTTCCCGCGCGTTGTGCATTCGGGCACGACAACCGGAAAGCAGGCGATCGCTCTGCTGAAAACGGATGTTCTCAAAACGCGGATCGTCCGTCTCGCTCTCGGGACACAAGGCATTGCGGGCGCATGGACGGAGCACGGAGAGTTCATCCGGGCGCGCGCCGTCGTGCTCGCGGGCGGAGGGTTCGCCGGACTCTGGAAATTCAGCACATGGAGCAAAAATCTGCGGGGCGACCCGGCGGTTCTCGCGCTCGAAGCGGGGGCGGAACTGTGCGATCTGCAGTTTGTCCAGTTCGAACCGACCGTCACGGTCTATCCCGCAAACCTCGCGGGCTTTCCGGTCATAACAACCGTCCTGCACGAAGGCGCAAAACTGCTGAACCGCCGCGGGGAATCTCTGCTGAAGCCGGGAGAAAACGTTCCGCGCAAACGGGAGCTCGCCGAACGCATCCTGCTGGAAATCCGCGCCGGGGACGGATGGGAACACGGAGGAATCCGCTACGATTTCAGCGGCGTCGATGAAACCGCTTTCGCCGCGAAATATCCGGAATATCATCTGAAGTTCAAACGCATCTCCCCCGTGTTCAACGAACTCTGGTTTGAAGTGAAACCGGGTGCGCACACCACGCTCGGAGGAATCCGCATCGCCCCCGACTGCTCGACTTGCGTGCCGGGTCTGTTCGCCGCGGGGGAAGCCGCGGGCGGTCTGCACGGACGCGACCGGCTCGGGGGCAACGCCGGACTCGAAGTCTTCGTTTTCGGACGTCGCGCGGGCGAAAGCGCGGCGCGCTACGCGGCGGCGCACGGATTCAACGCTCCGCGGAACAGTTTCACACATCAGCGGGAACCGGAGGAGTTTTTCCGTCGGACGGCCGATCTTCTGGACCGCCGCTTCGATCCGCTCAGCACGTCGACGGATTTTGAAGCAGGTCTCGCCGAAGCGCGGAGACTGCCGGAATGCGCGCACAAAAAACTGGTCTGCGCACTCTTCCGCATGGCGTTGGAACATTCACTTCCTGCGGAGTGACGAGAGCAGAATTCCGCACAGAATCAGGGCGGCTCCGCCGAGCCGTCCCGCACTCAGAGGCTCCGCAAGGAAAATCAATCCGAGGATCATCGCGAACACAGGTTCCGAAGAGTACAGCAGACTGACATATTCCGGCGACAGTTTTTTCTGCGCGGACATCTGGAGCATGAATCCCGCCGCGGAACAGAAGATTCCGAGGAACAGGATTTCCCCCCACACGGGCAGCGTCGAAGGCAGAAACGCGGTCTCGCCCGAAATCAGCGCACCCGCTCCCGCCGCGGCGGCCGCGCCGGAGAACTGAATCACTCCGATCCGCAGCGGATTGTCGTTCCGGAGAAAGCCTCCCGCAAGAATAATGTAGAACGAATAAAGCAGTGCGCTAAGCATGCAGAAAAGGTCACCCGGACGCAGACGGAAGCCGCTCTGGAGCGTCATCAGCCCGATACCGGAGACGGAAACCGCCGCCGCAAGCAGAATCCGGAGCGTCCACTTGCGGCTTTTCAAAGCACAGAGAAGCGGGACGAACACGCTTGTGCAGCCAAGCAGAAACCCGGCGTTTCCGGTCGTCGTCCCGCGCAGTCCGATCATGACCGCATAGAACGCAATCCCGAGCAGAACGCCAAGCAGAAGCCCGTGCTTCCATTCCGCCTTTGTGGCGGAAAACAGAGTCCGCGGGAACAGCAGAGCGCTGAACACAAAGGCGATTCCGAACCGCCAGACGATCAGCGAGCACGGACCGACCTCCGCAAGACTTTTCTGCATGAAGAGATACGACGCCCCCCAGCAGAGCGACGCCGTCAGCATCATCAGCGCCGGGACAAGAGTGGAACGGGGCGCCGTCATCGTTTATCGGCAAAATTTGCAAGGACCATCGCGGTTCCCTCCGGCATGATCTGAAAACCGTGCTTCTGATAGAACTGCACGTTTTTGCGCTCTTCGGGCATAACCTCAATGTAGAGGCAGTTTTTGTAATGTTCCTTGATCCGTTCAATCATGGTTCCGGCGATTCCGCGCCGCTGATAATCCGGATGAACGAGGACATAATGAATGCAGGCGAGCATCTCTCCGTCATCCAGCGCGCGCGCCAAACCGACGAGCCGAGCGCCGTCCCACGCGGTTGTGACGCGCGACGAATGCATCAGCGCTTTGTAAAGTCTCTGCGGATATTCTCCCGAAACCCATCCGACCGAGCGGAAGAGCTTCTGAACCTGTTCCATTGTAAACTTTTTTTCTTCCGTATACGCAATATCCATGAAAAGCCTCCGATGCGGTAATATACATCCGTTTTCGGGATTCCGCAACTCTCATTCACCTTGCCGGATATGCGTGTGCTTGTATCTCCGCACTCAAGCGGACGCATTCATTTTCGCGCTCACTCCGCGCGGCGCGCATTGCCGCGGTGAAAACGGTCCCAGTAATCCTGATTGACGTCGTAACGACCATTCGCCGCCATCGTTCCCGCATG
>URNX01000013.1 GCA_900549415.1 uncultured bacterium
CTGCTTTGCCGTGCATAGATCAGTGCTTTCATGGTTGTTTCTCCTCATGTTGTTTGTGTGTTAATATACACTGTATTGTATATTTAACAAGTGATTATAGTAACGATTGCCATTATTGCAATCCTTGTCGGTATGCTTCTTCCTGCCTTGAAGTCTGCCCGGGAAAAAGGGCAGGGGGCTGCATGCGTGGGAAATATAAAACAGATCTATCTGGGAGTTGCTTCCTATTTGGCGGATAATGATGATTGGATGCCTCCTTACAGCGGTTCCGAGCAGACAAACGGGCTCTGTGTTGGAACCAATACTTATTTGAAGCAGAATAAGGATATCGCCAGAGCATGGGGAGAGGTTCTGTCGTATAAGAAACCGAGAAATGCATATTTCTGTCCTGCAATTCGCGAAGATCTGGATTATGCATCTGTTGAGGACAAGAACATGCCTGCAAATCCCAGTTATGCTTCCTCGTATGTGGCAACCGGTTCGCAGGAAATCAATTACGGAAGACGCGGTGGATGGCTGCGTTACGGAGAAGACCGCAGGTATATTCCCAATGTAAGAATTTCCAATATTACGGACGGTTCACTCATTATTACGGAAGCTGTCTGGAGCGGTGCCGGCGACAACGGAATTATTTATGCGGCACCCCGTCTGCGCAATGCGCAGTCGCCTGCATGGAGTCAATATGAAAATTATCCAAGATTCAAATGGCTTCCGCTTCATTCAATGGTTATCAATACGCTGAGCAAAGACGGAGCTCTGCGGTCTCTTCGCTGGACAGGAAACTACTTTACGGATGAACAGTTCATCCCCTACCGCTGAAAACTCATTTCAAAGAAAGGAAATGTTGATATGAAACGCATTCTTAACGCTCTCATTCTCGCCTCCGCTTTTATGGTGTCCGCTGCGGAAATTGAAACCCTCTATCCCTCTTCCGCCAATTGGAGAATTGACGGTTCGGTTGAGGACAACAAGACGGTTGAACTTGTAAACACTTCGCCTTCTGCAACGTCTTCAATGAGTCTTTGGGTCAAAGTTCAGGCCGGGCAGAAACTGACATTCCGCGCGACAATTCGCGGAAAAGACATTGCCGCGAAACAGAAGCCGTATCAGGGTGTCCGTTTTTTCCTTTGGGGAATGGCCAATGGAAAATCAACGGAGTTTGGGCAGAATCATCACTTGAAGGGCAACTTCGGGTGGACTGAGCTTACGAACACGGTGGAGGTTCCGGTTGATTTTGACGGCTGGCTGAAGATCGGATTGCGCGAAGTGACCGGAACGCTCTATGTCAAAAATATAACGCTTGAGACCGATGGCGGAGAAAAGAAAATTTTCTATGTGCAGAAAAAGGAAACAAAATAATGAAACATGTTTTGTGTCTGATAGTTCTGCTTGCAGGCCTGTTTGCTTTTGCCGCAGAACGGTCTCTGTTTCCCCCGGCGGGGAAATGGAGGCTGCTGGAGAATATTGTCCTTGAAAACGACATTGTCCGGATTGCAAACACCAAACCGGGCGAGTTCGGGAGTATGGGACTTTGGATGAAGGTCTACAAAGGTCAGCGGTTGACGTTCAAAGTCGTCCTGCGTGGAGAAAACATTGCGGCGAAGCAGAAGCCGTATCAGGGTGTTCGCTTTTTCCTTTGGGGAAAGGTCAACGGAAAATCGACGGAGTTTGGTGAAAACCACAATCTGAAGGGATCGTTCGATTGGATGACCATCACGAATAAAATAGAGATTCCGGAGAATTTTGATGGCTGGTTGAAGATCGGATTGCGTGAAGTAACCGGGACTCTTTATATAAAGGAGGTTGCAGTCATTGAGGAAATCGCGACCAATGTCAGTACGGAACGCTCCATGGTGCTTCAGCGGGCGGAACAGATTGATCTGGGCTTTTTGTGCATTGCAAAGCGAAATCCTGATAACTTTGAATTCCTGCAGATGTTCAACAAGTGGAAAACTTTCCGTCCGCAGCTTAAAAAAATGAAAGAGGCGGATGCTCTGCGCGAGCTTGATGGTTTTGAATCTTTTCAGATGGTGCTGTATCAAACTTATGCGGGGAACAGTCTGAATCCCGATTTCTATCCATGGGGCAGAGAAAAGCGCATTGAGCGTTTTTATTCGGAAATTAAGGCTCGAATTGCGGACTGGCGTGATAATGCGAAGGCTCTTTCCCGTTTTGGTTTGAAGCTTTCGCCTGAATTGGATATTGCGCGGATGCTGGAGTTCGAGAAAAAATATCCGGGAACCCGTCAGGCTTTTTCCCAGCCTTTTGTGACAGCGACCAGCTGGTTCAAGGAGCTGACCGAGGAGCGGATGCGGCTTGGAATGGCTCTGCTTGCTTTTGATTCCGAACTTCCCGCGCTTCACCGGATAGCATCGCTGCGGAAGGCGGAAAGCTCTGTTGCCGCTTGGGAGAAGCAGTGGAAAGCCTTGCGTTCCGAATGGCTGAATGCCTGCAACAATGGAAATTTTCTCCGCAGCTCTGAATTGGAAAAGAAAGCGGAACAGATTCACAAAAAAGCTCTTGTTCCGCTTTATGATGAAACAAAAGGCGTCGTTGTCCGTGCCGGATCAAGTCTTTATGCTACGGGTGTGTATGGCTTTCAGGGAATATGGCATACACTTTTGAATACGAATACCCGCAACACAACTCTTTTTGCCGATCCGCGTCTGGAGTTCAAACCCTACAAAGGCTCTGCGGATGAATGGAATGTTTCTTTTGATGTGACGGGGGCTGTTCCAGCCGGATTTGAACAGAAAAACGGTTCCTGGACGCATTCGGAACGAACCGTTTTTTTCAAAAATATAAAAACTGGAAAGAGCAGCACGGTGGATACCTGGTGGAGCGGAATTGCTCCCGGTGTGCTGTATGATTTTCATGCACCTTCGATTACTGTCTCCGATAACACGCTTCAAAGTCCATCCGCTCCTGCCGGAATTGTTGCTGAGGTGAACGGGAAAGTCCAGCTTTTCCGGGAGCTTGGAAAACTGGATCCTGCGAAGATGTCGGCAAACTGGATTTTGCTGTTGTGGGACAATCCCGCGCCGAAGATGCCGATTTTGATGGTGTTTGAAAATCTTCCCGGGCAGTTGAAACAGACTGTTGACGGCTTGTGCATTTCAGCATCGAAAGAGATTGGTAAAGTCGCGGTCGGAACGTTGTTCGGTGCAGTTCCGCAGTCTCCCGACTATGGGAAAAACTGGAAAACGGTTCCTGCGGATGAAGTTGCCCGTATTCGTACCGTTGCGCGTCTGCTGACCTGGTTCCCGCTTGAAATGGAAGAGCTGTTCTCTGTGGAGAAAAACGAGATCCGTTTCTGGTATCGTATTGCAAAAGCTGTTTCTCTTGCGAAGGATGCAAAACCGTATACCCCGCTGCCGCCGCTCTATGCACAGGCTTTGCTGGGTAAAACTCCGTTGAAAGTAGATACCCCGCTTTCAGCACCGGTAATGATTACGAAGTTCGGGCCTTACCGCTATGCAGAGGGAAATGAACTGGTTTGCCGGATTGAAAAACCGGACGTCCTGGATCGTATTCCGCTGAAACCTTCCGGAGAGGAGGCGATGCTCAAACATTACAATGAATTCGTCAAGGTGCGTTCCAAGAACAATGAATGGCGCGGTACGCACATGGCGGATCAGGGGCTTGGCGTCCTCAGCGGCTGGTTGATGATGACTCCGGAAACCCGTCATACGCTTGATGCCTACCGGACCCCGGGGCAGCTGGACCGTATTGCGAGAGGAGAATCTTATTACAGCCGGGGGCGGACGAATTCTTCATGGCTGATTCCTGTCCTTTTAATTGACCCGATGACTGGACGCGGCGGCTGGTATTCCGGATGGCGCGGATTCCGTCATGGGTTCCCGATGAAGGGGGATATGACTGCATTTAACATGGAGCTTCTCCAATATCCGTATCAGGAGGCAAAATATAACGGACGCTGGGATTTGGTTGAGCGGAACTGGGAACAGATTAAAGAGTTCTATTCTGCTGCTGAACTTTGTCAGACCTGGCGTGCTCCGGGCATGAACTGTACAAGTTCCGGTTTCATTCTTTCCGGGGATATGTTCGGAGATGGTTACCGGGCAAGTACGATCATGTACCGTCTTGCTCTCGGGATGGGGGACCGTGCGCTTGCAGACCGCGCGCTTGCTCTGATCGCAAAGCAGAATGTTTCAACAACAGCGTTGATACACCGTAACATTTCGCAGCTCGCTTCACATCTGCGTAATACGGGAGGACCGGAAACTGCAAATGGACAGATCGGACATCGTATCGGGATTGACAACAATGGCGCGTATGCCGCTGCGTGGAAACCTTATACCGCTAAAAGCTGGAATGCTCCTTTCCAGATTGCCGGCTGTACAAGCTATGATTACCCGTTTTTCGGCATGCTGCTCCGCTTCCTGCCGGAGGAATCTTTGAACCTCGTACAGGAAATGCTTCGGGAAATTCCGGAAGCGATGGACCAGCGTTACTACATTTGTGCGGAAGCGATGAGCGAACGTCTTGTAAATGCATTCAACACCCTGCGTTATCTTTCGTTCTTTGAGCGCGATACGGCAAAAATCCGGAAAATCTATATGGAAAATCTTTCCCCTGATTTTTCGAGAGAGAAAGCTCCGCGCGGCATTCCTGAAGCTGTTTGGAAAAAACAGTGGGGACCGCATGAATTCGCTGATTGGCCCAGCCGTTCGAGAACTCTTCCCTATATCATCGCTCAAAACGACCCTGTCTGGGTGGGGGATTATGGCAGAATGCGGCTTTATGAAGGTTCTTACAACCGGGAAACACGTACAGCTGCAATTGATCTTGGCGCATCGGAAAAAGATGTTTTGACATTTGTTTCCATGGTCAAACCGGAGTCCGTAACATTGAATGGGAAAACGGTTGAATACCGTACCGGAACCTGGGGCTATGACTATGAAGTCTCCATTCCGCAGGGAGCCGCACATGTTGTCATTCAGCTTCCGCCGTATGATCCGGCAGATTACACGTTCCCGCGCCGTGCTCAGCTGACGCCGCTTGCAACTCTGCCGAAAGCCTTTGCTCCGGCGGAAAAACCGAAACTTAAAGAGGTGAGAACCGTTTATAAAATCGGTACAGCTCATCCGGTGGATCTTGCAAATTTCTGCAATCAGGCGCTGAACGATCAGCTGCCGAATGCAAAGCAGGATGTCTGGATGTTCCCGAAAGGAATTGTGACGGTCTGCGGCGTACCCTTCCAGTTCATTGATCCGGAGAAAAATAGAGGAAAAGGGATGATTATGCTCCGCGGAACTGAACGTCCTTCCTATCCGGCTTCAGTGAAAATACCGGTGAAAAAGAGCAATGTCCGTCGTCTCTTTTTCCTGCATGGCGCTTGCTACACAAACGGAACAAAAGCATTCACTTACCGCTTGCACTTTCAGGATGGGCAGGTGCGCGACCTTGAAATTTTTAACGGAGTTCAGGTCGGTGAATGGAAGATTGCTCCGCAAAAAGATTCTTTGACCCATGTGAAGGTCGCTGTAGCCGGAGATGTCTATCCGGCCGGAAAAAAGGATCAGTGGGGCAAGGGGGTCGGCGGCTATGTCTACGTTTGGGAAAATGATGTTATCGCAAAAGGTATGACTATGCAGGGTATCAACCAGCAGGGCATGGCGAAACTTGCCGCGATAGAAATCATTTCCAATGGCCAGACTGTGCCGATTATACTTGCCATTACAATTGAAGAGTAAACTGAAAAGGCAATCATGCGCACAGAAAAAATCCAAACCGCATCGCTGGTCTATGAACTCAAAGGCGAGTTCGCGGACTGGATGTTCAACTTCAGAGAGGAGAGTCCCTTTCCGGGACTCTCCATTCTGCATTTCAACCTGACGGCACCCCGGACGCAGAGACCGCCGGAACTCACTCTCTCGTTCTGCGAGCCGATGAAGGATATTCAGGTCCGCTGGACCGCGCAGTATCCCGCGTATCATCATCTGCCGCCGTACTGGTGGGCCGGGGGACGGATCGAAACCAAACTCTGCCGCAACGCTCCCGTTTTCTCCTATATGAACCTTGAGGGAGAAAACCGGATCACATACGCCGTTTCCGATGCTTTGGGAACCGTTTTCACCCGAACCGGTCCGCATGAATCGGGCGGGGTGATCAACGAAATCCGCCTGTTTTCCGACCCTCTTCCGCCTGTCGCGGAACTCCGTTTCGCCATCCGGATCGACCGGCGTCCGGTTCACTATTCGGATGCCCTTCGCGGAGTGACGGCGTGGTATGCGGAGAATCCGGCGTATGCTCCGGCACCCGTCCCCGAACAGGCGCGTCTGCCGCTCTACTCCACATGGTATCAGTTCCAGCGCGACGTTTATGCGGAAAAGCTCGAAAAGGAGCTGGAACTTGCGGCCAAATGCAACCTGAAAAATGTCATTCTCGACGACGGCTGGAACTTTGACGGCGAGACGATTCCCGGAAAATTCGCCCATGCCGGCGACTGGGCTCCCGCCGCCTCGAAGTTCCCGGACATGCCCGCCCATGTCCTCCGCGCACATGAACTCGGATTCAAATACATGGTCTGGTTCCCGGTTCCGTTTGTCGGCTGCATCGCGAAGAACGATTTCGCGCGGTTCAAGGAGAAATTCCTGCGTTCCGATCCGGAATGCGGTGTGCTCGATCCGCGCTTCCCTGAAGTCCGCGAATATCTCACGGGACTTTATGAGCGCGTGGTCCGGGAGTGGGATCTCGACGGGCTCAAGCTCGATTTTATCGACAGTTTTCATGTCGGCAACGATGACCGCGCGATAGCGGAAAACTATGCCGGACGCGACATTCATTCGCTTCCCGAGGCGGTGGACGTTCTGCTTTCGGGGATTATCCGCCGACTCCGTGAGATCAAACCGGAGATCATGATTGAGTTCCGGCAGAGCTACATCGGCCCTGCGATCCGCAAATTCGGGAATATTTTCCGTGCCGCCGATTGCGCTTTCGACATGCTTCAGAACCGTGTGCGCACGCTTGATCTGCGTCTGCTTTCGGGGAATACCGCGGTGCATTCGGATATGCTGATCTGGTCGAAGGAGGAGACTCCCGAAGTCGCTGCGCTTCAGATTCTGAATGTCATTTTCAGCACGCCGCAGATTTCGTGCATGCTGACGGAGCTTCCGTCTTCGCATCTGCGCATGCTGGCGTTCTGGATGTCATTCTGCATGCGTCACCGCAAGACATTGCAGGAGAGCAAGTTGTGTCCGGAGCATCCGGAGCACAGCTATCCGGTTGTAACCGCGGAGAGCGCGGAGGAGACGATTACCGCGCTTTACGAAACGGACCGTGTCGTCCGCCTGAATGCATCGCATCGTCACATCGTCCTGAATGCCACGCACGCGCCGGAGCTTCTCATTGAGACTCCGCATCCGCGCAAGTGCATTGTATTCAACACGTTCGGTGAAGAAGTTTTGCGATGTGAGGTTTCCGGTCTTGCCCGGGTTGCGGTCCCCGCATCCGGCTTCGCGGAATTCGAATGATAAGGAGAGCAGCCCCGCAAGGGGCTGCTCGAAATAGGGTTATTGCGTTAAATTCCTTACATCCGCAGGCAAAAAAATGCAGAATTTTCTGCCTGCGGATTTTTATCCCGTCAGAATCCGAGCTTGCGCATCCAGACGGCGGCGAGGTCGGGCCAGGCGCGGACTTCAGGGAAGTCGGGGTGTGTGCCAAGACCTAAACCATGATAACCGTAGGGGAAAATGTGCGTCTCAAACGGAATCTTCTGACGGTGGAGCGCTAAAGCAAATTCCAGCGTGTTTTCCACCGGGACGGCGTTGTCCTCGGCTGTGTGCCAGAGGAAGGCCGGAGGTGTATCCGGACGGACACGCGTTTCCCACGAATACGGAGCGTAGGCGGCGTGATCTTCCGTGCCGAGAAGCTGCTGGAATGAACCGAAGTGCGCTTTGCCTTCCTGACATGTAATTACCGGATAACAGAGAATCAGCATGTCCGGACGCGCGGAGACGGAATCGCATTCATCGCCGTTGTCCGCTTTGATTTCGTTAAACACAATGCCCGTCGAACAGGCAAGGTGTCCGCCGGCGGAAAAACCGAGAACAGCAATCTTGTCGGGCTTGATTTTCCACTCGTCCGCATGGGCGCGGACAATCTTGACGGCGCGGAGCGCATCCTCCTGCGGGGCGGGCCAGCGGTACGGAGCAACACGGTATTCCAGAACAAAAGCGTGGAAGCCGAGCGAATTGAATCGTTCCGCAACCACGCCGCCTTCGTGCGGGGCGCGGGCGTGGTAGCCGCCGCCCGGGAGGACGATGACGCAGCCGCGCACTTTGTCGCCGGGCAGGAGATAGGGCGTGAGATAGGGCTGGAACGAATCTGTTTCGCCGGGAGCGGCCTTGCGGTCGCTCCACAGCATCATTTTCTGTTCAAGTTTCATCGACGGAACCTCAGATCATGGTGAAGAAGGTTTTGTCGTCGAGTTCGGCTCCCGCGAAGCCGCGGAAGTTCATGGAGAACTTGAAGTCGCCGGGCTTGATGAGAAGTTCGTCTTCCGGAAGCGGTCCGCAGGAGTTGGAGCCGAGCGGAGCGGATTTCCAGTTGAGATTCAGAACGACTTCATCGCAGTATTCGATCTCGTGCGGGTGTTTCGCCTCTTCGAGCGCCTCCGCGGTGTAATGGTGCGCGGAGAAGTCGAAGAGCGGAGCGCCGGAAACGAGAATTCCGCACATCTTGTCGTCGTAGAATGCGGCGCGGCGGACTTCATGGCGGTTGCCGTTTTCCTGCGGGTAGGTGTAGTTCGTGGAGAGCGCTTCGACGGGGAGCTTGTAGTAGCCGACCTTCTGGGCTTCTTTGGAGTCGGGATACGCTTCGCCGGGACCGAGTCCGAACCAGGCGGCTTTGGTGACGGTCTCGGGGAGCGTCATTTCAAAACCGACGCACTGGAGGGGCGGAAGTTCGAGCCCTGCATCCTGAAGTTTGGCGGAGAAGTCCAGGCGGAAGGAGCCATCGGGCTGGAAGTTGTAGATGTACTCGCAGAGGAAGCCCCAGCGGTGAACGGGCGCGGCGAGGCGCGCGGTGACTTTGACGCGGGTTTCATTTTTGCGTCCGGTCAGGAGGGTGATGTCTTCAAGACGGTGCTGAGCACAGTTGTAGCCGTTCGCGTGGAGCTTGGCCTTGATGTTGCGGTCGTTGTCCGTGGGGGCGCGCCAGATGTTGAATTTCGGACCTTCGACGATCAGGGGAACGCCGTTTTTCTCCCAGGCGCAGAGGCGTCCGTCGAGCTTGTCGAACTGGAAGAGGGAGCCGTTGGCTTCGATCTGGATGAGCTCTTCATCTTCATCCGCATTGATTTCACGGGCGGGCATGATGTGAGCCGGCGCGGGGGACTTGACGGGAAGAGCGAGCTGTCCCCAGGCGATTTCAAATCCGCTCGGAGCCCAGTCGGTGTCACGTCCGAGAGTGAAGGTGAGGTTGAGGAAGTATTCCGCGCCCGGCTTGGGGGCGGCAGGAAGAGTGAACGGAATTTTGACCGTTTCGGTTGTGTGCGGCTTTGTTGTCAGCGGCGCGAGCATTCCGGACTGAATGACACGTCCGTTTTCGGTGACGCTCCAGACGGGGTTGAGGTGCTCGAGAGTGAGGAAATCATAGTAGTTGGTGACGATGACTTCGCCTTTTTCGAGTTTTCCTGCAGCCACGCGGACGGGGGCGATGACCTTCTTGTATTCGGTGAGACCCGGAGTCGGGGTCTTGTCGGGGAAGACGAGACCGTCCGCGACGAAGTTGCCGTCGTTCGGTTTGTCGCCGAAATCGCCGCCGTAAGCGAAGAATTCGACGCCGTCGTCATTGAAGGTGCGGATGCCGTGATCGCACCATTCCCAGACGAAACCTCCCTGCATGTTTTTGTTGGCGTAGAAGGTTTTCCAGTAGGTTTCGAGTCCGCCGGGTCCGTTGCCCATGGCGTGAGCATACTCGCACATGATCGCGGGGTATTTGCCCTTGTAGCCGTTGACGATGTCATTCCATCTCTTCGGATCGGGGTACATGTGGCTGATAAGGTCGACGGTGAGGGTATCCGCCTGGTCGCCTTCGTAATGGATGAAGCGTGAGGAATCGATTTTGCGCATGGCGGCGGCCATCTTGACGAGGTTGGATGCGAGTTTTCCCTTGCCGTGTGCATAGCTGGATTCGTTGCCGAGGGACCAGCAGAAGATGCAGGCATGGTTTTTGAAGCTCTGAACCATGCGGGTTCCGCGTTCGACGATTGCTTTTTCCCATGCGGGTTCGTTTGCGGGGTTGCCTTTCCAGGGCTGCGGACCTTCGCAGAAGCCGTGGGTTTCAAGGTCGGTTTCAGCGAGAACGTAGAGACCGTATTCATCGCAGATCTGGTAGAAACGCGGATCGTTGGAGTAGTGCGAGGTGCGGATGGCGTTGATGTTGTGACGCTTCATCAGGATGATGTCCTGAAGCATGGCGTCGGTTGTGAGGGCGCGTCCGAGGTCGCAGTTGAATTCATGGCGGTTCACGCCGCGGATCATGATGACTTCGCCGTTGATGAGGAAGTTGCCGTTTTTGAGTTCGACTTTACGGAACCCGATCTTGAGGGCGACGACCTGCGAGACGGCGCCTTTGGCATCCTTGAGGGTGAGGAGGAGCGTGTAGAGGTTCGGCGTTTCCGCGGACCACTTCAGGGCGTTCTTGACGTCGGCGGAAAGTGTGACGACTTCGGTGTTTTCATTTTTTACGCTGAAATCGGCGGCGAGTTTTGCCTTTGTCAAGACGCTTGCGGGGAGGGCGGAACCGTCCGGGGCGAGAAGTTCGGCTTCCACTCTGCCTTTTGCGGTTTTGACGGAAACGTTGCGGATTGTGACGTCAACGGAGAGCTGACCGTTTTTGTATGTGCGGTCGAGAGTCGGTTTTGCGAAGACGTCGTAGAGTGCGGTTCTGGGAAGCGCGGAGAGGGAGACTTCGCGGAAGATGCCGCTGAGCCACCACATATCCTGGTCCTCAAGATAGCTGGCGTCGGACCACTGGATGACCTGAACGGCGATTTTGTTTGGACCGACTCCGACGAGTTCGGAAATGTCGAATTCGGAGACGACGCGGCTTCCTTTGCTCATTCCGGCGAGAGCGCCGTTGACCCAGACATAGAAGAAGGAATCGACGCCGCGGAAGGAGAGGATGATCTGGCGGTTATCCCAGTCTTCGGGAATTTCGAATTCACGGACGTAGCATCCGGTGGGGTTTTCCGTGGGGACGAACGGAGGGTTGAGGGGGAAGGGGTACTGAACGTTGGTGTAATGAGGATGCCCGTAGCCTTCCATCTGCCAGTTGGAGGGAACGACGATCTCTTCCCAGTCGCAGAGGTTTGCGTCCTCGGCTTCGAAACCTTCGGTGACGGCCTGCGGATTCGGGAAGAATCCGAATTTCCAGACTCCGTTGAGGGACATGTAGAGGGGGGACTGGCTGTGATCCCCTTCCAGCGCCTGAGTTCTGTCGAGATACGGGACAAGCAGAGTTCTTGCCTCGAGACGGTTGATGTTGGTCAGAGAGCAGTCTTCCCAGTCATGTTTCATGAAATCACCTTCCGGTTCTTAAGTTTGGTGTTTTTGCATTGAGTGTAAATATTACGGCTAATATATCCGTTTTGAGAGGATAATCAAGCGGGGAAAGTATTTTTTTGAACTTATTTTTTGAATGCATGAACAATAAAAAAGGCGGAACCGGAGTCCCGCCTTTTGAGATGCTTTTGCAAGCCGGATCAGAGTCCGCCGAGAGCTTTGAGAAGCACTCCGGCAGCGACAGCCGAACCGATGACGCCAGCGACGTTCGGACCCATGGCGTGCATGAGAAGGAAGTTCTGGGGATCGTATTCGAGACCGACCTTGTTGACGACTCGTGCGGCCATCGGGACCGCGGAGACGCCGGCAGCGCCGATCAGCGGATTCATCTTTTCCTTCGAGAAGAGGTTGAGGATCTTCGCGAGGATGATGCCGCCCGCGGTTCCGACGCAGAACGCGACGCAGCCGAGAACCAGGATGCCGAGGGTCTGGATGCTGAGGAACTGATCGGCGGAGAGCTTGGAGCCGACCGAGAGCCCGAGGAAGATCGTGACGATGTTGATCAGAGCGTTCTGGGCGGTGTCGCTCAGACGGTCGACCACGCCGACTTCCTTCATGAAGTTTCCGAGCATGAGCATGCCAATCAGCGGAGCTGCGTCAGGCAGGAGGAATGCGCAGAGGAACGTGATGAGGAGCGGGAAGCAGACCTTCTCCAGTTTGGAAACGGTGCGGAGCTGTTTCATGCGGATCAGCCGTTCCGATTTGGAAGTCATGGCGCGCATGATCGGGGGCTGGATGATCGGCACGAGAGCCATGTAGGAGTATGCCGCAACCGCAACCGCGCCGAGGAGTTTCGGGGAGAGACGCGAGGTCAGGAAGATCGAAGTCGGGCCGTCCGCGCCGCCGATGATGCCGATGGAGGCGGCGTCCTTGATGTCGAATTCGATTCCGCACTTGGCGAGGACGAGCGCGCCGATGAGGGCGAAGAAGATGCCCAGCTGTGCGCCGCCGCCGAGAAGGGCGGTTTTCGGGTTTGCGATCAGGGGACCGAAGTCGGTCATTGCGCCGACTCCCATGAAGATCAGCAGCGGGAACACGCCGGATTCGATGCCGACGTTGTAGACCATTCCGAGCAGACCGTCCGGACCGGAGATTCCGGCGAGCGGGATGTTGGAAAGGATTGCGCCGAAGCCGATCGGCAGGAGCAGCAGCGGTTCAAATTCCTTGAAGACCGCGAGGTAGAGAAGAACCAGGGCGACGAGCATCATCAGAACGCGGCCGAGGCCGAGAATCCAGGTCTGGCTGAAGTTCGCCTTCGTCTGGGAGATGATGTCGTAGATGCCGGTGCTGGTCCAGAGGTCGTAGAACATCTGGCCCATGCCCGGGAGGGGTTTGAGCTTCTTGCCGTCCTGGGAGACGGAGTCGTGAACGAGGAGTTCCGGAGCCATGTAGGCGAGGATTTCTCCCGGCTCGATCGTGCCGGACGCCATGAGGGCCGGGCTGAATTCGAGAGGCAGGAAGTTGCCCATGTTCTTGACTTTGGCCTTGCTGCGTCCGGGGATGCTGAGAACCATGATCTCGCGTCCCGGAGTGATCTTCTGGTGCTCCTGCATGGAGACGGAGTAGATGGTCGCGGGCTTGTTGGTGTCCTTGTAGACCATGGCGCAGCGGCCGTCGGGGAGTCTGTACCATTCGAAGACTTCATCCTCGTATTCGGGGAGGAAGGTCCACTTGGTCATGTCGATCTCACCTTTTTTGTACTTGCCGATTTTCGGGAGGTTGGCAAGGGGGATGCCGATGCCGTTGTCCGCGTCCTTGGCGAGAACCGCCTTCGGGTCGTAGGTGAGTTTCTGTGCTTTGTCAGTCTTGGCGTCGACGGAGGCTTTGACCTCCGTCTTGACCGCCTTGACCTCCGCTTTCACGGTGTTCGTCGCCTTGTCGGTCGACACCGTGACCGTTTTCGCTTCCTGAGCGGAGACGGTCACGCAGAGTGCCGCGGCCGCGAAAGCGAGAGCGAAAGTTTTGAGTTTGGCGAACATTGATTACTTCTCCTCAATGACGACAATCGCCTGGTCGGCGGTGATGACGTCTTTGGGTTCGACGAGGAATTCGACGACCGTACCGGCTTTTTCAGCCTTGACGGGGGTTTCCATCTTCATGGCTTCGATGACGAGCAGTTCATCTCCGGCGGCGACTTCGTCGCCCGGCTGGACGCTCATGCGGACCACGGTACCCGGGAGCGGGGATTTGACTTCATAGGTGTTTCCGGATCCGGCTGCGGCTGCCTTCGGAGCGGCAGCGGCTGCGCCGGTCGCGACGTTGACCTTGAAGGTTTTGCCGTCGACTGTGACGGTATCGGCGGAAACGACCTGGACGTTGAAGGACTTGCCTTCGACGGTCGCGGTGTAGGCGGCGGGGAGTTTGCCGGCGGGCGCGGCGTCCTTCTTGTCTTCGTTGTAGCGGATTCCGAGCGGACGGTCGCCCTTGAGGAACGCGAGCCCCTTGTCTCCGCAGGCGGCGATGATGAAGATGTTCTCGTCGGTGACCGGGAGATTGTTTTTCTGGAGGGTTTCGGTAGCGGGCTTGATGCCGAGCGCCGGGTTGGCGTCGTTGAGTTCAACAACGGACTTGGTTGTGGGTTCGAGACCGAGCTGTTCGGAAGCCCATTTGACAACCTGCGGATCCGGAGCGACCGGGGTCTTGCCGAAGTAGCCGAGAACCATCTTTCCGTAACCCTTCGGGTCGAGCTTCCAGGAACCGTCGGCGTTCTTGCCCATGACGGCATTGCGGAAGGCCTGCTGGAAGTAGAACTGGGAAACGGGGGTGACGGAGGTGCCGAAACCGCCCTTGGCGACGACTTCGCGCATTTCCGCGATGCAGGCGTCGTACTTGTCGAGGCAGTTGTTGTCGCGCATCATCTGGGTGTTCGCGGTGAGAGCTCCGCCGGGCATCGGGCTGAAGATGATTTCCGGGGAGACCTGCATGGACTCCGGCGGCATGAAGTATTTCTTCAGGCAATCCTTGAAGATCTTCTCAACGCCGAGGATCTTTTCGGGATCGATGTCGAGAGTGTATTCGGTTCCGCGGAGTCTCTGGAACATGGTGAGAATGTCGGCTTCGCAGGTTCCGCCGGAGAGGGGAGCCATGGCGAGGTCAATGACGTCGGCGCCGGCTTCGATAGCCGCCATGTTGCAGGCGACGGCCATGCCAGCGGTGTCGTGGGTGTGGAACTGGATTTCCTTGTCCTTGCCGATGAGGGCGCGGGCCTGTTTGATGGTTTCGTAGACGGTTGCCGGGGTGGAGGTTCCGGAAGCGTCTTTGAATGCGACGCTGTCAAACGGGATGTCGCTGGCGAGGATCTCTTTGAGGCGGTCGATGTAGAACTTCGGGGTGTGCGCGTATTCCTCATGGAGGTTCGGCGCGAGACCCATCATGGTGACGGTGATCTGGTGCTTGAGACCGTATTTCGCGATCGCTTTTCCGGAGACGTCGAGGTTGCGGACGTCGTTGAGCGCGTCGAAGTTGCGGATGGTGGTCATGCCGTGTTTCTTGAAGAGTTTGGCATGGAGATCGATGATATCGCTGGACTGAGAGGAGAGACCGACGACGTTGACGCCGCGGGAGAGGGTCTGGAGGTTGACGTCCGGACCGACGGTTGCGCGCCACTTGTCCATCATTTCAAAGGCGTCTTCCTGGCAGTAGAAGTAGAGGCTCTGGAAGCGGGCGCCGCCGCCGATTTCGATGTGGGAGATGCCGGCTTTGACCGCGGCTTCGAGAGCGGGAAGGAAGTCGTCGGTTTTGACACGGGCGCCGAGGCAGGACTGGAATCCGTCACGGAAAGAGCAGTCCATGAATTTGATTTTTTTTGCCATTGTGTTGTCCTTTCAAAAGTACAATGTTTTTTTATTTGCCTGATTGAAACGCCTGGAGGGCGGCTGCCGCGGCGGCCGCTCTGAGCTGATCATCGCCTGCTTTGGCTTTTGCAGCGGATTTTTTCTTGGGGGCGGGAGCCGCCTTTTCAAGAACTCCGGCAAAAGGAGCGAGGACTTTCGCGAGGATATTCATGAAGAAGATCATCACGACAAGGAAGACCAGCACGGTGCCCATGCCGAGCACCATAAGTTTGATTCCATCCATAATCATAACTTGTGTTTCCTTTTGGTTTTGTTGTTTTGTTGTTGTTTTCGGGTGTATTCCGTCAAACGGCCGCCGTGAGCCGACGGGCATTTGACGTTACACACCTCCGCCCGGAAGAATTTTGACATCGCCGCACGCGAATTCGCGCACAGCCCCGTTGTTTTCTTCCACGAGCAGTTTGCCTTCGTCCGTGATGTCTTTCGCCAGCGCTTCGTAAGCTTCGCCGTGAGGCGGGAGCAGCATGACGCGCTGTCCGATGATGCGGTTCTCCTGTTTCCAGAGAGAGTAAAGACGTTCCCGGTCGTTGATCCCGATAATATAATACCAGTTCAGGTAAACTGCCAGTTTTTCCGCAAAAATTTTCAGATCAATTTCGTGTTTTGTCTGCGCAAGCAGGGAGGTCGCGGGCTGTCCGATCGATGCCAGCGCGGATTCGGGGAGGTTGACATTGACTCCGATTCCGCAGATGATTCCCGCGAGAGCGCCTTTGCGGATGACGCCTTCACAGAGGATTCCGCTGAGTTTGCGGGAACCGATGAAGATGTCATTGGGCCATTTGATGTAAGCACCATGACCGGGAACGATATCATTGAGCACCGAGAGAACGGCGAGCGAGGAGACCATTGTGGCGTGAAACGGTTCTCCGAAGAGCTCTTTCATCACAAACGACGCATAGATATTTCCGCGCGGGGAGAGCCACTTGCGTCCGAGCCTGCCGTGTCCGGAGGACTGGGTTTCGGCGAGGACGAGAGAGCCGTCGGACAAAGAATCGAAGTTCTTTGCCGCGTAGGTGTTTGTGGAATCGACTTCCGTTAAATAAAGAATTTTGTCCATGGTCATTTGTGTTACAAAAAAACGCCGAATGCGCGGGATAAGCGCATCCGGCGGGATTCCGGATGATTGATCCGGCGGATCACTTACTTGGAGAGACGCTCTTCAAGCTGTGCAAGCTGGTTCGCGAGCTCCTTCGGGAGACGGTCGAACTTCTTGTAGTGTTCCTTGATCATTTCGACTTCCTTCTTCCATCCTTCGATGTCGAGGGAGAGCAGCTGCTTCATGTCGTCTTCAGTGACTTCATTTTCGATGCCGGTGCGGTCGATTGCATCCACGGTCGGCATGTAACCGATCGGGGTCTCGACAGCCTTGCCTTCACCATCGCAGCGTTCGAAGATCCACTTGAGGACGCGGCTGTTGTCGCCGAATCCGGGCCAGAGCCACTTGCCTTCCGGGGTCTTGCGGAACCAGTTGACGCAGAAGATCTTCGGGAGCTTGGCGCCGGCATGTTTGCCGATGTCGAGCCAGTGCTGGAAGTAGTCGCCCATGTTGTAGCCGCAGAACGGAAGCATTGCGAACGGGTCGCGGCGGACGGTGCCGGCCTTGACGTCGAGGGCAGCCGCGGTCACTTCGGAACCGACGGAGGAGCCGATCATCACGCCATGTTCCCAGGAGAGGGACTGGTAGACGAGCGGGAGGGTGGACGGACGGCGTCCGCCGAAGAGGAATGCGTCGATGGGAACGCCGGCAGGATCTTCCCAGTTCGGGGCGATTGCGGGGCAGTTCTTGGCGCGTGCGGAGAAACGGGCGTTCGGGTGAGCGGCCTTGACCGGCTTGCCTTCGGCATCGGTCTGACCCATTTCCCAGACGTTGCCTCTCCAGTCGATGAGTTTTTCACCCGGCTTGAGGGGAACGTCGATGCCTTCCCACCAAATGTCGCCGTTTTCACGGAGAGCGCAGTTGGTGAAGATGGTCTCTTTTGCGCAGGAGAGCATAGCGTTCTTGTTGGACTTCATGGAGGTTCCGGGAGCGACGCCGAAGAAACCGTTTTCCGGGTTGATGGCGTAGAGTCTGCCGTCGTTGCCGAACTTCATCCATGCGATATCGTCGCCGATGGTTTCGACTTTCCAGCCCGGGATGGTCGGGATGAGCATCGCGAGGTTGGTCTTTCCGCAGGCGGACGGGAATGCGCCGGTGACGTACTTGACTTCGCCCTTCGGGTTGGTGAGCTTGAGGATGAGCATGTGCTCGGCCATCCAGCCTTCATCGCGGGCCTGAACGGTTGCGATACGGAGAGCGAGGCACTTCTTGCCGAGGATGGCGTTGCCGCCGTAACCGGATCCGAAGGACCAGATTTCGCGGGTTTCGGGGAACTGGGCAATGTATTTCTTGTCCATCGGGGCACACGGCCAGACGCCGTTGTCCTTGGCGCCGTTTTCGAGCGGCTTGCCGACGGAGTGGATGCAGGGGACGAACTCACCGTCGGTTCCGAGGACTTCGAGAACCTTGTTGCCGACGCGGGTCATGACGTGCATGTTGATCACAACATAAGCGGAGTCGGTGATCTCAACGCCGATTTTGGCGATGTTGGAGCCGACGGGACCCATGGAGTAGGGGATGACGTACATGGTTCTGCCGTGCATGCAGCCCTTGTAGAGAGCTCTCATTTCGGCTTTCAGCTTGACGGGGTCGATCCAGTGGTTGGTCGGGCCTGCGTCTTCTTCTTTTTCAGAAGCGATGAAGGTACGGGCTTCAACGCGGGCGACGTCGGACGGGTCACTGCGGAAAAGCACGCAATCCGGGCGGAGTTTGCTGTTGAGTCTGGTTGCGAGTCCGGCCTTGACGAGTTCGTCACAGAGACCATAGTACTCGGTGTTGGTGCCGTCGCACCAGTAAATGGCATCCGGCTCGCAGAGCTCGGCCCATTCCTTGACCCAAGCCACGAGTTTCGCGTGGTTCGGGGCGGCGTTCAATTCTTTTGTCATGAATAAACCTCCGGTTAGAGTTGTTTCTTCTTGAATACGCGGTACTATACAGCCGAAACTCTCTTTTTTCAAGTGTTTCCACAACCCTTTTTTGATTAAAAGTTGGTTTGTGAACAGAATCACAGCTCAGTACCTGAAAAAAATGTCCGCCGCATTGGCGCGGCGGACATTTTGAAGTGGACATCAGTTCTTCCAGTACGGGGAGATTTCGCGCAGACGCGCGATGACCGGCGGAAGTTTTTCCAGCACAAAATCCACTTCCTCTTCCGTGTTGTAACGGGAGAAGCTGAAGCGGATGGCTCCGTGGGCGGCGGTGTAGGGAACGCCCATGGCACGCAGAACATGGGAGGGTTCCAGGCTGCCGGTTGTGCAGGCGCTTCCGCTCGAAGCGCAGATTCCGTGCATGTTCAGAAGCATCAGAATGGATTCGCCTTCAATGTATTCGAAGGAAATGTTGCTGGTGTTCGGAAGACGGTGTTCGACGTCGCCGTTCAGACGGGTCGATGGAAGCTTCAGAAGCGCGGTTTCGAGTTTGTCGCGCAGGGCTTTCACCTTCGTATTTTCTGTTGCAAAATTGGCTTTTGCAAGTTCGGCGGCTTTGCCGAGGGCGACGATGCTTGCGACGTTTTCCGTGCCTGCTCGGCGGCTGCGTTCCTGGTGTCCTCCGATGATGAAGGGATGGAAGCGGACGCCGCGTCTGACGTAAAGTGCGCCGACGCCTTTCGGGGCGTGAAGTTTGTGTCCGGAGAGACTCAGCATGTCGATCGGCATGTTTTTCAGATCCATCTGCACCTTGCCGACAGCCTGAACGGCGTCGGTGTGGAAGAGAGCGCCCTGGCTGTGCGCGAGTTCACCGAGTTCCGCGACGGGATAGATGTTTCCGATTTCATTGTTCGCCCACATGACGGAGACGACTGCAGTGTCTGCGTCGATCATTTCGCGGGCGCATTCCATATCGAGCCGGCCTTTGGAGTCGACGGGGATATGGGAGACTGTGTAGCCGCGGCGTTCGAGATCTTTGCCGAGCGCGAGAATTGCGGGGTGTTCCATGCAGGAAACGACGATTTTGCGGCGTTTCGGGCAGAAGCTCAGCGCGCTGTGGATTGCGGCGTTGTCGCTTTCGGTTCCGCAGCTTGTGAAGATGACTTCAGAGGGCTGTGCGCCGAGGAGATCGGCGAGCTTTGCACGGGCGTCTTCCACGTGTGCGGCAACCTGTCCGCCGAACGTGTGGATGCTCGACGGGTTGCCGTAGAGTTCGGTGAGGAACGGGCGCATCGCCTCGAATGCTTCGGGGGCGACAGCCGTGGTGGCGTTGTTGTCAAGATAGATGATCTTTTCCATGATTCACGCTCACTTCGCTTCCACGACCTGAATGGAGTCGGAGACGAATTCGTGGAGTTTGGCTTCGACGAGGTTTTTGAGCGTCACTTTTGCCGCCATGCAGGCTGCGCAGTGACCTTTGAGGCGGACGATCGCCTGATTGCCCTGAATGTCGACGAGCTCAATGTCGCCGCCGTCGTGTTCGAGCTGCGGGCGGATCTCGCGGTCGATGACGGATTGGACTTTGATGACCTTCTGGACAACGGAGAGGGCGTTGAAGTCGTCCACTTTTTCGGAGGCGTGCGGGGCGGCTGCCTTATGTTCCTTCCAGAGACCGTCGAGGATTTCCTGGATCTGGTCGAGGCATGCGCCGCATGCGCCGCCGGCTTTGGTGTACTTGGTGACCTGTTCGGCGGTGTGGAGGTTGTTTTCCTTTGCGACGCGGCGGATTTTTGTATCGGTCACGCCGAAACACTTGCAGACGATGCGCCCCTCATGGTCTTCGGGGTCGTCTTCGATTTTCTGATAGGATTCGCCGTGCTTGGCTTTATAGTCGGCGATTGCGGCCTGGAGCGCTTCCATGCCCATGACGGAGCAGTGCATTTTTTCTTCCGGGAGGCTGCCTAGGAGTTTGACGATGTCCTTGTTTGTGACTTTGGCGGCTTCATCGAGCGTCATGCCTTTGACCAGCTCGGTGAGGGCGGAGGAGGAAGCAATGGCGCTTGCGCAGCCGAAGGTCTTGAATTTGACGTCGGAAATTCTACCGTTGTCATCAAGTTTGAGATATAGCTTGAGTGCGTCGCCGCAGGTGATGTTTCCCACTTCCGCGACGGCATCCGGGTTTTCAATTTCGCCCACATTGCGCGGGTTGAGAAAATGATCCATTACTTTGTTGGTGTAATCCCACATGGAGTCTTCCTCGCTTTCTTGCTTTAAGTTTTTATCATGAGGTAATTTACTACTGAAACAGTGAATTGACAAATAAAGTTCCATAAAAAATAAAAAAAATCATGAAGAGTCCGGAAAATATTTTTAGGAAGAGAGCACAAAAGTACCGGAAATAGCAAAAAAATCCTGTTTGCGTTTTATTGATTCCGGACTACATTAAACGCAGAAACCCGCAGAAAATGAGCGGGAAGAAAAACAAAAGAGGTGTATGATGGCACGAAATGTAAAGATTTCATTCATGGGTGCAGGAAGCACAGTTTTCGTAAAAAACGTTCTGGGCGACTGCATGTTCAAAGAGGCTCTGAAGGATGCGGAGATCGCGCTTTACGACATTGACGCGACCCGTCTGAAGGAATCGGAAAAGGTTCTGAACTCGCTGAATCTCAGCATCAACGAGGGACGCGCGACGGTCAAAACCTATCTCGGCGCAGAGAACCGCAAGGAGGCGCTCCGCAATACAAATTTTGTGGTGAACGCAATCCAGGTCGGCGGATACGAACCTTCAACAGTGATCGACTTTGAGATTCCGAAAAAGTACGGTCTGCGGCAGACGATTGCGGACACGCTCGGCATCGGCGGCATTTTCCGCGCGCTCCGCACAATCCCGGTCATGCTCGACTTCGCACATGATCTGGAAGAGGTCAGCCCCGAGGCGTGGTTCCTCAACTACACGAACCCGATGGCGATGCTCACCGGCGCGATGTTGAAAGGAACTTCCGTCAAGACTGTCGGTCTCTGCCATTCGGTTCAGGTCTGCATCAGTTCGCTGCTCGATACGCTTGACCTTTACAAGGGCGAAGGGGAGCGCAACGACATTTTCGGCAAGATCGCCGGAATCAACCACATGGCGTGGCTGCTGAATCTCCGCAAGGGCGGAAAGGACATCTACCCTGAAGTCAAGCGCGTTGCGGCGGAAAAACTCGCGCAGTGGCGCAAGGCGGACAAGGACAAGTCCGGCAATATGGTGCGTCTGGAAATGATGCTGAAGTTCGGCTACTATGTGACCGAGTCGAGCGAGCACAACGCCGAATACATGCCCTACTGGATCAAGGCGAATTATCCGGAGCTGATCGGCGAATACAACATTCCGCTGGATGAATACCCGCGCCGCTGTGTGAAACAGATCGAAAACTGGAAACACCAGTATGCGGAACTTTGTTCAAAAGAGATTCTGGAACACAAGCCGTCGCGCGAATACGGCGCGGGCATCATGAATGCAATCATGACGGGCGAGACATTCCAGATCGGCGGAAATGTGATGAACAACGGCATGATTCCCAATTTGCCGCACGACGCCGTCGTTGAAGTGCCGTGCCTGGTGGATGCGAACGGCATTCAGGGAACGTATGTGGGCGATCTGCCGCAGATCTGCGCGGCGCTGAACCGCACGAATATCAATGTCCAGCTCATGACAATCGAGGCGGCGCTCACGCGGAAACGCGAATGCATCTATCAGGCGGCGATGATGGATCCGCATACCGCGGCGGAACTCAGCATTGACAAAATCATTGCAATGTGCGATGACCTGATCGAAGCGCACGGAGATTATCTCCCGAAATATCACTGAGCGCAGTGAACGTTTCAAATGATTGCGGCTCCTCCCCGTTTATCCGGAGAGGAGCCGCAAATTGTTTTATAATGAAATAGTTGTATCAGACCCGAACCTGTCCGATGATTTCGGTTACGGATTTGCAGCCGTGGCGTTCGAGATAGGCGGAGATTCCGTTGAGAACTTTGACCGGGGCGAGCGGATCGGCAAAAATCGCGGTGCCGACGGCGATCGCGGAGGCTCCGGCAAGCAGAAATTCCACGGCGTCTTCCCCGCTGAAAATTCCGCCCATGCCGATGATCGGAATATCGACGGCGCGCGCGGTTTCATAAACCATTTTGACGGCGACGGGTTTGACGGCGGGGCCGCTGAGTCCGCCGGTGATGTTGGCGATCTTCGGACGGCGCGTCTCAATGTCGATTGCCATGGCGGGGATGGTGTTGATCATGGAGACAATATCGCTGCCGTTTGCCGCTGCTGCGCGGGCGAATTCGGGCATGCTCCTGACGTTCGGGCTCAGCTTGGTGATGAGCGGAAGTTTCGTTGCGGACCGGACGGCGGCGATGACTTTGCCCATTGCGGCAGTGTCGGAGCTGAAGGAGATTCCGCCCTCTTTGACGTTTGGGCAGGAGACGTTGATTTCCAGTGCGGCAATGCCGTCGGAATCAGCGTCGAGGCGTTCGGCGACGTAACGGTAGTCGTCCACGCTTTTGCCCCAGATGTTGACGATGGTTTTGCAGTTGTGCTTGCGGAGCCAGGGAAGATAGTGGTCATCGTGCAGGAACTTTTCGATGCCGGGGCCCTGGAGACCGATGGCATTGATCATGCCGGAGGTGACTTCGGCGACGCGGGGCGTTGGGTTGCCGTGCACCGGTTTCGGGGCGACGCCTTTGACGACGACCGCACCGAGAATGGAGGGATCGAAAAATTCTTCGTATTCGCTTCCGTAGCCGAATGTCCCGGATGCGGTCATGACGGGGTTCGCAAGTTCGAGCGGACCGAGTTTCACAGAGAGATCAGGCTTCATAGTACACCTCCTCGGCGGTATAGACGGGTCCTTCCTTGCAGGTGCGCGAGTAGCGCCAGCCGTCGGGCGAGGAGGGATCTTTCATTTTGACGACACAGGCGAAACATGCGCCGATTCCGCAGCACATATGCTGGTCGAGACTCAGATAGCATTTGACGTTTTTTGCAACGGCGAGACGGCCGAGCGCCATGAGCATCGGTGTGGGGCCGCATGCATAGAGAACAGGCGTCTTCGGAGCGTCGGTGAGCGCCTTGTCGAGCAGTTCGGTGACGAGACCTTTGTGACCGAGCGAGCCGTCCTGGGTCGCAAGGCGAACATCATATCCGGCGGCTTCATACTCTTCCGAAAGGATGATATCGGCTGCGGAGCGTGCGCCGAGCAGGAGCATTCCCTTGTTGACGGAACGTTTTGCGAGCGGGAGAATCGCGGCGGAGCCGTAGCCTCCAGCGACGAGAACCGGAGTTTCATCGCCGCCGGGCATAGGGTAGCCTTTGCCGAGAGGACCCATGACATTGCAGGACTGCCCGGGGAGCATTTCTGCGAGTTCGGCGGTACCGGAGCCGACAACTTTGTAGACCACGGTGAGGGTTTCCGCTTCGGGATCGTATCCGCAGATGCTGAAGGGGCGGCGCAGGATGCGGTCGCGCAGGGATGGAATGTGAATGTGAACAAACTGTCCGGGCTGAGCCTTCGCGGCAATCTCCGGAGCGTGGAACACGATTTTCCGGTAGAGACCCTTGAGACAGCGGTTTTCCAGAATGCTGCAATCGGATGTCATAATTTTTTCTTTCCAGTTGAATTTTTCAAACAGTATGGTATTATAATACGCGAAAGCGGAATTAACAAACCGGCAGAGGTATTTTTATGCTGAAATTTATGGAAAATCTGGCAAAAAGAGCCGGAGACATGGCTCTGGAGGAGCGGAAACACTTCTCCCGTGAGGAAATTCACTTCAAGAATCCGAAAGATCTGGTGACCGACGTCGACCGCAAAGTCGAGCAGTTCATCCGTGCTGAAATTGAAGCGGCGTACCCGGACCATGCGATTCTCGGCGAAGAGGGCGGAACCTCAAACGAAGGCAAGTCGGAATATCTCTGGATTATCGACCCGATTGACGGGACAACCTCTTTTGTACACGGATCGCCGATGTATTCGGTTTCCATCGGACTGCACCGGAACGGAAAGCCGTATGCAGGGGCGATTTACCAGCCTCGTCTGAACGAACTCTATTCCGCGATTCTCGGCGGCGGGGCAAAATGCAACGGGGAACCGATTCATGTGTCCCGTCATTCGGAGCTGGTGAACTGTCTCGGCATTACCGGCTTTGCGTGTCTGCGCGCGGGACTGAAGAAGAACAATCTGCCGCATTTCTGCCGCATCGCTCCGCTGATCCGCGACATCCGGCGGTACGGGTCGGCGGCGTACGACCTCTGCGCCGTCGCCTCCGGTTCCGCGGATTTCTTCTGGGAGATGGAGCTGCAGCCGTATGATATCGCAGCGGGCGAGATCATTCTCACGGAAGCCGGCGGACGGATTTCCGATTTTTCCGGCGGAACGGGGTACCCGAAGCAGGGAATTCTCGCATCCAACGGTATCATCCACGATGATATTCTGCGTCTGCTTGCAATGGATTGACCGATGCCGCAAAACGTCGCCAGAATCGCGCTGAATCTTTCGCTCGACCGCTTCTTTGATTACCGGATACCGGAGCATCTGCTCGGGAAGGTGCGGACGGGAAGCAAAGTCAATATTCCGTTCGGAAACGGGCTTGCTCTACGGAGCGGTTATGTAATGGAGATTACCGACCGTTCGGAGTTTCCGGATTTGCGCGCGATTGATTCGATCTGCGCCAATTCGCCGGAGATTCCGGATCCTCTGCTGAAGCTCGCGGAGTGGATGGCGCTCTACTACTGCTGTCCGCGCGAACTGGCGGTGCGCAACCTTCTGCCCGGAGCGGTGCGCAGCGGAAAAATCAAACCGCGGACACGCCCGCACTGCCGTCTGGGCGATACTGCAAAGGCGGCGGAATATATCGAAAAGAACGCCCGTGCAAAAGCGCGCGTCGCTCTGCTGAAGACTCTGATGCTGGAACATGAACTGCCGCAGGATATACTTCTGCTCAAGGCGGGGGCGGGGAAAGGGGCGCTCGATGCTCTGGTCAAAGAGGGAATTGTCGACCGCGAGGAAATTGTGGACGACCGCGACCCGTTCAAAGGCGCGTCGGTGATTCCGACCAAACCGCTGACGCCGACTCCGGAACAGGCGGAGGCGCTGAAAATCATTTTCGACACGATGGAGGGACGCACGGGAAAACATGTCGTTCTGCTCCACGGCGTCACCTGTTCCGGCAAAACGGAGGTTTATCTTCAGGCGATTGCAAAGGCTCTGGAGCAGGGCGGCGAAGCGATTGTGCTTGTTCCGGAAATCTCGCTGACTCCGCAGACGGTGGAGCGGTTCCGCGCCCGGTTCGGCGACATGGTGAGCGTGCTTCACAGCGGGCTCTCCGAAGGGGAGCGGCATGACGAATGGATGAAAGTTCATTCGGGACGGGTCCGCATTGCCGTCGGGGCGCGCTCCGCGCTGTTCGCACCGTTCACGAAACTGAAGCTGATTGTGGTGGATGAGGAACACGAACAGTCGTACAAGCAGTCGGAGGCGCCGCGGTACAATGCCCGCGACGTTGCTGTCATGCGCGGCAAACTGGAAGGCGCAACGGTGATTCTCGGTTCCGCCACGCCGTCGCTGGAATCACATTACAATGCCGCCGTCGCGGGAAAATATGCACATGCGCGGATGCTCAAACGGAGTGATCCGCGCATTGTCCTGCCCGATGTGCGGATTATCGACATGCGCTGCGAAGAGACGGACGACGGGCTGCGCCCGGTGCTTTCAAAAGAGCTGATCCGGGGAGTCCGCGAGCGCATCAGCGTCGGGGAGCAGAGTATTATTTTTCTGAACCGCCGCGGGTTCGCAAAGCAGATGATCTGCGAAGACTGCGGTTTTGTCGCGCGCTGCCCCGACTGCTCCGCCGCATATACCTACCACAGAAAGATGCAGATTCTTACGTGTCATCTCTGCGGAGCGATGGTCTCCGCCTACGAGAAGTGTCCGCAGTGCGGTTCGGAAAAAATCCGTTATTCGGGCGCCGGAACGGAGAAAGTCGAGAACATGGCGTTTGCGGTGTTCAAGGATGCGCGGATCGCCCGGATGGATTCGGATTCAATGACGCGTCCGAGTCTGTATGAAGAGATTCTGGGCAAATTCCGCCGGGGAGAGATCGACATCCTGATCGGAACGCAGATGATTGCAAAGGGACTTGATTTTCCGAACGTCACTTTCGTGGGCGTGGTGAACGCGGACATGGGGCTTTTCCTGCCGGATTTCCGCGCGGCGGAGCGGACGTTCCAGCTGCTTACGCAGGTCGCGGGGCGTGCCGGACGCGGCGAACACCGCGGCGAGGTTCTGATTCAGACCAGCAACCCGTTCAATTCCGCGATCACCGCGGCGGCAAACCATGACTGCGATACGTTTTACGCCGATGAACTGCCGGTGCGCGAGGAACTGAAGTTCCCTCCATACGGACATGTGATCGCGCTTCATTTCGACGGGGAAGACCCGCAGAAGATCGAGGCCTATGCGGCGCAGCTCATGGAGCGCATTCAGCCGTACCTGGATCCGGAGACGGAGGTCACGGAGCCGATGCCCGCGCCGATCGAACGCATCAAGGGGAAGTTCCGCTACATGGCGACTTTCCGTGCGGGAAAGCTGGGACGTCTCAAGCAGGTTCTGCGCTATGAAACATGCCGGAACCAGCCGCGCGGGCTCCAGGTTTACCTGGATATCGATCCTGTCTCAATGTTGTAACAGCTTTGCGAGATTTTCAGCAAGCAGCGCGGCTCCTTCCGCATTCGGGGTGACGCGGTTGCGGGAATAATACCGCGGTGAATCGGGAAGGAGGTGTGCGCCCTCGATGACGCGGATTTTCTGTTTCTTTCCGAACTCCCGAATGGCGGCTGTGTAAGGCGCGGCGCTTTTTTCCAGCGGAGTGACAAATACAATCTTTGTATTCGGTGCGGCGGTGCGGAAGGTTTCCGTGAAGCGTTCCAGATTCTTCTTGAAAACCGGAATGGATGTGCCGAATTTGCGGTCGAATGAACCCGTCATGACAATCAGAATGTCCGGTTTCGGGAGCGCAAGAAATTCCGCATGGTTCGGGGTGAGGAGCGTATCCGCCATGACGGCGTCGATGATTTCCCAGTTCAGGGAACGTCCGAGCAGATAGGAGAACGATTGATGCACGGGGAGAATTTCGCTGCTGCCGGCGAGGTCACCGTAAAGGACGGCGCGTTTTGCAAACGGCTTGGGATCGGCGAACTTCGCGCGGTCGTTAACGGAGATTCCGAGGAAATCGACTGAGTCGCCGGAGGGGAGAATGACGTCGAATGTGTGCATGGCACCGTCGGAGGGAATCCGGAAGGAGACGTCGCGAGAGAAATAGCGCGTGCGCTTGCGGCGGTCGCCGGGGAGGGTGAAGGTGTATTCCTGTTTCCAGTCTCCGTCGACGAGGAAAATTCCGGTGCTTTCGAGCGGAACTTCGGGGAGGTGAAGCCCGTTGTAGCGGAGCTTCACGCGGATGTTGCGGCTGTCGGTCCGGAAGCGGATGCGTGCGCCTGGGTTGTCGTGTTCCAAATGGTCGCGGTGCGGCATGAGACGGCTGAACTTCATGACATGATTCCGGCGTGCGCCCTCGACAAAGGTTTTCGAGAGGATGCCGGAATAGTGCAGGCGCGGGTCGTCCGGAGCAATTTCAAGCGCGGCAAGCGGGAGCGCCGCGAGCAGCAGGAGCAGGAGAATGTTTTTCATTTTTTCTGATCCAGAAAATAGCCGGTCAGGGTGCATTTGGCGATGATTTTCCCGTCGGAATTCCGGGCGACGGCTTCGCAGACGCAGGTCGTTCTGCCGTTGTGGACGAGCGTTGCCGTGGCGGTGATCTTCGGGCCCTTGCCCGGACGGAGGTACGAGATGGAACTGTTGAGCCCGATGCAGGGGCGTCCGGTGGACCAGGAGGCTCCGGCGAACGCAAAGTCACAGAGCGTGTAGATCGCGCCGCCCTGCACGACGTCGTGTCCGTTCAGGGAGTCTTCCGAAACATCGTATTCGGCTTCGGCGCAGCATTCGCCGACGCTGGTGAGACGCATGGAGTTGAAGGCGCAGAAGCGGTCGACTTTGTTGAGTTTTTCCTTGATTTCTTCGAAATTGATCATGGTTCACCTCAGGCGTATTTGTGTTTGAGCATTTTGAGATAGGGTGCGGGATCGAGCGTTCCGTTTCCTGTTGCGATCTTGAGAATTTCCGATGTGCTGTATTTGGCTCCGTAGATATGAACGTGTGTGCGGAGCCATTCGCGGAGCGGGGCGTAATCGCCCTGCGCGATGCACTGCGGAAATTCGGGGAGATCCTTGAGAGCGGCGTTCCAGAGCTGGGCGGAGATGACGTTTCCGACTGCATAGGAGGGGAAGTAGCCGAATTCGCCCATTGCCCAGTGAACATCCTGCAGCACGCCTTCGGTATCGTTCCGGACTTCGATGCCGAGCAGATCTTTCATTCCGGCGTTCCAGGCGTCGGCAAGATCGGCAACTTTGAGTTTGCCTTCGAGCATCGCTTTTTCGAGCTCAAAACGCAGAATGATGTGCATGTTGTACGTCAGTTCGTCGGCTTCCACGCGGATGGGGGAGGCTTCGACGATGTTGAGAGCGGCGAGGAACTTTTTCATCGGGATATTTTTGAGCGTGGCGGGGTAGAGCTTCTGCACGCGCGGATACCAGAACTGCCAGAATTCCGGCGAGCGCGCAACCAGATTTTCCCAGAGACGGGACTGGGATTCATGAACCGAGAAGGAGGCTCCGTCGCCGAGCGGCGTGCGCGCGTAACGCTTGTCGATTCCCTGTTCGTAGAGGGCGTGTCCGCCTTCATGCACGGAGCTGAAGAGGGCGGAGAAGGGCTTGCCGGGGAAGACTTTTGTCGTGACGCGGACGTCGTAGAGGCCGATGGTTGTGGTGAACGGATGAACGGTGGAATCCTGACGTCCGCAGTTCCAGTCATAGCCCATGCGGGTGAGAACCTCTTCGGTGAGCTTGAGCTGTTTCGCCGCGGGAAATGAACCGTTGAGGAACGAGGTGTCCGGAGCGGGTTTTTCGAGAGCGGAACGGATGATTGCGGACTGTTCCTTTTTCAGGCGTGCGAAGACCGGTTCGAGGTCGGCGCAGGTGACTCCTTCATCGAAGCGGTCGAGCAACGGGTCGTAGGGATGTTCATACGGTTCAAACCAGGAGAGCCGTTCGAAGGTGAGATCGAGGAGTTCCTGGAGATGCGGAGCGAAGGTTTTGAAATTCTTTTCTTCGCGGGCGCGTTCCCATGCGGAGTTCGCGCGGGAACAGGCTTCGGCGTTGCGGCGGACCCATTCGGCGGGGAGACGGTGTTCCTTTTCATAGTCTCGGTAAACTTTTTCGATGAGGCGACGTTCATCGGAATCCGGATCGAGTTTTTTTGCTTTGCGCTGGAGTTTCCCGATGAGTTTTCCGAATTCGCGTGAAGTGATTTTTTCGTGGGCGATTTCCCCGAGTGTGGCGAGCTGGAGGGAACGCGAGTCGATGGAACCGGGGGCCATGTAGGTGCGCATATCCCAGTCGAGCAGTTCTGATGCGGCGCGGAGATCGGAGACGGCGCCGAGAATGTTTTTCAGTCTTTCCAGTTTTTCAGCAAAGCTCATGATGATTACTCCCATTTGTACGTGTTGAAGTTGCCCTTGAGACGCCGCTCCATGATCCACGAGACGGGGGTCAGCAGATGGGACATTGCGTCGAAGGGAAGTGTATTGCGGAGAAGTTCCGCGCGCACGCGGACGTCGAAGCTGTTGTCGGCCCAGCGGTAGTTTCCGCGGGCGTTGAGGGAGACGAGTCCGCCGTTGCTGCGCAGGTCTTCGAATTCGAGTTTTTCGCCGGCGAGCTGGAAATCTCCGTTGATTTTTGTGATGGAGCCGAAGCTTTCGAGCGACCAGACCTGTCCGATGATGCGCAGGAAGCTTCCGAGCAGCGGGACGGTCCAGAGGTTGGAGCCGGAGATAGTCATCTGTCCGTTCCCGTCGAGCTGGAGTCTGCTTCCGGCTTTGTAGGACATTGCGGCGTCGAGGTTCATGGAAAGAAGAGCGTTTTTGTACTCTTCGGGAGTTTTCCCGGCATCGACGCGGAAGCCCTGGAGGACGGAGAGCATGTTTGCGGAGGTGAGGCGAGCGCTGATGTTTCCCTTCTCTGTGTTGAAATTGTAGCGGTAGTCCATCTGGAGTCTTCCTCCGCAGAAATGTCCTTCGCCGCTGCGGAAGGATGCGGTGGCGTTTTCATAGAGGAGAAGAGTGTCGAGGTCTGTGATGCGGATTCCCTGCCAGCGGCAGGAACCATTGGTGATGAGTGCGCGGAAACGGGTGTTGCCGGCATTGCTGTAGTCAATGACACCGCTGGCTTCGACAGCCATGGGGAATGGAAAGTCGATGTAGCTGGTTCGCCATGCGGGGTAGAGCGTGCGGATCATGTCGTTGCCTGCGATGGTGCTGGAGAGCTGGAAGTTGAGAATGCCGTCCGGTTTTTTGAACGAGAGGTCTTTCCCGGAGGGGCGGTAGTCGGCGGAAATGCGCATTTTGCCTTCCGCTGTTTCGAGGATGACGTCGGGAAGAATCAGATGATTTTCCGCATCGATGATAAACCGTGCCGCGCCGTAGCGGAAAGGAATGCGGTTGTAGGCGAAGTCGCGGATGACCATGGTTCCGGTGAGAAAATAGAAGGGGGTTTTTCCGTAATCTGCGGAGAGGTCGGCGGAGAGCTCGATTGTATCCGGGGCGGTCGGCCATTTGATGTCGCGGGTCAGGCTGTTGACGAAGTCGCGGTTGGACTTGCCGAATGCTTCGAGCATGGCGGAGGGGGAGCCGGAGCAGACGACGCTTGCGGAGATGCTCTGCATGCCGGGTTCGCAGCGGAGTCTGCCTGTGACGCGCGACCCTCCGGGCAGGAGGGCTTCGATGTTCCGCAGAATGATGGCCTCCGAGGAAAACTTGACGTCTGAAACGATGGAGGAGACGGGGATGTTTTTGATTTGCAGATTGTTCAGCTGTACGCGGAAGTTCCCTGTGATTGCATCGATGTTGCGCAGCGGAAAGGAGAGTTCGCCCTGAACCGAGACGGATGTGGAGTTCGCGGGAGTGTGCAGCTGGACGTTTTCCTGAACGAGAGCGGCGATGTTCGGCGGGAGGACTTTGAGGTGGTTTGCCGCGTTTGCCTTGCCGTTCAGGGAGGCGCTGAAATGTTCGTTGTCGAGCTGGAAGGTCCCGTAAATGTTTCCTCCGCCGCGCAGCGAGGCGTTGCGGAGCGTTCCGTTCAGGCTCTGGCCGTCGGCTTTGAGTTCCAGGGAAATGTCATGGAATTCGAGCTTCTGAATGCTGAGATCCTGAACGTGAAGGGAGAGCAGTCCTTTGCAGGAGCCGCTGGAGAGGTTGAAGTTTTCAAGGGTCCCTTCAAAATCGACGAGGTCTGCGCGGACGCCGAGAGAGGAGAGCGCGCTGTTCTGCGCGGGGGCGCCGAGGAGACGGACAAGGTCATCGAATCTGCAGCGCCCGCGAACGCGTCCGGTGGCGGCGCTGTATGAAGCGTCGTAAGTTCCGTTTGCGTCGATGAAAGAGTCCTTTCCGAGTTTGACGGAGATGCGGTCGAGGGAGAATATGCCGTTTTTGAGGGAAGCCTCTTCATGGATGGAGTGTATCCGGATGCCGTTGTAGCGGAATGCCGGGAGAGTGAATTCCGCACGGGCGGTGGACTGGTTGAAGTCCATGATGTCCAAGTCGAATTCGAGTGTGCATGCGGGTGCTCCGGAGAATTCCTGCGAATAGATTTCGTGGAGAGTCCGCAGCGCTTTGCGGCGCATGGGAAGCGGGATTTCCCGGACGAATTCCACGTACGGATTTGCGGGCGGCGCTGAGAGCTGTGCCGCGGGCGCGGCGGCTGGCTTGCGCTCCTCCGTTTTTTCCGGTTCCGAATGGAAGCTGTCGAGCCATTTCGCGCTGGAGTAATAGAGCAGGTTGCGGACTGTTCCGTGCATGGCGAAGCGGATGCCGTTGAGCGATCCGGAAGCGCGGTTGATGCGGATGCGTCCGGGGGCGCCGGAAAGGGAGGCGTCAACATTGGAGATGAGCAGACGGTCCAGTGAGCCTTCCGCTCCGGATTCGGGGAACAGTGGGAGTGCGGCGGTTGCTCCGGCAACGCGCATGACGAACGGAAGCTCTCCGCGGAAGAAGCGCACCGGAGAGATTCTGAGCTGGACGCGTGATGCTCGGAATTGCGGCATATCGGCGCCGGCGGTCAGCGAAACGTCGGTTCCGATGATTCCGTTCCAGAGTCCGGCACGGAGCGAAGAGAGGGTCAGTGTATAGCCGTACTGCCGGGCTTTGTGCTCAAAACAGCGGCGGATCACATCGGGAACGCCGATGTATTCCATACAGAAATCGGCAATGACAAGCGCGGTGAGGAGAGCCGTCGTCACGGCAGCGAGCCAGCGCAGACGGCGGCTTTTGAAACATGCGCGGATCAATGACATCGGGCTCTCCTGTGTTAAAGAATCTTGATTCAAGAGGTAATTTGCCCCGTAAGAGCAAAAATACAAATGGAAAATCAAGATATTCCCGATTTTTATTCCGTCAGCTTGGCCAGTGTTGTGCAGAGCGCTTTCTGAGTGATGGGTTTCAGCAGAATCGCATCAAAAAGTTTCTCCTGTTCGTCGTTGAACAGAATGTCCGCGGTGAGAGCTGCGACTTTTGTATGCCGGAGAGCCTGGTTCGCGCGGATCAGTCCGGCGAGTTCCTCTCCGTTCATGCCGGGCATCCGCAGGTCGGTGAGAACAATGTCCGCAGGAGCCTGCTGAAGCATTTCAAGGGCTTCGGCTCCGGAGGACGCCTGCCGGACGGGGATGCGGTTCTTCCAGAGCATTGCGGAGAGGACTTTAAGATTGATGCGGGAATCGTCCACAATCAGAATGTTCGGAGTGCGGGAGAGCTTTTCCGGCTTGAACTGTTTGCGGGATTCCGGCGTTACCGCGGAAATTCTGACATCGCGGATGGTGAGTGTGAAGGTTGAGCCGGAGCCCTCTTTGCTGTCGAGGTCGAGCGACCCGTTCATGGCGGTTGCAAGGCGGCGCGCGATGGCGAGACCGAGTCCGGTTCCGTTTGCGCGCTGGGCGCTGGAGTTGGCCGTATCCTGCACGAAAGGCTCGAAGATGGTTGCCTGAATGTCCTTTGTGATGCCTTTGCCCGTATCGGAAACCTGGATTTTGAGTTCCGGCGCATGGTAGAAAATGTTCAGAGCGACGGTTCCGTGTTCGGTGAATTTGACGGCGTTGCTGAGGAGGTTCATCAGAATCTGCTTGATGCGCTGTGCGTCCAGTTCAAATATGGGGAGCGCTTCGGGACTGTTGAAAACGAACTTGAGTCCCTTCAGCATAGCCATCTGCTGGAAGACCGCCTTGAGTTCCTGGAGAATGTCGTTCAGGTCGGTTGGCGCGGGGACGATGTTCATGCGGGCGGATTCGAGCTTCGAGAAATCGAGAATATCGTTGATGAGACTCAGCAGGTTTTTGGCGGAGTAGTTGATTCCGCTGACATACTCGCGCTGTTCCTGGGGCGAGGGACTGGAATCGCGCAGCAGATCGGAGAAGCCGATGACGGCGTTGAGCGGGGTGCGGAGCTCATGGCTCATGGTGGCGAGAAACACGCTCTTTGCGCGGGTCGCAGTCTGGGCGGCGTCACGCGCATCGGAGAGATCCTTGATGTAGGCCTGACGGCGCAGGACAAGTTCGATCATCTGCGCAATGGAGGGGATGATCTGCTGCTGCAGCGGGGTGAGTGTGATGTCCTTGTTTTTGTAGACGAGTCCCCAGCAGCCCCAGAGAACGCCCTTTTTGAAGATCGGCATCGTGTAGATGCGTTTGACATGGTTGTCGCGGAGGATGCTGATCCAGAAATCACGGTTGTCACCGTAATGTCTGGTGCGTTCGAGGTCAAAGACGCGGAGTTTACTCTTCTGAGGTCTTTTGAACCAGTCGTTGAGCGTGTGAAAATGCTGCATGGCGAAAGTCTCCATGATGGGCTTGACGTCTTTTGCGCAGTACTCTTCGACGAATTCGGCATGCTGTTTTTCTTCATTGTAATGAACGAGATAGCAGCGGTCGCCCTGGAAGTATTCTCCGAGAATGCGGAGAATGGAGTTGAGGGCGGTGTCCTTGAAGTCGCCGAGAACGGTGCGGAGACATTCGTTCTGCACGCGTTCATTTTGGGTGCGGTAGTAGAGATCGTCGACGTCGATTCCGACGCCGAGCATGGCGGGACATCCGAAAATTTCTTTGGAGAGATAGACGAAGTCTCCGCGCTGGCGGCGTCCGTCGAGAACGTATTCTGTTTCGCGGGCTTGTTTGGTTTTGAGAATGTCTGCCAGATTGGCTTTCAAATATGGGTAGAGTTCAGGCGAGAAGTCGTTGAGTTTAGTGATTTTCCCTTTGATTTTTGAGCTTCGGTAGAGAAGAACATTTTCCTGCGGGTCGACGGCGAGCACGCGGATGGGGAGTTTCTGGAATACGCGGCGGATCTGTGTTGCGAGCTGGCGGTAGCGGAACGTGAAGAAAATTGCGAGAAGCACGATGAGAATCAGTGCGCCTCCGATACAGGAGAAAATGTAAATCTGGTATTTATAGTGTTCGAAGAACGTTTTTTCGCGTCCGAAAACTGTGGCGTCGGCGGGAATGCGGGAGTCCGGAACATCGTAGAACCGGAGCATGGATTCATTCAGGATCGTTTTGGGCGGGATATGGTTTATTTTGGGAACCTGTTTCCCTTCGAGGATATCGAGCGTGAGCTGAGCCGCGACTTTGCCGTAGGCGTTGGAATCCTTCATGACTCCGCCGACTGCGCCGAAGCGCAGCAGAGCGCTGTGTGTGATGAAGAGCGGGAGATCCGCACGGTTCGCAAGATGATTCATCATGTACTGAAGCGTGGACGCGGTGACGGCGGAGCGGGAGAACCAGCCCTGGTAGATGACGACGGCGTCTTTGGAATTCTTGTCGACGAGTTCAAGCATCCGTTTCGGGCCCATGGTTTCGTTGTCGGGGGCAATGAACTGGAGATCGGGAAACTTTCTGATGGCAATCTGCGCCTGGGCGCGGAGCTCCTGTCCGACTTTGTTCCAGTGGGTGAGGAGAATGACTTTTTTCTTTTCCGGGAAGAGCTTGCGGATCAGACTCAGGTTTTCTGAGATTGGAAGGTCCTGGAACATGTAGACGATATTGCCTTTTTTCGGCACGCGGTTCGCCAGCGAAGTCTGAAGTCCGCACGCGAGAATGGTCACGGAAGGGGGAATGGTATCCAGTTCGTCTTTGAGCAGTTCGAGCGGCGGGGCGGCGAAGGTGACGACGATGCGGTAGTATCCGCTCTTGATTCTCTTGAGGACCTCGCGGAAGCGCACGATCTTTTCTTCCGGATACGGCTTGTGCGGGGTGTCGAGACTGAACATGTCGACGAGGTAGGCTCCGCCGGCGCTGTTGAGGGCGGTCAGATATTCGTTGCTTTCGGAGAAATACTGTACGAATGCGGTTGAGAAGGGCGAAAACATGAGAATCCGCGGCGGGATGAGGTTGCCGTTCTCCTTGAGGTCGGTTTCCGCGAAGAGCGCCGCGGGGAGCAGAACGGCAGCCAGAAGAACAAGACCGAGCCGGAGGTGTCTGAACATGATGATACTCCTTATTTTGTTATTTTTTCTTTGAGGACCCGGAAGAGAAAGAGCGGGTTTCCGAGCACGTACCGCCGGAAAAGCCGCACGGGTTCCTGATAGAGGCGGTAGATCCATTCGATTCCGGCGCGGCGCATCCAGAGCGGAGCGCGGGGAATGCGTCCGGAGACGAAGTCGAGCAGACCTCCGACCGCGAGAGCCGCGCCGCAGTGCAGTTCCTTCCGGTGGGCGTCAATCCATTTTTCCTGTGCGGGAACACCGAATGCGACGAGCAGCAGATCGGGATTTGCGGCGTTGATCTCATCAATTGTCCGCCGTTCCTCGTCCGCATTTGCGAAGTATCCGTGATGCGTTCCGGCGATCCGTGCGGCGGGATAGAGCCTGCGGACATTTTCCGCTGCCGCTTCCGCCACGCCCGGACGTGCGCCGAGAAGATAGAGCGAGCGGCGTCCGTTGCAGAGAAGCGGGAAAAGATCCGTGCCGTTGACGTTTTCCGGAACGTCGAACCCGAGGAGACGTCCCGCCGTTCTGACGCCGCTTCCGTCGGGCCATACGGCGTCCGCATGATTCAGAATTCCGCGGTAGGCGCAGTCGCTGTATGCAAGGTTGAGACAGTGCGCATTGACAAAGAAGAGTTCTGCGCAGAGTCCCGTTTCGCGGGCGTGCTGAACGGCGGAATCGATTTGCGTGAGAGCATTGGTCATGGTGCAGTTGTCGATGGATACGCCGAAGACGGACGGGCGTTTCGCTTTGTGCCCGCGGAAGATCTGCACGAGGATTTCCGCGTTGTTTTTCCAGGAGAATTCCGCTGCGCGGAGATATCCTTTCTGAATGCGCACGGCGTTTCCTTCGCGGTCGGTGAGGAGCGTGCGCATGGCGTCTGCGATTTCATCAATGTTTTCGGGATCGAAGAGAATGGCGCATCCTTCACCGATTTCCCCGAGCGAGGAAGTCGCGGAGCAGGCGCAGGGAACGCCGCGGTGCATCGCTTCAATCAGGGAGAGCCCGAAGCCTTCGAACAGCGAGGGAAAAATGTAGCCGGAGGAGGCGGAGAACGCCTCGTCCAGGTCGGCATTGTCAATGAATCCGGGAAAGTAAAAATGATCTGCATGCGGGCTCTGTTCCGCGGCGGCGAAGACGGGTTCTGAGCCTTCCCACTTTGCGCCGGGCATGACAAGGTCGAAGCGGTTCGCGAGTTCCGCCGGAAGACGGTCGAATGCCTGAATCAGCCGGACGTGGTTTTTGCCCGGGTGTTCGAGACGGGAGATGTAAAGCAGGTACGGACGGCGGAGCCCGATCCGTTCGCGCCACGGCGTTCCGGGGCTTGCCGCGGGAACGGAGAGTGTGAGGCCGTCGGGAACCAGACGGAGTTTTTCGTGCGGAATGTGCCAGAATTTTTCGAGATCGTTTTGCGTGGACTTGCTGATTGCGGCGACAACGGGGGCGCGGCGGACGAAAAAGGGGAGAACATGGCGGATGTAGAACATGCGGAACGCATCGTATTTCGCTTTCACATGATACTGCGAAAGATCGTGCACGATGGCGATTGTGAAGCAGGGATAGAATGCAAACGCACGCCGGTTCGCCGCGCAGATGACGCAGAAATCAAATTGTCCTTTCCGTATGCGGAACGGGAGAATGAAGAGATGATAAAGCATGGAGAAGACGGCGCGGCGGGTCCAGCCCGGCAGAAGAATTTTGTCGTATCCGGGGAACTGTTCCGCAGCATCGGGTTCGAGAATCAGCGTGAGTTCGTGTCCGGCTTCGGAGAGAGCCTTCACCTGTTCGCGGATGCAGACGGAGATTCCGGATTTGCCTTTATCGAACGGAACGCAGGAAACAAGGATTTTCATTTTACATTCTCCATAAGCGAGCGGATGGAGTTGAGGAACCGTTCGCGGCTGAAATTCTGTCTGACGAACCGGACGGCGTTTGCGCTCATGCGGATTGCCGCGTCGCGGGTATGGCTTTCGATGGCGCGGGCGAGCGCGGCGGTGTCTCCTTCGGGAACGGAGTATCCGGCGGAATCGGGCAGCCAGTCTTCCACCCCGCCAAGGCGGAACGCGGCGACGGGGAGTCCGCGGGCGAGAGCTTCGAGTCCGCCGAGTCCGAACGGTTCCTGCCAGCGGGTCGGGAAGATGAGCAGGTCGGCGCGGTTCAGATACGTTTCCGGGTCGGAGACCCAGCCGGCGAATTCGACGCGATCCGCAATCCCTTTTTTCGCTGCGAGCGCTTCGAGCATCGGGCGGTCGGAGCCGTCGCCGGCAATGGTCAGCCGGAAGGGGACGCGGAGTCTGGAAGCGGCGTCGAGGAGGAGGTCGCATCCTTTGCCGCGGATGAGCTGTCCGAGAAAGAGCAGGCGCAGCACGCCGTCCGGCATGAAATCGGTCCGCGGTTCCGTCACGTCGGCGAAGGGCGGGATGAGCGAGATGTTTTCCGGAGCGAACCCGTTCTTCAGCAGATTGCGGTACATGAAGTGAGAAAGGACGACGGCCCTGTGCCGCCGCAGTTCGTTCAGCAGGCGGAGCGAGGTTATCGGGGAACGTTTCCAGCCGCGCGGGCTGGAGAGACGGGAACAGACCGTGCAGCGCAGAAACGAACAGGCACGGTGGCAGTTGACGCGTCCGAAGGGCGTGTAATAGTGACGTCTCATACAGTAAAGATCGTGGTCGTGAGCCCAGAAGATGAGCCGTTCGCCGAAACGCCCGCGCAGTTTTTTCAGCACGGGGAACGGACAGAGTTTGTGCAGAATTGCGAGTGTGTATTCTCCATCGGCTTCCCCGGGAGCGAAGACGCGCCGGAAGGCTTTGCGGAATTCGTTTTCGCCGCGCGCGGGAACGGAGCCTTCATAGTCGACCTCGATTCCGGCTTCGCGGAGGGCGAGTGCGGTCTGATATGCGTAGCGTTCAATTCCGCCGGCAAAGCCGATGTATTCGCCGAGAAAAAGCAGACTTTCAGCCATGTTTCAGCTCCTGATAGATTGCGGTCAGCCGGCGTGTGAGTGCGGACCATTCGAAATGCTTGACGCTCTCGCTTCCGTTTCCCGCAAGTTTGCTGCGGAACACGGGATCCTGCATCTTTTCCCATGCGCGGAAAAGTTCTTCCGGTTTGCCGGGTGAAAAAAGCAGACCGTTCACGCCGTCGCGGATGAAATCTTTGAGCCCGCCCGCATTGGAGGCAATAAGGGGAGCTCCGGCGACCCAGGCTTCCAGCGCGGCGATTCCGAACGGTTCGTGCCGCGAGGGAAGAATGAAGACATATGCGGAATGGAGAGCGGAGCGCAGCAGCGGCGAACCGGGCGGAAGCCCCGGAACGAGCGTGAAGCGCCCGGTCAGTCCGAGCCGTTTCACTTCAGCAGTCAGTTCATCGCAGTACCATTGCGCGGTGACGGGGCCGATGAGCAGAAGATGAGTATCCTCGGTTTTCTGAAGCAGATTCAGAAGGATTTTCTGATTTTTCTGATAATCAATGCGCGAGATGCAGAGAATGAGTTTTCTCTCTTCCGGAATATGAAATTCTTTGCGGACGTCAGCGGTGTCCGGTTCACGGAACTTTGCCGCTTCGATGCCGTTGGGCAGATAGAAAATGTGCTGTCCGGGGTACGCCTTGCGGAGTTTTGCCTCTTCCGTGCGCCCGACACAGAGGACGGCGTCTGCACCGCGGACGGGGTCGGTGCGGAGTCCGGCGAGGCGGTCAATGATGCCGCCGTAGTGGAATTTCCCGCGCACGGGACGCAGAAGTTCGCGCAGTTCCGCGGGGGGAACGTCCGCCGCTCCGCCGTGAAGAGTGATGATTGAGGGAATGCCGCGACGTTTTGCAATGTGTTCGCAGATTGCCGCGAGACGTCCGCCGCAGTGTATATGGATGATGTCGTAGTTTCCCTGTTTCAGTGCGCGGAAGAGGGGAAGCGAGTAGGGGTTTCCGCCCTTCTTGTCGAGGGCGAGTGTATCCCGTCCGGGCATTGGAAAGTATGGGTAGAAGTAGGGAAAACGGCGGATGCTGATGCCGTCGCGCACCTCATCGCCGCGGACGGCGAGAGCGGAGGTTGCGAGGATTTCCGGCTGGAGCCCCTGCGCGCGCTGATTGAGCGCGGTGTTCCAGACAACGGTTTCGGTTCCGCCCCACTCTTCGAAGACGAAGCGCCGGACGACATGAGCGATTTTAAGCATGATTTTCCCCTTTCAGAAAATCGCGTGCGCCGCGCCGGTACTGGAGTTTCTGGATGAGGCGTCTCCGGAGCGCGCCGGGGAGCTCCGGCCGCCCGGCGGGATGAGCGATGAGATACCGGACGTCGCGCAGGGTTTCGCAGAACGCACCCGCGAGGGAACGGAAGAGGGAAGGCGCGGAGTTGTAAATCCGTGCGTCCGCAAATCCTTCGCCGTAAAAACGGCGGGCAAGTTCGGGCAGGGTGTAGTTGTGGGAGTGCTCGACGAGGGCGTTTGCCGCATACCGGATGCGGATCGGGCGGCGGTGCGCCCATTCGACGTCCTCCGAATAACGGAAGGTTTCGTTGAAGGGATTTTTAAGCAGGTCGTCACGGAACGCGGCGGAGGAGGCGAGAGAGAAGAAGAACTTCCAGTGCGCGGCAACGGAACCGTCGCCGAACGCGCGCTCGTTGTCCTTGCGGACGAGGTACTGCGCGTCGGGGCGCGGCAGCTGATTTGCGTAGACCGCATCGGCTGTGCCGTTTCTGAGTGGTTCCGTGAGGTTTTCGAGCCAGACTTCGTTGAGGGGGACGGCGTCCGCATTGTTGAAGACAATGATGTCTCCGGCAGCTGCCTGAATCATCCGGTTGAGCGTGCGTCCGGGGAAATAGGGGCCATCGGGACGCGGCACGATGCGCACACCGGGAGCGGCGGCGATGATTTCCGGGGTTCCGTCGGTGGACGCGTCGTCGCAGCAGAGAACCTCGAATTTAAACGAGGTTTTCTGTGCGGCGATGGCTGCGAGAGTCTGCTCAACGAAACTGCGGTCGTTATGGGAGCGGACGAGGATGGAGACGGTTGCGGTCATTTCAGTTTGCAGCTTCCCCGAAAGACTGGAGTGCGGCGTCGACGGTATCGTAGATTTCGAAGACGCGGAAGACCTTTGTTATTTCGAAAATGATTCTTGGGCGCGGCTGGAGACAGGCGAGTTTCACGGTTCCGCCTTTTGCCGAAGCCTTCTGCAGAAGGAAGACGAGAGCGCCGAGCCCGGATGAGTCGATATGGGTCATTTTGCTGAGGTCAAGCAGCAGATTTTTGTCCGATTCGCTTTCCATGCGTTCCAGAACCTGATTCTGGAAACTTTCGGAACAGGCGGCGACAAGGCGTCCATCAATGGTGACTTTCAGTGCGCAGCTCAGCTGTTCAAATTCATAGTTCATAATAAAACCTCCGTGTTTGTTTTTTTAGGGGTGAACTTTCCGGATGATTGCGGAAAGATAGGGAATTTTTCTGCGTTCGTGCGGGTCAAGCGCCAGGAACCAGGAGAAAACAAGATAGAGCGGCCCGCAGGAGAAGCCTGCGAGAAGAAGCAGGGGAAAATCTCCGATTCTGTTTTTCAAAAGAAGGTATTCCGCCGTGCCGAGCGCGGTCATGGGCAGTGCCGCCAGGAGCGGCCGGCGGACTGCCTGTACCAGAATCGGCGTCAGGCGCAGCCCGGTGCTGCGCAGAAGACTCGGCAGAATGAAGCCGCAGGTTGAGATCAGGCGCGCGCCGATGGAGGTCCACATCACCACCAGTTCCGACGGATGGAACCAGAGGATCAGAACGGAGCTTCCTGCGAAGAGCACGCATTCGGTGAGCGCCGCGGCGGCGAGGAGTTTGTGGCGTTCCGCCATGAGCAGATACTTTTCCGGAATTGCACGGAACACCAGCCAGAACCAGACGGAGACGACGGTGATCCGGCAGATCAGCGTCGCCTGATCCAGATTTTCCGTATAGTGGAACAGAAAGCGGATCAGCACGGGCGAATAAATCAGGATTCCGATCGTCATGCCGGTTGCAAGGAAACTGTTCCAGCGCATGGAGTTGACGAGAATTTTCCCCAGATGTTCCCGCTTGCCGCGCGAATGAAGAAGCGCCGAAAGCGGCGAGATGTTCTCCTGATACGGCCCGGTGAACTGAGTCATCAGCACGGTCAGCCGCACACCGATCAGATAGATGGAAACGGGAACGAGTCCGCAGAAGATGCTGATGAACAGAACCGAGCAGCGCTCCCAGACGATTCTTGCAACGGATGTGAGGTAGACCGTTCCGCTGAAGGAGCATATTTCGCGGAAGATTTTTCCGTTCCACCGGAAGAGAATGCGGAATCCCGGGATGCTGCGCCAGGCGGCGATCATCATGAAACTTTGCGTCAGAGCGGTCAGGGCGAGAGTGAAAATGATCAGCGCAATGAGTCCCTGATCGAAGAGAAACAGAATGCCGACGCCCGCGAGTTCCAGAATTTTTGCGAGGACGGTAATGTTGTTCCGCAGATAGATTTTCTGAAGTCCGACCAGCATTTCCGGAAAGACTCCGAACGGGAAAATCACAGCGGAACCGATGCCGAAGAGCAGAAAACAGAGGCGGTAGTATCCCGTATCCGCATCGGGCGGCAGGTTCAGAAGTTCGCGGATGAAGCAGGAGGCGATGAGCGTCCCGGCAACGATGACGAACGACATGGCAAAATGGAACTGGAACACCGTGGAAATGGTGATGTTGTACTTTTGAATATCGCGCTTCCAGAGTTCCGTTGCCGTGGCTTTCTGTGCGGCGACGCCGAGCCCGAAGTCAAGCAGAAGCGAGTAGCAGAAGAAAGACCAGAGCATCATCCAGAGCCCGTAGTTCGCTTCGCCGAGTTCCGCGATCATCCAGCGTGTGATGAGTACGCCCTGAATCAGGCGCACTCCCATGCTGAGATAGTTGGTAAGCGTGTTTTTCAGAAGCGGAATTTTCATTCGGCGTCCTCCTTGAGTTCCTCCGCGCGGCGCTTCATAAGATGGTAGACGTCGGCAAGCGTAACGACGTCCGCGGGGAGCAGGCTGTTTGAGAGAAGCGAGGCGGCAGAGTCGACGTCGTCGGGCGTGTATCCGTGCATTCCGTTCAGCGGAATCTGGCACATATCGGACGGGACGATCTGGACGCCGGGATTCATCAGAAAGAGGGCGTCGCCGAAGCGGTGGTCGTCGCGCTGAATACCGTAACGGATCTGTTCTTCCCCGGAAAGAAAATGACCGTCGGTGGAGAACTTGCGCATGGCGGATTCGATTTTTCCCTTCGCGCCGGGTTTGAGCCAGTGGAACCGGGCGAGGGTGGAGTCGTAGCAGGCGCCGTAGTCAACGCCGAAGCGGAGACCGGTTTTTTCAATTTCGCTCATGACGTCGACGGTTTTTTCCAGCGGCGTCATGCCGTGGTCGGATACCACGGTGAGACGGGCGTCAACGCCGGATTCGCGGCAGACGCGGAGCAGTTCGCGGATCAGCGATTCGTACCAGCGGAGTTTTTCCGCGACGGCGCCGGGATTGCGGACATGCTGATGGAGCAGTCCGTCGAGACCGGCGGTGTAGAGAAAGAGGAAACGGGTACCTCGGCGGATAGCCTCCGCTCCGGCTTTGAAATTTTCCGCATCGGATTTATGCCAGTCGGAGATGTGGAACGGAACGCCGGTGCGTTTGAGCATGTCGCAGAGGTTTTCGAGCGGAGCCATGCCGTGTTCGACGAAGAGATTTTTCTTCTCTCCGTAATCCATCATGCCGAGTTTGTCAATGGGCATGCGGTATAGCTGGAAATATCCGGTGAATCCGTAGAGGAATTTCAGCGCTTTGGAGAGCCAGTGACGGATGCGCCCGCGGTTCCAGAAGGAATCCGGTTTGAAGAGCGGCGCGAGCCGGGCGAGTCTGCGGAAAGGAGAGTGTTCCGGATCGAAGCGGAAGAGCCCGAGGTGTCCGTGCACGCTTGGTTTTTCGCCGGAAAGCAAAGTCGGAATGGCTGTGCAGGAGTAACCGAACTGCATTTCGAGTTTGCGGCGTTCGGGAAGTTCCTTTTCGAGAAAACGGTGTTCCTCCGCGATCTTCCAACCGAGGGCGTCAATGAACAGAAAAATTTCAACGCGTTTCATTTTGCAATCCTTTCCTTATGGCAGCGGTGCGAAGCCTGGAAGTGAACGTATATCGCCGGCGGGTTTCCGGAACCAGGATTTTTCCGGCGGCTGCGCCCCGTTCAGAAGATAACCGGTGACAGCCGCGGCGGGGCCGATGGTTTCCCATACCGTGTATTCGCTGGCGTCGACACTGAACTGTTCCACGTTTGCCCAGCGGCGCCAGACTGGCCAGATTTTTGCGAGCTCTTCGGCGCACTGCTGTTCGGTCAGCCCTTCGCGCGGCAGGAGCGAGAGCGCCGCGCCGGGGAAGTTGAGCACTGGACGCGGCTTGAGATAGAGTCCGTGCGCCAGCTGGATATCCGCGCGCGCAATGCCGAAGGTGTTGCGGTATGGCGTAATGCCCGGAACCGCTTCCGCAATGCCGTCCGCATAAGAGGGAAGGTCGAGGAACCGGACGGGATAGCTTATGCCGAGTCCGCTGGTCATGCTCATGCCGAACGGGTTCGCTCCGTTGTGAAAATCGTTCGCAAGGTAGGCCCCGTCGAGATACTTGACTTCGCCGGTGATTGCGTGGGCTGCGACAAGCAGGCGGGCGCGGCGGAGCGGATGCCAGGTTCCCCATGCCATCGTGTGAATCCAGGGGCTTTTTGAATCGAACCACGGGGTGCGGTAGGGGTAGCTGTTCTCCTGGCAGTCGAGCATGCGGTCCGCTTCACGGATCAGGTCGCGGCGCCAGGCGAGCCGCAGACCGGAAAGCTCCTCTGTAATTTCAGGGAAAAGCTCCAGTTCGATCCAGAAGAGCGGGGAACGGCGCCAGCTGTTTTTGCGCATGGAGCTCAGCGCAGATTTGCTGTTTCCGATTGCCGGTTTGAGGTATTCACCGGAATGAAAATACTGTGCGAGCGCTGCTCCGGCTTTGACCAGAAATTCAGGTTCCGGCTCGGCCGGCTCCCGGTAGAAAACGGTGCGTTTGTTCAGCGAGTAGACTTTCTGAGCGCGGTTTGCCGGATTCATGGCAAACACCCATGCGCGGCGTGCGGATTCGGCAAAAATCCGGGCGTCATTTTCCGCCCCGCTCTTCTGAAGTGCGAGCGCAAGGAGCGCGGCATACGCGGAGTATTCGAGCGAGGACTGACGGGTTGCGGCGGAGATGTAATAGACGCAGGGATCCTGCGCGGGCATTCCTTCGCCCGGACGCGGATGACGCGTTGTCTCAAACCAGGTTCCGACTCCGCCGTCGGGCTGCTGTGCTGCGAGCAGATGACGGAGTCCCCAGCTTGCTTCATCGAGAATATCGGGAATGCCGTTTCCGCTTTCGGGAATGCCGAGCTGTCCGTCTGAAAAATTCTGAGGCCGGAGCAGATAGACGGCTGCAAGGTCGCCGACGATTTCGAGGTGAAGCGGCCGGCGGTCGTAATCTGCCGCATCGTGCCAGCCGCCGCGGATGTTCAGCGGCGTTGTGTGCGGCGCGTTTTCCGCAATCAGCTGGAAGTGGCGGACGGAGAGGCTCTTCCCCTTTGCATCGTAAAAGCCGAAGTCTCGCTTCGGGTCACCGCCGCCGTAATGACGCTCATGCGGCGGAAACGAACCGCGGATGACGGATGTGTGACATGCCGCGGCGCTCCATTCTGTAAAAGGCGGACGCTTTTCGATCCCGCAGCGTTTGTGGTAGAGACCGCGCGCATGAATGAAGAACGCCTGGGCAGCGGCGTTGCGTCCGATGATAAACGTTTCACTCCTGCCGATGCCGTCGACATGAAGATTGTATTTGCCCGGCTGATTGAATTCGGAAAAGTCTAGTTCGAGCGTTTCTTCTCCGGTGAAAGGGGCTCCGTTGGAAGCGTCCGGATCGGCGCACCGTGCGGCGAGAGTCCCGCGGAAGACTGTTTTGCCCGTATCCGCCTGAATGAGTTCAAACGGCTTTCCTGCATATTGTTTCAGCGGCATGGGGCCGACGGTTCCGAGCCAGGCTCCGAGATAGGCGTAGCGGCGTCCGGCTTCGAGCGGATAGCCAGCCTGATTCCATTTGAAAAGTGCGGAAACCGCGATGTCCGGCGCGTGTGTATATGCGAGCGTTTCGCCGCCGGGAAGGTGAATTTTCAGTTTTTCTCCGTTGCTCAAAGGTCGGTCGAACTGAAGGAACAGATGATATGCGACTTCGGCGTTTCGGGTCGGGAGTCCGCCGACGCGCAAAAGTCCGGTCGGGTTCATCCAGAAGCCCGTGCGGAGGACTTTGACGGGCGCGATGGAGGTTGTGACGGGAATCTGCGGATTGTCGCGCAGACTCCGGACAAGTGCGGGGCGCTTTTCGAGAATGACGCGGGCGGGTTCAAGATCGCGGCGCAGTTCCTTTTCCCATTTCGGGACGCGGTTCCCCGAAATGGCGCTTTTCCTGTTCCTGCAGACATCCTGAAGCTGTGCGGAGCAATCCCCGGTAAGCACAAGCGTGCGGTCGTCGAGGTGCAGAATCCGCCACTCCGCATGAATATGCGGGACGGCAAGGAGCAGGAAGAACAGCAGCGGACGGATCATTTCTCTTTTCTCCTCATGGCAAGCGGATAATAGATGAAGCGGAAGTACCAGCTTGCGGGCAGAAGCATGAAAGACCTGCGGCAGAGGCGGCAGAGCAGAATAAGGCGTACCGCAATGCGTTTCGGCAATGTCGTGCGGACGAGAAATCCGCGAAGGTTTGCTGCGCCGTCGTCCGCCAGAAGAGCATGGACGGCACTGTGCCGCAGGGCAGCGGGGAGCTGTCTCCCGTTTTTCGGAAAGAACACTGCGCTGAAAAATGTGGAGAGCCAGACCTTCTGCCATGCGAACCAGACATTTTCCGGAACATTTTTCTGCGACATGGCGAATTTCAACAGCAACCGCAGCACTGTTCCATACGGGGTCGGATCCGGAAGAGCGGTGTAACAGCCCATGATGGAGTCCGGACGAATCCGGTAAAGATACAGTGCGCGGTCAAGCGCGAGAACGCTCTTCGCGAGAAACAAAATGCGGGGCGTCCATTCTTCATCTTCATGAAGCAGACCCGGACATTGGGTGAGACGGTGTCCGGAGAGAAATTCTTTGCGGCAGATGGAGATTTGGGTGATTGGAAACGGATATGCATGCAGCGCTGCAACCCGGCAAGTCGCTTCCGGACCGGAGAAAATTTTCCCGTGGTCTTCCGGCAGATAATTGAAGAAGCGCTTTCTCATCGTCCGTGTTCCGTCCGGTCCGGTCAGAAACTCCTGACAGGCGATTTGGACTGCATCGGGCGAACCGGCGTCTTGTATCGCGGCTGCGAGAATCTGCAAGGCGTCGTGTTCCAGCAGGTCGTCGCCGTCAAGAAAGACAGTATATCTGCCTTCCGCATGTGCGAGTCCGGTATTGCGCGGAGCGGCTGGAGAACCGCTGCGCGGCTGTGTGAAAACTTTGATCCGCGGATTTTCCGCTTGCGCTTTGCGGCAGAGTTCGAGTGTGCGGTCACGGGAATCCTCAACCACGAGGATTGTTTCAAAATCCCGGAATGTTTGCGCGTTCAGCGAGGCGAGCGTTTCGGGAATGTACGTCTCTACGTCGCAGCATGGAACAATGACGGAAAAGAACGGCATCAGGAATCCCTCCGGACTTTAAGCAGCGGAAAGTAGAACAGCTGGAAGTAGAGCATAGCGGGGAGCAATCCGCCGGGAAGTGCAAAAAGAGTCATGCCGATCCGCTTCGGTTTTGAGGAGAGGCGGGCGAATTCGCGGAAGACGGCGTTCGTTCCTGAACCAAGCAGCATCGCGCGGACGGCACGGCGGTCGCGCATAGGATACTTCTGGTTGTTTTTCGGATAGAAGAAGAACCAGATGAAAATGGAGATCCATTTGTTCGCCCAGATCCGGCGGATGTCCTGCGGAACATTGTGCTTTTTGAGAAATTCCGGAACGAAGGCGAATTCGGCTCCGAGGTCATGCAGAATGCGTGCGGAATTCTTTGTTGTGACCGATTCGGGACGGCGGCGGTAGATGTAAAGGCTTTCCGCAAGGTAGAGCGTATGCTTTGCGAGGAACCAGCAGCGGGGAGTCCATTCGAAATCTTCCATCAGAAGTCCGGGATTCTGATACAGTTTGTTTTCCCGCAGAAATGCGGTGCGGCAGATGTTGAGCCATGTGTAGCCGCCGACAGCTCCGCCGTTTCCCATTTTGCGGATCAGGTCGGGCCCCGTCATGGAATTCCCGGATTCGGATGAAGGAAGGTTTGCAAGGGGGCGTCCGGGCTGCAGCGATCCGTCCGGCTGTTCGAGAATCTCTTCCCCGTTGAAGTGCAGAACATCGGTTTCCGGGTGCTTTTCGAGCAGAGCCGCGGCGCGTTCGAGCATCTCCAGCTTGAGCAGGTCGTCACCGTCGAGAAACGCAAGATATTTGCCCGCCGCATGATCCATGGCGTAGTTCCGGGAGACGGACGCGGAGCCGCTTTTCGGGAGCGCTGCAGTTTTGAAACGCGGGTCGGCGGTTTCCTTCCGTCTGCAGATTTCGAGCGAACGGTCGGTGGATTCTTCCACAATCATGAGGCACTCGAAATCGGGGAATGTCTGGGCGGAGACGGAATCGAGAGCCTGCATGAGGTACGGTTCTGTCTGATGTGCAATGACTGCAACGGTGAAGCGCGGAGTTTTCATTTCTTTAATTTCCTTTTGATTGCGGAAAAGTAAATTTTCTGAAAGAAAAACATTGCGGGGAGCATCCCAGTATATCTGGTGAGGAGGAAGACTCTCATTCCGATCCGCTTCGGCAGCGTTGCGAGTCTGGCGCAGCGCTTGAGAGTCGCTGTATTGCCGGAGGCGAAAAGAATTTTAGCCGCGGCTTTCCGGTCCGCCATCGTCAGCTTTTCATTGTTGCGCGGATGAAAGAAGGTGTCCAGGATCCGGGAAGTCCATTTGTTCGCCCAGATTCGCTGAATGGAGAGCGGAACACGGTATTTGCGGATGAACGGCGGAACGCAGGCGAACTGACGAACCATATCGAAGAGGAAGCGCGGGGATTTTTCACTGGTGATGGAGTCGTTCCGGCGGCAGTAGACGTAGAGCGGATCGGGCAGGCAGACGATGCGTTTTGCGAGGAACCAGCAGCGGAAGACCCACTCGAAATCTTCGAGGATCAGACCTCTGTTCTGATAGAGTTCATTTTTGCGGAGGAAATCTGCGCGGCAGACGTTGATTGCCGTTGCGCCGAAGACGGTTCCGGTGGTTCCGGTCAGCAGAGTCATTTCCTGTCCGGTCAGCAGACGGTTCATTGCTTCCGGCGGGAGTTCAGAGAGGTGCTGAGGCGCGGAAAAAGTCCCGTCGGGCTGCTGGAAGACTTTGTGAAAAGTAACCTGGATGATATCGAGATTGCGGAATTTCTCGTTTGCCGTATAGACTTTTTCAAGCATTTCGGGCATGAACCAGTCGTCGCCGTCGAGAAATGCAATGTACTCGCCTTCCGCATGAGCCATTGCATAATTCCGCGAGACGGAAGCGGAGCCGCTTTTCGGGAGCGAAACGGTTTTGAAACGTGGATCCCTGCACTCCATTTTTTTGCAGATTTCGAGCGAACGGTCGGTGGATTCCTCGACAACCATGAGACATTCGAAGTCGGGGAAGGTTTGTCCGGAAACGGAGTTGAGCGCTTTCTGCAGACTGGGTTCGGTCTGATACGCTATGACGGCAACGGTGAAATAGGGCTTTGTCATTTATTTTCCTCCGGTCAGGCGTTTCAGGCGGTTTCTGATTTTTGTGTCGAGGCTGATGAACGGGGCGGCAATCCGGCAGAGCGTTTCGTGTGCGGAGTTCAGCGGAAACGGAACGTCGGCGGGACGGATGAACCCTGCGGCGAGGGCGTAGTTGACCACGTCCGTGTAGCGCTTGAAATGCCGGATGGAGTACGGGGTCCAGCCGCGCCACGGTTTCGGCGAGCCGATGAAGTGAACATAGAGCTCGTTGATGTCCTTGTCCAGACGGTAGGTTTTCGCGGTTTCCGGCGCGCAGCCGGCAAAACAGAGGAGGCTGTTGAGCACGGATTCATCGAGCTGATGATAGAATTTGAGGCTGCGGTCGACGACGCCGACGTTTCCGGCGGGAAGGAGCTTCATCATCTGTTCATCCCAGCGTTCAAGGAAGGGGCGCGCGGATTTGTGAACGGAGAGGAAGCAGGCGGAACAGCTCTGGAGATTGCGCGGAGTCTGACGCTCACCGACGTCTGCGCGCCACGCGTCGAGAATCGCGGAGGGAATGGTGTGTCCGTCTTCGCCGCATGTGTAATTGCGGAACGCCTGCGGATTTTCCTGTTCGGAACGTTTGCGGATATGGATTTCGCCCGGATGTTCTGGAATGAGGCGGGCGGAGCAGTTGCCGGTGAAAAAGCTGTCGCTGTCAACCCAGGTGATGTATTCGGTATCGGCGAGAAGCATGATTGCCGGTTTGATGCACGTGAGCGAACGGGAGGTGGAATCAAGGTGATGGATGCGGGCGTTTCCGAGCTGTTCGAGCATGGCGGCAGCTTCGGGCGTGAAACGGTATGCTCCGACGAGGACGGGTTCATCCATTCCGTTTTTCCGCATGGATGCGATCAGCAGAAAGATTCCCCAGAGATAATTGATGTCACCGGCGGTGACGACTGTATTGTTTTTCATGCGGCAAGTCTCCTTGATTCGATGTTTTGAAGGGAGGCGGCTTTCAGTTCGCGCCAGTGGCGGTTCATATAGTCAATGACGGCGAAGAAGATCATGAGTTCGAGGAAGTTCACCTGCTGTTTGAGGACCCATTCGAGAACGGACTGGATGTAAATGACCGTAAATCCTCCGAGCAGTCCGGCCGGGATGAAGAAGTATTCTGTGCGGCGCAGTCTGCCTGCAAGCTTCAGCGCAACGATCCAGTGATAGAAGAAGAGAGCCAGCAGCAGGAGAAAACATGGAATTCCGCATTCGGCGCAGACAAGGAGATAGATGGTTTCGACAATGCCGTCCTTGTAGTCGTCGGTGAATCCTTTCTTGGGGTCGCGGTGTTCGCTGTATTCGTAAGGCGGGTTGATTTTGATTCCCCAGTTGTTGAGTCCGATGCCGAAGAGGGGTTCATCGAGAATCATGTTCCGTGCGGCGATGGCGAAGTTGATGCGGGTCTGCCCGGAGGATTCGGGGGCGGATTCGAAGCGTTCGATAAGGCGCGGCGCGAGAATGAGCAGACCGAGCAGTCCGGCAAGGAGCATTATGGAGAGAAACTGAACTTTGCGTATTTTCCAGTCGAAGAGGAGCGAGACGGCTGCGGTGATTCCGCATCCTACCGGGTAGCATACCATAGCTCCGCGGGAGTAGGTGCGGAAGAGCACGGCCGAGGCGAGCGCGAATACGCCGAATCCGATCCAGCGCATTTTTGCTCCGGATGCATTCAGAAAGAGCGACAGGAAAAGAGCTCCGAGCAGTCCGGCGAACATCGCAAGGCTGTTCTGATGCGGAAACTGCGCGCGTACCTGGTAGATTCCGGAGAAGTGCTGCTGAACTACGGAGAAAAAGACAAAGAGAACGACAACTGCGAATCCGGCAAGCAGCGGCAGCGGGTCGCCTTTTGTGAAATCCAGGTGGTAGTAGACTGCAAGATAGACAACGTAGACCATGCACATTTTCCAGACTTCAAAGACGGAGAACAGCGTGTTTTCCGCCGTCAGCAGGGAGGGCAGGGTGAGGAGAAAGTACCCGAGGTAAATCCATGCGCCCGGATTCGGCAGGAGAGGGCGCAGGCCGCGGCGCAGGACGAGCGCGCCGATGATTGCCGCCGCGGCAAGATAGATCAGCGAGACTTCCATTCCGCGCGCGGTTCCGCGGTAGAGCTCGTGCGAGAAGAAGTTGATGGAAGTCTGCTGGAACATGAGCAGAGGCAGAACCAGGGCAATGATGCTCCAGTACAGCAGACGGCGGTTCATCGAGAGGAAAACTGCCGCCGGCGGTACGCAGAAGAGAGTCGCTGTGAAGATGAGATATTTCAAATTCCGCCTCAGAAATTAGCCCATGTGTAGACGGGGGAGAGAATCAGATTTGTCAGCTGTGCGGTCGGGATGAGTTTGCGCACAAAGACGTTGTATTCCGCCATGTCGTCTTTCGGAATGTAGACGACGTCGCCCGGTTCAAGCATGACGTTCGGGGCGCGTCCCTGGAGTACGGCGTCGAGGTCGACTTTGTAGAGTGACGGGTTCGCCACGCCGCCGCGGATGATGATCGCATACTGCCAGTAGGTTTCCTTGACGTGTCCGCCGGAAGCAAGCAGTTCGAGAAGCCCGAGGTTCTTGTCCCAGAGACGTTTATGAGGAGTGTTGACTTCTCCGATGAGACAGACCATGCTTTCGGAGCGGACGGCGATGTAGATGTAGTCGCCTTTGCGGAGCTGGAGATTGTGGTCGGGATCGCCCTGTTCGATGGCTTTGAAGAAATCAAGCGGAATCGCTTTGCCGTCGCGGATGAAGAGGGAGTGCTGAAGGTCGGCTGCGTCGAGAACCTGCCCGTCGAAGTAACGGGTGGAGGAGCCTCCGGCCTGCGCATAGAGGTCGGTGAGACGCATTCCGTTTGAGATGCCGTACATGCCGGGATGTGTTACGGCTCCGGCGATGGAGGCTGTCTGCGAACTGATTTTGATGGGGGAAACGCCGACTTTCGGATTTTTGATGTAGACCTTCAGAATCTCTTCGAGTTTTTGCGAGGCTTCAAGCAGAGTGAGTCCGGCGAGCTTGATCTGCCCGATGAAGACCATGCCGATGAAGCCGTCGGGCGTGACGGTTGTTTTGATATTGAGATCGGTGTGGTTGTAGACGACGATTTCGAGCATGTCCCCGGCATTGATTGTGTAGGGCGGCTCGGGCTGCTTTGCGAGGCGGCGGAGATAGGCGAGCTGCTTCGCCCGGTCTGCGTCGGTGACACCTGTTTCATCAACAATGGCGTTGCGGGATTCCGAGAGGAGGGGAAACTCGCTGTAGTTTGCCGTGAAGCGGTCGTAGCAGCCTGCGAGGAAAAGCGCGGCAGCGGAGATGAGAAGCGTGCGGAGAAGTTTCATGGTCATCCTTTCTGCTCCATGTCTCTGGACGGATTGCCGATGATGACGGCGTAGAGCGGGCGGGTGTTGCTTTTGTTGATATTGATTACATGACGCAGCATCATGCGCGGCGTGCGTTCTGCTCCGACGAGGATGATGGAGGCGTCGCAGAATGCGAACATCTGCCGGAAGAAGAGCCCCTGTTTCTGAACGGGCAGTTCCCGGGTGATGAAGATGAGATCGAAGTTTTTCCCGAGCTCTTTCAAGTCCTCTTTGAGCAGGCTCAGTTCGGCGTGGGTGAGCATGTACGGGTTTTCAACGGGGAGAAAGCCTTCGCCGCCGGAGCAGAAGATGGAATGGAGAAGTGTCATGCTGCCGTTTTCCTCGAAACTTGCGGAATCGACGATGCGGAGAATCATGACGCGTTTTCCGTTGGATGCGCTCTGCCAGAGGAGTGTTTCGGCGAGTTCCGGGGGAGTTTCGGAGCCCGGAAGATGACCGATGAAAACAAGTTTGGCTTTCGGGTTGGCGTCAAAAAATGTGTAGTAGATTTCGCCGAGCATATTGCGTCCGTGGGAAGCGGGGCCGTACCCGTTTCCTCCGCGCGGGAGTATGCCGAGCGGGACGATCCCGAAGTAGCAGTCGAGCTCTTTGAAGCTTTCGACTTTTCCTGTTGTAAATTTGAAGACCAGCAGGGCAACGGCCGCGAATCCGGTCAGGAAGAGCGAGAGAAAAAGAACGATTGCGATTTTCTTCTTGTCGAGCGCTTTTGCTTCCAGTGCGCGGTCTGCAAATTCGAGCGGCTGCAGTTCTTTTTCCGCGGAGACTTTGAGGTAGTTGAGGTCGGTGACCATGTGTTCCACGGTTTCAAGATTTTTCCGGTTGGTCTCCTGATGAAGTTTCAGCTGATTCAGCTGAGGAAGAATTTCAATGAGCTTCTTCATGGCGGCTTCGTTCTTGGCGAGTTCCTGACGCAGAACCGAAAGGTTTGCTGTGAGGTTGTCGTTTTCGGCGGACGCCTCTTCAAATTCCTTCCGGAGTTTTTCCGCGGCGCGGAGGCTTTCTTCGGAGACGGATTTTATGCCTTCGCGGCGGAGAAAATCATCGTAGGCTTTGCGCATGGCTTCGCGGCGGGCTTTCAGCGCGAGCAGTTTCGGGTTGCTGTCGGTGTAGAGCTGGCTCTGAACAAGCACTTCATCGTCGGTTTCTTTCAGGTCCTTGAGCTGTTCTTTGATTTTTGGTGCGTTGCGGAGCGCGTTCGGATCAAGATGGCTGATGAGCAGGGAGAGCTTCTGCTTGCGCATCGCCATGTTCGCCTGGCGGATGACGAGTTCGGACAGAGTCTGTTTCTGTTCGGAGATATGCTGACGGAGGCGTTCCAGTTCGGACGCGGGGTCGGTTAAGCCGACTTCCCGTGCGAGACGGACGGCCTGTTCCGCGTTTTCGCGGATGCTCTGTTCCAGACGTTTTTTCTGCTGCTGGATGGCGTCCATCCAGTTTGCGAGATCTGCGAGACGGAACGCGCGGTACTGCTCCATGCAGACGCGGGCAAAGGTGTTTGCTTTGAGAATGGCGTCCTTTTCCGTGTTGGCGCTTGCAAGAATCTGAAAGAGACGGTTCTGGTTGCGCTTCTGATGAATCTCAATATTGTCGTTGGTGAGGCGTCCGGCGGCTCCGGTACGGGCGAGTTCCTCTGTGGTGCTGGAAAAGGTCGTGTTGCGTCCGAAAAGCTGAAGCATTGCATGGTCGTCGATCGGCTTGTAATAGGAGGATTCCTTCGGCTGGTAGAGCAGTTCCAGCTCCGCTGTGAAACGGGTCGCGGAGCGCTTGTTGCGGACAACAAGAAGCGCGGAGAGCAGAAGCAGAATAAGAAGGAAGAGAAGCCCGAACAGGAACAGGTGGCGGAGCAGGAGCTGCTGCACGAGCTTGCGGAGCTTCTCCATGCGCAGAAGCTGTTCGCGTTCGTTTTCTTCTTCAAAATTGATTTGCGGGTTGTTCTGGTTCATATACATTCTTTCAGTTGAAGTTCTGCCATGCATGGTAAAGCCGTTTGGGGCATGGCGGATAGAGCGGAGCGGAATTCAGAGCATCATGAAGTTCCGCGATTACGCAGACCAGCGGATCATCGCGGAACATCGGTGCGGGTTCAAGCGTGCGGGTGCGCAGAATCCAGCGCAGAAGCTGTTTCCAGCCGCAGGCGTCTTCTCTTTGAGCGAGCGTATGCAGAGCGCGGCGCAGTTCTCCGGGAGAGTGCGCGCCGGTGAGACGGAGCAGTGTGCTGTTCCAGAGTTCGCGCAATTCACACCAGTGAGCAGCGGGATCGGCTGGCATCCGGTCATGCGGAGCTGTTTTGAATGCAACCGCCTGAGCGTAGAGTTCGGCGGTTCGCCGAGGGAAAACACCGGTGCGGGCAAGTTCAAGCAGACGCTCTCTGCGTTCTTCCACATGCCAGAGATACCCTTTGTCCGCGATGAGGAATGCATCGCCGCAGCCGAGGATGCATTTGTTCCAGTTGCGGAGGATGAAGCCCGTATCGCCGGAGTGCGAGGCGAGCTTTTCTCCGGCGAAGAGCAGCCCCATTCCGCGGTTGAGCATCAGACGAACCGCTTCCATGAGCGGGAGCTGTTCCGGAGCAAGCACGGGAACTGCGCCGGCCAGCGCATCATCGGAGCCGCAAATGGTGACGAACCCGTGGCGGAGCTCCTGAAACATCAGGGTTCGGGCGGAACGTTTGAGTTCGGAACTGTTTTTGACCGGACCGAAATCAACATCGATCCCGAGTTCCGCGTGCCATTTCCGGGAAACCTCGCGGAGGGCGGAATCGATATGCGCTTTGTCTGTCTTGCCAAGTCCGGTTCCGACAGGAAAGAAATCAAGGTCGTTGTAGAGACGGACGGTTCCGTTTTTGCAGAAGACCCCGCCTTCTCCGCGGCCGTACCCTCCGCCGAGATAGACCCCTGCAAGCCCGCGCAGGTTGAGCGCGGCAATGTCGCTGCGGATGCCCTCAAGAGCTTTGCGCAGGAGCGCTTCCGCCTCCGGGTTCGCTGAAGCGGTGAATTGGAGATTGTTCCGGTCCATTATGAGAGCCCCCGCAGGAGAAAACCGGCGAACGTGATGCGGAGAACCGCAGGTATTGTCGCGTGGTGGCTGAAATAAAGGTCATCAATGATCTGCTGTTCCGGAGATGCTGCAACGGACCAGGCGTCGGAAGCGCAGAAGACATAGTGTCGGTCGCGGGCGGAGCGGCGCACGAGAAGCCCGCGGTGGAGCAGAGCGTCCCAGATCTTCGGGTAACGGTCCATTGAAAACTTGCGTCCCCAGACGGATTCCCGGAAGTGTTTTCCGAAGAGTGCGAGAACAAGATATGGAACCAGCAGCAGAAGCGCGAGGAGGAGCAGAAGAATCCGTTCGGTCAGCGCGGTGAAATCGAGCCCGTGTAGCGTTTTCATTTTTGAGGAGACGCCGATCTCTTCCTGATCGACATAGATATCGTTTTCCACATCGATGATGCGTCCGCCGGAGACGATTTTATCCTTGAATTCCATTTCGTATCCGACGTATGTATCGTCAAGAACAATGGTGTGTTCGAGAACGGTTCCGCGGTCGATGAGGGAATCTTCTCCGATGATAACGCCGTTGCGGAGGGTGCAGTCGCGCTCAAGACGGATATTGTCGCTGAGCATGACGGGCGGTTCAATGGAACAGTTCTGTTTGATGGAGACGTTCATTCCTGTGTAGACGCCGTTTTCCGCCGAGTACCCGGGGAGAGTGTAGGGGGCGGGAGAGGCAAGCAGGGAAAAGTTGAGGTCGAAATACTCTTTGAGTGAAGAGATGCGGCGCAGAGGACCTGTGTAGCGCTTGAGGGAACCGCGGGAGTAGAGAAAGAGTCCGTCCGCAGAACTCTGTCCGGGGATGCAGTCTTCGAGATGAGCGAAGATTTCCGCGAGCGTTCCGGTCTGCGGGAGGATTGGACCGCGGAAGATCAGTGTTTCGCTTTCGCCGATAAATGCGGCGTTGCGTCCGGTGAGCGCCTGCACATCGGGGCAGAGGGAGGCTCCTTCGTAGCTGATCTGGAGAGGCCAGCGGTGTTCCTGCGATTCGAGACGGCGGCGGAACGCAAGATCCAGATTGTAATCGAGCACGAGCGCCCGTTCGGCTCCGAAGACAGTGCAGAGGTCGAGAAGATGTTCTGCAAGCGGTTTTCCCGCCAGGGGCATGGAACAGAGGCTCTTTTCAGGGAAGAACTCGTCGCACCACTCGAATCCGGCGGTGTAGGGAGCTATGATGGCGTTCATCAGTAGGCTCCTTTTCCGGTCAGAATGGCGGGAATGGTCAGAAAGAGAATTTTGAGGTCTTCGCGGAAACCGCGGGCGCGGATGTACTCTTTGTCGAGCTTGACCTGTTTGGAGAACGGAATATCGCTGCGTCCGGAGATCTGCCAGAGACAGGTGAGCCCCGGAATGACGTTGAGACGTTTGCGGTCTTCAAGCGAATAGTTCTGCACTTCCTGCGGGAGCGGGGGACGGGGACCGACAAGACTCATGTCGCCGGTCAGGACGTTGAAGAGCTGGGGGAGTTCATCCATGCTGGTCTTGCGCAGGAAATGCCCGATTCCGGTGATGCGCGGATCGTGCTTCATCTTGAAGAGCACGCCGTCCGCAGATTCATTCTGCGCGAGAAGTGCGGATTTTCTGCGTTCGGCGTCGATGTACATGCTGCGGAACTTATAGAATTTGAAGTGTCTTCCGAAGCGTCCGACGCGGATTTGCGAGAAGATGACGGGGCCGGGCGATGTGAGCTTGATTGCGATTGCGAGAATCAGCATCAGCGGAGCAAGTGCGATCATGGCTGCGAGAGAGAGAAATATATCCAGAAGCCGTTTGATGAAATAGGACATGGCGACCGTGAAATTCCAGAACTGCATCCGGAGAACAACGGACTCTCTTTCCCCGGAACGTTTTTCGAGTTCCCGGGAAAGAGCTGTGAGCTTGAGATCGAACTGTTCTCTGGTCTTGTCCTTCATAAAAAATCCTGAAACCGGCGTTACCTGCAGACGGAAAATTCTTTTTCGAGTTCCGCAAAGACCGGTCTGCATCCGGCGGAATCGTTCAGCTTTGCTTTCTGTTCAAGGTCCAGCGCAAGTTCCCTGAGCCGGTTTTCCCCGACGATTGCGGCGTCTCCCTTGAGTGTATGGGCGGCGTGGGTGAGAGCGGCGAAGTCTCCTGTATTCAGGGCGTCATGGGCAGCGGAGAGGTTTTTCTGAAAGCCGCGCAGAAATTCTCCATAAACCTCTGCGAGGAGCGCCGAGTCATCGCTTGCCAGCTGCTCAATCAGATAATTTTTAACAGACTCTTTCATATTCATGGACTTATACCTCCTTCATTTGCCAAGGCAAGGAATTTTGAAAATTGTTTCATTCAATTCGCTCCAGCGGTGAACGATGATGCGCGGGGCAAGTTTCTGGAGGATGGGAATACCGCGTCCGCTGACGGCATGGGCGTCGCTGAGCTGCTCCAGTTTTTCGTCCGGCGAAAGATCTGTTCCGGTTTCTTTCAGCTGATGGAAATCCCATTTGCTTCCGCGGTCCCATACGGTGATGCGGAGACCGATTTTCGGGAGGCAGATGAGGTGCAGTACAATGATTTCTTCGCCCTGTTCGTCTCTCTGGAATCCGTGTTCCACGATGTTGGTCAGGAATTCGGAAAGAAGGAGTTCGAGGCGGACGCTTGCGCTTTCCGTGTGACAGCAGGCGCTGATTTCGCGCACGGCCATCTGGACGCAGTCATCAACATGCAGGTTATTCGCGGGGATGAGGTGGACGATTTCCCGATCCCGCAGGCGGGGCTCTTTCCGCAGGGCGAGAATCGAGCAGTCATCCTGCTGGTAACGGTAGCCTGCATTGGCGAGCGCTTCGTAGAGACGGGCGGGCAGCGACCAGATGGTTCCGTTTCCAGTCTCTGAATTCAGAAGCTGTTCGCGCAGAAGCTTTGTGATGAATCCGGAGGGAGGATACTCGTTTCCGGCGGCGTCCTTCGTGAGATCGATGATTCCATCGGAGCTGACCAGAAAGACGGCGTCATCGGGAAAGTGAAATTCCACAACGTCCTCTTTGCTGATTTTTGTTCCGCGAACCATTCCCAGAGGAATGGAGCCGCGTTTTTCCGGGTTGATGAAGAGCTGTTCTCCGGTGGACTGGCGGATGCAGAGGACCGAGGGAATGCCGGCGTTGAGCGAGCGCAGAAAGTTGTTCTTGAAGTCGAAATAGATGATTTTCGCACACATGTAGACAATGCTGGAGAGGTGTGTGCAGAGAAAGTCGTTGAGATCCTGCGCGATGATGTCGGGACGGTTTCCGCTCTTTTCGTTGACGATCTGCTTGAGGAACGTCTGAACCGCCATCATGGCAAGCGCGGCGTGTGTGCCGTGTCCGGAGATGTCGCCGAAGATGAAGAGCGCGGAGTGGTCGCTGAGCGGAAAATATTCAAAGAGGTCGCCGCTGATCTGTTTGAACGGACGGTAGAGACAGGAGTATTCGCATCCGTTTCCCTTGTGAGCCCAGGGTGGGAGGACCGCCTGCTGAACAAGGGCGGCGAGGGAGAGATTCCGGTTCATCTGTGTTTCCTGGGCGATCATGGCTTCGCGGAGGTGGAACGAGTGGCAGACCTGGCGGAGCTTGTTCAGGAGCAGTTTTGTACCAGCACTCTTTGGCAGATAGTAGGAGAAAAGGTCGTCCATGATCTGCGTGAAGAGTTCGTTGTTGAATCCGTTCGAGGCGGAGGTCAGATAGATGAACGGAATGTACGCGTTGAACGCGCGGACCTGTCTGCGGAATTCGAAACCGTCGACGGGTTCCATGAAAATATCGGAAATGATGACGTCGAAATTTTTCTGTTTGAGAAGCGCGAGCGCCTCCTCCGCGTGTTCCGTTGCTTCAAGCCTGAACTCGGTGTTCCGGAGAAAGGCTTTGAGTACGAAAGAGATAAGCGGTTCGTCATCAAGCAGAAGGATGTTGAAGGTCTTGTTGTCGTCAATTTCCATTTCTTGTATTGCTGCTGGTTCCGGATGTTTTTTTATGCTGTCCGGTTGAAGCAAGCAGTTACCAATAGTAACTGCTTGCTTGCTTGCTTGCTTGCTTGCTTGCTTGCTTGCTTGCTTGCTTGCTTGCTTGCTTGCTTGCTTGCTTGCTTGCGGGGGAGGGGGAGTCTGCGAGGAGAAAGTTGTGGAAGAGCGGGGGGAAGAGGTTCCGCTCTCAACGTTGGACTTCAAAAAAATGTCTGTAGGTACGTTTCGCATTCGTTGCAGACTCCGTTTTGTCGTTTTCCATGCCTGTAATATAGCACATTTTTTCTTAATATCAAGTATTTTAGGAAAATAAGTAGTACCTGTTATTGTTTATAATTCTTAATAATTGGGATTTCGGAAAAGAATTTTTTGCGGAAAGTGCGGAATCTGCGTTTGCAATAATCGGAAAGTGTGGCATTTTACCGTTGTAAAAAACATAACCTCAAGGTGCAAAGAATGAAGATACTTGTTGGACTCAGCGGCGGAGTCGACTCCGCAGTCGCCGCACTTCTGCTGAAGCAGGCCGGACACGATGTCGCCGGGGCGACGATGGCGATCTGGAGCGGAAAGAATCCGTGGAAGGGCGGACACCGCAACGCGTGTTACGGTCCGGATGAGAAAGAGGATATCGAGAGTGCGCGTGCGGTCGCTGAGACGATCGGCATTCCGTACCATGTGTTCGACTGTTCCTCCGAATACGAAAAAATCGTCATTGAGAACTTCAAGGATGAGTACAGCGCGGGGCGCACGCCGAATCCGTGTATCCGCTGCAACAGCCTTGTGAAATTCGGCGTTCTTCCGTTCGTGGCGAAGCGTACCGGAATTGAATTTGAAAAATTCGCGACCGGACACTATGTGCGTCTGCGCGAACAGGACGGACGCTTCCAGCTCCTGCGAGCAGTTGACCCGGCGAAGGATCAGTCGTACTTCCTGTACCGTCTGAAACAGAATCAGCTGGCAAACGTGCTTTTCCCGCTTGGCGAGCACTGCAAATCGGAAATCCGCCGGATTGCAACTGAGAACGGACTTCCGGTGAGCGACAAGCCGGACAGCCAGGATTTCTATTCGGGCGACTACCGTGAACTTCTCCAGCGCTCGGATGAGAAAGGCGACATCATTGACGAGAACGGCAAGGTTGTCGGTTCGCACAGCGGCTTCTGGAATTACACGATCGGACAGCGCCGCGGTCTCGGCGTGGCGGCGAAGCATCCGCTCTACGTGGTGCGCGTCGACCCCGAAAAGAACATCGTCTACGTTGGCCCGGAAGAGATGCTGAAGAAGACGAAAATCCGCGTCACCGACCTCAACTGGAGCGGCATTCCGTCGCTGGATGCGCCGCGCGACGTGCGGATCAAGGTTCGTTCGATGGGCGTCGGCACGGCAGGTTCGATCACACCGAATGCGGACGGTTCTGTTGCGGTGACGTTCTACGAGGAACAGAAATCACCCACGCCGGGGCAGTCGGCGGTGTTCTACGACGGCGATCTCATGCTCGGCGGCGGACTGATCGAGGATGTGGACTGATGACGGATGCGGAGCTGAAACATTTTCTTGACTTGACGGATCCGGAGGAACAGGCCGCCTTGTTCCGTTCCGCCTACGAAGTGAAGTTGCGGTATATCGGCCCGCGGGTGAGTCTGCGCGGTCTTGTGGAGATCAGCAACATCTGCCGCAAGAACTGTTTCTACTGCGGAATCCGCGCGGGAAATGCAAATCTCAAGCGGTACCGGATTTCCAAAGAGGAGATTGTCAGTTCCGCGCTCTGGGCATATGACCACCATTACGGTTCCGTGGTTCTGCAGTCCGGCGAAGTCGTTTCGGATGAATTCACGGAATTCGTCGAATCCTGCGTCCGCGGGATTATGGAGCGGACGGACGGACAAGTCGGGCTGACGCTCTGCTGCGGCGAGCAGGAGCCGGCGGTTTACGAGCGCTGGCGCAAGGCAGGCGCGCATCGCTACCTGCTGCGGATTGAGGCGTCGGATCCGGAACTTTATCACCAGCTTCATCCGAATGACCGGACGCATGATTTCGAGACGCGCAAGCAGTGTCTCCGCTCGCTGCGCGCATTGGATTACCAGGTTGGTTCCGGAGTCATGATCGGGCTTCCGGGACAGACGACGGATCACCTGGTGCGGGATCTGCGCTTTTTCGAGGAATTCGATCTGGACATGATCGGCATGGGTCCTTACATCCCGCATGCCGACACGCCGCTTGGAAAGGGAATCGCATTCACGTCGGAGTATATGCGCGGACATCTGGAAAAAGGTTTGCGCATGATCGCCTGCACGCGTCTGCTGTTGAAAGACGTGAATATCGCATCGACGACGGCACTTCAGGCTCTTTCGGACGACGGGCGCGAGCGCGGGCTGCTTGCCGGGGCGAACGTGATTATGCCGAACGTTACGGATACTTCATACCGCCGCGGCTACCAGCTCTATGCGAACAAGCCGAGTCTGGATGAGAATTCGCAGCAGTCGTGCGACGGGCTGGCCCGGCGGATCGCGTCGATCGGCGAGGAGATTCTGTGGGATCAGCACGGGGATTCGCACCATTATTTTGAACGGACGGCACAAAAATCCGGTAAATAGCACAAAACTCCGCTTGCACAAGCGTTTTCCGGCTGTAGTTTACTGTAATGCTTGAAACAAAACAAGGATTCATATCATGAACATTCAGACATCCGTCGGAGAGATTGCGGTAACCGGAGAGTTCGGTTCCGCATGGAATCTTACACATTCGGGAACCGAGCTTGAGCCGGGTCTTGAGCTTGTGCACCTGCATTTGGAAACGGAAGGGGAACTTCCGCCTCCGCAGATCAGACTTCTGTGGTACATCCCGCAGGTCGATATTCAGACCCGCTGGGCGCCGATGGTCAATTTCAACCGCTATCTTCCGCCGAACTGGGGATGCGAAACGAAGTCGAATCTCGCATCCTCCGCGCCGGTCATGGCGTTTCTGAATCAGAAGGGACAGAACCGCTTCACCGTGGCGATTTCCGAGGCGATCCGCGAGGTGAAGATTTACGGCGGAATCCACGAGGAACGCTGCGAAGTGGAATGCCGTGTGGAGCTCTTCACTGCTCCCGAAGCTCCGCTCCATTCGTATGACGTCACCCTGCGTTTTGACACACGCGGAATTTTCTATGCAGACGCCATCCGCGCAGTGACTGACTGGTTCGCCGCGATGCCCGCATACAAGCCGTCACCTGCGCCCGCCGCCGCATTCGAGCCGATTTATTCTTCCTGGTACAGCTATCATCAGGAGGTTTTCGACAAGGAGCTGGAGGCGGAATGCGCGCTTGCGAAAGAGTACGGCATGAAGGGAATCATCGTCGACGACGGCTGGCAGACAGACGACAACAAGCGCGGTTACGCGTTCTGCGGCGACTGGGAGATTTCCAAACGCCGTTTCCCCGATATGCCCGCCCATGTTGCGAAAATCCACGAACTCGGTATGAAATACGTCGTCTGGTTCTCTGTTCCGTTTGTCGGAGTGCACAGCAGGGCGTATGAGCATTTCAAGGGAAAATACCTCTATGAAAGGAAAGGGCTGAACACGGCGGTTCTCGACCCGCGCTTCCCGGAAGTCCGCGAGTATCTGATCAACATCTATGAAAACGCCATGCGTGAATGGGGAATCGACGGCTTCAAGCTGGACTTCATCGATACGATACGTTTTGACGGCGAAGACCCGGCGGTTGCGGAGAACTATGCGGGACGCGACATCAAGTGCCTGCCCGAGGCTGTCGACCTTCTGCTTTCCGAAACGATGCGCCGTCTGCGCGCAATCAACCCGGATGTTCTGATTGAGTTCCGCCAGAGCTATATCGGCCCTGCGATCCGCAAGTACGGGAATATGTTCCGTGCGGCGGACTGCCCGGCGGACGTGCTTTCGAACCGTGTGCGCACGCTTGATCTGCGCCTGACGACGGGAACGACCGCAGTTCATTCGGACATGCTCGAATGGAACAGCGCGGATTCGGCGGAAGTTGCGGCGCTTCAGCTGTTGAATGTCCTGTTCTGCGTTCCGCAGATTTCCGTGAAACTGGAGGTGATTCCGGAGGAACACCGCCGGATGCTCCGTTTCTGGCTGAACTTCTGTATCGAACACCGCGATGTTCTGCTGCATGGATACCTGAAGCCGTATCATCCGGAGCTGAACTATCCGATCGTCTCGTCGGAAACGGCGAAGGAGAAGGTGATTGCGGTCTACAACTACGGACAGATTGTGAAAGTCGCGTGCGATGCGGGCAAACCGTGCCACATCGTCAATGCGACGGAGCGTTCGGAGCTTTATCTGGACCTCGCGGCGGCTCCGGCGTCGGTCGAAGCGTTTGACGCGCTGGGACGTCCCGCTCCCGTGGGCGAACTCAAGGCCGGCTGCGCGAAGGTCGCAATCCCGCGCGCAGGTCTGCTGTCTCTGAAGTTCTGAGGAGCGCGATGAACTGGAACGGCTTTACGGTTCTCAGCTCCCTGCATCGTCCGGAACTGAATCAGTTTCCGAACATTGCATTGCCGTTCTACGTGCGTTCGACGGGACATTTCCGCCGGGCGCACGGCAGTCTTGAGGCGGTTCCGCCAGGGGAAAAACCGTTTGTCCAGTTCTACTGGTGCATTGCAGGAGAAGGCGAGATGGAGTGTGCTCCAGGCTCGTCTCCCTGCAGAATCCGCAAGGGTGATTTTTTTTACCGCCTTCCGTTTGAACAGCATTTTTTCCGCTCAACGTCTCCTGACTGGGAGTACCGCTGGGTTGCGTTTGACGGACCGGGCGCGGCAGACTTCATGCGTTCGTACAGTTATCCTGCGGTTCCGTTCCCTGCGGGGGAGTGTCCGCTTGAACTTTTTCAGGAGATTGACGCCTGGCTGCAGGAACTGACTCCTTACAGCTGGCGCAAGATGGTTGCCCTGGTTTCGGATATTCTTGCCGCGGCGGGGGGAACGAACCGTGAAGAAACTCTGGAGAATCACCAGCTTCAGGAATCAATCCGTATCTGCCGCGCGAATTTTCCGAATCCGAATCTGAACATCAACGCCCTTTCGGAGCGTGTGGGCGTGTCGCGGACAACGCTGCTGCGTCTGTTCCGCCGCAAAATGAATATGACCCCGTCGGATTACCTGCTTCAGCTCCGTGTGCAGCGGGCGGTTTCGCTGCTGCGTGAGACGCGTTATCCGCTGCACCGCATCGCGGAACTTTCAGGATGGAACGACGTCAATTATTTCTGCCGCATCATCAAGCGTGTGACGGGGCGCACGCCGGGCGAGATCCGTTCAACCGAGTGACCCGCGATGAAAAAGAGTTCTGAACCGACTTTCGACGAGATGTATCCGAGCGAAGTGACGCGCAAGGGAATCCGTTTCCACATGGCCAGCGCGATCTGGGATTACGGGCGACGCAACATGCTTCCTCTGTGGACGGAATTCGTGCATTGCCCGATTATTCTTCCCGCCGGTTACCAGTTTTCCCAGACGGCCGTCCCGAACACGGAATTTGAATACATTCTGGAGGGACAGACGGTGATTGAACAGGACGGAGTGCGCACAACTCTCAAGCCGCATGATCTCTGGATTCTTCCTGCGGGAACGGCGCAGAATCTGACGGTTCGCGAGAGCTGCCGCAAGATTACAGCCGGAATCAGCGGACAGCTCGTGCATTCTCTGCTTTCCGGAATGGGAATTTTTGCCAGACCGGTGATCCGTATCGGAAACGATGAGCGTCTGCTGTCTGTGTTCCGGGAGCTTTATCAGCTTTTGCGTGAAAAATCGGAGGAAACCGTTCCGCACATTTCGGGTTTGACGCTGGAGCTGGTGATGGAAATCGGACGCGCGGCGAAGACGGCGCCGAGTCCCCGTCTCGCGGAGGCGATTCATATTCTAGAACGCGGCATTGCCGATGAAATCCGTCTTGACGATGTGGCTGCGCGGCTTCATATTTCCACGGATTTTCTGAACCGCCTTTTCCGGCAGGAGCTCGGGATTACGCCGAAGCGTTATCTGATTGAGCAGCGGATGCATCTGGCTTCCTCCCTGCTGACCAATTCGGATTTTTCGGTTCAGGAAATATCTCTGCGCTGCGGCTATCGGAACCAGTTTGCATTTTCCCGCGAATTCCGTAAAAAATACGGACTTTCGCCGTTGCAGTTCCGTAAAAATGCTCGAAAATTGAAAAAGATATAAATCTTCAGTTTCAGGCAATAAATTTCGTTCTTCCCCCTCTTGTTAAAAACGCAGTTTTGCAGTATAATTAACAGCATGGGAAGCTTGGGCTGGCTTTCCGGAAAAAATGAAACAGAAATGAAAGGGTTTTATGCTATGAAAATTTTGTTCCGCTCATTTGCCCGCCGTCTCACAGGGCGGTTCCGCAGGTTTACCCTTGTGGAGCTCCTTGTGGTAATTGCCGTGATTGCCATACTCGCTGGAATGCTTCTTCCGGCTCTGAATTCCGCCCGTGAAAAAGCGCATGAGGTGACCTGCAAGAACAATCTGAAAACAATCGGTCTTGCCGCGGCGGGGTATTCGGGCGACTTTGACGACTGGATTATTCCGTGCACCTCGAAAACGCCGGGGTATTTCTGGCCGGAAGTGCTGAGCGGCTACGGCGCGGCGTATTCGTATGACCGGAAGAAAGCCTCGAATTTTCATTGCCCTTCGGTACGGCGCAATGTTCCCGGGACGGCCGGATACTTCGCGTCGGATTATGGAATGAACGTCAATGTCGGCGGCTGGTATCGTGAAGGCTCAACCGCGAAGGAGAATATGATCAAGCGTCTTTCGCAGTTCAAAAACGGGAGCCGCCTGCCGTTTATCGCGGGAACGGGCGGGCGTGACGGCGGACGCATCCGTTTCCGTTCAACGGAACTGGCATACATTCACGGCGGAGAGGACTGGCGCAAGCCGTCGGATCTGACTTCCGGCTGGGAGGTCGCGGATGCGCTGACTCTGAAAGGTCGTTCCGGCGTGCTCTTCCTTGACGGTCATGTTGAGGGGCGCACCTTTCCGAGTCTGCTGAACGGGAATGATGCATATTATTACATGAAAGACGGAGACAACATCCCGAACGGCGCAACTGATTTTTAAGATAACACAAGGAGTTTATTATGAAATTCAAGCATCTGCTGTTTTCCGCCGGAGTTCTGATTTCCGGAACGGTCTGTGCGGAGAATCTGATTCACAACGGAGATTTCCTGCTCGGAAACAGCGGTTTTTCCATCGAACGCTGGCAGCGTCCGGATACCAACCCGGAGATGATTTTTCATCCGCTCTCCACGGAAGCTGATCCCCGTTCGCCCGGAAGAAAAATCCTGAAAATCGACAATTCGTACAAAGAACAATGTTTTGTTTACGCCTGCGAGATGTCTCTTGAGGCGGGGAAAACCTATTATCTGCGCGGTGAAATCCGGTCTTCCGGAAGCAAAATCCCGGCGGAATTCAGCATGATTTATCTCAACCGCAAAGCAGGGCGCAACGCGCAGGGCGGGACGGTTGTCGCGGAGAAGGAATGGAAACAGTTTGAATTTCCGGTGCGCACGCAGAAATTCGGAGGAAGGTATCACCTCAAAATAACGCTTGACCAGCCGTCGGAGCCGGGAACGGTCTACTTGAGCGGACTCTCTCTTTCATCGGAAAGCGATACAGCGTTTCATGGTGTGGAGATCGGCTTCCGAACCGCGTCGCGCGTCTTTTTTGCGGGAGAGCGCGGCAAATGCACGGCGACCGTGCGGAATGCCGGCGGCAAAGTGTGGGAAAAAACGCTGAAACTTGTTGCGGCTGATGATTATTCCGGCGTGCGCCGGACGATTCTGGAACGCCCGCTCCGTCTGCCGCCCGGAGGTGTGGAAGAGATTGCGTTCGATTTGCCCGTGGACCGGTTCGGTTCGTTCCGGATTGAACCGGAGGATTCGTCGATCCGCTTCTTCCCCGGTTACTACGCTGTGATCGGGAAGGTAAAGCCGCTGCGTTTTGACCCGAAACGCTACAGTTTCGGCGTGAACAATACGGCGCAGCTCAAATGGCGGAAAGGAAAAGCTCCGGGATACGTGGCGTCCAACGCGTCCGTGCGTGAAGAGCTGCATCTGCTTTCGCTTGCCGGCTGCCGCCTGATCCGCGCATTCACGGGAATGGGGATCGACTGGATGCTTCTGGAGCCGGAGCCGGGAAAATTCAATTATCTTTATCTCGATACGACTCTGAAGCTGTATGAGGAGGCGGGGATTGCTCCACTCGCGGTCCTGTGCAGCAACGAATTCATTGTTGAAAACTACCCGTGGTCTCAGCAGATTTATCCGGACTGGCTGCTGAAGGGCGCTCCGTACGCGAAGCTGGAGAAGAGCACACGCGACTGGCGCGGTTACAACTGTCCGGAACGCAACTATGTTTTTCCGGATCGCGCGGTTCTGGAACGCTATATCCGCGCAATCGTCTCTCATGCGGGAAAACGGGTGATGCAGTATGAAATTTCCAATGAGCCCGGCTGTGCGATTTCGCCGGAGCAGTACATGGATATTATCTTCCGTCCGGTGACGGCTGTTCTGCGGAAGGAGAATCCGGAAGCGACGATTGTCGGGGTGTGTTCGACGAGCGACAAAGGCTACCAGCTCGGCGAATTCCTGAAGGCGTGCCTTGAACTGAACGTTGCAGAGAATTCGGATGCAATTTCGTTTCATCCGTACGGCAGTCCGGAGCTGAGCTCTCCCGACCCGGCGGACAAGCAGATTCTGACGATGAAAGAGATGATCTCCAAATACAAAGCGGGGATGCCGATCTGGAACACGGAACTGTTTTACCTGTTCAGCGGCTATGAGTTCGGAGATTTCTACGGAGCGATGCAGATAAAGGCGCACCACGCCGCCGCGCGCTACCTCGTGGAGCTCAGTCTCGGTGTTGCGCAGTCGACCCCGCTGGAGAGCATGCAGATCTGGCGGGAACTGATGATTCCGAACTATCAGCACATCACCTCCTGGCCGGACAGCCTGCCGGGGCCGGTCTATTCGGTCTACAACGCCCTGACCCGTTTCTTTGAGGGCGCGGAGGCTGTTTCGCACCGCAATTCGCCGGACGGGCTTTACCGCTGTGCATTCCGCAAGGACGGCAAACTTGTCGGCGCGATCTGGGATTACCGCAAGCGCGGAAATCTGAAGCTTGACCTGACCGGGTTCGAGGTTTACGATCTTTTCGGCAATCCGCTTCCCGGCGGAGTTATGACGATGACCGCTGCCCCGGTTTATCTGAAGCAGGGGGCGCTCTCCGAAGCGGAGTTCCTGAAGAAACTGGATTCGGTCTCTGCGATTCTGGAGCAGACGCTTTCCATCTCTACGCAGGCGCGTCTTATTGAACGGAATGGAAAAACAGTTCTGCTGCTTGGCCTGCGCAGCTGCGGGATGAAAGACGAATCCGGTTATGTCGGTGTCGCCGGAAAAGAAATTGCCGCACTTGAACCGGTTGCCTTTACGCTGAAACGCGGAGAATACGCGGCTCTTGAAGTCCCGGTCAAGGTTTCCGGAAAAGTCGCGGAAGTGGAAGTGCGGGTGATTTCAAACGGGAAAATCTGGAAATTCCCGGTTGGACTCCACGCATGCCGCAGCGTGCAATATGACGGAGCTTTCCGGTTCCGGAGTGCGGACGGTGTTCTCTCCGCATCGGCGGAACTTTCGCAGAAGCCTGGAAAGAGTCTGTTGAAAGTACGCGTGAACGATACGACCGATTCCGGCGAGCCCGGAAAGCGCGCGATGTGGGAACAGGACTGTGTGGAGCTCTTCATCGACGCCGCGCCGCGCGCTCTGCCCGGGGAACATGCGGATGCCTACCAGCCGTCCACCTTCCGTCTCTTTATCATGCCGCGCTTTGAAAAAGGAAAACAGCTGGTCTTCTGGGGCGACCGCAGTTTCATCTCTCCTGACTCGATCGGATGTCATGTGACGGCGGACAGTTCCGGTTATGAGATTCTTCTTGAGCTTCCGGAGAAGGCGTTCGGGAAGGAATCCGGACTGGAAATCAAGATCAACGATGCTCCGGGAACTTCGGGAAACGTGCGTTCGTTCTCTCTCTTCGACTCCCCGGATGTTCAGAAAAACCGTTTGATGTTCACAATTGTGGAAAACAACCCAAAATAAAGGAGTTCAGAAAATGAAAAAACAGATGACAGCACTTGTTCTCGGCGCGGCGCTTTCGCTCTCCGCCGCAACCGCCGTCCCGTTCGAAACCTCAATGAACGGCGGCTGGAAACAGGTTGAACCGAACACTTTTGAAGTGAAAAACAAAGGCGCATGGCATGCCTCGCTTGTCCTGAAAGCCGGGGTGAAACCGGGATCTTGCTACCGCGTTTCATGGGATGCCTCGTCGCGGAAAGGGCAGGGGGCTACCTCGTACGGACTGATCCTGAAGCTCGGAGAAACGCTCTTCAGCGGAGTCAATGTCCCGGAGGATCCTTCGCCGCGTACATTCTGTTTCTATTCGGGCAAAGCAGACAAGGCGGAACTTTCGTTCTTTTTCAGCAAAAACAGCACCGGTGATTCGAAGATCGCAAATCTGAAACTGGAGGAGCTCAACGAGGCGGATATGCACGGAAATCTTCTGACCAACGGAGATTTCGAGTCGGACAATCTCGTCCCCGGTGACTGGCGGGTCCGCGAGGAAAAATTTACCCCGAACATGAAAATCGTTGAGAACACAGGTTTCGTAAATGGTGCAAAGTCTCTTGAACTTACGCAGAAAAAGGACGCTGCTGCAACCGCGATCGAATCGGTTCCGCTGCTGATTCTGCCTGGGAAAACTTACACGTTGAGCTTTTGGGCGAAAGCGGAGGGGTTGGACAAGATGACCGTCGTTGTCGACATGCCGTCATACGGGAAAAAACAGGAATTCCAGAAATTCTACCCGTTTGCTCTGAACGGAGAATGGACAAAATACAGCTGCAAGGTGACGTTCCCCTCGGATGAGGCTGTGTATACCCTGCTCGCCCGCCGCCGCGCGAGAGTGAATATCTTCTGCGACAACCACAATGATGGACGGGTTCTGCTTGACCAGTTTGAATTTAAAGCGGAAGAGTGATACATTACGGCAGAAAAAAAGGGAAAAACATGTCAATCCTTTCGCATTTCAATTCGGGACGCGTCCCCGCGGTGCGGATTCTGAACCGCAGAAACCGCTGTTACGCAATCATGCACTTCAGCCTCAACACTTTCACCGGCAAGGAGTGGGGATACGGAGATGACGATCCGCAGATTTTCAATCCGTCCGATTTCAGCGCGGATCAGATTGCGGAGGCGTGCAAAGCCGGCGGGCTCGCGGGAATTATCATCGTCTGCAAGCATCATGACGGCTTCTGTCTCTGGCCGACGAAAACGACTCCGTACAACATTTCCAAATCTCCGTTCCGCAACGGGAAAGGCGATTTGGTGCGCGAAATGGCGGACGCCTGCCGGAAGGCGGGGCTGCCGGTTGGATTCTACGTCTCTCCGTGGGATCGCAATCATCCGGCCTACGGAACGCCCGGGTATGTGAAAGTCTATCAGGAACAGCTCCGCGAAATCTATTCCGGCTACGGATCCGCATTTGAAGCCTGGTTCGACGGTGCAAACGGCGGAGACGGCTGGTACGGAGGTGCGTGCGAAAAACGGAAAATCGACCCTTCCTCTTATTATGAATGGGAAAAAACGTGGCAGATTGTGCGCGACCTTCAGCCGGACGCCGCGATCTTCAGCGACGCCGGACCCGATCTGCGCTGGCCGGGCAACGAAAACGGTTTTGCCGCACCCGACGCCTTCGGAAGTTACACGCCGCATCCGCGCGACCCGGGCAGGGAACCCGCGCCAGGGTATACGGTCTATCAGGAGGGATTCGAGGGACATGCGGACGGTAAGTTTTTCATTCCTCCAGAGTGTGACGTTCCGCTCCGCCCCGGCTGGTTTTACCATGCGGAGGAGGATGCGGAAGTCCGTTCCCTCTCCACTCTTGTGGATTTGTATTTGAATTCGGTCGGTTGCGGAGGTTTTCTGAACCTGGGGATTGCGCCGGACCGCCGCGGACGCCTGCACGACAACGATGTGCGCCGTCTTGCGGAGTTCAAACGCGCGGTGGATGCATTGAATTCACCCGCATTGTTTTCGCGTACATTCTCCCTGACTTCCCGCTCTGAAGTTACGATTGAATTCGGCGGAGCGAAGCGGTTCAACCTGCTGGAGCTTTCGGAGAATATGACGGAGCAGGGGGAAGCGGTCCGCCGCTATGCCGTGGAGCTCCGGACGGCGGGCGTGTGGCGTCCCCTGGTTTCGGGAAAAGCGATCGGACTCCGCCGTCTGAAAACGTTTTCTGAGGTTGCAGGCGAGGCTCTGCGCATCGCCCTGCCGGACGCCGAACCGGAGGAGGTCGAATTGACCGTTTCCATCCGTCTTGTTCCCGCGGAACTGCTTCGGAAGGAGCCTGTTTCCGCTCCTGTCCGCAAGAATTGCAGGATTCTTGAACAGGGAAAAACGAACGGGATGACGACGGAGTGGCGGCTCGGCAAAAACTGCGGAATCGGCGGATTTGTCTTCACCCCGTTTGAGGATGTTCCGAACGGCACGCCGGACCGTTACCGTTTTGAAGTTCTGTCGGATTCCGGCTGGCGGACGGTTGCGGAGGGCGAGTTTTCGAATCTCCGTGCGAATCCGGTTCCTCAGCGAGTCGTTTTTGCTCCGGTTTCCGCTTCGGCGGTCCGTCTGACCGCGCTCCGGATGCTGGATTCCGGCACGGAGCTTCGCTTCAGGGAATTCAGTTTGATTCTGAAATGAAAAACGCCCGGCGTTCTCCGCGGATGCCGGGCGGATTGAACTCAGTGTCCGCAGCTGTGGGAGCCGCAGCCGTGCGAACCGCAATGGTGTTCCCCGGAGTCGTGGTGATGGCAATGGAAGTCCGAGCGGACCTGAAGCGTGCCGTCGAGGAGTCCCTGTACGACGTCGCGGACTTTGCCTGAAGCTCCGCCGATCACCCGGATTCCCGCCGAGGCGAGCGCCTGAACCGCGCCGCCGCCGATTCCGCCGCCGATCAGAAGATCGACGTCTTTTTCCGCAAGCAGTCCGGCAAGCGCGCCGTGTCCGGTTTCTCCGCTTGAAAGTTCTGTTTCGGAAAGAATGTTTTTCCCGTCGGTTTCAAACAGGGTGAATCCGGGCGTGTGTCCGAAGTGCTGGAAAACTTCTCCGTCTTCCGATGTCACTGCGATTTTCATTTTTCAGTTTCTCCTTTTGGTTGATGTGTTCAGATCCATTCCTTACATAAAGCCTCTTTTTCGGGAATGTCAAGTCCGGAAAGGGAAAAACTTGCGTTTTTTTTGCGGATAAAGTTGCTGTGTTTTTTACTGTTCCGCCTTGAATAGAAGCTGTTTCGGGAGTATGTTATGCCATACATTTTTTCCATGAATCAGGAGGAGTATCACATGGGTGGCTTTTTCGGCGTCGTTGCGCATGAGGACTGCGTGACGGATCTGTTCTACGGAACGGATTATCATTCCCATCTCGGCACGAAACGCGGCGGACTCGCCGTTTACGGAGCCGACGGAACCATTATGCGTTCCATTCACGACATCACCAATTCGCAGTTCCGGTCCAAGTTCGATGACGACCTGCCGCATCTTGCCGGAAAAAGCGGAATCGGCGTCATCAGCGATTACGAGGACCAGCCGCTTATCATCGGCTCTCATCTTGGAATTTTCGCAATAGTGACGGTCGGAAAAATCAACAATATCCAGGAACTCATTTCGGGCGATTCCTCCTCGCGGATCGCCCATTTCTTTTCCGAAATGAGCGGCGGAGAGTTCAACCCGACCGAAGTTGTGGCCGCGCTCATCAATACAAAAGAGACCCTTGAAGAGGGAATCGCGTACGCCCAGAGCCGCATTGACGGTTCCTGTTCCATGCTGATTCTCCGCAACGGGGTCATCTACGCCGCGCGTGACCGCTACGGCCGCACGCCGATTGTCATCGGCCGCAAGACTGGCGCCTATGCGGCGTGTATGGAAAGCAGCTCGCTTCCGAACCTCGACTATACGGTGTGCAAGGAACTCGGACCCGGCGAAATTGTCCGCATGAGTGCCGACGGCGTTGAGCAGATCAGAAAGCCGGGTGATCAGATGCAGATCTGTTCATTTTTCTGGGTTTACTTCGGCTATCCCTCTTCCAATTACGAAGGTTCCAATACGGAAACGGTTCGTTACCGCAACGGCGCGCTGATGGCGCGCGGCGATGATGTGGAATGCGATTCTGTGAGCGGCATTCCGGATTCCGGAGTTGCGCACGCAATCGGCTATTCGAACGAGTCGGGCAAACCGTATCTGCGTTCGCTTGTGAAATACACGCCGACATGGCCGCGCAGTTTCATGCCGCAGACGCAGTCCGCGCGTAACCTTGTCGCCAAAATGAAGCTGATTCCGATTGACGAGCAGATTCGCGGGCGTCGCCTTCTGTTCTGTGATGATTCGATTGTACGCGGCACTCAGTTCAAGAATATTGCGCAGCGTCTTTATGAGCGCGGCGCGCTTGAAGTGCATATGCGTTCCGCCTCGCCCCCGCTTGCATTTGCGTGCAAGTACCTGAATTTTTCGCGTTCGAAGTCGGTTCTCGACCTCGCCGCGCGGCGTGTGATCAACGCTCTGGAGGGTTGCGACCCGACAGATGAGGTGCTGAAGGAATATATTACCGCCGGCACTCCGCGTTACGAAAAGATGATCGAAGCGATCCGGAAGAATTTAGGTCTGACTACGCTGAAGTATCAGACGATTGAAGGTCTGGTTGAAGCGATCGGTCTTCCGAAAGAAAAGCTCTGCACGTATTGTTTTGACGGCTGTGAAGGCGGCTGCGGCTGCTGCAAACACTGATCAATGAAACGCGCGTCTCCTCAAACATAAGGGAGGAGACGCGCAGAAATTGAATATTTTGTTGCTGGATACAGTTTATGTTTCAAATGTAAAGGATATGGGGGAGAGGAATAAAAATGAAGATAATATTGTTGTATATATTGAACGTTGGTTTAATTGCATTTGCAGCAATACCTCAATTGTCAAGATTGTTGTCTAATAGCATTTGTAATTCTGATGAATTATGGATATGCAATCCGATTTGGACGTTTATTTGCGCGTGGCAGTTTTCATTGGGAAAAGGTTCTCTGTTCTATTTAGTATGTTATATTTTGGCCCATGTTCAAATTTTAGTCTATGCATTTATGTTTACTTTAATTTGCACGAGATTTTTTAATAAAGTTTATTGTTTGATATATGTACTGTTTATTTTTTCTATATTTGTTATTATTCCTATTGAGTATAACTCTATATCTCCTATAGTATGTTTTTTATACTGGTCAACATGGTAAAAATCGTTTAATACAGACAATAAACTCAGCTGCTGGATAGGATTTCGAATTCGCCGATGATTACATGGGAGTCGTGTCCGAATTTTTGCGCACATTTGTTTCTGACGGATTATTGCGTTCTCGCTAGTAGCGCGAGGACAACAAATATGGCGGAATTTCAAAACAAGGAGTTGAAAAAACGGACAAGGTGTATTAGAGTATTCCCCAACAAGGAATCTTTGCTCAGGATCGCCACGGCGCTCCTGATCGAACTGGACGAAAAATGGCTTGCCAATGGGAAGGTCTATCTGAAAGGTTGACGGCAGAGATTCGGAGAATTTACAGAAAAAATGTTACGTAGCCATTAATTTACATCGTTTCACAAAGTTTGCAAGCGTTCAAATGGGCAAGCCTCACATTTAACTCAGGATTGCCTCGGCGTTCCTGATCGAACTGGATGAAAAATGGCTTGCCAATAGAAAGGTCTATCTGAAAGGTTGACGGCAGGGATTCGGAGAAGTTACAGGGAAAACGTTACATAGCCAATCAGCCGCATCAATTTCCCCATTGCGATTCATGTCGATCGCCTGAGAGATCTGACGGCCAAGATTGTCATAGGAGTAGAGCGTAACGACTCCTCCGGGAGTAACGCTCTTGACAAGCTGATTCTTCAAATTGTAGTAATTCATTGAATGCGTTCCGTCGGCGTACTCCGTTTTGAAATTGCGACCGAGCAGATCGGTGTAGACGGTCTGATTTTGCGGCATGACTTTCTGCCAGTTCGGTCCGTATTCAAAGCTCTGTCCATGCACCGCAGATCCGGTGGTGCTGACCTGCTGACCATTTACGCTGACAGTGATCTGGGTACTGCCATCCGGCTTGGTTACCGTTTCCGTGTAGGTGGTATTGTCCCCATCCGCCGCATAGATCCGGGTATAAGCGGTGACGTTCCCCAAGGCGTCGGTTGTGCTTGCCAATTCCCCGTCGCTGTACGTACTGGAAGTTGTGATTTCAGCATCATTTCTGCCCTTGACGGTAACGGACGTCTGATTGCCCAGAGCATCATAACTGTAAAGCGTGGTAATGCCGTCTCTTACGGTATGACTGACCCGTTTGAATTCATCGTACGCATAGGTCGTCGTCACTCCATCCCGGTCGGTTTCTTCAGAAACACCGCAACAACCATAGGTGCGGGTTACTGTGGACCCGTCGAGATAGGTTGTTGTTCTGGATCTGCCGAACTCGTCGAAGTTGCTGTTGACTGTAGAAGCCGTTTTTACATTGACGCTGTTTGCCGAGTCAATGAACCAGCTTTCTGAGGAAACGTTCACTCCATTTTCATTGCTGATGGATACCTGACGGGTTCCAAGGATCAATGTATCACCGTTGAACACACCGGTTTCAGTGGTGCTGGTTTCGGAGTTTCCAGAGCGGACATAAGTATAATTTAAGACCGTAAGCACAGGTTATTTTCCGTGTTCAGTTACGAGAAGATAGTAACCATTTTTTGTTTTTACATCTAAAATCTCACCATTAAAAGTTTTATTATTAACATCAAATTAACAAAAA
>URNX01000014.1 GCA_900549415.1 uncultured bacterium
ATTGAATTTTTCTCTTTTTGTGCTATAATAAACGATGAAAACCATAGAACCTAAAAAGGAGCAAACAATGGGCAAAACTGTTGCACAGAAGATTTTCGATGCACACCGCATCGACACCCCGACCGAGGGAGTCAATGTTCTGAGTCTCGACCGCGTGTTCTGCCACGAGATCACAACCCCGATCGCAATCAACGACCTCGTCGCCCGCGGCAAAGACCGTGTGTTCGACAAGACCAAAATCAAAGCCGTTATCGACCACGTCACCCCCGCCAAGGATTCCAAAACCGCCGAGCAGGGAAAAACCATGCGCGACTGGGCCCGCAGACAGGATATCAAGGATTTCTTTGACATCGGACACAACGGCGTCTGCCACGCGATTTTCCCGGAAAAAGGCTTCGTCCGTCCCGGGTTCACCGTCATCATGGGCGACTCCCACACCTGCACGCACGGAGCGTTCGGCGCATTCGCCGCCGGCGTCGGAACCACCGACCTTGAAGTCGGCATCCTGAAAGGCGTCTGCACCATGCGCACGCCCGAAACCATCAAGGTCAACGTCACCGGAGCCCTTCCCGAAGGCGTCTACGCGAAAGACCTGATCCTCACCATCATCAAGGAACTCACCGTCAACGGCGCAACCGACAAGGTCATCGAATTTGCAGGTCCGGTCATCGACTCCATGAGCATGGAATCCCGCATGACGCTCTGCAATATGGCGATCGAAGCCGGCGGAACCTGCGGCATCTGCTATCCCGATCAGGTCACGGTTGATTACCTCTGGGATTTCATCAAGGACGAGTTCGCTTCCAAAGAAGCGGCTCTCGCCGAATACTCCAAGTGGCGTCCGGACGCCGATGCGGTTTATGCGAAAGTTCTGGAAATCGACGCGACGAAGCTTGAGCCGGTTGTCACGGTCAACTACAAACCCGACCAGGTCCGCACCGTCCGCGAAATGACCGGAACGAAGATCGACCAGGTCTATATCGGCTCCTGCACCAACGGACGTATTGAAGACCTGCGCATTGCTGCATCTGTGCTGAAAGGCAAAACAATCAGCCCGAACCTCCGCGCAATCGTCTCCCCCGCGACCCCGAAGATCTACCGCCAGGCACTCGCCGAAGGTCTGATCCAGATCTTTATGGATGCTGGTTTCTGTGTCACCAACCCGACTTGCGGCGCATGTCTCGGCATGAGCAACGGCGTTCTGGCGAAGGGCGAAAGCTGCGCCTCCACGACGAACCGCAACTTCAACGGACGCATGGGCAAAGGCGGCATGGTTCACCTGATGAGCCCCGCGACCGCCGCCGCGACCGCCATCGCCGGTGTCATCACCAACTCTCCGCTCTACAAGGGCTGAAAAAAGGAATCTGACAAAATGAAAAACTTCAGCGGAAAAATTCTGTTTCTCGACCGTTCCGACATCAATACCGATGAGATCATCCCCGCGAAATATCTGACGGAGCTGACCAAAGAGGCTCTCAAGCCGTACTGCCTTGAGGATCTCAACATCCCCGGCTTCGACCCGAAGAAGGACATTGCCGGCAAGAGCGTTGTCATCACGCGCGCCAACTTCGGCTGCGGTTCCTCCCGCGAACACGCTCCCTGGGTGCTGGAATACAACAACATCAATCTCGTCATTGCGGAAAACTTCGCCCGCATCTTCCGTCAGAATATGTTCAACTGCGGACTGATGGCGATCTCCCTGCCGAAAGCGGATATCGACGATATTTTCGCGACCTTCGCCGGCACGGAAGCCACCTGCGAAACCGATACGGACAAGAAAACCTTCACCATCTCCAACGGCAAAACCACCAAAGTCTATCCGTTCACAGTCGGTGATTTCGACTTCGAGCTCGTCAAGGCCGGCGGCTGGGTCGATTACGCGGACAGCAAGTACTGATCCGTTTTGAAAACGCAGCGGAAACGCGGTGCATCTGCCGCGCTTCCGCTGTTTTATTTTCCAGCGCTCTGACATTTTTTAGAAATTTGCCGGACAATCCGTCTTGTATCACGGCTGATTCGGAAGTATATTACCGGATAAAATCAACAAAGAGGATTTCAAAATGTTCAGACTGGAAAGCGACAGCATGGGAACCGTTGAGGTTCCGGCAGACAAGTACTGGGGAGCGCAGACTCAGCGTTCTCTCCTCCATTTCAATATCGGAAACGATCTCATTCCGCTCGAAGTCATCCGCGGACTCGTTCTCGTTAAAAAAGCTTCGGCGGAAACCAATTTTGAACTTGGACTCCTCTCCAAAGAGCTCTGCGCCGCAATTCTCGGCGCATGCGATGAAATCCTCAACGGCGATTATGACGCTCAATTTCCCCTCAAAGTCTGGATGACCGGAAGCGGAACCCAGAGCAATATGAACGTCAACGAGGTGATCTCCAACCGTGCAAACGAACTGCTCGGCGGCGAAAAAGGCACAAAAAAGCCCGTTCATCCGAACGACCACGTCAATATGTCGCAGTCCTCGAACGACACCTTCCCCGCGGCTATGCACATCGCCGCGGCGGAAATGATCGTCCGCAAGCTTCTGCCCGCACTCAAAACTTTCCTTGAAGAACTCAAAGTCAAGCGCGATGAATTCATGCCGATCGTAAAAATCGGACGCACCCACCTTCAGGACGCTGTTCCGCTGACCCTCGGACAGGAGTTCTCCGGATACGTTGCCCAGCTCGAATTCGCCATCAAGCGCATCGAAGCGGCACTCCCCGAACTCTATGAACTCGCGCTCGGCGGAACAGCCGTCGGAACCGGACTCAACGCTCCGAAAGGGTTTGCGGAAAAATCGGCGGAGAAAATCGCCGCCCAGACCGGGCTTCCCTTTGTGACAGCGCCGAACAAATTCGCCGTGCTCGCCGCGCACGATGCAATTGTCGCAGCCTCTTCCGCAGTCAAAACGTGCGCCTGCGCAATGATGAAAATCGCAAACGACATCCGCTGGCTCGCATGCGGCCCCCGCTGCGGATTCGGCGAACTCATTCTGCCCGAAAACGAACCGGGTTCCTCCATCATGCCCGGCAAAGTCAATCCGACCCAGTGCGAAGCCATGACCATGGTCTGCACCCAGATCGTCGGGCTCGACGCAGCTGTATCCTTCGCCGGAACTCAGGGCAACTTTGAACTCAACGTTTTCAAGCCCATGATGATTTTCGACCTGCTCGAAGAAATCCGCATTCTTGCCGATGCGACGCACGGCTTTACCGAATACGCACTCAAGGGGCTCAAGGCGAATACCGCCCGCATCGCGGAACTCGTCGGCAAATCACTCATGCTCGTAACCGCGCTCAGCCCGGCAATCGGATACGACAACGCCGCAAAAATTGCAAAACATGCACATCACAGCGGGCAGACCCTCAAGGAAGCATGCATTGAACTCGGCTTCCTCTCTGCGGAGGAATTCGACAAGATTGTCAAGCCGGAAAAAATGGTCAACCGTTGATTGATCTTCCTGTAAAATCCGTGCTTCCGCAGCTCGCGGAAGCCTTGCATTCTCACGGATCGGCGGTTCTCTGCGCCGCGCCCGGAGCGGGAAAAACAACCCTCGTTCCGCCGTTTCTTTATGAAAAATCCGGAGCGGATGCGGGAAAAATTCTCATGCTTGAGCCGCGCCGTCTCGCCGCGCGCGCATCGGCGAAACGCATCGCCGCGCTGATGAACACCCCGCTCGGAGGGCTTGTCGGCTATCGCACGCGCTTCGATTCCAAAGTCTCGCCGGAAACCAGAATAGAGGTGCTGACCGAAGGCATTCTCACGCGCCTGATTCAGGACGATCCGGAACTGTCGGGTGTTCACACCGTCATTTTCGATGAATTCCACGAACGGAGCATCCATGCGGATCTCGCGCTGGCGCTCTGCCTTGACCTCAAGCAGGCACTGCGCGAAGATCTGCACATTCTGGTCATGTCCGCCACACTCGATGCGGAACGCGTCTCCGTTCTGCTCGGCGGAGCTCCGGTCATCAACAGTTCCGGCAAAGTCTATCCGGTTCAGACCGTCCACATTCCGCGCCGCGATCCGCGGGCGCCAGTCGAAAGCGACTTGAGCCGCACGATCCGCCTTGCGCTGGAACAGAATCCGGAAGGCGATCTTCTCGCATTTCTGCCCGGTGAAGGGGAAATCCGGCGTTCCGCCGCCCTGCTGAAGGAATCGCTTCCGCCGCAAATCCGGATTGCTCCGCTTTACGGCAACCTGCCGCAGGAGGAGCAGGACGCCGCAATTGAACCCGATCCGGAACACCGCAAAATCATCCTCTCCACCTCCATCGCCGAAACGAGCCTCACGATTGAGGGCGTACGGATTGTGGTTGACTGCGGACTCATGCGCGTGCCGAAATTCTCGCCGCGCAACGGAATGGGACGCCTGGAAACGGTCCGTGTCTCGCTTGCGTCCGCGAATCAACGCCGCGGACGCGCCGGACGAACCGCCCCCGGAACATGCTACCGTCTTTGGAGCGCGGAGGAAGAGGCGCGCATGGCGCCATTCAACACTCCCGAAATTCTCGAAACAGACCTTGTCCCGCTCGTTCTTGAACTGGCAAAATGGGGCGTACGCCCGAATGCAATCGGCTCCATGGCGTGGCTCGATGTTCCGCCGGCGGCAAAAGTCGCACAGGCGGCGGAACTTCTGCGCGAACTCGGAGCGCTCGACAAGTCCGGCGCGATTACGGAAGAGGGCTCCGCAATGCTCGCCCTTCCCGTTCATCCCCGCCTCGGACACGCCGTTCTCCGTTCGAAACGCGCGGGATTCGGCGGCACGGCATGCGCTCTTGCCGCTCTCCTCGGAGAGCGCGACCCGCTCCGCAATGCGGATACTGTAGACCTCCGCCTTCGCCTGAGCGCACTGGAGGGGAAATATTCCTGCGATCCGGGGATTCTGCACCGTCTGCGCGATGCCCTTCGCCAGACTGCATCCGCCGCCGGCATCCGGGAAAAGACGATTGATCCGGAATCCGCCGGCATTGCAATTGCGCTCGCATATCCCGACCGGATTGCGCGATCCCGCTCACCGCGTTCGGGCGACTATGCGCTCTCGAACGGCACTGGAGCAAAACTGCGCGAAACCGATCCGCTCTGTTCCAATGAGTTCCTCGCCCTGGCGTCGGTGGAAGGCGAAGGAAACAGACAGATCATTTTTTCCGCCGCGCCGATTGCGTTCGCCGACATCAAGGAGTTTCTTCCCGAACTCATTTCCGAAGATTTTTGTGTGCATTGGAATCCGGACCGCAAAGCGGTTGAAGCGGAACGGCGCGTGCTGATCGGTTCGCTGGTTGCGGATGCTCGCCCGGCGCTGAACAAAGTCCCGCAGGAAAAAATTCTTGCTGCGCTTCTCGACGGCATCCGGACGGAGGGAATCAGCGTTCTTCCGTTTGAAAAAGCGACGCAGGCTCTGCGGGAACGCGTGGAATTTGTCCGCCGTCATCAACCGGATATGTGGCCAGATTTTTCCGATTCGGGCGTTTTGAATTCACTGGAAGAGTGGCTCGCACCGTTTGCTTCCGGAGCGACGGGGCTCGCACAAATCCGGAAAATCGATCTTCATACCGCGCTGAGCTCCCTGTTGACACATCGGCAGAAAATGGAACTGGCGCGTCTGGCTCCGGAACGTATCGAGGTTCCGAGCGGTTCCATGATCCGCGTTGATTACTCCTCGCCGGACGGGGTTCCGTTCATGGAAGTCCGCCTTCAGGAGATGTTCGGGATGCTGGATACTCCGCGAGTGGTTGACGGGCGGGTTCCGGTCACAATCCGCATGCTCTCGCCCGCAATGCGGCCGGTTCAGACAACATCCGACCTGCGCCATTTCTGGACGGAAAGCTATTTTCTTGTACGCAAAGACCTGCGCGGGCGTTATCCGAAGCACGACTGGCCGGAGAATCCGCTTGAAGCAAAAGCTCATCGCGGAGTCAGAAAACCGAAATGAAAAACGGCCGGAGCTGAACCCACAGGAACTCCGACCGCTGTCTTTTTATAAAGAGTCTTAAATCGACGGTGCGGCAACACCTTCCGCCGGAACAATCACGAGCTTTGCCCCCTTCTGCGAAAGCTGTTTGTTCGCCCAGCGCTTGAAATCGTTGACGGCGTAATTCGTCAGATGCGGCAGAATCTTCTGCTTGGCGCGATCCTGATGCGCAGCGGAACAGCAGCAGACCGGACGGACATTCGTCACAGCAAAAATGTCACCCTCTTCCGCCTCGGCAAGATGCTGACGAACCCATTTTTTCATGGTATTGATCACGCCAGCCGAAGCAAAGCAGGGAACACCGGGAACAGTAGCTCCATCGGGTCCGACCGCAAGCTGACTCGCATTCCAGGCGAACGCCGCCATATCGAAAACATCCGTAAATGCGGCTTTCGGTCCGCGGGCGGCTTTGCCGCGCCACGCAAGATACCAGCTCATACGGCGGTTGCGTCCGAACGGAACTTCGACTTCCGGCTGCGGATGATACTGATACAATCCCCAGTCCGCTTCAATCCCCGATGCTGTACGCGCAAGGCGGTAGCTTGAAGAGGCGTCCGGCTGTAACGCACACCAGCGCCAGTAGTCCTCGCCAACCGCGATTTCCAGAACCGCCCCCTCCATTGTCTCTATCAGCAGAGCGACGGGAGGACGGACGGAATCGTACAGGACTGTTCCGGCTTCTGCGGATGCGGCGTCGCGCCAGTCGATCCGGTCGAAAGTCACGCCGAACGCGGGAGCATCAAGCAGGGCGAACCGGGCGAATTCCCCGTTCAGCTCGAATCCGCCGGCGGAAATGTTCTGCACGCGGAAGGAGGAACGGATGATGAAGTCGGTGGTTACGCTCAGAAAACCTTCCATCAGACGGAACTTGCGGTTGATCGAAGGCTCCGCGCCGAACGGAATTGTGCAAACAGTTTCAAGCTGCGCTTCCTCTTCGTCGTTGGAGAGATGCACCTTGCGGCGGCCGTGAAGCGCAGTTGCTTCCTCCAGCCCGTCGAGTACAGCATAGCGCGAGACGAACTCAAGATTTTTCCCGAGCTTGAATGTAAAGAGTCCGGGAGACGGCAGATCGAATTCGGCGATCCAGTTTTTTCCGGCGGAACGGAAGCCGCCGTTTTCCAGAGTTTCGATTTCCGGCATCAGATCACCTCAAAAACTTGCGCCAGCGGCTTGCGGGTCAGCGGAACGGGTTTGAAACCGTCCGCCGCGTATCCAACCGGCGTCATGGCAACCGCGCTCTCGCCCTCGGGCAGGTTCAGTGCGGCATTTGCAATATCACGATGGAACGCGCAAATCCAGCAGGTTCCGAGTCCTTCCGCCGTTGCCGCGAGAATAAGATGTTCCATGATAATGGAGCAGTCGACATCCACAATAGAATCCCCCTCAAGGCGTTTCCATGCGGCAGCGGAGTTGCCGACGACCACGGCGATCGCGGGCGCATCCGCGAGCCATGCGAACTTGTTCGACTTGCAGAGAGCCGCACGTTTCGCCGGATCGGTCACAAACAGAACACGGAACGGCTGGCGGTTGCAGGCTGTCGGGGCAAGGTTCACCGCTTCCGCAATATGCTCAACTGCACTCTGCGGAACCGGAGTCGGCTGATAAGAACGAACGCTTCTGCGAGCGCGGATGACATCATAAAATTCCATAGCAGGTTCTCCTTTTTCTAGACGACGCTAATATAATATGAAAACAGCGTTTTTCAAGAACGCTTCAAAAACTTCCGTTTCAGTGTATGAACCACAGTTGTCGCTTCCCGGATGCGGAACAGGAATGCGAGAAGCGCAAACACAGCTCCAAACACGCAGCTTGCCAGGAACCACGCGCCGCCATGTTTCGGGATCTGCTCCAGCAGCGCAATTCTGCAGAATCCGCGATACGCAAACCAGGCGGCGAATCCGGCGATCACGGAAACCGCAGCGGTCCGCACGAACAGATGAGCCGTGCTTCTCAGCGGCATGCGTCCGAGGTCGCGCCGCAAAATGTAAAGCAGAATAAAATTGTTCAGATACGCCGTCACCGCCGTTGCAAGCGCAATTCCGCCCTGCCGCATCGGGTACATGAGCGAAAGACTCAGAATGACATTCAGCACAATGCAGACAATGGAAACATAAACGGGCGTTTTCATCTGTTTGCGCGAATAGAAGCCCGAAACAGTCACCTTCGTCGCCGCGTATGCCGGAATGCCGAACGCATACCAGAAAAGCGCATACGCGGAGGCGTTCAGTGCCGTCTCGTCAAATGCGCCGCGCCGGAACAGAATATCAAGAAGATTGCGTCCGAAAAAGAGCATGTAGACCGCCAGCGGAATAGTGATGAACAGCAGCTGACGCATCGAGCTGAAAAGCATCATCAGCATGGATTTCAACTTTTTTGCGGCGGCGGCTTCGGACATGACGGAAAGAGAAACCGTGCCGAACGCAACGGCGAAAATTCCGATCGGCAGATAAATCAGACGGTCGCTATAGGTAAGAGCCGCCGCGGCGTTGTTGTCGATGGACATGGCAATCGTGCGATCGCAGAGAACGCTGATCTGAAGGGCGGACATGCCGACCAGCCCCGGAAGCGCCAGTTTCAGAATTTCGGGAATGGCGGAGAAATTGAACAGAGTTCCCCGCGAAAACTCCGGAACCATTCCGAACTTTTTCAAAAGCCCTCCAAGCACAACCAGTTCCAATGCGCCTGAAATCAGCACGGCAATGCCGAGCATCCGCAGGAACTCAAGTGCACTTCCCCTGCAGAATCCCGCCGCGCCCAATGCCAGCGCAGCAATCAGACAGACATTCAGCAGGAGACTCGCAAGCGCCGGAAGGACAAAGCTCCGGAGAGAATTCAGCAGAGATGTAATAATGCCGATCAGGCAAATCAGCACACAGTAGGGCATGACAACCGGAGTTGCAAGAAGCATGAGCTTCCAGCGTGTCACGGTCACATGAGGTTCGATCAGAATTGCGGGAACAGAAACCGCAACGGTAATTGCGGCCAGCAAAAAGGTCAGCCAGATCAGAATGGTGGAGAATTTGCGCCGTGCCGCCTCCTGCCCCTCAAGTTTGAGCGTGTGGGAAATCAGCGGAATCAGTGCTGTGCCGAGCGCCCCCTCCCCCAGAATCCGGCGGAAGAGGTTCGGCAGCAGAAAGGCGGTGGACCACGCGCTCATGACGAGTCCGCCGCCGAGAATATGGGCACAGAGAATCTCCCGGAAAAGTCCGAGAATCCGGCTCAGGAAAATCACGAAGGAATATCCCATCGTGCTTTTGAAAATTCCCTTGCCGGCCCCCATTGAAACACCTTACACGGAGAAACGGACAAACACGGAGTCGCCGTCCTGGACAATGTAATCTTTTCCCTCAATCCGGAGTTTGCCGGCGGTCTTGGCCGCATTCCAGTTTCCATATTTCATGAGGTCTTCATAAGAGACAATCTCCATACGGATGAAGCCGCGTTCCATATCGGTGTGAATCTTGCCGGCCGCCTGCGGCGCCGTGGAACCGCGGGTAACTGTCCATGCGCGGGATTCATCCGGGCCGGAGGTGAAGAAGGTGATGTAGTCGAGGAGCTTGTAACCCGTATTGATCACGCGCTCAAGTCCGCTCTTCTCCACGCCGATATCTTCGAGGAATGCAAGTGCCTCGTCGGGCTCGAGCTGAGCGAGATCCTCTTCAAGCTTCGCACAAACGGGAACAACTTCCATGCCGTGCTTCGCGGCGTCGGCAATCAGCTGCTTGGAAATATCGTCTTTCCCGAAGTTGCGGAACGAATCTTCATCGGTGTTCGCACAGACAAATGCGGGTGTGAGGGTCAGAAGCTGCATGGATTTTGCAATGCGGTCGAGCTTCGGATCTTCACGGTCGTAGGAGGGGAGCTTGCCCTGTTCAAGATTCGCGATGAACGCCTGCGCAAGTTCCAGCTCCGCTTTGACTTCGGGATCGCCGCTGCGCGCCTGCTTGCGGCTGTGGTCGACTTTCTTCTGAAGAAGCTCAAGGTCGGCAAGCATCAGTTCGGTCAGAATCAGCTCCAGGTCGCGGGAGGGATTGACACTACCTCCGACGTGTACGACATCCGGATCCTTGAACATGCGAACCACATGGGCGACAGCATCGACGTTCCGGATATGTCCGAGGAACTGGTTGCCGAGACCTTCGCCTTTGCTTGCGCCTTCAACAAGACCCGCGATATCAATGAATTTCATCGTTGCGGGAACAACTTTCGCGGAATGTTCGAGTTTCGCCAGATCATCGAGCCGCTTGTCCGGCACGGGGACAATTCCGGTGTTCGGTTCGATTGTGCAGAACGGAAAGTTCGCGGCAACCGCGCCGCCTTTGCACAAAGCGTTGAAAAGAGTTGACTTGCCGACGTTCGGAAGTCCGACGAATCCACATGCGAAACCCATTGAAAAATACCTCTTTGACTGTTCGTTGTTGTTTGCACCCTACAATGTACCATTTTATTTCGTTTTTTCAACTCTCCGCTATTTAAAAAACGAAAAAACGGTGTAAGTTTCTGAAATATCAATTTTCAAAGAGGCAACAATGCAAAAAAATATTCTGATTCTCGGTTTCGGTATCAGCGGACGCGCCGCCGCAAGGCTCGCCCGCGACCTCGGAATGAACCCGATTCCCGTCGACAAAAAAATCTGTGAATGGGACGGCGACGCCGTGTTCAACTGGACGGAGCAAACCGCTCTTCCTCCCGCGGAAACAGCAGTCATTTCTCCCGGAATTTCCATTCACTCTCCAATGGCTCAGGCCGCGCGCGACGCCGGAGCGCAGGTGATCGGCGAACTCGAATTCGCCTGCCGCGCCCTCCCCTGCCGCTATGTCGCGATCACCGGAACCAACGGGAAAACCACAACGACAGAACTCACGACAGCCCTCTTCCGCGCAAACGGTCTGCGGGCGGAGTCCGCCGGAAACATCGGCAACGCCCTCAGCGACGCCGTTCTTGAAATCCGCCGGCAAAACGATCTTGATCTCCTGACCGTCGAAACAAGTTCCTTCCAGCTCGAAAGCATTGCGGACGGGTTCACCCCCTCCACGGCGGCATTCCTCAACCTTGCAAGCGACCACATCAACCGTCACGGTTCCATGCAGGGATACCTTGAAGCGAAACTGCGCATCTTCCGGAACATGAAAACCGGAACAGCCGTTGTCAATTCGCTTCTCAAAAATGAAGCAGCCGGACTCCGGATTCCGCAGATCTTCTTCTCCGGAACCGGAACAGACGCCGATTTCACTTTCCGCGACGAAACGATTCTTTTCCGCGAAAAGCCCGTTCTCGCATTCAAAGACCTCAAGCTCAAGGGAATCCATAACGCGGAAAACGTCATGGCCGCACTCGCGATTCTCTACGCGGAATGCGGTGAACGCGCGCTCTTTTCGGAGGAAACGCACCGTGCTCTCCGCGAATTTTCTCCCGACATCCACCGCATGGAACTTTTCGCTGAAGCAAACGGCGTGCGCTTCTTCGACGACTCAAAAGCCACCAATCCCCACTCGGTCAACGCCTTCCTCAAGACTTTCGGCGGAAAGAAAAATTCCATTCTCATTCTGGGAGGGCTCGACAAAGACATGAGCTTTGCTTCCATCCGCGACGATGCGGACAAAATCAAGTGCGCGTTTCTGATCGGAGAATGCAAAGAGAAAATTTTCCGCGAACTTTCCGGCGATTTTCCCTGCACTCTCTGCACCACTCTTGAAGAGGCAGCCGCACAGGGCTTCCGCGCGGCGGAACCGGGCGACCTTCTCGCGCTCTGTCCCGCCTGCGCCAGCATGGATATGTTCAAGGATTACAAGGAACGCGGAGACCGCTTCAAATCCGCCGTCCGGAATTTGCTGAAGTAGCGTTTTGTACTGTTTTTATCGTGCTTTCTGATATTCCAGACTCTTGAATTCCAGTCTGAAAAGTGCTATTGTTTCCTCACGCAAACGAAAGGACACAAAACATGAATCAGCGAAACGTTATCCTTGATACGGACATCGGCTTCGATATTGACGACACCTGGGCGCTCGGAATGCTGCTCAACATGCCGGGACTGAAAACGAAGTTGGTTCTTGCCGTCTCTCAAACACCCGAATACACAGGTGCGGTCGCGGCAAAATTCCTGCAGGAGGTCGGCAGATCCGATATTCCCGTCGCAATCAATCCGGCGAACAGAAAAGCAGATGCTCCGCCGCTGCCTCTGCGGAACTGGCTGGGATGTTTCAAACTCGAAGACTACAGCGGCACTGTTTTGCGCAACGGTATTGAAGAGATGATCCGTCTGATTGAAATACACAAGGAAACGACTATCATCGGCATCGGCCCCATGACCAACCTTGCGGAATTCTGCCGCAGACGCCCCGACCTTGTCTCCAAGTGCCGTCTTGTCGCAATGGCGGGATCGTTCCACAAGAATTTTCGCGATGCCCCCGGCAAGATCGCAGAATACAATGTTGAACACGACATTCCCGCCTCGCAGACCGTTTTCAGCGCGGACTGGAAGGATTTCATCATCACACCGCTGGATCACTGCGGCAATATGATTGTCGGCGGCGGACTTTATCAGCAGTTCAAGGAGTCGCAGCAGGCGATCCCGCGTACAATTCAGGAAAGTTACCGCAGCTGGCTTCCCCTTTCCGGCGCGCCGGATGATGCGGAGACAGCCAGCTCCATTCTCTACGATACCGTTGCGGTTTATCTCGCGGCAACGGAACGCAATGTCAAATTCGCCGACATGAATCTGATTGTTGACGATAAAGGTTTTCTCCAGACCGCCCCCGGCGGCAGACCGGTCCGCGTGGCGATGGAGTGGGAGGACATTGACGCCTTCAAGCATGAATTGATCGGAATTCTTCTGCGCGGGACCGTAAAACAATGACAGACGCATTCCCCGCGACCTTCTTTTACGCAGATCTTCATGCGAAGTCCGGCACGGTTCCGTTTCATCAGCACGACGGCTGTGAAATTCTGCTGGTTCTCCGCGGAAAGTGCCGTGTGGAAAGCCCGCTCGGAACGCTGAAGGGAAATGCCGGGGATCTGCTGGTCATTCCGCCGGGAATCCGGCACAATCAGCTCAGTGAACCGGGAGAACGGAATTTCTTCTGTGTCTTCCGCGCTGAAACAGGTCTGTTCCGGCAGGAATGGCGCAAAATACACCTTGCCGCCCCGGGCTTTGCCCGGCGCACCCTGCTGGAACTGCAGACGATGAATCTGCACAACGAACGCTCCGGAGCGGACGCCCTGCTCTGTTCTCTGCTTCAGCGCATTTCCGCGCGGGATGCGGAATCTCCGGAATTTCCGCCGGCTCTCCGCTCCGCACTCGAATATTTTCAGCGGCATTACACCGAAAATATTTCCGTGGAAGACGCTGCGAAACATGCGGGGATCTGTCCGAGTTTTCTGCGCAGACTCTTTCAGCGGCATTGCGGAGAGAGCCCGCGCCGTCATCTTCTGAATCTGCGGCTGGAACGCGCAAGAGTCCTGCTTTGCAATCCCGGGCTCTCCATCGAAGAAATCGCGGAGCAGTGCGGTTTTGAAAACAGCAGCTACTTCATCCGTTTCTACCGGAAATGCACGGGGAGCACGCCGGGACACGCCAGAATCAGCGCGACTTCAGCAGGCGTGACAACGGGGCTATAATCTCTTTCACATCTCCCGCGCCGATAACGGCGATCAGGTCACCCGGCCGGGCGTGTTCCGCGACCGTCTCCGCCATAGACTCCCATGTTCCGGAAACGGCGTGCGCATTCTTCCCGACTGCTGCGGCAAGCGTGCCGGAATCCACATCCGACTTGTCCGTCCATGCGGCAAAAACCGGAGGCAGGAAAACCGGACCGTCAATCGTCTTCAGCAGCGCGGCGAATTCAGGGAGGTAGCGTTTCAGCCGGGCATAGCGGTGCGGCTGGAAAACCGCAATCATCCGCCGACCGGGATTCGTCTCGCGCAGAGCGGAAAGAGATGCTTTGAGTTCTGTCGGATGATGCGCATAATCTTCCACAATCCGGAAAACGCCGTTGTCGAAGCGGATCGACATCCGCCGTTCCACGCCGGGAAACCGGAACAGCGCCGCACGGATCTCATCATCGGAACAGTCGACTGCGCTCCGGACGGCGGCGAATGCGGTGACGGCATTCAGTTTCTGGAATCCGCCCCAGTGCGCGGGGAAGTTCCAGGCAGGCAGAACCCGGAAAACCCGTTCCGACGAAACGGGAAGCGGAGCAAGAAGACGATCCGTATTTTCTCCTTCCACAAAAATCAGATGACCCGCGTTTTTACCGAATGTCACAAAACTTCCGAACAGAGCGTCCGTTCCGCCGACACTCCAGCTGTGGTCGTCTTCGATATTTGTCACGACAGCGGTTGAAGCATGAAAAAGCGCATTGGTGGAATCGCTCTCGTCGACCTCGGTCACAAAGAGCTTTCCATCCCCTGCGCGTCCGGCAGTTGTCCAGCCGGAAACGCTTCCGCCGATCAGGAAACCAGGATTGCAGCCAAGCGCTGTCAGCGTGTGCGCCGTCATTGCGGATACAGAAGTTTTGCCATGCGATCCGGCAACCGCGATCGAGTGTTCAAACAATGTTCCGAGGTGCGCCAGCGCTTCCCCGCGCCGCATGACTGCCGCGCCGCGCCGCTTTGCTTCAACAAGTTCAGGGTTGTCTGGCGCCGCCGCCGAAGTATGGACAACCAGAAGGGGGAAATCGCCCTGAGGAAGATTCGCCGCCGCGTGTCCCTGAAAAACCGTCATTCCCTCAATTTCCGCCGGAAGCAGATCCGAACCGGAACAGGGAAATCCGAGTTCGATGAAAATGGATGCCAGCGGACGCGTTCCCGCGCCTGCACAGCCGATAAAATGGACGTGTCCGCCCCGCTGTTTGAAATCGCGTAAATCAAAATTCATGAAAGTCACCTTGGTTTTCTGAAATATACGGGATTCGGCGAAAGAATCAAGTGCTCTTTGAAAAAAGAACTCTCTTTTCCGATTTCCATTTGCTTTTCTAAAAAAAAAGAGTAAATTAAGGCTTACATCTTATACCCGGATCACAGGTCAGGGCTTCCAGTCTCTGAGCTTCAGGCACTTCCGGGGTTACATGAAAAATTAAAACAGGACTCCTGAAAAATGAAGACAGCATTGGTTATCGGAGCTTCGCGCGGCATAGGCAGGGCAATCGCAGAAAGACTCGCTCACGACGGATTTGACATCGTCGGGACCTGCCGCTCCAATCCGGAACGCTTTCAGGAACTGGAACAGAAAGTCACGGGACTCGGACGCTCCTTTCACGCCCTCGCTTTTGATATCGCCGACCGCAAAGCCGCAGAGGAAACACTCCTCGGATATTTCGGCGACGGCGCACCCGACGTACTCGTTTACAACGCCGGAATCAACGACGACGATCTCTTTGCCATGATGGCTCCCGAACAGTGGGATCGCGTGCTGCACACCAATGCGGACGGATTCTTCAACTGCATTCACCCGCTTATCATGAACATGATGGGACGGCGCGGCGGACGCATCATCGCAATCTCCAGCATCTCCGGACAGACCGGACAGCCGGGACAGGTCAATTACTCCGCTTCCAAAGCCGCCCTGCTCGGTGCAGTCAAGGCGCTTGCTCGCGAAGTCGCGCGGAAGAAAATCCTCGTCAATGCCGTCGCACCTGGCTTCATCGACACGGATATGACCGAAAAACTCCCGACCGACGAGCTGGTTCCTCAGATTCCCCTCCGCCGCATCGGAAAAGCGGAAGAGGTCGCCGGAGCCGTCGCTTTCCTTGCCGGTCCAGACAGCAGTTACATCACCGGACAGGTCATCGCCGTCAACGGGGGCTTGTTCATCGGATGAAGCCCCACTGCGACTGTCTGATTCTCGGCAGCGGCATCAGCGGAATGACTCTTACCATGCTTTTTGCCTCCGCCGGATTTCAGGTGACAACTTTGGAGAAATCTGTTTCCCCCGGCGGCGCCATGCAGCGCTTCCGCCGTCAGGGAATTCCTCTTGATACCGGCTTTCATTTTACCGGAGGCATGACCGACTGCTTCGGCGATATGCTCGATCTGCTCGGAATCCGCGACAGCATCGAAGCTGTTCCGACCTCGCTTACTGTTCAATTCACCGAATCGGGAAACCGCTACGAGCTTCCCGCCGGCATCTCCGCTCTTGAGCAGTCTCTCTGCGAGCGTTTCCCGGACAATGCAGCAAGTCTGCACCGCTATTTTCAGGCGGAACGCGAAGTTTTCGACAACACGCCGCTCTTTCATCTGCGCAGCGGCGGCGCGTTTGCGGAAGGTCTGCCCGATCTCAAGTGGGATCACATCACTCTCGGTGCATTTCTTGATGAACTTCAGATTCACGGAGAGTTGCGCGGTCTTCTCTGCGGCATGTGTTCATGCCATGGAACCCCGCCGGGAGAGATTCCGTTTTCCGACCACGCCCGGATCGATTACGGTCTCTCCAACGATCTGGTGCGTCTCCGCAACGGCGGCGAAGCTCTCGTCTCCGCGTTTCTCCACAAAACGGAAGAACTTGACATCGACTTCCGGACAAACACAACCGTCCGCAAATTCGGAGAAGCGGGTTCCGACCGCAAAATTCATTCCGCCGAGCTTTCCGACGGAACGGAAATTGAATTCGAACATCTGATTTTCACCCAGCATCCACGGGAAATTCTTCATCTGCTGCCTTCCGCCGGAAACGCATTCCGTTCCCGCGTGGAGGAGTTCAGCGACACCTGCGGATTTTTCACTGCTTACGCACTAATCGATGATGACGCCGAAGATTTTCAGGAAGGCTTGTTCTCCTGTCTGACCACATCCGATCTTGACGCGGTTCTCCTCGGAACCGATCCGAAGGCGCGCACGACCGGCTATCTGTTCAGCACAGAACGGAGAAACGACGGCACGCCATGCCGCACCGTTACCGCCTTCCAGAGCGTTTTCACAGCGGAAACTGCGGCATGGAACGACACCGTCACGGGCAAACGTCCGCTCGAATACCAGGAATACAAAGCACGCAAAGCTGCGGAGATAGAAGAACAGCTTCTGCGCTTCAAACCGGGACTGCGCGGGAAAATGCACCCGCTTGCTTCCGCTTCCATGCTCACATTCCGTGACTGGCTTTCCGGATTCGGCGCCGCGTATGGCATCCGCCAGAAAATGGATCAGCACAATCTTTTCGGACGTCTACCCGTCCGCAACTTCTATACGGCAAGCCAGAGCTCGATTCTGCCCGGCGCGGCAGGCTCCATGCTGACCGCTCTCGTTCTTTTCCGCCAGCTTGCAGGAGAGGAAGTCTACCGCAAGTTTATCACCGCCCGCCTGGAGTCCGGAAAATGAACAGAACGGGAAAAAGAATCGTCATTACCGGAGCAGGCGTGGTGTCCGCTCTCGGCAGTACTCCGGCGGAACTGTTTGAAAATCTGGCCGCCGGGAAAAGCGCGATCCGGATGATGAACACATGGCCGGAACCTGTTCCCGCCGCACCGCTCACAGGAACGCAGCTCGGAACGGAACAGCTTTCCAGAACCGAACGCCGAAGCATGGGACGCGTCGCACAGCTTGCCGCCCTCGCCGGGCTCGCCGCACTCCGCGACAGCGGACTCAAGGAACTGCCGTCCGAACGAACAGCGTGTGTTATCGGCTCGACCCTCGGTGCATCCCGTGTATTTGAAGAGACGTTTGAAACCCTGCTGCTCGGAGGCGGACGGGAGGAAATTTCCCCAATGAACTTTTTCAAATGCGCGTCGCATACTGCCGCATTCAACACGGCGAATGTTCTGCACATCGGCGGACCGGTCTATGCTCCTGCGTCGGCATGCGCGGCGGGGCTCCAGTCCATCGGGCTCGCCGCCGGTCTGATCCTCTCCGGAGAAGCCGACTTCGCCGTTGCGGGCGGAGCGGATGAACTCAGCCACATGGTTGCCGAAAGTTTCTGCCGCATGGAGGCTTATGCGCATCTGCTTCCCGGGGAAAAGCCGGAAACGGCCGCGCGTCCGTTCGACCGGAACCGTTCCGGTCTGGTTTGCGGAGAAGGAGCGGCAACCGTTCTGCTCGAAGAGTACGAACACGCACGGAAACGCGGCGCACGGATTTACGCGGAAATCGAGGCTTACGCAACCAACCGCGGCACGGAACAGGTTACGCAGTCCGACTCCGCCGCTGTGGAACGCTGTTTCCGTCTGCTGGCAAACCAAGCGGAAAGTTTCGATGGACTGGGTCTCATCAGCGCCCATGCGACGGGGACACGTCAGGGTGACCGGGCGGAAGCCGAAGCGCTGCGCCGCATGTTCGGGTCAACGGTACCCGTCGCAAGTCTCAAGGGGCAGCTCGGACACACACTCGGAGCATCGGGAGCGTTGGAGCTCATTGCATCGCTGGAGATGATGCGCCGCGGCGTTCTGCTTCCCTCCGCGAATCTCTGTGAGCCGGATCAGGAATGTGCGGGTCCGGATTATATCCGGGAAATCCGGGAGCGGAAATTCAACCGTTTCATCAAAGATTGTTTCGCATTCGGCGGAATCAACGCCGTAATGCTTTGCAGAAGCATATAAACCTTAAGAGAAGGAAAAAATAAAATGACCAGAGAAGAAATCGTAAAAGCCGTCAACTCCGCATTTGAAGAGCTCGAAATTCCGGAAGAGGAACTCACGCCGGATCAGGAACTGTTCAAAGGTCTCGGACTCGACAGTCTCGACATGGTTGACGTCATGATCAGCCTTCAGCGCAAATTCGGCGTTCAGCTCCGCGGAAACGAAGAGATCAAAAAAGTCCGCACACTCAACGACATCTACGAGTTCTTTGTCAAGCTCGAAAACGAAAAAGCGAAATAACCGGAACGGGGACGGCGGATGCTCAGCGTCATCATCTACGCGCAGATTCTTCTGCTTGCGATTCCGTATGTTGCGGTTGCTCTTGCGGCTCTGCTCATCAGCGGAATCTGCTGCGGCTTCCGTCCGCCCGCGATCCGGCGGATCATGCGGCGGCTGATTCTCGGACTCGGACACCTTGTGGTCCGGGCGGCAATCCGCCCGTGGGTTCGCGTCATTGTCGTTGATTCCGGAACGGAAAAAACTGTTCCGGAGGGAGCGGTCTGCATCTGCAACCACCGCTCCGCCTCCGACGCCTTTCTGGTCTCGCAAATCCGCACGGTTCATCCCGCCGCACAGGCGATGAAAGGCTGGCCCATGCGTCTGCCGCTTCTCGGCTGGTGCGCAAAAGTCGGCGGTTATTTCTCCGTTGCCGATTCCTCATACGAAGAGTCGCTTGAATTCTGCCGCAAACTTCTCGTGGAAGAAAAAACCGCGATTTTCGTCTATCCCGAAGGAACCCGTTCCGAAACCCGGGAAATCAACCAGTTTCACGGAACATTCTTCCGCATTGCAAAGGATCTCGGCGTGCCGATCGTCCCGGTTGCAATCGCCGGAAACGAAAATATTCCCGACCGCAAGTTTCGGATGCACCGGGGAACTGTCCTGATGAAACAGCTTCCCGCAATCTCCGCCGAAACCGTTCGGGACACCGCCCTTTACACACTCAAAAAACAGGTTCGCAAACAGCTTGAAGCCGCGACCGCCGAACTGGACAACAGGCTGGACAATCATGAATTCTGAACTTTTTCCCTACAACCCCGCCTGCGAAACGCTCACCCCGGCGGAAATCGAAGCTCTGCAGAATGACCTTCTGCGCAAGCAGCTTGCTTACTGCCGCGACCACTCCCCTTTCTACCGGGAACGGCTGAAAGGCATGGACTTTACCGATTTCACCGTTCGCGATCTTGCCGGGCTTCCGCTCACCGGAAAAGATGATTTTTCCGCGGATACCGATGCCTTCCGCTGTGTTCCCATGACGGAAATCGGCGAAATTGTTTTCACCTCCGGAACCACCGGGAAACCGAACCGGATCATGTATTCCCAGAACGACCTGCAGCGTCTCCGCTACAACGAACAGCGCTGCTTTACCGCGGCCGGAGTCAATGCATCCGACGTAGTCCTGCTGACCTGCACGAGCGACCGCTGTTTCATCGCCGGGCTGGCATACTACCTCGGCGCCCGCAGCGTCGGCGCGGCATGCATCCGCAACGGCTTGACCACACTCGAAAGTCATCTTCAGGTTCTCGAAATGCTCCGCCCGACCGTCCTAGTCGGAGTTCCTTCGTTCCTGCGTCATCTCGGCACAGCCGCAAAGGAACACGGGCTGACCGGCTCGGTGCGCAAGCTCATCTGCATCGGCGAACCGGTTCGCGACACGGAGTTCAATCTTTCCGGACTCGGTGGACAGATCCGCGAGCTCTGGGGCGCCGAAGTCCATTCCACCTACGCTTCCTCTGAAATCGTCACCAGCTTCTGCGAATGCGAGGCGCGGCACGGCGGTCACCTTCTGCCCGATCTCGTCGTTGCGGAGATCATCGGCGACGACGGAAATGTTCTGCCTTACGGCGAAACCGGAGAACTCGTGCTCACGCAGCTTCAGTCAACCGGAATGCCGCTGATCCGTTTCCGCACCGGCGATATCTCGTTCATGACCGGCGAGCGCTGTTCCTGCGGACGCTTCACACCGCGTCTTGGACCGATTCTCAGCCGCAAGTCGCACCTGCTGAAATGCAAGGGAACTTCGCTCTATCCGCAGGTGATCTTTTCCGCGCTCGACACCGCGCAGGAAGTTGCCGACTACTACATCGAAGTTTCCGGCGAAAACCTTTCCGACCGCGTCGACGCCTTTGTCGCGCTCCGGAATCCGAATGCCGATCTGAATCTGCTCGAAAAGCATCTCCAGACCGCCTGCCGGATGCACATTCCGCTTCATGTCACAACCGCCGAACATGTCCGCGAGCGCGTTTTCGGAAAATCACGCAAACCGATGCGCTTCCACGATCTGCGCGGCAGAAAGAGAGAATAATCATGGAACCGCTGCTTCAACCGTCCGGACTTCCGCGTTCCGCTTCCGGACTTCTCCCGCACGCCGGACCGATGGAGCTCATCTCCCGAATCATTTCCATTCAAGGCGAAATCTCCATCCACGAAGCAATCATCCGCGACGACAACCCGTTTCTGGCACCCGACGGCACGCTCGAATCTTCCGCACTTCCCGAATACGGTGCCCAGGCGGCCGCCGTACGCGACAGCGTGGACAAAGGCGGCAAGCCCTCTCCCGGACTGCTTACAGAAGTCAGCAAAGCACGCTTCTTCCGAACCGTCCGGCAGGGCGACCTCCTGAAAATCACCGTGGAAAAGCTGTTCCAGCTCGATGTCTGGCACGGTGTCGGGTTCAAAATCGAATGCGGCGGAGAACCCGTTGCAGAAGGAGAACTTAAATTATGCATTTACGACACTGCACAGCTGCCGTTCTGACCGTTCTGCTGTTCTCGCTTGTTGCATCCGGAGGAGAACTGCTCGACCGCATCGCCCGGAACATGGGCGCAATCCGCACTCTGCAGACAGAGTTCGAACAGGAGAAACAGCTCAAAGCATTCGCCTTCCCTGTCCGCCTGACCGGAGAACTCTGCATGGAGCAGAACGGACGGCTGGCGTGGATTGTCCGTGAGCCTCTGCCTTATACGTGCATCATCGAAGGCTCCCGTCTGACCCAGTGGGACGCTGATACAGACAAGGTGGTCACGGTCGATACTGCGCGCAACCCGGCGCTCCGGATTCTCGCGGAATCCATCCGCAGACTTCTTGCGGGCGATCCCCGCGCCATGCTCGACCGTTTCGATGTGGTTCGCGAAGCAAATCCGCTCGAACTGAAACCCAAACCGGGCGCCGCAGGTTTTCTCGCTGAAATCCAGTTCCGCTTCTCGGAAGATCTCTCCCGCATGGAGGAAATTGTCATGACGGAAAGCTCCGGAGACGTCACGCGCATCCGTTTCCGGAACAGCCGCATCAATGAAAAAATTCCGGAAAAGAAATGGCAGCCGCGTCAAAAGTGAACTCATTTTTGCGTCATATTCTTCTCTTTCTGCTCCGCCGGCCGCTCGCCGTCGGAGCTCTGCTTGTTCTGGCTCTTGCCGCCGCGCTTTTTGCGGTTTTCCGTGCGGATTTTGAAAACGACATTGCCCGGATGCTTCCCGACGGTTCCGAATCTGCACGAGCCTACCGCAAAATTGCAGATTCCGCCATGTTCAACAAAGCAATGATTCTGCTTTCCGCCGATTCTCCCGCCCCCTTTTCCACACCTGAATTTGCAGAAAAATGCCGTGCGCTCGCGGAACGTCTCCGGAAGTGCAGACCGGAAATTCTGCGTGTCGATTGCGAACTTTTCCGCGGGACGCCGATGGAAAGTCTTTCCGGTCTCTTCGCGTATGTTCCGCTCTACACCACTCCCGCCGCCCTGCCGCCTGCTCCGGAACTGGCACGGCGAACCATGAAACAGCTTCTTCTGCCCTCCTCCACCGGACGCGCCGCGATGATTCAGCTTGACCCGGCCGGTCTGCTCTCTCCGGTTTACGGAGCGCTCAACCGCTTCCGCACCATCTCCGGGTTCTCCGCCGCAATGGATTCCCCTTTTCTCATGACGGAGGATCACAAACATCTGCTGATCAACATCGAAACCTCGCTCCCCGTTTCCGATCCGGAGTCGGGACGGCGTCTGCTCGCCATCCTTGAGCCCGCTCTGGCGGAAACCGGATTCGCACAGGATATCAAAAGCGAACTCATTCTCCCTCACCGCCGCGCAATTGCGAATGAACAGGTCGTGAAGAACGACATCGGGCTTGTAACGCTCTTTTCAATCATCCTGCTGCCGCTGCTTGTGATTTTCGTCTACCGCGGAGACCCGCGAAGTCTGCTGCTTCCTGCGGTACCGTTTCTCGCGGCTCTGCTGACTGCGGCTCTGACCGTTCTCATCTTCCCGCGCCCCCAGCTTTTCGCAATCGGAATCGGCGGCGTAATCATCGGCGTCGCGCTGGATTACGGCATACACATCTACTCCGCCATGAACACGCGCGCTCCAATCCATAGCCTCTGCCGTCTGCTTCCGCCGCTTCTGCTGAGCACAGCGACCTCGTGCGCGGCATTCGGGCTCTTTCTTTTCTCACCGATGGAAGCAATCCGCCAGCTCGGATTTTTTGCGGGAACCAGTCTCCTGCTGAGTTTGATTCTGATGCTGATTCTTCTTCCTCCGGTTCTGCGCGGACGCCGTCCCGCATCGGAACTTCCGCTCGCATCGCTCGAAAACAGCCGCCGGCATCCGTGCATGATTATTGCGATTTTCGTATCCGCCGCTCTGCTTGCAATACTCTTTCTGCCGCGTCTGCAGATCCGTGCGGACGTCCGCCAGTACGATATGTCGCCAGCTGGTTACGACGAACTGGAGCGCAAAGTTCCGGCGCTCTTCCAGACACCCGGAGTGGAATCCTCCATGGCGCTGTTCGGGGGAAAAACGCGTGACGAAGCGCTCCGTCTGGCTTCCGCCGTCGCCGGACTGCCGGAAATCTTCTCCGTTGCAGAACTTCTTCCACCCGAAGAGCTCCGGCAGAAACATCTTGCGGAATGGCGCAAATTCCCGCTGGAACAGTACCGTGCGGAATTGCGAACCGCAGGAAAGAAACTCGGATTCCAGGACGGCTATTTTGATAAATTTCTGAATGTGCTTGCTGCATCCGTTCAGAATCCTCCGGGCGAGTTTGTTCCACCTCCGCTCCGCGCCGCGGCGGATCGTCTGCTGGTTCAGGGGCGCTCGGGAGAATGGAATGCCGCCGCGCTTTACCGCGAATCGCCAGAAAACGAAGCGCGTCTTCTCCATGCACCCGGAGCAACGCTGATCTCGCGCAATCATATTCCCAGGATCATGGCACGGGACATTATGCGCGGCATCCTGCCCTCGGCTTTCGCCGGACTTGCGGCAGTGATTCTGCTGGTCGCCTGCTACTTCCGCTCTGCACGCGCCGCGGCGTCCGCTCTGCTTCCGGTCGTGCTGTCTGTTCTCTTCACTGCCGGGCTCTTCGGCGCGGTCGGGAAAGGAATCAACATTCCCATTATGGCGGCGGGAATCATCCTCTGCGCGCTGGCGGTTGATTACGGGGTATTCGTCATTCATGCGCTGCGCACCGGACGCGAACAGATGGTTTTCCGCGCCGTCACGCTCTCCGCACTGACGACGCTTGCGGGCGGACTGACGGTCGCCTTCACGCGTCATCCGATGCTGAGCGATGCCGGATGCACTCTGATTACCGGAATCTTTTTTGCATGGGCAAGCGCCGTTTTCCTGCTTCCTGTGCTTCACAAACGGGGTGAGTCATGAAACGTATTCTTTTCTCACTCTTCCTGATTCTGTTCCTTGCCGGATGCAAATCTTCACCGTTTGAACATCCGGAATACGCTCCGGTGCCTTCCGCATTCCAGCCGGAGGAAACACCGGAAAAATTCATGTTCCAGTCGCGCATGACCGTTGACTTCGGCTGGTACGAAATGGCGTCGATCGTCATGGCGGCGTTCGACGGTACACATATCTCCGTTGCGGCGGCAACTCCGGCGGGGGTCAAATGGATGGAGCTTTCCGGTCGCCCGGGCACGGCCGAAAAATGGTATTTTTATCCGAATCCGCACTGGCCCCGCAATCCCAAAGAAGCTGCGGATGTTCTGCTTCAGGATTTTGCAAACATTTTTCTCAATCCGTCTCTCAAAGCGGAACAGACTCTCCGCGACGGGACGCTGATTCTGAGCGTTCCGGAGGCGGAAACGCGCATTTATGCAGGAAATCCGCCGCGTCTCATAAAAAAAATGCTAAGAAATTCTTCTTCCGACTGGCAATCCGGATATTTCCGGTATATTATAAAGAACGGAAAGCCCGTTTTCCCGGATCGGATCGTCTATGACAATTTCCGGACCGGGTACCGGCTGATTTTCCGAGTGTACAGCTATCAGGATACAAAACGATGAACACATTGACCATTCTGCGCAGAGATATGACCGTGGAGCCGGGCGAAACGGCAGGCTCCTTCCGCGCCCGCTTCACCCCGCACGCGGATTTTCCGCCGTTCGCCGGACACTTTCCCGGAAAACCCGTTCTCCCGGGCGTCGCCCAGGCGCTGATTGTGACCGAAGCACTCCGCAAATTCTCCGGACAGCCTGCGGAGCTCGCGGAAATCCGCCGCATCAAATTCACCAATCCGGCATTTCCCGAAGTAGAGCTCGACATTCAGGCGGATTGCCGTCCGGCGGAAAACGGACTCGATGTTTCCGCCTCCATCTCCGGTGACGGGAAAAAAATCGCAACGCTCAAACTTCTCTTCCGCGGGGTGACGCTGTGAGACGCAAGCACGACCATTTTGAATTTTTTGAACGCATTCCCGATGCTCCCGCCCCCATCACCGCGACCGTCCGCCGGAGACTGCATTTTCATGAAATGGATCCCGCGAACATCGCGTGGCATGGACAGTATCCCGCATTCTTTGAAGCAGCTCAGCAGGAACTCGGCAAAATCTGCGGACTCACTTATCCCGTTCTGCGCAAAGCCGGGCTCATCGCGCCCATCCGGAAGTTTCATGCGGAATACCTGCTTCCGCTGAACTTCGACGAAGAATTCTCCGTTACAGCCGCACTGCTCTGGAGCGAAGGAGCCCGCGTCAACATGGAATACGAAATCCGCAAAGCCGACGGACGCCTTGCCGGAGCCGGATACACCGTTCAGCTCTTCATGGATCTCAACACTCAGCAGCCAGTACTCTGGGATCCGGATTTCTGGGCGGATCTCAAACAGCGCTGGCAGGCGGGGGAATTCGCCCGATGAATCTGCCGCCGGACACAATCGTCCTCGTTCGCTGTGAACTCTTCACCGCATTCGGGTTCGGCATCGACCCGACCTGGAGCGCCATACTTGAGGGGCGTCACGGTTTCACCCCGATCACCCGTTTTCATTCCGACGCCCTTGCATCCTGCTCCGCTGCCACAGCTTCGGAACTCGACGGCTGCAATGCGCCCTCGGAATATCTGCTCGACCGCTTCGCCCCTGCCGCCCGCGACTTTTCCGGAGAACGCACCGAGCTCTTCGTCGGGACAACCGTCGGCGAAATTGAACAGCTCGACAATCCGGAACACCGCTGCACCTCCGATTCCCTCATGGAAAAGGCATCCCGCCGCTTCGGCATTCCGTCCGCTCGCGTGCTCTCCGCCGCCTGCGCGACCGCGAATATGGAAATCTGCCGCGCCGCCGCAATGCTTCGCGCCCGGAAAACCGACTTTGCCGTTCTCTATGCAGTCGATTACGTAAACGAATTTGTCGCTTCCGGCTTCCTGACCTTGAAAGCGATGACCACAGAGCCTTGTTCGCGTCCATACGACAAAAACCGCACGGGACTTCTGCTCGGCGACGGAGCCGGGCTCCTCGTGCTGACCCGCGCCGAACTTGCAGAACAGCACAAACTTCCCGTTCTCGCAAAAATTTCCGGCTGCGCCATGACCTGCGATGCCGGACATATCACAGCCCCCCTTGAAGACGGCTCCCAGCTTGCCGCCGCAATCCGCTGTGCTCTCGCTCAGGCAGGTCTTGCCCCGGAGAAAATCGGAGCGGTTGCCGGACACGGCACGGGAACCGTTTATAACGACAATATGGAACTCCGCGCTCTCCATTCCGTCTTCCGCACACCCGTCCCCCTCTTCTCAACCAAGGGAGCCGTCGGACACTCCCTCGCCGCCGCCGGAATGGTGCAGACAGCCATGGCGCTCCGGGTTCTGCAGACAGGGAAAATTCCTCCGCAGACCTCGCTTCAAACTCCCGAAAACGGAGCGGAAGGCTTCGTCTCAGATCAGGTGCGCAGCTTTGACGGCGGAGCCGTGCTCTCGCTGAGCGCCGGATTCGGCGGACTGAATGCAGCCGTTCTGCTGGAAGGAGTCGCGCAATGAAACACTGGAATCTTCATCTTGCCGGAGCCGCACAACTGCGCGGAGACTCTCTCACACTTCGCAAACAGGAACTCACGCTCTCCGGCTCCGTCCCGGAGCTTCAGAAAACGCTCTCCGCTCTTCCCGGCTTCCCCGACGCCGGATTTGAACGCTTCCGCCGCAGCAGCGCACATGCGAAAGCGCATCTGATCGCCGCCTCCGCCGCCATGTATGACGCCGGACTGCCCCGCGGAGGAAATCTCGCCGTCCTCAGCTGCGGACGCGAAGGAAGCCATGAACAGAATCTCGCCTATTATCATGATTACCTGGAATTCGGACGCACGCTCGGACGCGGTCATCTGTTTGTCGGAACCATCCCGACCACCGCCATGTGTGAAGCCGCAATTCTGCTCGAGGCGCACGGACCTGCGTATTATCTCGATACGGCCGGAGACCTGAACAAACTGCTGGAAGAAGTTGAACTTCTGCTTGCGGACGACGAAACCATTCCCGCCGTTCTCGGCTTCTTTCCGCACGCCGGAACGCTCCATGCGGTCGTGTTCCGGCGGGGAACCTCCGCCTTGCCGGAAACGCCCCGTCCGGAAGATCTGTTCGAAGAGGCGAAACGGACTGCCCGCAGTGTCTGCGTAATCCCTGTGTACAACAACGCCTCCGCAATCCGGGATGTCGTCCGCCGCGCCCGGGCGGTTCTCTCCGAAGTGCTGGTTGTCGACGACGGTTCCACTGACGCCGATCTGCGCGAACTCCTTGCGGGAGAAGATGTGGAAGTGATCCGTCACGAACACAATCTCGGCAAAGGCGCCGCGCTCCGGACGGCGCTGCAGATTCTCGACAAACGCGGTGCGGATTTCATGATCACAATTGATGGCGACGGGCAGCACGCCCCGGAGGATATGCGCCGCTTTCTTCCTCTTGCCGAGCGCCCAGGCGTGCTCGCTGTCGGCTGCCGGGATTTCTCGGTTCCCAATGTGCCGGACTCCAGTAAATTCGGACGCAAATTCTCGAATTTCTGGATGAAGCTCGAAACCGGCTTGAGTGTGGACGACTGCCAGAGCGGCTTCCGCGCCTATCCGGTTCACCTTACCGCGCAGCTCCGCTGTTTTTCCAATCACTACAACTTTGAAACGGAAATTCTCACCCGCGCGGCATGGGCGGGATTGACGATTGTCAATGTCCCCATCTCCACGCACTATCCGCCGCCGGAAAAACGCATCTCGCATTTTCATCCCTTCCGCGACAACTGGCGGATTTCCCTGGTGCACACCATGCTCGTCCTGCGTCTGCTCCTTCCCTGGCCGCACAAAAAACTTGTCAAACCTCCGAAGACGGACTTTTCCATCTTCAAACCGTCCAAGCTGCTTCCGTATCTGCTGAAGGAACACGCCTCACCGGGCGGGCTTGCCGCGGCGGCGGCAGTCGGGACCTTTCTAGCGGTTCTGCCGCTCTTCGGGCTTCACGGAGCAGTCATTCTCTACGCGGCGACGCGGCTGCATCTCAACAAGATCATGGCGTTCAACATCCAGCATCTCTTCATGCCGCCGCTGACACCGTTTCTCTGCATCGAAACCGGATACTTTCTGCGGCACGGCTGTTTTCTGACGGAATTCACCATGCGGACAATCGTTTCCGAAGGACTTTCCCGCATCTGGGAATGGCTTCTCGGGAGCCTGATTCTCGCCCCGCTGTTCGCCGTTCTGACCGGCGGAGCCGTCTACTTCACCGCCGCACTCTGGCAGAAAAGGAGGATTGCATGAGCGAAACAGCAAATCTCAGCGACAGCCGCGGAGGAGGACTCGGCATTGCTCTTCTGCGCATGATGCTCAACGTTCTCGGCGTCAATTTCACCGCCCGTTTCATCTGGTGCATCAGTCTGTTTTACGTTCTGTTCGACAAACAGGGACGCGAACGCGCCTCCTGGTATCTTGCCCGCCGCTTTCCGGAAGACGGAGCGCTGCGCCGTCTCTGGCACACCTGGGCTCTCTTCACGAGCCAGGGGCAGAGCCTGCTCGAAGCCGCCGCAATCCGTGCGGACAAAGTCGAACTGAACTGCTCCGGGCTGGAGGAGTTCAGAAAATTGATTGCGGACAACCGCGGAGCCATCTGCCTCTGTTCACACTTCGGGCAGTGGCAGGGCATGATGCGCGTCGTGCGCCCCTACAAGCGCAAAGCATGGATTCTGGCGCGTCCGGACCGGAATCTGAATGTCAACAAATTCATGGCGGTGAACGATCTGGAGGACCGGATCGGATTCATCTCCACAGAATCCCCGATGGGCGGTCTGCTGGACGTCTACGATGCGCTCGTCGACGGCGGGATCGTCTGCATGATGGGCGACCGCTGTCTGGAAAACGAAGCGGTCCGCGTCCCCTTCCTCGGAGCGGAAGCAAAGTTTCCCGTTGCGGCATTCCGGATAGCCGCCCGCGCCAACGCCCCGGTTGTTCCGCTCTTTGCATACCGCGAGAACGGACACCGTTCCGTGCGCGTCCGCTTTATGCCGCCGATTCTTCCGCAGCCGGGGCGCTCCCGCGACTTTACCGCACCTCTGCGCCGCTACACAGCCATGCTTGAACAGATGGCGCAGGAACACCCGTTCGAATGTTACCTTTTTGAAAATATATGGAGTCAGGATGAAAAAAATTGACCTCGTACACCCGCTGATCTCCGGATGCGGAGCCGTTTCAGGCGCCGGAACCGGATGCGCCGAAACGCTGGAAATCCTTTTCGATCCGCAAAAACGGAGAATGCCCCTTCCGCCCTCTCCGCGATGCGGAACCACGCTCGCCGATCCCGTCTTTGAACTCAATGAACTCGAAACGACCGGACCGAACCGCAACAACATGCTCGCCCGCATGGCTGTTGACGAAGCGCTCGCGGAGGCAAAACTGACTCCCGCAATGCTCGCATCCATGCGCGCAGGAGTCTGCGTCGGAACCACCACAGCCGGACAGCTCAACGATCTTCCGCTCTATGCGGAACTGCGCGCCGGCAACAGAGAACGTCTCGGAGACGTTGCGACATTCACAAAATCCAGTCCCGCCGATCTGCTCAGGCATCAGTACAATCTGACCGGCCCCGCATTGACGGTCTCCAACGCCTGCGCCTCCGGAACCGACGCCGCCGGAATCGCCCAGCTCTGGCTCTCCGCCGGTCTCTGCGACCTCGTGCTGGTCGTCGGCGTGGATGAACTCAACCGCATCCCCGTCGCCGGCTTCCACGCACTCGGCGTCGCCTCTCCGGAACCCTGCCGTCCGTTCGACCGCGACCGCAAAGGGCTCAACCTCGGCGAAGGCGCCGGATGTCTCATTCTCGAAACGCCGGAACACGCCGCGAAACGCGGAGTCAAGCCCGACATCGAACTGCTCTCCTACGGAAGCGCGTGCGACGCCTATCACCCAACCAGTCCGCATCCGGAAGGACGCGGTCTCGAAACAGCAATCCGCACAGCCCTCGCCCTTGCCGAAGTCCAGCCCGGACGGATTGCGTTCCTGAATGCGCACGGCACGTCTACCAGCGCCAACGACAGCTGCGAAAGCGCGGTTTTCTCCAGAGTCTTCGGTGAAAAAGTCCGCTTTCTTTCCACGAAAGGACACACCGGGCACACCCTCGGAGCGGCGGGAACGCTGGAGCTTGTGTTCAGCGTTCTGATGCTGCGGCGCGGCGAAATTTCCGCGAGCCGGGGCTTTGAAAACCCCGATCCGGAACTGCCCGTCTCCCCCGTCTCGTCCAACACAATTCTTGAAAATCCGGAATTCGCGCTTTCGACTTCGCTGGCTTTCGGCGGCTCGAATGCTGCGGCGGTCATCCGCAGGAGGTTTTGATGATGTATTGCAAAGCGGCAGGTTACATCGCCGGAACGGAAAACCGGCTTGATGCGGCGGTTCTGAAAAAAATCCGCCGCGAATTCGGAATGTCGATCCGTTCCCCGCGTTTCAACCAGGTTCTCTTCGGCGCGCTCGGCGACCTTTTCGCGCGCTCCGGCCTGGACAAAGACTCTTTTGACAAATCCGCCGGACTGATCGTCGGAAGCCGTCTCGGCCCCGTCGGCATGGTCTCCGCGTTCCAGGATGAAATTCTCGATTATCCGGAAGATCAGGTAATGGCGGGAACCTTTGCCAATTCCGTCCACAACGCCCCCGCCGGAGCGGTGACGGTTCTTCTGGATGTCCGCGGCCCCGCATTCAGCGTCATGGGATTCGAAGACATGCTGGAGCAATCCCTCAATCTCGCCGAACTGAATCTGAACGCCGGAACATGCCCGGAGATTCTGGTGATGTTCGGAGAAGAAAGCTCGATTATCGGCGATGCGGTCAAGGAGGTTTACGCTCCGTTCGACAAAGAATCCGCCGCGGCGTTCCTTCTCACTGCAGATCCGCAGTATCCGGAGTTCCGCACCGAAGGCATTTCCGATTACCACACACTTTTCACAACCAACATCCGCTGACATGTGAAGCCCCCGGCGGTCTCTCGGACTCCCGGGGGCTTTTCTCTCTGAAAAATCAAGTTTTCTCCTCACTCGCGGATGATCTGTCCGTTGTCCTCTGCCTCCTCGTTATCAGGAAGTAAACGCTCCACCACTCCCTGTTCCATGAAAAGATGCCGTTCCAGACAATAACCATGAGCAATTTTAACGACGACTCCGGGCAGAATCATGAATACCATGGAGAATCCGCTCCGCCACGTGCCGCGCAGAACCGCCATTTTCTGTTCGTGCGGACTTCTTCCGGCTGCACAGGTATTGTTCCCGATCCAGCTGGCATTGTTTCCGGGTGCGCCTGATCAGATATGACCGTTCCGGATCATTTCCGTAACCCGGACAACCTCAAACGCCTCTTCCGGCTTCACCGGATACGGTGCGCCCTCCGCCAAAGTCCGATAGACGACCTTGTAGAAATCATCCACTGTAAGCCCCGACGCGGGGGCAACCGTCCGGGTCTCTTCAATCCAGACGATCGGTTTGTTTGCACCGAAAACGCCCTCGTTCGGAGGAGTCGCATCGGAAGCGGGCTCCGCGGGTTCCGTCTTTTCCGTATCAACATATTTGAGCTGAATCTCTTTTTCATCCTGCGAAATCAGCGTCCCGCGCGTTCCGTAAACCGCATAGACCGGGGCGGGAATCGCAACGCCGCCGGAGACTTCGATATCCACGACAATTTTATTTGTGCCGCGCAGAACCGCTTTGAAATGATCCTCGGCGTCTCCCATTGCGGCAACAAGACGCAGGTCGCTCCAGACCGATTCCAGAGGAGCGTTGATGAACTGAAGCGCATGGTCAATCAGATGCGGGCCCCAGTTGTTGAGCTGTCCGCCGGCGCACGATTTCAGTGCCTGCCAGTCGGCGCGGCGCTGATAATTGTGACGGCAGAGTTTGATTTCATAGATATCGCCCAGAATTCCTTCCCGGATAATCTCCTGCACCTGCTGGAAACAGGCTTCGAATCTGCGGTTCTGGCGGCAGAACATCTTTCCCGGATGACGGTCGGAAACCTCTTTCAGCTTCATCGCTTCGGCATAGGAAATCGCGATCGGCTTTTCCGCGATGAGATGTTTTCCGGCTTCCAGAACCTGAATGTCGAACTTCACATGGTCGCGCGAACGAACCGCGACGGCGACGAGTTCAATCTCCGGGTCGGCCAGCATCTCCTCCGGAGAAGAGTAGGCTTTGCAGGCGGGATACTTTTTCTGCATCTGAGCCATGCGTTCAGGCAGAATGTCATAGCATCCTGCGATTTCATAACATCCGGAACAGCGGTCTATTTCATGCGTGTGCATTCCCCAGCCCGCGCGCCCAAGTCCCCAGATTGCAACTTTGATCTTTTTCATTTTCTGTTACTCCATAATTGCTTTCAGCTCTGTGATGCTGATTTTCAGATCTTCCAGAGGTTCCCGCAGATGCGTGTCGTGCTCAACGAAAACCCATTTCCTATAGTTTTTCTCTTTCAGGAGCCGTGCGGTTCCCTGCCAGTCGATCATCCCCGGACGGTTGCCGCCGCCGAGTTCGCAGAAGCGCAGACGCTCCCACCAGCGGTCGAGACCAATCGATTCATCCTTGACAAAAACATCTTTGAAATGAATCGCAGCAAGACGGTCGAAGTACCGTCCGGCGGTTGCGCAGACGTCTCCGCCGGCAGCGGCAAGATGCCCGATATCCAGAAGCAGCTTTGCCTCCGGAACCTCTTTCAGGAAGAAATCCAGTTCCTCCTGATTCTCGATCCGTGAACCGAGATGATTGTGCAGAGCCGCGGAAATTCCGTATTTTGCACACGCCCGGCAGAAGTTGCGGGAACGGCGGATGAAGGTATCCATCTCCACATCGCGCCCGCAGTCGCCGGGAGTAAGCCAGATGTAATCTTTCCCGAACGCGCAGCTCCATTCCATGTTCTGTTCCAGACGCGGACCGCGGCAGGTTGCAAAATCCATGCCGGCGCAGTGAAACGTCACCGCACGGTTTACGGCCTCACAGGTATCGGCGGCTTCCAGCCGCTCAATCCCGCTGTACCCCAGCTGTTTGAGATTTGCAAGACGTTCTTCAAGATCGAAGAGTCCGCCCTCATAAACGTTCATGCCGTAATCGGCTATTCCGTATTTCATTTCAGTTCTCCCTATGTCTGATTATCCTTGATAAGACCTGCGCAAATCATGGATCTCCAGTCTGCGTTCAAGTTCCTCTTTGTTCAAATCTACGGCAAAAGTCAGCACGCGCGGACTTCCCGGAAGAAGTGTGAAGCTGTTGTCGCTGAAAACGGCAGGCAGATCCTTTAGTTCCGCAAACACGAAGAACGCGGGGAAATCCGACTCCAGCGTCAGATGCCAGAGCTCCTCTTTCCGTTCCAGCACATGCCGGATTCCGGCTTCACGCAGATTGCAGTGTTTGTATTCCGTAAAGAAGAAATCGTTGTAATGCGTGTACTCCGTTGTTCCGTCCGTCAGTTTGAGTTCGAGATAAGCGAAAACCTCTTCCGGCTTCTCCGCGATCTCTGCGATATCGAGTTTCCGCACCGTTGCGGCTTCCTGCGCTTTGAGATTCACCGGAAATTCAAACCTCTTCAGAACCGTTCCGCTGAAATCCATGATGCGGAGAACAAGCGAACCGGAAAGCGGACGCGGCACATCGCTTGAAACGCTCACTTCCAGATGCTTCTCCTTATCCGGAACGCACACGGCGATCACCGGAGCGAAGAAACGTTTCGCATGGTAGTGCAGCTGCTTCCAGTTTCCGTAGTAATCAATGCCCGACCATGAAGCGACCGGCCAATTGTCATTGAGCTGCCAGTAGAGAGCGCCCATGCAAACCGGTTTGCGGCTCCGCCAGAACTCGACGCCGGTCTTGATTGCCAGCGCCTGCTGAACCTGGCTCAGATAGACCGTGTTCTCAAAATCCGACGGCATCCGGAAATAGTGCGCGAACATGGTGAGAATCTTCGCATCCGCTCCGAGACGGCGCTGGTGATGTTCCATCACCGGAGAGGTCATGTTCAGGTCTTTTCCTTCCGTAAAACGCCGGATGGCGTTCATGGAGGCGAGCGCCTGGAACCCGAATTCCGAACAGAAGCGCGGAACAATATCGTAATAAGCGGAGAACGGTTTGCAGCCGGACCAGATTTCCCAGCTGTGCGTATCGCCATGAAACAGTGAAAAATCATAATCCAGCGGTCCGCCGCAAGGCGATGACATCCAGAACTGACGCGTCGGATCGTTTTCCAGAACAGCGGTTTCAATCACATAGTTGAGACGTTCATAGTTGCCGACGTCGCGCAGGCGGTGTTCCGGAGCCCCCCAGCGCAGACCGAGTGCAACCTCATTGTCGCCGCACCAGAACGCTATGCTCGCATGGTCGCGCAGGCGCTTCACCTGATATTCCAGTTCCGCCTTGACCAGTTCCAGAAATTCGCGCGAACTTGGATATTGCGAACAGGAAAACATGCAGTCCTGCCAGATCAGAATTCCCAGTTCATCGCAGAGTTCATAGAATTCCTCGTTCTCGTAAAGACCGCCGCCCCATGCACGGAGCATGTTCATATTGGCGTCCCGAGCGGCGCCAATCAGCTTCCGGTAGTTTTCCCGCGTGTAATTCCGCGGCAGACAGTCCATCGGAATCCAGTTTGCCCCCTTGCAGAAGATATCCGTGCCGTTGACCCGGACTTTCATGCAGACTCCGGTCTCATCAGGTTCCGTAACCAGCTCCATCGTGCGCAAACCGATCTTCTTTTCAACAGTCTCGTCGCGGGTGGAAACTTTCAGAGTGTAAAGATTCTGTTCTCCGTATCCAACCGGATTCCAGAGTGCCGGATGCGCAACGTCAAAAGAGATGCCGACTGTATTTTTCCCCTTCTGAACGGAGATCTGCCGCTTCTGTGCTTCCCCGTTGAAGACGAATTCCACATCTGTCTCCCCCTCCTCCGCCGCAAGAAGCTCCGCCGTAACGTCTACAGTGCAGCGGTCCGTCCGGTGCGTTTGCGCAGTATAGACGTATTCAATCCGGATATTTTCGACGCCTTCCAGGTAGATGTTTCCGTAAAGTCCGCTTCCGACAAGCGTAATTCCCCAGTCCCAGCCGCCGTGACACTGCACTTTGCGGATCAGGTTCATGTGCGGGACGCTGTTCATGAACTTCAGGGTAACTAGTTCAAACGGCTGCTTGCGGCTCTCTTCCTGCGCCCGGCGGGAAGGAGATTTTATCAGAACCTCAATCCGGTTCAATCCGGGTTTCAGAAACTTTCTGACATCGGCGCGGAAGCGGGTGAACATATTTTCCGACCGTCCAGCGAATTCGCCGTTGATCCGGACTTCGCCGAACGTATCAATCGAGTCGATATTCAGGAATATGACTTTGGATGCAAGAAATTCCGGTTTCAGTTCAAACTCTTTTGCAAAAATCCAGTCGCACTCATGAACCCACTGAACGGCATTTTCGTTCAGCCCGATACAGGGATCCGGAATCAGCCCGGAATCCAGAAGAGCGGAATAGTTGTCGCCCGGCAGTTGAACCGGAATCTCCGGAATACCCTTCCGGCCGCAGGATAAACGCCACTCGGATGCAAGGTCAAATCTCATCCGTTTATTCTCCTTTTGAAATGATGAATGTATATGAACCTTCCGCGACCGGATGTTTCTCCGCACCCGGAAGAATCACATCTGCGGAACAGCCCGCGGGAATGGAAACCTCAAGTTCCACTTTGTCTCCGTTCCGTTTCCACTCGGAACGAATCTCCCCGAACGGGGATTTATGACTTGCTTTCACCCAGTCAAGCGCTTCGGGGAAGCGCGGATGAATGATGACATGACGGAATCCCGGAGCTTCCGGATCCGGCGCAATGCCGCCCCAGTACTGATAGAAGAATGCACTGAAATCTCCGAACGAAGGATGATTCAGCGACTCCGTTCCGTCCCACTGTTCCCACAACGTCGTTTCGCCGTTCGCGACCCGGCAGGCATACCCGGGAAATTCCGGCTGACAGAGCATTTTCATTGCGTAATCCGCATAACCGTATTCCGCGAGCATCCGGAGAACATATTTTGAACCGGGCATTCCGAAATCAATCTTGAAATCATTGTTCTTGACCGTTTCCGCAAGCGCTCTCGCCGCAGATGCGCGGTTTTCTTCCTCAACAAGTCCGTAATACAGCGGACACGCCTGCGCGACCTGACAGCCGTTTGCATAGACTCCGTTCCCTTTGTGGAAACGGGCGTTGAACGCCGTACGGATCTTCTCCGCCAAACTCATGTAATACGACACATCATCTTCATAGCCAAGAAGATGCGAGACTTTTACGAAGAGTTCGCAATCGGCATAATATACCGCAGTGCAGAGAAGCGCGCGCGGCGCCATCTCCGGCGAATCCTTCTGCCGCCAGGGGTGTACATGTTCGCGCTTCGGATGGCACCAGTCGCCAAGTCCGAAATCAAGAATGTATCCTTCCGCTCGGCTCGCACAGTACGCCAGATAACGCTTTGCTGTCTCATAATTTTCTTTCAGCGGCGTCAGATTCCCCGTGTAGAAATAAATATACCACGGGACAAACAGGCATGCGCTCTCCCATAAGGGGCCGCTCTCCCAGGTGAAGTTGTCCACCGGAAGAGGCGGAATCACTCCGTGTATGCAGCCGTTCGGTCTCTGGTCATCCTGAAAACAGCGGAGCCACTGAGCGTAATTTTCCGCCGCGCTGTAGTTGTAAAGTCCCGCTTCGCCGATCCAGAAAGCGTCTCCGCTCCATCCGCACTTTTCCCGATGCGGACAGTCCGTCGGAATCCCGACGAAGTTGCTGATGAACGACCGGCGGAAACAGTGCTGCAGCCGGTTCAGCACCGGTTCGGAACACTCAAAGGAACCGGCGGATTCAAACGCCGAGTGAACAACGCATCCTTCCACATGCTTCAGCGTCACTGTTTCCGGCATGCTGATCTTAACGTACTGGAAGCCGTGATAGTTGAAACGCGGCGCCCAGACTTCATCGCCGTTTCCGCGCAGAATGTAATGATCTGTCTGAAATTCCCCTTTGGTGAAAATCGCGATTCGTTCCTGATCAACATCTCCGTTCTCCGCCAGACGCTCTCCGTAATGCAGAACGACTTCCGCTCCGCGGGCTCCGCTGACGGTAATTTTCACCCAGCCGGCAAAGTTCTGACCGAAATCACAGACAGTGTCTCCTGTACCTTTCAGAGTCCATGATTTTTTCACCGGAAGAATCTGCATGACCTTGCATGGCGGCATGGTCTGCTCTTCCAGCTCACCTCCGGGTCCGGCGACAATGCCGCAGTTCAGCCAGCCGCAGTCGTCGTATTCCGGCGTGAGCCAGCCGTCCAGTTCCAAACGTGCGTCGTAAGTCTCTCCGTTGCGGACTCCGCCGGAAACCAGCGGGCCCGATGACGTGACCTTCCACGAAGAATCTGTCCAGAGATACGGTTTTCCGTCCAGCTCCAGCTGGAGCAGCATCCGCGGATAATTCGGGAACATGAATTGCGGAGCGTTGTACCATCCGTTGCCGAGAACCGCACCGATAACGTTTTTCCCCGGATGCAGCAGCTTCGTTACATCATAGACAACGTATCTGAGACGCTTGGTGTAATTTGTCACCGCCGGATCCAGCACGTGGTCGCCGACTTTTTTCCCGTTGAGATACAATTCATAGAACCCGACTCCGCAGATGAGGATGCGGGCGTTTCCGGATTTTTCCGGAAGCGTGAACACCCGGCGGAAATACGGAGCCGCGCGCAACTCGCACTCCTGGATCAGGAGATGCGCATTCGGCAGGCTGACCCACTGAGCCCGCCAGTCCGGATTTTCTTTTCCGTATGCAGTCATTTCAAAACACCCTTTTATTTCACTTCAAGAATCCGGTAATCCACATTGTCAAGCCAGATCTTGCCGCTTTCCTTCTCCGGAGTGAAGAACTGAAGTTTCAGAAGATGACATTTCAGGTCCGGAACCGCATCGTAGTTCTCGCCCGGCACGAATGTGAGCGTATATTCTTTCCACTCCTCATCAAGCGTAAAAGGTTTCGTCAGGAAAAGATGCTTGCCTTTATGAACGACGCCGATCCGCGGGATCGTGTTCATGATGACTGTGAGTTTATGCTTTCCGGTGCTCTTTGCCCAGAATTTCAGCTGCATCTTTTTCCCGGGAATCATCGGCAGATAATGGGTTGCAAGTTTATTTTCAACGCCCGGATTCCCGAACGCCAGTTCCAGACTCTTTTCTCCCGCGAAGAAATCCGGCGACGGGACAATTTCCCCGATAACCGGCTTGCTGTTGTTCGAGTTCGTTTTCAGAAAGTCCGCTCCGGTTCCGTTTTCAAACTCGCCGTCGGGGAAAAGATTGCCGGCAAGCTCCTCTTCCGTAAGTTTTGCAACCTTGAAATCCTTTACTTCGACACGGGTTGCGCCCTCCGTCTGATCCAGATAAAGACGTCCGATAATCGGCGCATCATTCTGCGCGTAAAGATAAGTTGTCGCGAAACGGATTCCGGGCTTCACCGGAAAAAAGAGATAGCTTGCGGTTCCCTTCTGTGTCGTCAGGATTGCAATGCGGCAGGCGGAATCCGTGTTCACCTGAAACGAAAAGCGGTAAAACGCCCCCGCTTGCGGACGGATCGCAAAAACGAGAGCGTGTTTTTCCGGCTTGTTTCCCTGAATCTCGTATGCCGCCGCCCCTTTTTTCCGCCACGGCTCCTGAATGTTTTCCACTTTGAAATCCGATGCGGCAAGCGTTGCCGTAACCAGTGTGCCCAGCAGGGCGAATGCGAATCTGTTCATTTTTTATCCTTTCAACAGTTGTTTTTATTTTGACTCTGAAGAAACGCAGCCAAACGCCAGACGGTTCTGGAAAAAATCATTGCTTCCCGGAGTTCCCCATTCGAGCGACTGCATTTTCTGTTTTCCATGCGCGGCGTTGTTTGCTTTCCACGCGAAGCCGAGCCATTTTCCGTATTTCAGCGGGAACTCCAGACGGATCCTGTATCCGCCGTTTTCAAGCTTGACTTTCAGCTTGCACTCTTTTTCCTGAAGTCCGATCCCCTCCCCGTTCAGAAGCGTCAGCGGCTTCGTATCGTACGGGTTGATGAAAAAGCGGAAAACCTCCGGCGTGTAAACACCCGCGTGAGGAAGCGGCATCTGTTCCGGTGCGCGGTCGAAGAAGAACTCGAGTCCGTCACACTGCCACGCCTCGCGTCCGGCGTTCGGTCCCGACGGGACCGCATCCTTTACGCGAAACTCACAGACGACGTTCCCTCCGGCAAGCGTCACACTCCCTTCCGAGGAGAATGTTTTATCCAGTGTGGAAAGAATCATTTTCCCTCCGTTCGCAACCGTTGCCGTTTCGATGAAACGGCAGGGAGACTGACCGATCCGGTCTCCGAATTTGAAGAAATGGAAGAGCGGTTTTCCGGCAACGCCCGGCGTTACGGCAAGGGATTCATTCCGGAATTCCTGCGGTGCAAGCTGAAGCTGCAGCGGACTTTTTGCGCGGAGCAGTCCGCCTTTCAGTCCGGTCAGAACATTTTCCCTGTTCTGCGAAATGTTCCCGATCCGGAAGAACAGCCGATCGCCGATCTTTCTTGCGACCGGAGAGAACACCGGCTGTTCGAAGCGGATCTCCGGCTGTTCCAGTCTTTTCCGGAACTCCTCCGCCGTAAGTGAACCGGGCAGACAGTAAACCGGATTCGCCGTCACCGGAACAAAGCCCGAGGCAACCGGATTGCCGAGAACGTCATGAAGCTCCATTCCGGAAAGATTGATTGTCATTTTCCCGGTCGGCCGGTACTGCCACATCGCCGCGAGCGGCTTTCCGTTGCGTTCAAAACGGTAGATGACAAGTCCGTTGGAGCTTTTGTATTTCTTCACCGGCTTTGCCCCCTCGAAATGACGGGAAAGCGCATTCAGTGCAACGAAAATACTGTTCGGCGTCCAGGAATCGATTCCGTGCGGATTGTGGCTCGAACTCAACATTTGAGTCCAGAGCTGATTCTCATAAAGATCCATCGACTGCCGCACACCTTCCCCGAGGTCGGTCAGAATGCGCTGCGCCAGATGATGCGGATGCGCATTCGACTGCGCCGAAAATGAACGCTCCTGATCGTCGCGGTCATAAAGAAAGAAAAGTTCCGTGTTGAAAAGCGGTTTTCCCTTCACAATTTTCCGGATTTCCGCAATCTGTTCATCCGCCGGAGTCACCGAGGAGAGTGTCCGCGCATTGTACGGATGAAAGCTGACCGCGTCGAGATTTTCCAGCGCTCCGGCTTTCACGCATCCTCTCAGGTATCCCTGCACAATGCCGCCCATATCCCCGGTGACGCAGATTCCGAGCATCATGGCTTCCGGATTCTCCTCCTTCATCGCGCGGTACGCCGCCGCAAGATACCTGGAATAAAGTTCCGGACTCATGAAAAGATTCGGTTCGTTCATGAATTCATAAAGCCGGATGCGTTTTCCCGCATGTCTGACAAACGCACGGACATAACGCTCAAAAAGTTCCTCGGGAGGTGTGCGGACAATAAACTTCGGGTGCGTTCCGGCGGGATTCTTTTCAACCAGCGTTGTTTTCTCCGCAAGCCACTGCGGGTACGGCGTGTTGTTCTGTCCTTTGATCTCCATCATCTGCCCGAAACACGGCATGAGAGAAACGTTGTGCTTCTCCGCAACTCCGGTCCAGTAATCCATCTCGCTGAAATCAAATTTTCCCTCCTGCGGCTCCACCAGACGCCAGTCCGTGACCGGATACGCCATTGTCCGCACGAGGCGACAGCCCATCAGTTCAAGCAGACGGTATTTTTCCTCCGGAGAATCCCCGACTCCAAGACGGCAGACATTTCCGTTGTAGAAGGAAATCTCGCCAGCATTCACAATCGCCGTGCAGAAATCGTTCATCGGGTCGAGTTTCTCCCCCGGAACATATTTTCCGACGGCGCAGACAAGCGCATCAAGGTGTTCGGCGGCAATCGCGCTCCTGCGCGGAACAATGCGGAAAGCGCCGTAGCGGGAAAGCGTAAACCGGAGCGTTGTTTTCAGCACCTCTCCCGGTGCAAGATCATACGGCAAAGTTCCGCTCTGCACAACCTCCCCGGTCTGGTCGCCGGTCATATCGAACACGGCATTCCCGGAAAGCCGCTTTTCCGAATTGTTGCGGAGATACGCCGTAACGGCTGCGGACTTCTTTTCTCCGCGCCCGAAAACCAATACTTTTTCTTCCGGAACGAGCGCAATGCTCAACGCGGGCGACGCCGCGGCGTCCCCGGGTTTTTCCACCCGGATATTGTCGATCCAGAGACTCCCGGTTGTCGCCCCGGGCGCCCCCTGGCAGACCTGAAGCTGCCATTCGCCAATAACTTTTTGCGTATCGAATTCAAAACTGAACTCCTGCCACTCTGTCGTAACCGGGAAGACTTTGGAGCGCATATTCCATACGCCGTCCGCATCAATGCAGACCGCCCGCAGGATCACCTTCTTCACGCCTTCGCTTCCGCGCATGGCGCAGCCGATTGTGACCTTGGCATTGGCGGGAAGATGTATTCTCTTTGTCCGCAGCTGGAAAAATTCGCCGAACGGGTTGTCAATGCGCAGAGAATATTTTCCCTGAAACGGATTTTCCGGATCGGCGGCCGGCTGGGAGAACCGCATCTCCGGATTCGTTTTCGGATTCAGCAGCCGCCAGAGCGCGAACCCGGCGGTTCCCATTTCCGCGCCGGAATTGAAAAACAGATTCCCGGCGGAAAGCAGACTTGCCTGCAGGAGACCCGCAAGACACAAAAAGCGTTTTCCGGAACAAGTATTCAGAATAGACATGTGGACTCCTCCGTGTTATTGGGTAATCACGGTTCCGTTGGAATCGCAAACATCCAGTTTCTGCGAACCGTAAACAAAATTGTGTTCCGTCTGAAGCCGGCTCAGCTTCGCCGCTCTTGCGCTGCCGTCAAGCATGGCGCAGTTCGCGCGTCCGCCATGCATAAGAGCGGAGTAGAATTTGTTCAAAGAGAAGTAGAAACCTGCGCACTTTTGCGCATAATTCATGTTCAGAGTATCCATGTACAGCACAGTGGAACTCGGTCTGTTCTTCGGAACTCCGGCCCGTTCGATCTTGCCGAGCGAATTGATCATCCACGCCTTTTTCGTTCCCTGAACTCCTCCGACCTCAGGATTCGGCGCATCATAAGCACCGAAAAGATTAAAGTTGATTCCGAAACTCTGCGCTTCCACTCTCTGGGACGGCGACCACGGCATTTCCGGACAGTGCATCGAATTGAATTTTGCTACCTTCGCCGTTTCGCCAATAACACCGCTGACTTCCGCATACGTTTTCCCCGTGGAGTGCGCGTACAGAATCCCCGCCCAGAATTCATCTTCCGGGTTCGGCCCTTTCGAGGGAACAATATAATCGTTGAAATCATTCGCATACAGCGTCGTCATCGTCCCGCACGTCTTCAGATTGTTGAGACATGTGATGCTTCTCGCTTTCGCTCTCGCCTGATTCAAAGCCGGCAGAAGCAGCCCGGCAAGGATGGCGATGATGGCAATTACCACAAGGAGCTCTATGAGGGTAAATCTACGGAATCCGCCCGCAAAACGGACTCTGCGGTGTTTCCGGAACTGAACAGAAAAAACGGGGGTTTTCGTTTTCATAAGTAATTTCTTTTTCCTTTGTTTTTTGTTATTTCAGGCGGCGGCCTGCTCGAACAGACCGCCGCGTTTTCATTGGAACTCAACACTCAGCATACGGTTTCAGAGCATCGCGGATCGCCTCAAGCATCTTCATGCCGTAAAAGTTGTCCGGCTCCAGATAGCTTCCCTCGGTCCACTCATTCCAGGCGTTGAAGAACATGATCCGTTCATCGGCCGGACGCGTCATCAGGAGCTCCGCCGTCTTGCGGGTTGCATCCGCAAGTTTTTCGGGAGAGCTTTCCATAACCGCCATCCACGGATAACAGGGCGTCGGGTCGTAAACTTCCGACTGAATCGTGCGCGGAGAGGGATCCCATCCGGTTGTAATGACCGGATAAAACGGGAACGGCAGAGCCTGCATTGTCTTTTTCGCGACTTCGATATAATCGTCCGCCATTTCCTGAAAATCGACGCGAGGGAACTCCTGCATCCACTTTTCGGAAAGGCAGACGCAGTTGTAGCTTGTGCAGCTGTCGAACCCGGCCTTGATAACCTGATCATGCCGCGCCGCGCTCTGGGGACTGCGGTCGAGCATGTCGAGCCCCACCGCGTTCAGATGAAGTCCGGTAAGCCCCGCGGCCTTCGCTCTCGCCCGGAAATCCTCAAGCACTTCCGCGGCGTCTTCCACTCCGCCCATCTGGGAAATGAATCTGGAAATCGCATAGATGGAGAAATACGGTTTCCCGTTGATTTTCCAGTAGTTCGGCTGAGTAAGATAATGTTCGATGAGATAATCCCAGACATACAGAATCGTATCCTTGCGGGTCGTCCACGGGAAAGTGATTTTGTAATTGGCGGTATCGCGGTTGCCCGGATGAAAATTTTTCCAGTCGTGGTTTGCCCACATCAGGGCGAATTTCATGCGGCTGCGGTTCGGAGCTCCGAGAAAACCTTCGTTCAGCGCCCGTTCGAGGAAGGGTCCCTCATACCAGTACCAGTCGAAAATGAACGCATCAAGTCCGTGATCCGCCGCGGCGTCGATCTTCTTCGCCATCACAGCGGGATCCGCTTCGTCTTCGTACCCCCATGCGGGGATTTTCGGCTGCATGTGACCGGGGAAACGCGCCCCCGCATGTTTCATCAGCTCCCATTCCGTCCACCCCTTGCCGTGAACCGCTTCATTGCGCGGATCGACATGGAAATTCGGGAAATAATATACCGCCGTCTGCATAATTCCATACCTCCGGATGTTGGTTGATTTTGTTCTTTCGTTATATTATAGCACAAAACCAGCCGTTTGTGAATGCCTAATAGAGACAAAAACATATCTTTTTGTCCCCGGCAGATTTCTTATTCCGGATCGGCGGAAATATTCTTCTCCGGAGAGAAACGGTTGCGTTTGCGGTATTCGCGCGGGGAAATGGCAAGATGCTGTTTGAAGAAACGCGAAAAATAGAATTCATTGCAGAACTGAAAATGATCCGCGATCTCCCGGATCGTCATATCGGAGGAGGAAAGATATTCCGCCGCTTTCGTCGCAAGAATGCGGTTGAAGAAACGCTTCGGGGAGAAACCTGTGTCGTAAATGAATTTCTTGATGAACGTTTTCCGGTTCATGCGCATCACCTCCGCCATCTGTTCCACATTGATGCCCGCATGACAGTTGTGCAGGAAATAATCAAAAAGCGGCGCATAATGAGAATAGGTCGGCAGAAGCCGCTCCACGGAAAAATGCGTATTCAATACAAAATCCGCAATGAAATCCCAGCAAAGCGCGCGCATGAAGGCGGTGAGCAGGAAACGGTCCGGATTGAGAAGCATCCGGTTGATCGTTTCAATCCGTCTCCCGTCGATTTTATGATACAGCCTGTCGCACTGGCTGAAAAGGTCGATCCCGCAATAGAGCTCCATATAAAAATGGATGGAAAGATGCCGCATGGAAGCGCTCTGGTCATGGGTTATTTCATGAAACGCAGGAACCAGCACAATGGTTCCGGGAGTCAGCCGGACGGTTTCATTCGCATCGGAGAAAGAGGACTCTTCACTGTCTTCCAGAATGCAGATCAGGCGGTTGCACGGAAGTCGGCTCTTCCATTTTCCTGAATTGTATCCGTAAAAAAAATCGCGGAAGTGCAAACTCAGCTGATCGCAGAAAGGACGGATTCCGTATTCGTCAAAATGAGAGATTTCCACGCGTTTCATTCATTTTCTCCTTTATCTCAGCCTTCAGGATTCCTCTTTTTACTATATCCTCCGGTATTTCAGAAATCAAGAAAACTGTCTGTTTGAATTCAGAAAAACAGAAAAAATTATCAGAGGAAACTTTTTCTGCAAAAAATACTTTTCAGCATCTTGACTTTTCCGGAAAGCGGAGTATAATAACATCAAAAGTGAAAATATTTACAGTTTTGAGTACAAACATGAAGAGCAAAATAACCATAACGGAGATTGCGGCGGCGTGCGGAGTCACGACTGCCACGGTTTCCAGAGTCATCAACAATCAGCCGGGAGTCCGCAAGGAGGTCCGGAAGTTTGTTCAACGCTATATCGACCAGCTCGGATGGCAGTGCTCAAGCCTGAAAACACGTCTGCCGAAACTCTCCGGCGGAAAAACGGTGTTCATTCTCTGCCGCGCCAATCTGCTCAACGGCGGCGGACGCTATTCCGCGCAGGAAGCCCTTCAACTTCTGATCGAACGCCTTGAAGCGGAAGGATATCTTCCTTTCACCATTTTCGGGCAGACCATGCAGATTCTCGAAAAATGCCGCGAATTCAAACCGCATGCGGTTGTTCTCTTCACCAAAAATTCCTGGATGGAAGAGCCGATCCGCAAACTCATCAAACTCGGCATCCGGGTCGTCGCCGCATACGGAAATGAATTTACGGGCAGCTGTCCGCAAATCCATTCAGACTATGCGGACGCGGTAAAAAAAGCCGTCCGCCGCTTCCGCTCTCTCAATTGTTCAAAAATCGGACTTTTTGCGGGAAACGGGCTTCATGTCCATCCAGAAACACTCGAAGACATTCCGATGTCGTGGGTCCGAAATATCGCGGAAGCGCTCGAAAACTCGCTTCCCGATTTCTCGCTCAAAGGGAATGTCATCAGCGACAACTTCGGCGCCCGCGGCGAGTTGCGGAATTGTCTGGAAAACGGACGTTTTGACGGCTGGATCTGCTGCGGACGCACCATGCTTTACCAGTTCACACAGGAGGCGGAATCCGCCGGTCTCCGCATTCCGGAGGATCTCCCCGTTCTCGCATTCTCTTCCGGAAATCTGGAATTCGAACCTCCGCTGCGGGTCGGACATTTCGTTTCCCAAACCGCACTCATTGCGGATCAGCTCTTCCGCTGGATCTCGGCGGAAGTCTTCCCCGAAACTGTTGAAGTCGCCCTTCCCTGCCTCTTTCAGGCAGGAAGCGCTGAATATAAAACAAAAACAAACTCAGGAGGAAAGAGAGAATGAAACCCCGAAAACAAAAACAAAGCAGGTTAACGCTCATAGAACTCTTAGTGGTAATTGCAATCATAGCAATTCTTGCCGCAATGCTTCTGCCTGCGCTGAGCGCGGCACGGGCAAAGGGACGCGACATCAGCTGCGCCTCAAATCTGAAGCAGATCGGAACCGGACTCCGGCTCTATCTGGACAACAGCAATGAATTCATGCCGAAAAGCACCGGAAATCTCGCAGCGAATCAGGGCAAGTGGGACGATATGATATTCGCAACGCTGTTTCCGAACCTCAAACCGGCGGACAATATGATCTTCCCCGCTTCAACCTGGGCGGTTCCCATGAAACCGCGCGCTCCGTTCGACTGCCCCACCTCCGACGCTTCCGCGCCGCGGACTCTCCGGAACGATTACGGACTCAACTCCGCCATGCTCGGCATTTCCGCCAAACGCATCGCCCGCCCCTCCGCACGCGGAACTGTCATGGATATGGTGAAATACAACGCCAGTTTCCCGCTCTCCGTCCTGACGGGAACCACAGTCGCGGATTATGACGGGCTTTTCGCCACGGAGCAGGAAGTCCGCCGCCACAATTCCAGACGCGGCATCAACGTCCTTTATTTTGACGGTCATGTGGAAGGCAAAGCACATGCCGCCATTCCCCGCTCGCAGGGAACTTCCGCAGAACAGTATTTCTGGGGAGGCGGAGACAACGGCAAAAACGGAGGTCTTTAATTATGAAAAAAACATTCATTCTGGCACTCCTGCTCTCCGCCGTCAGCGGATTCGCCGCCGCGCTCGCACCGGAAATCGCTCAGGGGAATCAATGGAAAATGGACCGCGGCGTCTCTCATCTTCAAAAGGAAGGAAGAGAATACATTCTGCTGAATATCAAGGAAAACGAACGCGCCGGACGCCACTACGCGGAAATTCCAATCAACCTTTCCGCTCATGCGGGAAAATATGTGACATTCGTCATCCGTCTCCGCAGCAGCGGCTGGAAACAGGACAAAAAGGATCGTTCCCGCCGCGGCATCCGCTTCGCCGTTTCGTATAAACACCCGGAAACCGGACACTCCGTCTGGCATCACTCCTGGGATACATGGGACACCGTCGACTGGGAAAAGTATTCCGGCAGAAGCGAAAACGCCCCGCGCGAAATTTCCTTCTTCTCCAAACTCGATTCCGGCATATCAAAAGCCGTCCTTCACCTCGGCACGGAGAACAACTTCGGAACGGCGGAGTTCGATCTGAGTTCCTTCCGCGTCTTCCAGCCGTTCCGCGAAGATGCTTCCGACTATATCTGCGAATATTCGGACCGCGTCCGCAACGCCCCCGTTCTCCGCGGCGTGAACAGCTCTCCGAATCCGCTGAAAGCAGAAGATCTGAAAACACTTCATGAATGGAACGCAAATGCCGTCCGCTACTGGCTCAGCGCCTATCCCTGGGTCTTCGACGGCAAGGATCTGAACAAACTTCGCGAACTCGTCGCGAAACGCCTGGAGAACCTCGACAAAATCTCCCCGGTCGCCCAGAAGTACGGAATCCGTCTGATCCTCTGCTACGGTCTGCCTCCGGGCGGACGCCGCGGCGACGCCACGCTTGAAATGCAGCACAATCCCGCACTCGCGGAATTCTACGAGGAAACCTGGAAGCTGATTGCCAAACACTGCAAAGGCAATCCCGCAATCTGGGCGTATGACCTCATCAACGAGCCGCAGCAGACAACGGAGCTTGCGGTCGGTTACCTGGAACTCCAGCACCGCGCCGCAAAAGCGATCCGTGAGGTCGATCCGGATATGCCCGTCATCATCGAAGCAAACCTGCTCGCATCACCGGAAATGTTCCGTTTTCTTGAACCGCTCAAGATGAAAGACGTCATCTATCAGGCGCACATGTATGTCCCCGCTGCATTCACGCATGCCACCCAGGGCCCCTACCCCGGAAAATTCCGCGGGGAATACTGGGACAAGACAATGCTGCGGAAAACGCTCCAGCCCGTCGCGGACTTTCAGAAGCGTCACAAAGCGCGCATCTACATCGGAGAATTCTCCGCCCGTTCCAAAGCGGACGGCGCGGAACGTTATCTGCGCGACTGCATTGACCTCTTCGAGGAGTTCGGCTGGGACTGGACGTATCATTCCTTCCGCGAAGCTCCCACCTGGGACGTGGAAAAGGAGTGGAAAGAAAACCGCCATGTTCCCTCCGCCGACAATCCCCGGAAACGCGTTCTTCTCGACGCTTTGAAGCGCAATAAGTAAAAGTTTTTCTCAAAAAATCCTGAAAAGCTCCATTTTTTCAAAAAAAGATGGAGCTTTTCTTTGCATTTGCTGTCTAATGTGCTAAAATACCAAAGCTGTCAAAGCAACGGAATCTTGAAACAATAAAGGAGAAAAAACATGTCGATTCGTCTCATGCTTTTATGCGCGGTCGCTTGCGGAAGCACCCTCTTCTTCAGCGCCTGCACAACAAAGGAAGCTGTCGCGGAACAACCGGAAAAGAAACAGGCTCCGGTTCCGGCAAAAGTTGAAAAGAAACAGACTCCGGTCCTCGCGGAAGCGAAAAAGGAAGAAGCTCTGGTTCTGACCGCCCCCGTGAACGGAGCTCAGGTCTCCCTGCTCAACGCCGGACAGAAGGCGTTTCTGAACATGCCGCGCGCCGAACGCGTCGCATTCTTCGCCGATCCGGCAAAACGCAAACAGCTCAAAAAGAACGGATATTATCCCGAACCGGTCCGCCTCAAATGGACTTGGAACGGCAAAAGCAATCCGAAATTCACCGTAACCGTCACCCGCGAACAGGACAAGACTCCGGTTTTCACCGTCAAAACCAAAAAGACGGAAGCCGTTGTCTGGAATCTTGAAATCGCCCGCAACTACACCTGGACCGTTTCCGCGGACGGCAAAACCGCTTCCGCGACCTTCAAAACGGAAGATCAGGCTCCGCGTCTCCTCCGGATTCCCAAAATTCCGAACGTGCGCGACCTCGGCGGACGCATTGGTCTCGACGGCAAGCGCGTCAAGCAGTCTCTCATCTACCGCACGGCGGGACTGAACGACAATGCCCGCGAAGTCAAGTACACCCGTGATGAACTTTACGGCAAATACGGCGAAGCTCTCAAAGAAAAAGAAAAAACGGTTCTTGCGGAAATCGGCAACCTGCGCGATTTCCAGAAGAAGCCCGCAACGCTTGACCTCGTCAGCATCAAGCTCTCGCCCGAATGGAAAGCCTTCCTCATGAAGGGCAGCATCACAGCTCCGCCGGAAATCCCCGCAGAGATCCCCGCGGAATACAACGGCAAAAAACCGATCACCGTCAAACTGGATGCGAACGGCAAGTTCTCCTTCCACAAGAGAATGGAAGAGCCCGCAATCTTCATGCAGGAATTCAACGCCCCTGCCGACGGCTGGGCGGCAATCGGCTGCGGCGCCGACTGGTTCTGGAGCATCAGCATCAACGGCAAGCTCGCGTTCGACCGCGTCAAAGCCGGCAACGCCGTTCACCCGATCTCCGCGGAAAACTATCAGTTCCTCATTCCCGTCAAAGAGGGCAAAAACGTTCTTGCCGCAGTAGTTTTCACCGGCTCGGATTCCTGGACCTGGTGCTGCACGGACAAGGTTAAAAACTCCGTCCCGAAGATGCTTCAGACCACCATTGACAACAAGGAGCGCTATCTCCGCGAACTCTTCGCCGTCGTCAAGGAAATCAAGCCCGGAAAGAACCGTCTCTCCTCTGCAACCAAAGCTTACATGCTGAAGGAGCTCGGAATCAAGAGCGACCTCGACCTCCGTTCCGACAAAGAGTGCTACGGCATGACCGGCTCCCCGCTCGGCAAAGATGTCACCTGGTTCCACATTTCCTCTGCCGCATACGGTGGAATGCAGAGCGACTGGGGCAAGGAAGCATTCAGACGCGACTTCCGCATCTTCCTTGATGAGAAGAACTATCCGATTGACTTCCACTGCATCGCCGGACAGGACCGCACGGGTGCTCTTGCATTCATCCTGAACGGTCTGCTAGGAGTCTCCGAAGAGGAACTTTACAAGGACTGGGAAGCCACCGGTTTCTGGAATCCGGATCCGCACTTCAACCACAAGGACCGCTTCAATCACCTCGTTGCCGTTTTCGCCAACTATCCCGGCAAGAACATCAATGAGAAGATTGAGAACTATGTTCTCTCCTGCGGTTTCACCAAAGAGGACATTGCCAAGTTCCGTTCGATGATGCTCGAATAACACATCCGGAACAGCAGAGGAAGCGGGGCGCGAAGCCCCGCTTTCTGTTTTTAAATCTTTCCGCTCTCAAATCAGCACTGCACCCTGGAAAATTTTTCATTTTTCCCGATTTCTTTTTTTGATTTTTGCATGAGTGTGATGTATATTTCACAGATTTAAAACAAGCCCGGTCGATCCCGGAAGGAAGGACATCATGGCAAACGAATATGATTGGAAAGCAATGCGCGAGAAGAAGGCTTTTCTCGCACTGGAAGACGGAACCGTATTCCGCGGACGCTCGGTCGGAGCAAAAGTCGACCGCGTCGGCGAAGTCGTGTTCAACACCGGTATGTGCGGTTATCAGGAAATCCTCAGCGACCCCTCCTACGCCGGACAGTTCGTTACCATGACCTATCCCGAAATCGGCAACTATGGCATGAACGACGCCGACCGCGAATCCCGCGCCCTCTTCCTCAACGGCTTCATCATGCATGAATACAACGAGCCCAGCAACTGGCGCGCGCAGGAAACTCTCGCCCAGGCGCTCATCGGCGCCGGAGTTCCCGCCATCGACGGAATTGACACCCGCGCGCTCACTCTCAAGCTCCGCTCCACCGGAACTATGAAGGGATACCTCCACTGCTCCGATGAAGAGATTTCCGAAGAAGCCGGTGTCGCAAAAGCCGCCGCGTGGGAAGGACTTGACAATCAGGACTATGCGTCCAGAGTCACCTGTGAAAAGAACTATCATTTTGATCCCGATGGCTCCATCACCCGCTCCTGGGGCATTGCGGATGAACTGCCCCAGGTCGAACACCGCATCGTCGCGGTGGACTTCGGCATCAAGTGGAACATTCTCCGCTCGCTCCGTCTCTGCGGTCTCGACGTTCAGGTTGTTACGGCGAAAACCTCGGCGGAAGAGATTCTCGCGCTCAAACCCGACGGAGTCTTTCTCTCGAACGGTCCTGCCGACCCCGCCGCTCTGCCCTATGCATCCGAAATGGCGGCAAAACTCATCGGCAAAGTCCCCGTCATGGGAATCTGCCTCGGTCACCAGATCCTCGGACGCGCTGTCGGAGGCAAAACCTACCGTCTGAAATTCGGTCACCACGGCTGCAATCACCCGGTCAAGAACCTTGCGACCGGAGCTGTTGAAATCACCTCGCAGAACCACAACTTCGCGCTTGATCCGGATTCCCTGCCTTCCTGCGTGGAAGTCACACACATCAACCTCAATGACGGCACTGTTGAAGGACTCCGCCACAAAGAGGCTCCGATGTTCTCCGTGCAGTATCACCCCGAAGCCGCGCCCGGCCCCCACGACCCGTTCTATCTTTTCAAACAGTTCAAGGATATGCTCGGCAAATGAAAACTGCGCGGCGGACGGTTCTGTTTTTTCTCGCGGGACTCGCTCCGCTTCTCTCCTCGTGCACTCTTTTTGAGGAGGAAAAGACACCGGAGCTCCCGTCTGAAGAACTGGTTCGGATCGCCGCGCAAAAACGCCTTCAGAATCTCCTGCAGCGCCGTATTCTCTTTGTCGCGATCTGTGCACCGGAAAACACAGCCGATTTGAGGGAAGCCGCTAAACGGAACAACTGGAGAATCGCATATTTTTCGATCGACAGAGACAAAGCGTTCGCGGCAATCCGCAACGGAAAGGCCGATATTGTAGCCGGCAAACTGACTCCGGCGGAAATCCGCGCCGCCCGCCTGACTCCGCTCATGGAATACCGGGTCTCCGGGAAAACCTATGCTTATGCAGCCTGGAACGGGGCGGAAGAGCTGGAAAATGTGTTGAAAAACGGAACAAATCCGACAAATTCAAACATTCCGCTTGAAAAAAGCGTTTTGCAAGAGTAACTTATATATGAAAAGAGGAGCTGTCACAGAATGAAAATATGTTTTCTCGTCCCGCATTTTTTGTTTGCGGCGTTTTTATTGATAAGCGCATTTGCACTTTCCGCACAGAATGGAAGCGCATCCGCTCTTGAACCCGCCCGCATTGCCATGCTTCAGGAAGATTACAGAACCGCGGCGAAAGAGGCCTCGAAACTCTACTTTCTCTCTTCCGATTCCGCCGTTGCGGAAGAGGCGCTCAAGCTCTCCATCAGCGCAAACCTCGCAATCCGCAATGCCGGAGGCAAGGTTTCCGATTCCTTCAGCCTCCGGATCAACAAAGCCGCAAAGCGTCTTCTGGTTTTGACGGCAGAAGAAACGATTTACCGCAGTTTCGAACTGGAATGCGGAGCGGACTTCTCCGTCCCGTCCGGCACTTTCACGGTCGGAACGAAACTCGCTTATCCGAACTATGAACTGAACGGACAGTTTTACAAGTTCAACCGGCCGGGCAACACGCTTGGCAGCCGCTGGCTCGAACTGCGCAACGCGGAAGGAACACCCGTCTCCGGAATTCACGGCGAAGCCCCGCAGACAGCAGAATCCGAACACCTGTTTTTCCGTCTGAAGAACTCAGACATCAATGAAATATTCGTGCTGCTTTCCGAAGGCAGCACGGTGCTCGTCATGTAAAACCGACGGCTAACGAAGGAGTTTTTACGAATATGTCAATCGTCAATCTGGAATTTGAAAAACCGATCGCGGAGCTCGAAGCGAAACTGGCGGAATGGGAATCCCTGAGTTCCTCCAGCCATATCGATGCGGCCGTGGAGATCAAGGCGCTCAAAGTCAAGATCGAAGAGATGAAGAAAAACATCTACGGGTCTCTCTCCGCATGGCAGCGCGTTCAGCTCGCGCGTCATCCGAACCGCCCCTACACGCTCGATTATATCGAACGCATCTGCACCGATTTTCTTGAATTCCACGGCGACCGCAGATTCGCGGACGACGCCGCAATCGTCGGCGGCTTCGCGAAGATCGACGATATTCCTGTCATGGTCATCGGCACACAGAAGGGACGCAACACCAAAGAGAACGTCATGCGCAACTTCGGCTGTCCGCATCCGGAAGGATACCGCAAAGCCCTGCGCCTGATGCAGATTGCGGAAATGGCGCGTCTGCCGATCATCACCTTCATCGACACCCCGGGAGCATTCCCCGGCGTCGCCTCCGAAGAGCGCCACATCGGCGAAGCCATCGCGGTCAACCTGCGCGAAATGTTCTCTTTCACCGTCCCCATCATCTGCGTGGTCATCGGCGAAGGCGGCTCCGGCGGCGCACTTGCCATCGGCGTCGGAAACAAAGTCATGATCATGGAAAACGCCTACTACTCCGTCATCACCCCGGAAGGCTGCGCCGCGATTCTCTGGAAAGACCGCGCCTATTCCGCTCAGGCGGCGGAAGCGCTGAAACTTACCGCCCATGACCTGCTCAAACTCAAACTCGTCGACGGTGTCGTCGAAGAACCGCTCGGCGGAGCTCACAAGGATTATGACGCCGCGGCAGAAAACCTCAGAAAAGCTGTTCTCGCCGCGCTCAAGGAATTCGACGGCTGGACGCCGGAGCAGCTCAAGACCCAGCGCTATGAGCGCTTCCGCAACGTCAAGTTCTATGCGGAACCGAAAAAATCCGGAAAAGCCGAAGCGGAGAAATAACACGATGTTCACCGGCTCCCTGGTCGTAAGACCGGCGCGCTACACCCCCGAAAAAGGGCTGCACCACGCCGACAACACCGACGTCCACCATATCTGGGCGCTCCTCGGCGGTTATGCGAAGGAGCGTCTGCTCCTTCCCCGCACACCCGAGGATATTCAGGAAAAAATCGGCAACTTCCGCATTGCGGAACTCGACGGAAAATTCGTCGGCTGCATCGCTATTCGCGACTACGGTCATTCGCTGTACGAAGTCCGCTCATTCGCGGTTGTTCCCGAACATGTCGGACAGGGCATCGGCTCCGAAATCCTCGCGGGCGTCATTCGGCAGATGAAAGATGCGGGCGTTCCAGCCAGTCTCTTCTCGCTGACCTACCGCGCCCATTTCTTCATGCGTCTCGGATTCCGGATCGTGGATAAAAACATGTTCCCCGGCAAAATATGGAGCGACTGCGCAATATGCAGCAAGAAGGACAACTGCGACGAGACAGCGGTTCTGATGGAATTTCTCTGACCCGTCGCCGCCGCACCCCGGAAGCCGTCGCCGACGCCGCATCCGCGGTACACGACGGCTGCACCGACCTTTTTGTCTACGGAACCCTCCTGAGCGACCGCCATGTCAAGCTGATTCTCGGCCGCCGCGTCGAAACGGAACCGGCGGTTCTCAACAATTACATGCGCATTGTTCCTCCGGGAGCCTTCTTCTTTATCGTCCGCCAGAAAGGTTCCCAGGTTCGCGGACGCATTCTCAAAGCCCTCACGCCCGAAGAACTCGTCCTGCTGGACGCCTTCGAGGATGAAAAGAAACTCTATTTCCGCCGCCGCGTTGTCGTCCGCGACTCCGCTGGAGAACGCCGCCGGGCGGAAACGTATATCGGCAATGTCCCCGCGCTTCAGAAATCCTTCGGTGCGGAAATCCAGTTTGAAGACCGCTACAATCTTTATCTGGAACGCAAAATCAGCACCACGCTCAACGGCATTGCGCCGGACCCGGAAAAAGAATCGGAAATTTCCAAGCGCGCCATGCAGGAACTCATGGGGTCCGAAATCGACCAGCTCATCCAGTCGCATTTCGACGGGGATTATGTCTGCAACTATCTCATGCTCCAGGCGTTCAGCGGCGCCCAGCCCCCCGACCTGAACAAAGTCTTCGCGAACTGCGGAATCCGTCCGTATGCGGACTCCTACATGGAGCTTGTCTGCAAGCACATCATCTTCAATCAGCTCGCGGAAAAGCTCCGCCATGAATTCCATGATGCCGTCCGCGTCGCTCATAAGTATTTCCGTCATGGAGTGACCATTCTGCTGGCGTTTCTCTACTACAATTCCAACAAACGGAAAATCAAAAAACTCATGCGGGAGAAACAGCTCGACGCAGCCGTTCCCGGACGTTCCTACTGCGAGTATGCGGAACTCTGCATTGCCGTCGCCGATGAAATCTACGACCACCGGAAAATGCAGGATATCGTGGACTACGTCGGCTTCAACTGGCATTCCACGCCGACCCCGCTCGGGGCGGAACTGGAATTCAGCTGTCTCGGCTCGCGCGCTGTCTATGCGGAACCGGGGGAGGACAGCCGTTTCGATTCCTTCAACTGGTTCAACGACTTCGACCTCCGCCGCCGCATGTGGCGTCTCGGCGGTCATGTCGATGCGCACCGTCCGCTTACCGCCGGAACCACCAGCCGCAACCGCGGGTTTCTGGAATACGCGCTCGGACGCTTCAACATTATCGGCGACCTCTCGCGTCCGCTGTTCGACTGTCCGTGGGCAATGTCCATGGTCATCAATGAAGCCGTGAAGTTCCTCGAAATCCCGACCCACAGCCTGCACATCTCCATGGAACTTCCGAAAATCAACGGGGAAACCGCCATCACCGACCGGCCGCACAGGGAAACCGACCTGGTCTGTCTTCTCCTGCTCGGCGGCGACCTGCGCCGCGACGAAAACGGAATCCTCCGCGAATGGCGCATTTTCAACAACGAGCTCGACACCAATTGCGCCGGCAGTCTGAATTTCTCCGACCGCAAGCATCACTACACCCGTTCCGGCGATGAATCTTCCGCCTCCGACGTCATGGAGTACAAATTCCTCCGTCTGAAGTCCACCGAAACCGATTACGCAAAAATCATCATCGCACTGAAAGACTATCAGATTGAAACCTGCGCCCGTCCGATCACCATTCCGCGCGCGGGACAGCCGGAACTTCACGAACAGATTTTCCTCCGGCGCTGGGCGGCGCACCCGCAGTGCATTTCCCGGCGCGAAATCAACTCATTCGTCGAAACCGTCGAACGCGGGATGTGCAAAGAGCACAAATCGCTCAAGCTCGACAAACGCAAAAACGCGCTTCTGGAAAACCTCACGGAAACATTAATCGAAAGGAACCAAAGTGTCGCACAAGGCTGACAACAGACCGATCGGCGTGTTCGATTCCGGACTCGGCGGACTGACCGTCGTCGCCGCCATGAACCGCGCCCTCCCCGATGAAGACATTCTTTATCTCGGCGACACAGCCCGAGTGCCGTACGGCGATAAATCCGTGGATTCCATCCGCCGCTTTGCCCGCGAGGACGCCGCGTTTCTGCTCGACCGCGGAGTGAAGATGATTGTCGTCGCCTGCAACACCGTCTCGGCTGTTGCAATGGAAACGCTCCGCCGCCTCTATCCCGAAGCGCATATTCTCGGCGTGCTCGACGCCGGCATCCGCGCCGCGCTTGCCGCAGCACCGGAGCGGATCGTCATAACCGGAACCCGCGCCACGGTCAGCAGCGACGCCTACCGGCGCGGCATTCACAAACAGGATCCCTCGATCATCGTCGAAAGCATCGCCTGCCCCCTCCTCGTCCCGATGGCGGAGGAAGGCGTCACCGATGATTCGATCGCGCGCGCAGTTCTTGACATCTATCTGCACAACGTCCGCCTCAATCCGCCTGATGCGCTTCTGCTCGGCTGCACCCACTATCCGCTCTTCAAAGAGACCATCCGTTCATACCTCGGCGGACAGGTTCCGATCATCGACAGCGCCACCGCATGTGCAGATTATGTGCAGGACTTCCTGCTGCACAACAATCTTTCCGCGGTGAAGGACAAGGGCAGCAAATGCCGTTTTTTCTTCACAGATCTGCACTCGGAACTTCCCGCGCACGCCGCCAGGTTCCTCGGACGTCCGCTCGAACGCGTGGAAAAAATTACACTCGGCGAAGAATAAGGCTTGAAAAACATCATTTGACATGCTATCTTTCCGCTCTCTAATGTAAAGGGGGAATTTATGACTCTCAAAAAATGGATCCGGCAAAAATACCTTTTCCTGTACTCAAAGATTTTAAAAGAAAAGGCGACGCCCGAATACATCGCCCGCGGCTGGGCGATCGGTATGTTCTACGGCTGTCTCGTTCCGTTCGGACTTCAGTTTGCCTGTTCCATCCCGACCTCCTTTCTGCTGAAGGGAAGCAAAATCGGCGCGACGTTCGGAACGCTCCTGACCAACCACTTCACCGTCTTCGTCATCTATCCGGCTCAATGCTGGGTGGGAAACAAGCTCATGGGGGGTGACCTCTCCTACGCGAAAATCGAAGAGGCAATGATGGACGTCATCTCGAAAGGCAGCTGGGCGGCTCTGCTCGCGCTCGGCGGGGAACTTGTCGCGGCTTTCTTCATCGGAGCAGCGATTCTGACCGCCGTCATGACTCCCGTCACCTACTTCGGCGTACTTCATCTGGTCCGCCGTTACCGCGCGGCAAAAGAAAAGAAAAAAGCCGCCGTATGAACGCAGAAGAACTCCGTCTGGAAGTGCTCCGCCGTCTGAACGGGACCGACAACGCCGAACAGGAATCCGGCTGGATCGTCTCGCGTGCAACAGCAATCCCGGTCATGGAATTTTTTTTTCAGAAACGCCCGCTTGAAGACTCCGAAATCCGGAGCGCATACGCCATGACAGACCGGCGGCTCAACGGCGAACCGCTCCAGTATATTCTCGGCGATGAATACTTCGGCGAACTGCTGCTGAAAGTCGGTCCCGGCTGTCTGATTCCGCGTCCGGAAACTTTCGGAATCGTGGAGACTCTTCTTCCGCAGATCCCGCGGAACGGAACCTTCTGCGAACTCGGCGTCGGCTCCGGCGCAATCTCCCTCTCGCTTGCATACGCGCGGGAGGACCTAAAAGTGTACGGCTCCGAACTCTCCCCCGACGCTCTCCGATGGGCGCAGCGCAATCTTGCGGCATACGAATTCAAAAATGTTGAATTCCGTTCCGGCTCCCTCTTCGAACCCTTCCCCGGAATGCGGTTTGATGCCGTTGCGGCAAACCTGCCGTACATTCCGCGCGAAGAAAAACCGAATCTTCAGCGCGAAGTCCGCGATTTTGAACCGGACGTCGCCCTGTTTGCCGACGACGGCGGAACCGCTCTGATCCGTCAGGCAATCAGTCAGCTCGGCGCGCACCTTGTCCCGGGCGGCGTTGCAATGTTCGAGATGGGCGCAGAACAAACGCGTCCGCTTGCGGAATTTGCCTCAGCCTTCCCCTTCCTCGCAGAATCCATGATTCTGAAAGACTGCTTCGGAATCCCCCGTTTCCTCTTTGTCAAGAAAGCTTGACCCTCAAAAACTATTTTTTCCCTTTGCTTTTTTCCAAAATACAACTTTTCCAAACTCTTTTTTTAAGAATCTCCGTTTCTTCATTTGAATTATGCGAAACCGGAGAATATATTATCCAGGGGCATATCGTTTGACAAAAGAACAGGGAGGGTAATAAAAATGAAAAAAGTGGAATGGAAACCACGCCGAAAGCTGTACAGCTTCCCCGCTCAGGAACAAGAGTCCGCCAAACCCGTTGCCACGCCGTTCTCTTCAGATATCTTTCTTACAATCCCGGTCAAAACGAATTGCAGACCGGTGCTGACCGCTGAAACGGCTCCCGCCGCCCCGTCGCCATTGACACTTTCCGTATTCGCGGAACAAAAGAGCGAAAGCCCGGAAAACGGAAAACCGCTTTCCCCGTCCGCCGGACGGACTTCCGAACCGTCCGATCTGCAATTCTGCGATGGCACATCCGCGCAAACGGTTTCGCCGGCGGCGACCGTAACGACAGTTCCCGAAAATTCCGGTTTTCTCATCTCTCCGGAAGACATTTTTACGGACACAATCGTCTCCTACACCGTCTCCGCTCCTCGAGACGTCGTTCTTCCCTATGAAGTTCCGCAGGTGAAATACATGTACGGCTGCACCGCCACGGCCATGGGAATGCTGCTCGGCTATTACGACCGTTACGGTTATCTCGGCTACAACGTCTCCAATCTCATCAAAGGCGACGTGGAACTCAACGCCCGCGATTACAGCGGCTCCATTTACGACATGGACGCCTTTGACACCGTCCTCGGTTCCGCCATAGCTTCCAAAGGACATGTGAAACGCTTCTTCGGCCAGGAGCCGCCGCATGAATATCCGTATACGTTCGTCAACGGAACCACGAACCTGAATATTTCCGTCTTCGACTGCATCGCGGATTTTCTCGGAACCAGCCAGTACTGGCGCGACAACCACGACTATTCGACCACTTATTTCCCGAACACCACTCTTCAATACATCATCAACAGCACTCAGAAGCGAACCGTCTCGTCGGGCTCCATATCGATTACAACCCCCATCCGCTGTCAGGACATGAAATACGGTCTCATGCTCTACGTGCAAAAGGCCGGCTACGCTTTGGATAAATACAATACAAAAGACACCTATGTGGACACGAACGACGGCAAGTTCACCTTTGAAGACTACATGGCGGAAATTGACGCAGGGCGTGTGGTTCTCGTCCATATCGAAGGTCACACCATGACCGGCTATGGCTACAACGCCTCTACCAGAGAGATTATTTTTGACGACACCTACCAGCACGACCAGCGGATGAAATGGGGCGGGACTTATTACTACTCCGGCTCGCGCCGCCGCTTGAAAGCCATTTCAACGATTCTTTTCGACACGAGCAATCTCAAACCGCTGGTTTCCGGCCCCGTCAAAAACGACATCAACGGCAACGGCACAAGCGATATCGTCTTCCAGTACATCGGCGGCGATTATCAGATCGGATTCTGGATGGACGGCACGAACACCTGGCGGGGTCAGGGAATCCCGGAATCCACCGCATGGAAGGTGCTCGGAGCGTATGACATGAATTCCTCTGGAAAAGCCGACATCGTCATGTTCGGCGATGTCGTTCTCAACGGTGTTCGGAGCGCTTACATCGGATACCGCATCGACGGCGATATGAACAACTGGAAAAGCATCAGCTGTCTGAATAACCCGGATAATATCAATTGGAATGTCAAGGTAGGAAACGTTACGGGAAAAGCCGGAAAAAATTCCATTGTCTGGCACGCACCCAAACTTGGATCTCTCGGAGTTTGGATCGACGGAACCGATCAATGGAAATCCATTTCAACCAAATTCACAGGCAAATGGGAACTCTGCGGAACCGGAGATTTCAACGGAGACAACACAGATGAAATTCTTCTCCGCTACAACGATTCCTATTACATGACGAATCTGAACGGAATGCTTACCTCGCTCGGCTCCACCGGAACCGCATGGACGCTTTCCGCGATCGGAGACTTCAGCGGCGACGGGAAAGATGATCTTGTCTTCTCCAACCGCACAACTGGATCCGTCATGAAATTCGAAAACGGAAGAGCCTCTGGCTACTCCAGCCTCGGACAGCTTAACGCGAAAGACTGGTTCATCTGTGGAGCAGGAGACTACAACGGCGACGGAAAAGACGATCTGCTCGTCCGCCAATACTCCACCGGAATGCTTGGCTGGTACGATGGCGGCAATATGTCGAAATGGCATGAGCTGGGACGCGGCGTGGATATGAAATGGGCCGTCATTGCATAACGCCCAAAGCGCATAAAGGAACAAAGCTGGAAACATGTATCAGATCTCTCCAAAGTTTCAATGGAGAAAAGGGTTGAATCCTTCAGAACCTCTGAAAGAGGTTCTGAAACAGCGTACGCTGTTCGGGATGCTTTTCCGCAACAATCTGACGGCGAAATTCCGTCACAGTCTGCTCGGAGTTCTCTGGCTCTTCATTCCGCCGGTCTGCATTCTGCTGGTCTACGTCTATATGTTCAGCTACGTGTTCAAACTGCGCTGGCCGGAGGCGGAGCTCTCCTCCAAATGGAGCTTCGGACTTGCGGTCTACGCGGGAATCACCGTTTTTTCCGCCTTCAGCGAAAGCGTCATGGGAAGTTTGAATCTGCTCGTTTCACGCGCGGGCTCCATCAAGCGCAGTCCGTTCCCGCTGGAACTTCTTCCGGTGAGTCTCGCCTGCGCCAACATGCTGGTCTCGGCAGTGGTGCTGCTCCTGCTCGGCGTGTTCTCGGTCATTTCCGGCGGAGGGTTCTCCTGGCTCTCTCTGCTGGCATTCCCGCTGGTTGTTCTGCCGTTCCTGCTTCTGACAATCGGCTGTTCCTGGATTTCAGCCGCGCTCGGACTCTTCTTCCGCGACCTCGGGAATCTGATGAACATTCTCATGCTGTTCCTCTTCTTCTCAACGCCCATCTTCTACAGCATCAAAATGATCCCGGAAACCTTCCATTTCCTTCTGAAACTGAATCCTCTGACTCCGGCCGTCGTCAACATCCGCAACATCTTCCTCAAGGGGCTGCCGCCGGACTGGACGCAGATTCTTCTCTATTACATTATCGGAATCGCGGTATTCCAGGCGGGATACTGCTTCTTCTCCGCGATGAGGAGGCGCTTTGCCGATGTCGTCTGATCTGATTCTCATGCTGGAGAATGTCTCGAAGGAATATCCCTGCTCCTCCACGCGCCGCGAGATGTTCTGCAACCTTCTCTTTCCATACCGTTTCAAAAACCGCCGTTATACGGCGGTGCACCCGCTCTCGCTCCAAGTCCGGCGCGGCGAATGCCTCGGCATCATGGGCGTGAACGGAAGCGGAAAAAGCACGCTTCTGCAGATGATCGCCGGAACCGTCTGCCCGACCACCGGTCAAATCTGGGCGGATGGGAAAATTGCCTCCCTGCTCGAACTCGGCAGCTGGATCAATGCAGCCGATACCGGACGCGAAAACATCTACACCGCCGGTTACATCCGCGGTCTGACGAAAAAACAGATCGACGAACAGCTTCCCGAAATCATCGAATTTTCGGAGATCGGCGAATTCATCGACCAGCCTGTTTCCACCTATTCGACCGGCATGGTGATGCGCCTTGCATTCTCCGCCTGCATCAAAATGGAAACCGATATTCTCCTGCTCGACGAAGTGTTCGCCGTCGGCGACGCCCGTTTTGCCCAGAAGTGCATCGCATTCCTCCGCGAGTACATCCGTTCCCGCACGGTCCTGCTCGTCAGCCATGACGTCAATATCATCACCATGCTCTGCAGCCGCGCGATTCTGCTGGATCACGGCCGCCTGATTGCCGACGGCTCCCCGCGTGTCATCTCCGAACGCTATCTGGAACTCTGCTACGGAGAAAAACAGAATGTGGAAGTCCATGGCGCAGAAACCGCGGAAATCCCAGAAGACTGCCGCAAGGGAGAAGAGATCGCTGTTCTGCCGTTCGACTCCTCCACCCGCGCCTTCGGCGAAGGCGGCGCCGCCATTGAATCCGCGCAGTTCCTTGCCGCCGACGGCACGCCGCTGAAATCCGTCCGCGGAGGAGAATCAGTCCGTCTCGCAATCCGGGCACGCGCCCTGAAACCGCTGGAGCTTCCCGCAACAGGCTTCATCGTCCGCGCACCCGACGGTCAACACCTTTTCGGCGATACCGGAACCCCCGGCGCCATTCCTCTGCTACCCGAAGGCGGAGTCATGGAAACCGTTTTCGATTTCGTCCTTCCCCGTCTTGCCAACGGAAACTATTCCATCGGGATCTCCGTTTCCACAGGCAGACTGGACGAGCATCACATACAAATCTGGAACCACAACGCGTTGCAATTCCAAGTGCAGTCCGGACTTCCCCTCCAGGGGGTCCTGCTCGGCTTGCCCATGCGTTCAATCACCATCAGCGAGTGCAAATAACATGAACTTTCAGGAAGAGGAACTCTTAAGAATTTTTGACCGGGCGATCATGCCCGATTCTCTGCACGGACAGACTCTGCCGGCTCCCGAACGGGCAACCGGGGACAATTTCCAGGACATCGCCGTCAGCGAACTCCAGAATTACTGCGACGGGCTGGAACAGAAAATGATCCGCATGCAGCAGGAAATCAACACTCTCAAGCACTCTGTCGCACAGGAAAAACAGATCACCGCCAGACAGTCGAACGAATGCGAATCGCTCCGCCGCCAGATGGAATACGACAGACAGTATCTGCTCCAGATTCTGAACTCCCGCGCCTGGGCCGTAGCCCGCATGATCCACTACCTGCGCGGAATTCTCACTTTCAACAGGGCTATCATCCTCGAACTCAAGACGGTCATTGACGACCGTCTTCTTCAGGAAGCCGCAAGCCAGAGCACCCCGAAACGCAAAGCCGCAGTTCTGCTCAGCGCTCTGATGCATCAGGCAACCCGCACCGTCAAGAAAATCGCGGGAACGAAAACTCCGTTCACGTCCCCTCTTCCCGGCTCCATACTCGAACCCGGCGTTTACGGCTCCTTCTATCAGGATGACGAACGTTTTCCGCGTCTGGATCCGGAAGTCCGCGCCATCACCTTCTATCTTCCGCAGTACCACACCTTCCCTGAAAACGACGAATGGTGGGGCAAAGGATTCACCGAATGGACCAACACCCGGAAGGCGAAACCGCGTTTCCCCGGACACTATCAGCCGCGCACGCCGCACAAAGACATCGGGTATTACGATCTCTCGCAAGTCGAAACCCTCAAACGGCAGGCCGCTCTCGCCAAAGCCCACGGGATCGACGCCTTCTGCATGTATTATTACTGGTTCGACGGCAAAAAGCTCATGGAAAAGCCGCTCGACCTGCTCATCAGCCATCCCGAAATCGACCTCAAGTTCTGTCTCTGCTGGGCAAATGAAAACTGGACCCGCACCTGGGACGGACAGGAGAAATCGGTTCTCATTCAGCAGAACTACTCCGATGAAAACGACATCCGTTTCATTCAGGATCTCAAAAAATACATCACCGACCCGCGCTATGTCCGCTGCGACGGCAAGCCGGTCATTCTCATCTATCACGCGAAAATTCTGCCCGACCCGAACAAGACCTTCGCCGCCTGGCGCGACTGGTGCCGCAAAAACGGCGTCGGAGAAATCCAGATCTGGTCCTGCCGGACCTTCATCCGAACCGATGAATTCAAGAAACCGGTCGAAGTCGACCGCGAAGTCGAGTTCCCGCCCCACATGGTCGCCAGCCTGGAACTGATCAAACCTTCCGTCTTCAAAGCGTACAAAGAGGACGGCTTCTATTACAACTACGCGAAAATCATCGAAGACGTCCGCAACAACACCACAATGGCGGATCGCTCGCCCTACCCGTACTACCGCTGCGCCATGCTCGGCTGGGACAACTCCGCCAGACGCGCGGAAGGCTACTCCATCTGGCAGTATTTCTCTCTCGATTCCTACCATTTCTGGCTCCGGAAAAACATCGAATACACAAAGAAGAATTTCCCGGAAAATGAACGCTTCATCTTCATCAACGCCTGGAACGAATGGGCGGAAGGAACCTATCTGGAACCGGATGAACGCTTCGGCTACGCCAGCATCAACACCACGACCCGCGCCCTCTGCGACCTTCCCGCGCGCGGTGACTATCTGGTGCTCACCCCCTTCCGCGGCGAAATCGAATCCCCCGGAAAAGTTCTGATCCACCTCCACGCATTCTACCCCGACCTGATGGAGGAATTCATTCAGTGTTTCAACAACATTCCGTTTGAATACGACTGCGAAATCACCACCGACACACGGAAAAAGAGCGTCGAAATCAAACAGATTCTCAAAGCGCATCCGCTCCGGACCTGCACAAAATGGCACATCACCGTCACCCCGAACTGCGGACGCGACGTCGCCCCGTTCTTCGCCGCATGCTCCGACAAGATCGGCAAATATGATTTCATCGGTCACTTCCATACGAAAAAATCCACCACAGTAAACTGGGGCGACGAATGGCGTCATTACCTTCTCGACCAGCTTCTCGGCTCGGAAGACAACGTCAAAACCATCTTCCGCCGCTTCTCCCGCGACGCCCGTCTCGGTCTCTGCTTCCCCTGTCCCCATCCGGGAATGCGCCACTACATGCACTGGGAAAAGAACCGCGAACGCTGCGAACAGCTTCTCGCCGCAATGGGACTCCAGGTTCAGCTTCCGGATCGCCCTCTCTTCCCTGTCGGGCAGATGTTCTGGGCGCGGACCAAAGCCATTGAACCGCTCTTCCGCAGCGGCATCATCAAACAGAAGGATTTCGAATCCGAAAACGGTCAGATCACCGACACCCTCGCCCATGCAACCGAACGTATTTGGAAGTATGTCGCCGAAGGAACCGGATACACCACTCTCGCCGCAACTCTTCCGCCCGCTCCCCCGGCTGAAAAAGAGACAGGGAAAGTGCGCCGCCTTGCGCTTTTCATCCACTATCAGGCGGACAAGTCCGTTTCCGATGCGGATCTCTACCTGCTCAAGGAACTCCGCAAATCATCGGAAATCGTCGTTATCTCCAACTCCGGACTCAGCAGACACGCGATGAAAAAGGTCCAGACCTTTGCCAAAGAGGTCATGGTTCGCGACAACACGGGCTTCGACTTCGGCGCCTGGAAAGCGGCTCTCGCCAAAACCCGGCTTGAGAATTACGATGAACTCGTTCTCCTGAACAACAGCATCATCGGTCCCTTCTACTCCTTCGACCGCATCTTCGGGCGGATGCAGCGGAGCCGCGCCGATTTCTGGGGCATGACCGAATTCCCCGAAACGCGCAATCCGAAACGCGAAGAGGCGAAGTACCTCCCCAGCGGCGTCATTCCCCGCCACATCCAGAGCTATTTCCTCGTCTTCCGCCGCAAAGCCATCGAATCGAAAGCCTTTCGCGACTTCTGGTCAAAAGTCGAAAACGAGAAATCGCTCCCCGATGTCGTTGCCAAATACGAAACCCAGCTCACCCGCAAACTCGAAGAGAGCGGTCTTGTTTCCGACACCTATCTGCGCACCGCCGCCCGTCTCCAGGACGTCGACCGCATCACGCCGGAATACAACGCCATCTACTGCCGCCCCCAGGACTTCCTGGTCCTCGGCTTCCCCTTCCTGAAGAAAAACATCTGCTACTACATGACGCAGCCGCAGATCAACGAAACCGTTCACCTGATCGGTCTCTTCTCAAAGTATCCAACGGAAAACATCAATATAACAGCTAAAAAGAGGTAATCAATCATGAGCGACCCGAAAAAAGACGCAAAACGCGACATCATCCGCCGGCGGATATTCATGAAAAACGTTCCGGACTTCGCCGAAAAAGCCGGACTAGAAATCGGAGCCCTCTGCGCACCGCTCCTTCAGAAAAGCGAGGCGAACATCAAGTACTACGACATCTTCCCGAAAGAGACTCTCATCGAACACTTCCAGGAATTCTACCCCGGAAGAACCTTCGTCGACGTCGATTTCGTCGCCCGCACGCGCTCTCTCTCCGAAGTCCTCGGCGACAACAAGTTCGACTACTTCATCGCGAACCATGTCATCGAACACATTCCCGACTTCATCGGCTTCTTCAAATCCGTGTACGAAAGCCTCAACGACGGCGGTAAATTCTTCCTCGCCGTCCCCGACCGCCGCTTCACGTTCGACTACTACCGTCCCGAAACCTCCGCCGGACACCTCATCGTCGACCACGAGGATCACGGAACCGTCGACGCCGCTGAACACATTCTCGACTCCCTCATCTACCACACGGAAAAGCTGAACATCTACTGGAGCGACATTGAAAACCAGCGCTACAACTTCGTTCACCACCACCATATTTTCAATTACGAAACCTTTATCGACCGGATCATCAAGCCGCTGATCCGCCTCCGCTACTTCCCCTTCTCCGTCATCGACTGCCACTTCGAACCGGACCTCGACAACGAATTCAACATCGTTCTTGAAAAATGCACCGACCTCAGCCAGATCCACATCCTCGGCGAACACATCGAAGTCCAGCCCGAAAGACACGAGGAAGCACCCAACCTCTACGACTTCCGCGCGCAGATGGATCTCATCTCGAAATCCGGCTGGTTCGATCCGCTCTGGTACCTCACCACATACACAACCGTCCGTCTCAGCGGACTCAATCCCCTCAAGCACTACTACTTCTGGGGCGCGTTCCACGGCTTCAACCCCTCGCCGCGCTTCGATTCGAACTACTACCTCCAGGCGAACCCCGACGTCCAGCAGGCCGGACTCAACCCGCTCTGGCACTACCTCCACAACGGCGTCAACGAAGGACGTTTCCCGCTGCCGCAGTCGGAAATTGACGCAGCGCAGGGCAATCAGACGACGGAATCCGCCGAATAACCGCTGCTCACCCCGCCGGTTCCACCCGGGACCGGCGGTTCAGTATTCAAAATCGAACACGATCGGCAGATGATCGGAAAACTCCACGTCCGGCACACTGAAACGCACCGCGCGGATGGATTTGGAACATAAAACAAAATCCAGGCGCAGCTTCGGATTCCCTGCGGGATACGTCGGCAGCCCCTCCGTGTTCGGATCGTAAAGGTCGAGCGTCCGCATGAGCTTTTCGACCTCCTCCGCGCCGTCGAACGCGTTGAAATCGCCGGCGATGACAACCGGTTCGGGGTTGATGGCGGCGATTTTCATCAGATAATCGAGCTGAGCCGCGCGCGTTTTGTGACCGAGCGCGAGATGCACGAGGAAGAACCGGATCCCGCCGATATGCAGTTCCAGAATCAGTTTTTTGAATCCGACGGGAAAGTAATAGACCTTCTCTTCGGCGGCGTCGAGACGGGTGAAGAACGCGTTTCCCTGTTTGCGGAGAATGGGGATCCGGCGTCCGATGGAGCTGAGCCCGTACTTCACGCCGCACAGGGAATAATGCTTGAGCCGTTTTGCCACGAGCGCGGCCTGATTGACGAATCCGGTCCGGAACGATCCTGTATCGATCTCGACGAGCCCGACGACGTCCGCATTGCTCCGGTCGATGAAATTGATGATCCGGTTCAGATATTCCATTCGCGTATGCAGATAGCGGTGAGCGGTGAAGACGGTTCCGATTCCGCCGGCGGTTCCGGTTCCGTACGCGATATTGTAAACAAGCAGTCTCATAATGTTTCTCCATGGAGAATAGGATAGTGCCTGTTTTAAAAAAATCAAGCGCGAACGGAGAAAAAGTGTCGCCCCTCCGGGGCTCGGCAAGTGTCGCTTCGCTCGAAAGTGTCGGCTTCGCCTCTGCAAGTGTCGCTTCGCTCGAAAGGGCCGAGCGCGGAGCGCTGTTGAATTGACCATCCGGTTGCGCGCCTGCGGCGCTTAAGCGACGCCCCTTCCGCGCCCCATCCCGAGTTCAACGATATATTGTTCCTTTGAGTCTCTCCTTGCCACCAGCGCGCACCTCTTCCCCTCCTAAGCGCCGCGGGCGCGCAATTCTCTTTCGGCAAAGCCGCATCAACAGAGACAGCTCGGCCCTTTCGAGCGGCCATCGGCCGCGACACTTGCCGAGCCCCAAAGGGGCGACACTTGCACAGGCGCTCTGCGCCGACACTTTCGAGCGCTCTACGAGCGCGACACTTTTTTTTGTTTTTTTTTCATTTAGGACTGGAAATTTTAAAAAGTTGTTGTATATGATATAGTAGAGCAAGTTTTAGGAGAACGGACATGCGAAAGATACGCCACAGCTTCAACATGGTAGAGATCGTTTTAGCGATAGGAGTCGTCGCATTCGGGATAACCGGCGTCATGGCCCTCCTCCCGCCTGCACTGAATGCTATGAAAAATGTGAACTATGATGGCTTCATGGATGAAGCTGCATCAAAAATCCAGTGGCTGATTAACGACGATAAAATAAAACTCTCCGAAATGAGTTTCTATGATAGCAATTATAAAAGCAATGTTCTAGAAAAAATAAATGACCCAGCTTATCAAAGTAAGACGAATGAATATTCCGATAAACGTATATATCAACAAATTCCTGGTCGGTTATACTATATTACATCCGATGATGGAGCCGTTGGAATTCATGCCAATGTTTGGAAAGCTCCTATAGAGGATTTAAGAATTCGCGCAAATAACACAACAGACGACATAAAGTCCCTTTCTGCTTTGAGTGATACAGGACGGATCTTTATCTGCGTCAGCTGGCCGACTTCAAAAAAATGGGAAGATCGAGACAAACGTTACATCGTTTACGACAAGTTTGGAACTACTTATTCTTCCGCCACCCCGTAACTGGAGTAAAGGGAAATGGTCAAAATCTACACAAAAAAATCATTTACTTTGATAGAAATCGCAGTTGCAATGTCTATTTTCGCGATTCTCATGCTTGTCATGAGATCGGAAGAGCACACGTCTGAACTCCAGTCACGTTTCGGAATCTCGTATGCCGTCTTCTGCTTGAAAA
>URNX01000015.1 GCA_900549415.1 uncultured bacterium
ATAGGAATCTTTCTTATTTTAAAGAAATCGGTGTAAAACGTAAAAAATGAGGCTGAATGAGTGTGGTGCGCGGGAGGGGACTTGAACCCCTACGGATTGCTCCACCGGAACCTAAATCCGGCGCGTCTGCCGTTTCGCCACCCGCGCAAAAAATCTTATGACGAGATCTGAAGCAAAGCCGAAGCTTTGTCCGCACAGATCGTGAACATCGACGTGAAACCGCTTAAATCAAAAATCTCACGGACGTTCGGCTGCAGAGAATACAAAATCAGTTTTCCCTGCGCCTGCTGAACTTTCTTCGCAGCTAAAAGAAGAATCCGCAAACCCGCACTGCTGATGTATTTCAGTTTCGAAAAGTCCAGAAGAAGCACATGTTCCGACATCATCGTTTCCGTGAACACGGCATCCACTTTCGCCGCCGTATCCGAATCCAGTTTGCCGATCAGCTGAATGATGCTGTAACCTTCCCCGGCAACGATATTTGTCTGCATGTCTGCTCCTTTCTCTTAACGTCCGATTGTTATGACCAGAATGTTCTTTCCGCCGGCCCGACGGTAGTTCATCGAATCCGAAAGCCGCGCCGTCAGGTAGATTCCGAGTCCGCCTACCGGACGGTTCATCAGATTCTGACTGATGTCCGGGGCGGGACACGCCGTCGGGTCGAATTCATGCCCGTCGTCTGCCAATGTCATTATAACACAGTTTTCCAGGATTTCAATCCGGATTTCAAGAAAATGTTCCAAAGAATCGTCGTAGGAGTATTTGATGACGTTGGTCGCCATCTCCTCGAACGCCAGGGAAACACTGCACGACGTCCGGCTGTCCAGATGCGCCGCTATCAGAAACCTTTCCACATCGCGGGATACTTTATGGAATGAAACCCGGTTGTTTTTCATCAGTGCGCTGAATTCCATAAAGTTTCTCCTCCGGGTCAGGATTGCGGGGCGACCAGGCGCATCGCTTCGCCGAGGTCGTTGGTGATCGGACAGCTTTGCGCGAAGCCCGCGGCGGCGAGTTCGCCCGCCACAAACGGCTGCGGATTGTACAGCACAAGCTTCGCTCCGTGCGTTTTGAGTTCCTGCGCCGCGACCTGCAAGGTGCGGAGACCAAGCGAGGAGATGAAATCCATCTCGGTCATATCCAGAATCGCCGGAAGTTTACGGTCCGTGACGTTCCGTTTGAAATCTTCAAACACCTCCGCTACGCCTTCGCAGTCAAAACGGCCTGAAAGCGCGACGTGGGTGCTGTGTTCGTCATTGTTGATGATTTTGAGTTTCATAAACTGTCAACTCCGGATATTTTACCTGTCTTTCTGATAATGTAGCGCCGTTTTTCAAAAAGTCAATTTTTTTTCAGCATGCCCGGCGAGGCGAGAATTTCCCGCGCGACGTCGTAATTGTGAATCGCAAGTCCGTGCTTTTCCGCGAACCGGAAGCAGTCGCCGATATTCCCCCGGACGTCCTGCGGGCGGTGCGCGTCGGAACCGGCGACGGCTTTCACGCCGCATTCCGCGGCGAGTTCCCAGACCGGATCCCACGGGTACATCATGCGCGTCGAGCCGTCCGGAAGAAGGGTGCGCGGTTTGCGCATGCCGTAGGCGTTGATTTCAACCGGGACTCCGAGCGACGCCGACGCCTCCATGACTTCGCGGTAGAGCGCGGCGATTTCCGGCGTCCAGAACGGCGTGCGGAATGCGGTCAGATCGGGATGTGCGAGGTAGCGGATCAGTCCCGTTTCCATGAGACGGATCGCGCATTTCATGTAGCGGCGGACACCCTCAAGCGTGAGCGTGCCGTCCGCGTTGCGGTAATCCTGTTCATTGCTGATCCAGTGGACTCCGCCGATGAGGTAGTCGAACCGGTACTCCCCGAAGAAAAGGTCTTCGTAATATGCCACGCCGAGATCCTCGAAAAAGTCGATTTCGGAACCGAGGAGAATGGTCAGCTGCGGGAATTTCCGTTTTGCTTCGCGGACGTCGCGGACATAATCGGGAAGTTCGCTGAATTCCATGCGGCTGGAGCCGTTGCGTCCGTCGGGGAAGGGGGAGTGGTCGGAAAAACCGAGAATCCGGATTCCCTGCTTCACCGCTTCGGCGCAGTATTCGTCCACCGTGCCCGATGCGTGTTTGCAGCGGAACGTGTGCGTGTGAAGATTTGTCAGCGGTATATCAGTATTCATGGAGGAACCTCATTTTCCGGTAATATACCGCCGGAATTTTAAAAATCAATCCCTTTCCGCGCGGGAATTCCGCGCTCGTAGGGATGGCGAACGGCTTTGATTTCGGAAACGAGATCACTCATCTCCAGAAGTTCCCGCGGCGCATGGCGTCCGGTGATCATGACATTCAGATCGGGACGCCGCGAGCGGAGCGCATTCAGCACTTCATCAAGGGGAAGCCATTTGTAGTGAAGCGCGATGTTGAGTTCATCGAAAACCACGAGCTGCCAGCGCGGCGAGAGGAGCTCCTTTTCCGCGCGGGTCCAGCCCTGACGCGCGAGCGCGGCGTGGTCTCCCGGTTCCCATGACGCTCCCGCGCCGAGCTGGGCGAATTCGAGATTCGGCGCATGGAGCGAATCGAAAAAACGCTTTTCTCCCGTCTCCATCGTTCCCTTGACGAACTGGAGGAGGAGCACGTTCCAGCCCCAGCCGAGCGCGCGGATCGCGGTTCCGAATGCGCTGGTCGACTTTCCCTTGCCGTTGCCCGTGACATTCAGGAGCAGTCCTTTTGCGGATTCGTCAAGCATGAAGCAGGCCTTTTCTGTTGAATTTCGGACAGCCGAAGCCGAGTCCGGTGACGATCGGACGGAAGCAGGCGTTGCAGGTGATGCAGCGGGCGCGGAAGGCGTCTTCAAGCTCCCAGCGGCGGATGAGGTCGGGTTCGGAAATCAGCGGGCGGCTCAGCGAGACAAAATCGCATGCGTCTTCGCGGAGCAGCCGTTCCGCGGTTTCGGGGTAGCGGATTCCGCCCACGAGAATTACCGGAATTGAGAGCTGCGCCTTGATGCGCTTCGCCGCCTCCTCGTAATAACTTTTTTCTTCCGCAGAGGCCGGATTCACCGTGCGGACGGGCGAGAGTTTCGGGCCAGACGCGGGGAGTCCGCCGGAGAGTTCCACTCCGTCCAGCCCGCGTTTTTCGAGTTCGCGGCAGACCTGCGCGCATTCATCGGCGGAGAACCCGCCCGCGACAAAGTCCTCGGAATTGATTTTGATCAGCACGGGGAAAGCGTCGCCGACGGCTTTGCGCACGGCATCGTAGACGCGCAGCAGAAGCCGCATCCGGTTTTCAAGCGGGCCGCCGTATTCATCGGTGCGCTTGTTGTAGAACGGCGAGAGAAACTGACTGAGCAGGTATCCGTGTGCGGCATGAATCTGAACCGCGTCGAACCCGCCCTTCCGCGCAAGTTCTGCGGCGCGGGCGAACGCATCGACGAGGCCGTCGATCTCCGCAGGAGTCGCTTCGCGGGTATCGCCTTTTTTGGGGATCGTGAACGCGGAAGGGCCGATCGCCGTCGCCGGATTGGAGGCGTTGCAGCCGCCGTGCGCAAGCTGGAGTGCGATCTTTCCGCCGTTTTCGTGGACGACGTCCGTTGCGACGCGCCAGAGATCGACCGCTTCCGGTTTTGCCGCCGCCTGTTTTACCGATGCTTTGCCTTCGGGCGAAACATAGGTATGCCCGGAGATGATGAGCCCGACTCCGTCCTTCGCGAGCCTGCCGTAGAGATCCGCGAGTGCGGGCGTGTAGAGCCCTTCCGCATCGGCGAGCCCCTCGTGAGTCGCCGAACGGACAAAGCGGTTGCGGAGCAGAAGTCCGCCGAGAAATGTCGATTCAAAAAGATGTTTTTCCATAAAAAACTCCCCCGTTTTCCGGATAACGTACTTCGTTTATTGAAAAAATCAACTTCCCGTGTATATTAAAGTGTATATTAAATCTGCAAAAAGGAGTTTTTATGCGGAAAACAGTCATTCTCACTTTCGACGACGCCGTAACGAGTCAGTACACCTCCGTTGCGCCCCTGCTGAAGCGTCTTGGTTTCGGAGCGACCTTTTTCATCTGCCGTTTCAACGACGAGTGGCGCAAACAGCATTCGGACCATCTGCTCGCCGCGGAGCAGATCCGCGCGCTGGATCAAATGGGATTCGAGATCGGCAATCACACGTGGAATCATCCCGATCTGCGCACGTGCGACGCCGCGACGATTGCGAGGGAGCTGGATGATCTGAATGCATTTCTTGCGGAAGCCGGCGTTGCGAAACCGGTCAGCTTTGCGTATCCGGGCGGACCGTTCGCCGCGAACGCGGTCCCACAGATTCGCGAACGCGGTTTCCTCTGCGCGCGCTCGACGGAACAGCGCACGTTCAACAAAAAGTGCGACGACTGGATGAATCTTCCCTCATTCCCGATTCAGGGCGACGACCGCCGGCTTTTCCTGGACGCTGTGGCAAAAGCGGATGGCGACGAGGCGGTCTGCATTCTTTTCCATGGAGTTCCCGACCGTGTTCATCCGTGGGTCAACACGGAGTTTGCTCTCTTCGAGGAGTATATGAACTATCTGAAGGAGAATGATTTCCGAGTTGTCAGTCTCCGGGATTACCTTGCGTAACGGTTATCCTGAGACAGAGATTCTTCGGCTTCGGGCAGTTCTGAACAGCCGCTTTCTCCGTTTTCTTTCCGGAATCTTGCGTTCCGGGGGTTGCTTTTCCGGAGAAAAAGGTTATAGTGCAAATGAAGCAATAAAAACGAAAATATTCAGGGAGCTGCCCCATGAAGATTCAGGAAATCGCAAAGTTGACCGGCGTGTCACCGTCGACCGTGTCCCGCGTGTTCAGTCACCACCCGAACATCCGCGAGGATGTGCGGGAACGCGTCTTCGCCGTCGCAAAACAGTATTCGTATCATCCGCGTCTTTCCACAAAACAGCGGAACGTGGTGATCATCACTCCGTACGAATCGGTCTATCCGGTGCAGTGCTGCGTGGAAATGCTTCTGATGGCGCTCACGCACGAGCTGCCCGGACACGGGTTCCGTCTGGAAATTCTCCCGCAGGACAACCTCGAGCGGCTCGACCGCATTCAGTTCTGCGCGGCGGTTGCGATCGGCGCGGAGCCGCGCGAGTTCAAAAACTGGGAAAAACGTTTTTCCGTCCCCCTCGTCATCGTCGACCGCAACGCCGAAAAGGACTACCCCGGAGTCTGGCTCGTCCGCTCCGATGAGGAGCAGGCGATGGAACTTGCCGTGGCGCATCTGCACGAACGCGGCTGCAAAAAAATCGGCTGCATTGTTCACGGCGCGCCGGGGACCGGAAACGCGGACATCCGCCATCAGGCGATCCGGAAGTCGCTCACGACGCACGGGTATCCGGCGGACGACGCGCTGATTCATTACTCTTCCGACGATCATTACGTGGAGCTCATCGGCAAGCTGCTGCGGCGCGGCGTCGACGCGCTGTTCTGTCCGGGCGGAAGCGGCGGGATCATTGCGGCGTATGCGCTTTCACTGTTCGGCCGCCATGTCCCGGACGAGGTTTCGCTGATCGCCTCGGAGCAGACTTTTTTTTCGCGGTACGGCATTCCGCCGCAGACGACGATTTCGCCGGACTACAAGGCGCTTGCCGCCGCGGCCGCCGACCTCATAGAGGCGCGCATCGAAAACCGGAAATTCGCGCGGCGCACCGTCCTGCCCTATATTCTGAATGTGCGCGAAAGTGTGAAGTAATTTTTCAAACTCCGCTTTCATTTTCGGAAATCGGCTTTATATTAAAACAACCAATTCAAATACTGGAGAACAGAACATGGCGAAAGTGCGTGTTGCAATTGTCGGCGCGTCCGGTTATGCGGGCGAGGAGCTGATCCGTCTTCTCACCGGACATCCCAATGTGGAGCTCCGCATCATCACCTCCCGTCAGAATGCGGGGAAGGACATCTCCGAGATCTTTCCGCGTTTCTACGGACTCAATCTGAAATTCACCGCGCCGGACGTTGCGCAGATTGCCGCCGAATGCGACGCCGCGTTCCTCGCGCTTCCGCACGGACTCGCCTCCGAATACGCCATTCCGCTGATGAAATCCGGCGTGCGCGTGTTCGACATCAGCGCGGACTTCCGTCTCCGTTCCACCGCCAAGTACAAAGAGTATTACGGCAAGGAGCATCCCGCGCCGGAGCTCCTGAAACAGGCGGTCTACGGCTCCCCCGAACGCTATCGCGAGCAGATTAAAAACGCCGCGTTCATCGCATGTCCGGGCTGCTACCCGACAAGCATCATTCTCGCAACCGCGCCGCTTCTCAAGGCGGGACTCGTCGAGACGAAGGACATCATCATCGCCTCGATGAGCGGAGTGACGGGCGCCGGACGCAAGGTCGATCTCCCGTACATCTATCCCGAATGCAACGAAAGCATCCGCGCCTACGGCCCGGTCGGACACCGCCATCTTCCCGAGATCGAGCAGGAACTCGCCGTTGCCGCCGGAGTTCCGGAACTTGCCGTCAACTTCATCCCGCATCTGACCCCGATGAACCGCGGCATCAACTCCACGATCATCCTCCAGCCGACTGCGAAGTGCACGAAGGAGGCCGTCGAGCAGGTCTATCGCGAAACCTACGGGAACGAGCGTTTCGTGAAAGTTCTGCCCGCGGGAAAGCTGCCCGATACGAAGCATGTCACCATGACGAACCGCTGCGAAATCGGTTTTGCTCTCGATGCGCATACGAACAAGCTGCTGGTTTTCAGCTGCATCGACAATCTGACCAAAGGCGCTTCCGGTCAGGCGGTTCAGTGCATGAACATCCGCTTCGGCATGGACGAGGGACTCGGTCTCTGCTGAAGCTTTCCGTTTTCCATCGGATCAATAAAAAAACAGCCGTCGGTTTTGAATTCCGGCGGCTGTTTCGTTTTAAAGCCTGATGCGGATCAGAATTCCGCGATTTTCAGCTTCATGTCTTTCTTCGCCTGATCAACGGCGGCTTTGACCTTTTCTTCGAGCTGCTTGGACATGAGGAAGTCGTGGATATTGCCTTTGACTTCTGCAAGCGGACGATAGCTGCTTTCCGTCTTGTCGGTAACCTTGATGATGTGATAACCGAACTGGGTCTTGACGATTTCGGACATTTCACCCTTCTTGAGAGCGAACGCGGTTTTTTCGAATTCCGGAACCATCATGCCCTTCTGGAATTTTCCGAGCGAGCCTTTGGAGGATTTTCCGGAGGGACAGGCGGATTCCTTTTCTGCGAGTTCGCCGAAATCGGCGCCCTGTTTGAGCTTGGCAAGAATCGCTTTCGCTTTGGCGAGCGCATCGGCTTCCGCTTTCGCGACGGCGGCGTTGTCTTTCTCCTTGCCTGCGGGAATTTCAGGACGGATCAGGATGTGGGAAGCGGTGACGGTTTCCTGAGTCTGGAATTCCTTCTGATGTTCGCGGTAGAACTTTTCGACATCCGCATCGGAGACTTTGCACTGCGGTTCGATTTTCTCTTTCAGGAACGTGGCGAGAGCCGCGGCTTTCTGAGCCATTGGATCGGAGGAAATTTCCTTTTTGTAAGAGGCAACGGTCTTGTTCTGAGCTTTGAGATTGGACTCAAATGTTTTGCGTGAGTCTTCCGGAACCTGGCTGAGCATCTTGTCGAACTGCTGTTCAACGATGGCCGCAGAGGGCTTGTAACCGTTTTTCTCTGCAAGGGAGAAGAGAATTTCGCGATCGACCATGGATTGAACCATGTTTTTGACGATCTGCTTGAGCTGGGGAGCGGGAATCTGGGCGAGGGCACCTTCCGGAACCTGTCCGGTGAGTTCCTTGAGGAATGCCGCTTTCGTCAGCTTCATTCCGTTTCCTTCCGCGAGGACTTCAGGGAGGAATGCGAGAGCTTCCGCATTTGTGACCTGTTTTTTCGCCGGAGCCGCCGCCTTCTGAGCCGCCGGGGCGGGTTTCGGAGCCGGAGCTTTCTGAGCGGGAGTCTGGGCGGACGCTGCAAATGCGAGCGCGGGGATTGCCGCAGCAATCATAAGTTTTCTGGCGATGTTCATTTTGAGCCTTTCTGTTTTCCGGTTTCCCGGAGAGTTTTTTATTTGAAACGATTGATTCTCTGTTTCTGACAAAGAGTTTACATTTTTTGTTCAATCCGGCGTTCCGCTTCCAGAACATCGGCGCGGACCGGATCGACCGGGCGGATCAGGAAGCCGTCGGATTCCAGATCGTAGACGGCAAGATGATCTTCCCGAATCTTCAGCTTCCGGACAAGCGCCTGACGTTTGCCCGTGTAGCCGAGGAACTCCCGGTTGTCCGGAAATGCCGCAGCTTTCTGCCGGAAAAGTTCGAGATTGGCCGCGAGTTCCGCCGAATTTTCCGGTTGTTCAATGCGGTATGCGAGCATCTCGAGTTCGGCAAGCAGACGCAGATCGTTTGCCGCCTTTGTGAGTTCGGGGACGGGACCGACGACGCGGATTGCTTCGCGGATTGCGCGTTCCGCTCCCGCCTGATCCTGCTGCTGCAGAGCGTTCTCCGCTTCGCCGATATGGATGTTCGCCCGCTCGATGCTCTCGAGTTCCGCAATGAAAACGTTGGTCTGGTCGAGCTCTTTGTAGCGCCGGATCTGCGCGAGCGCTTCGCGGTGTTTTCCCGCGGCGATGTCGTCGAGAATGTCAAGGACGAGCGTCATGCGCACGCGCGGCGGTTCGGGCGCGCGCTTCCCGCATCCGCAGAACAGAGCGGCGGAAAGGAGAATGAGAACGGCGGAAAGGATGCGGATCATTTTCTGGAAATCTTCACTTTAATGGTTGTCGGTTCAATTTTGACGATATGGAATTCCGGCGGAGTGACCCAGCAGTTCACGGGCTGAGTGTAGACTCCGGGGACGAGGTGTGAGATGTCGATATACGGCTTGACGTCTTCCGGTTTCAGTTTGGCCAGCGCCGTTTTTTCGCCGGAGAGCGTAACGCTGATTCTGTCGCCGGAAAGGAGTTCGTATCCGTTGGGGATTTTGTCGTCGAGAACGCGAAGCGGAAGCAGGGAAAATTCCTGCGCAATGATGCTGCGTTCGATACTGATTTGCGCGAAAACGGTATCCTGGCTGAGCTTGACGCCCGGAGCGGAGACGGTGATCGGGGCGTTGTAATCGAAGGACTGCACGATGCCGTCGAGCGGAATCGGCTTGGTCTGAAGCGTTTCGAGATTTTCAAGAATTGCCGCGGGACCCGTCACGCGGATTTCGGAAGGCGTGAGCGTGATTTTCTGAACGGCGTATCCTTCCGGAAGCGGTTTTTTGGAATCGAACACGGGGTCGATTTTGACCGCTTTTGTTTTCTGCACGTCAAAATTGACTTCGATGTTGTCCGGGTGCACGGATTCCACACTTGCGGTCAGGAAGAACGGTTTCTGCACATTGCCGGGCGTGAGGTGCAGCCTGTAAGGCACTCCCTCGATGAACTTTTTGTGGTCGAGCTTCGGCGGTTGAATGGAGAAATCCGAACTGGAATATTTTTGCAGAAGCCAGCGCGGTCCATTGACTTTGATGGATACGAGAATCTGCCTGGGAGCTTTTCTCAGCAGAACCTTCTGTCCGGTTCCGTCCGGAATCGCGATGGATGCCGGAAGTTCGACGGGAATGTCAGTGAAGGTCAGGGAATCCTCTGTTTTGAGGCGTTTTTCCCGCAATGCCAGGCAGATGATCCCGGTGAGCAGAAGCGCGAAGAGTTTGCGGGTGAAATCCCTGCGTATGATTCCCGGCGTTTTGTGCCAGTATTTTTTCCAGTCAGCCGCCATTTTATTCCTCCGTTTTGTCCGAATCGAATTCGTCGTCTCTGAGTATGGACGGCTTTTCAATCAATGCTTTCGTGAGGAGATCGTTGAGCTGTTCACAGCTCAGCCAGCGTTTGATTTCTCCGCGCTTTGCCATGCTGATGGCCCCGGTCTCTTCGGAAACGACGACGGCGATGGCGTCGGTCTCTTCCGAAATGCCGATTGCGGCGCGGTGGCGCGTTCCGAAATTCCGCGCAGAGCAGTAGCGGTACTGTTTGGTGAGCGGGAGGATCGCATGAGCCGCTTCAATTTTGTCTCCGTTGATAATGACGGCGCCGTCATGGAGGGGAGAGTTCGGATAGAAGATCGAGCGGAGCAGAGGCGCGGCGACTTTTGCATCGAGAGGCACCGCCGTGTTTTTGAATGTCGCGAGACCGATCTGGCGTTCAAACACAATGAGCGCTCCGGTTTTGCTTTGGGAGAGATCTCTGACTGCGTTGACTGTTTCGTCAATTGTCTCCTTCTGAACGCGTGTGCGGTGTGCAAAGGTCCGGCTTCCGAGCTGTGCGAGCGCGCGGCGCAGTTCGGGCTGGAAGATGATGACGAGAGCCGTTGTGCCGACTCCCCAGAAGTTGTCGAGCAGACTGGAGAGCATTTGAAATTTCAGGACTTCGGCGAGCACGGAGAGAAAAACGAGAACGAGAGCGCATCCGGCCAGCACGTTTGCGCCGCGGGTTCCGCGCAGGTAGTAAAGCAGACCGTAGATGAGAAAAGCAATGATGCCGAAGTCGAGAACAGGTCTGATGAAATCGTAAATATTTAAAAACTGTTTTGCAAACTCCTGCATTCGTCCTCCTTGAAAATATCTTGGGAATATACATCGCCGCAAAATAAAAATCAATAAGAAAATCCGGCTTTTTGTGATTATTTACAAAAAAATAATGTTCCGGGGAATTCCTGAGTGCGGAAAGGCGGAAAAAGCGCCGGAACTGAGAAAAATGCGGGAAAAACGGGTCACTTGATTTTATTCAAAATGTCCTGATAATGCTTGAGATAGTCATTGACGTCCCCGCGGATGAATCCGGTTCTGGTAAGTTCTTTGCCGTCGGGGGAGATGATGACGACGGTCGGATATCCGGGAATGGCATATTTTTTTGAGAGCTGGCTGTTTTGTTTTCTGATGTCTTCGGGAATCTGTTTTCTGCTTGGGAAATCGGCTTTGAAGAGCACGAAATTTTTGTTGAGGAAGTCACCGAACGAGGAAACGCCGAAAGCGTTCTGTTCCATTTTGATGCAGAATCCGCACCAGTCGGAACCGGTGAAGAGCATGAGGATCGGTTTGTTTTCTTTTTGTGCGAGTTCGGTTGCTAGGCGGAAGTTGTCGGTCCAGTTTGCATCCGCGAATGCCAGAAATGCTCCGCAGAAGAGCAGAAGTGTCAGAAACAGCTTTTTCATGTCAATACCTCCTCAGGTATAAGTTGCTGTTGTTAAGAGACATTGCTTTCCCGCGGAATGTTCCGGAGGATCAGAGAAGTTTTTCGCTTTCGAAAAAAATCAAAGTGCATTACAGGCTGGCAGCGGGGATGAGACTGCACGCAGATGTGAGCGGTTCCTGTTCGCGGACCATGCAGATGACGGCTCCTTTTCCCACCGGTTTTCCGAATTTTTCCAGTTTTGCAAAGTTCTTTGCGGCGTCGCGCCCGGGGTTTGTGCTTTTTTTGATTTCAACGGGGTATAAAATACCATCCTGTTCAATGACCAGGTCTATTTCCGCCTGGTCGAAGTCGCGGTAGAAGTAGAGCGGAGCTCTTTTTCCGGCGTTTCGGTAGCTTTTCAGAATTTCCGAAACACACCAGGTTTCAAAAATATGACCGGACATCGCGCCGGCTTCAAGTGTTTCGGGGGAGGACCAGTCGGTCAGGTAAGCGCAAAGTCCAGTGTCCAGAAAGTAGAGCTTGGGTGTTTGCGTCATCCGTTTTGTCTGATTCGTAAAATACGGTTCCAGAAGAGCAATCAATCCGGAAGCTGTCAGAATGCTTAAATAGTTTTTTGCCGAGGCTACAGAAACATCGGCGTCCCGGGCAAGGTCGGCATAGTTCAGCAGCTGTCCGGTTCGGGCGGCCGCGGCACGGAGAAAACGGAAGAAGCGGTGAAGATCTCCAACCTGAGCGAGAATCCGCACATCGCGTTCGAGATATGTGTTTACATAGGAGCCATAAAACAGATCGTGATCCATATCCGGATTTTCTGCAAGTCTCGGAAAACCTCCGTTCCAGATTCTGCGGTAAAGCTTTGAAAGATCCATACCATCGGGGGCGGGCAGACGCTCTTTCTGCGGCAGAAAAGGGCCTTCGTTCCGGTTGTTCAGTTCCTGATTGGAAAGGCCAAGCATTTCAAACACACCTACGCGTCCGGCGAGAGATTCGGTTACATTTCCCATCATGTGAAATTGCTGGGATCCCGTGAGCCAGAACATGCCGGGTTTCTGTTCCCGGTCGATCATTACTTTGATGTATGGAAGAAGCTCCGGCGCATATTGAATCTCATCAATCAGAACGGGCGGTTTGTGGCGTTCCAGAAACAATTCAGGTTCTTCCGCGGCAAGGGTTCGCTCTCTCGGTATGTCAAGAGTTACGTAGTTCCGGTTTTCTTCGCTGATATGTTTCAGAAAAGTCGTTTTGCCGACCTGACGTGGTCCGGTCAGAAGAAGAGCCGGATAACAGGCTCCGTTTTTTTTGAAAAAATCTTCCAGATTCCGGTGTATATACTCCATAAAACAACCTCCTGATCCATTAAATCTCCGTGTAATCTCTATCCCCTCTTGTAATATACACGCGGTTTTCCGGCAAATCAAGCGAAAAAAAGGGGGTGCGCACGGCACCCCCGGAGAACGGGAACTTATGCCCACTCGGTGACGGCGCAGACGGCCGCCATGTCGACAATGTCATCGACAGAACAGCCGCGGCTGCCGTCGACGAACGGTTTGCGGAGACCGTTGCAGATCGGGCCGATCGCGGTCGCGCCGCCGAGACGCTCCGTCGCTTTGTAGATGGAGTTGCCGCAGTTCAGGTCGGGGAAGACGAGAACGTTGGCGTGTCCGGCAACCGGGGAACCGGCAAATTTCTTCTCGCCGATTTCGGGAACCGTTGCGGCGTCGAACTGCATTTCGCCGTCGATCAGCAGATCCGGAGCAAGCGCTTTCGCTTTCGCAGTCGCCTGGACAACCTTCTCGATGATCGGGTCGTGTGCGGAACCGTTCGTGGAGCAGGAGATCATGGCAACCTTCGGATCCGCGCCGGTGTACATTTTGAAACGCTTCGCGGTCTGGAGCGCAATCTCGGCAAGCTGGTCGGCGTCCGGATTGATGTTGAGTCCGCAGTCAGCGTAGAAGAAAACGCCGTTGTAGCCCCACTTGGGATCGGGCATCTGCATGATGAAGAAGCTGGAGGCGATCTTGTTGCCCGGAGCAACCTTGAAGAGCTGGAGCGCGGGTTTCGTCTTCTGGGCGGTGTTGTGTGCATAGCCCTTCGGGTTGCCGCCGCAGGAGGCGTAGCCGTGAGCATCGCCGGCGCAGACCATGGCGGCGGAGAACACGCAGGTGTCCTTCAGCCATTCACGCGCCTGTTCCGGAGTGAGACCTTTGTTCTTGCGGATTTCGACAACCGTCGCAATGTAGCGGTCCAGTTCCGGAGTCTTCAGAACGTCAACGATTTCAACTCCGTCGAGGCAGACGCCGTTTTCCTGTGCGAGTTTGCGGATTTCATCTTCGCAGCCGACGAGTACGGGGCGGGCATAGCCGAGTTTCACAAGCTTTTCGGCGGCTTTGAGGTTTCTGGGGTCGTCGCTTTCGGTCAGACAGACTTTGCGGTTCAGGGCTTTCGCCTGTGCGCGGATTTTGTCAAGTACGCTTTCCATGGCACTTTCCTTCATTTTTTTGATCTCTGTGCTTCGTCGGGGGAACTCGCCTCCGGCTGTGAAATTTTCATCTCTTTAATGTAGCACGAATCTGAGTGCTTTCAATGAAGGTTTGCAAATTTTTCACAAAGAACTTACCGCTGAAGCGCTGTCCGCAGGTCTTCAATCAGATCGTCTCCGTTTTCAAGCCCGACTGAAAGGCGGATCAGATTGTCATGGATTCCGCGTTTCGCACGCTCCTCCGCGGAGATTGAGGCGTGAGTCATGCGCGGCGGATAGCAGAGCAGCGATTCCACTCCGCCGAGGCTCTCCGCAAGCAGAAACAGTTTCGACCGGGCGATAAACTGTTCCACTGCCGGGAGCCCGCCCGCGATTTCAAAACTGACCATTCCGCCGAATCCGCGCATCTGCCGTTTCGCCAGCGCGTGCTGCGGATGCGAGGGAAGCCCCGGATAGTAGACCCGCTCCACATACGGATGCGAGGCGAGAAATTCCGCGACCCGCAGGGCGTTTTTTTCATGCGCCTCCATCCGCAGCTTCAGCGTCTTGATGCCGCGCAGGAAGAGCCATGAATCGAACGGTGCCGGAACGGCGCCTGCCGCGTTCTGGTAGAATTTCAGCTTTTCATAGATTTCCTCATTCGAGGTTACGACAGCTCCGCCGACCACATCGCTGTGTCCGCCGATGTACTTGGTTGTGCTGTGAACCACCAGATCCGCCCCGAGGTTGAGCGGCTGCTGGAAGTACGGCGAGGCAAATGTGTTGTCCACTACGAGCAGAACCCCGCGTTTGTGCGCGATTTCCGCGAGCGCGGCAATGTCGATCAGCTTCAAAAGCGGATTCGAGGGCGTTTCAACCCAGATCAGCTTCGTCGCCGGAGTGATGGCCTGCTCAAAGCGTGAAAGGTCATCGGCATCGACGTAATTTGTTTTGATGCCGTACGGACGAAGCAGGCGTTCGAAGATGCGGTAGGTTCCGCCGTAGGTGTCGTTTCCCGCAACGATTTCGTCGCCGGGCAGCAGGAGCGGCTGGAGTGTGCCGACTGTTGCGGCGGAGCCGGAGGCGTAGGCAAGACCGAATTTGCCGTTTTCCAGCTGGGCGATGGAGCGTTCGAGAGCTTCGCGGGTCGGATTGCCGGTTCGCGAATATTCATAGCCGCGGTCCTTGCCGAGAGCGTCCTGAAAGAAAGTTGAAGTCTGGTAGATCGGAACGCTGACCGCGCCGGTGCGCGGTTCGGGAATGCTGCCGTCGTGAATGGCGATGGTTTCAAAGTTCATGGGAAAGCTCCTTTCAGTCCAGATATCCGTTCTGTTTCATCCAGTCGTCGTTGAAAATTTTGCTGAGATAGTTGCGTCCGGTGTCGGGGAGAATGACCACGATGCGCTGCGGTTTGGAGAGCGTGGCTGCGTAGCGGAGCGCGGCGGCGAGCGCGGTTCCGGAAGAACCGCCGGCGAAAATTCCCTCTTCGCGGACCAGGCGGCGCGCGGTGCGGAAAGATTCGCCGTCGGAAATGCGGAAGAACTGGTCGACGATTTCCTTGTCGTAAGTGACGGGGAAATAATCCTCGCCGATGCCTTCAACCTTGTAGGTGTGCGGGGTGTCGCCGGAGAGGACGGAGCCTTCGGGGTCTGCGCCGATGACCTTCAGCGCAGGGTTCTTCTCTTTGAGGAAGCGTCCGGTTCCGGAGATGGTTCCGCCGGTTCCGATGCCGCCGACAAGCGCGTCAATCTGTCCTTCTGTGTCCGCCCAGATCTCGGGGCCGGTGGAGAGATAGTGGGCGGTCGGGTTGTCCAGGTTTTCAAACTGCGCCGCACGGAATGAGTTCGAAATGGAGGCGGCGAGGGCTTTGGCTTTCTGGATGTAGTTTTCGGGGGAATCGGGCGCGACGGCGGTCGGGGTGATGACGACTTCCGCGCCGAACGCCTTCAGCAGAGCGATCTTTTCCGCGCTCATCTTGTCGGGCATGACGACGATCAGGCGATAGCCTTTGACCGCGGCGGCGAGAGCGAGTCCGGCTCCGGTGTTTCCCGCAGTCGCTTCGATGATGGTTCCGCCCGGCTTCAGAAGCCCTTTGCGCTCAGCGGCTTCGATGATGTAGCGTCCGACGCGGTCTTTGATTGACCCGCCCGGATTGACGGCTTCAAATTTGACGAAAATTTCAGATCCGAATTCGCTTCCGATATGGTTGAGACGGATCAGCGGCGTTGCGCCGACGGCTTCGAGAACGTTGTTGAAACGGGACATTTTGATGAAATCCTTCTGTATCTGTTTTTTGCTTGAGTGTGTGAAAAAGTCTGGTTCAGCGGCAACAGGCACATCGACAGCTCCGCGCTGCCGGAAGGAGAGTGAGAAGAAAGAGAAGACGCGCCGTATTCATCAGCCGCCTCCGACCATGGAAAACAGATTGACGCGGTCGCCGTTGCCGAGCGGGCAGTGCTCCAGATCGTCGTTTCCGTAGAGAATCGTGTCGTTCCAGTCGACGAACAGATTCCTCCGGGAAATACGGTGCGATTCCAGAAGCTCCGCGAGGGTGGTTCCCTCCGCAACTTCAATCCGTTTTCCGTTGAAATGTATGTTCAGCATGAATGCTCCTTGTTTTTCCGGTTTCCTTTCTCCGGTTGCCATTACAATACATTGTAATAGACAACTTTTCAAGTAGAGTTTAAAATAAAGTTCAAAAATAATTTTATTTGAGTTTGTGATGTTGTGTCAATTGCAATATATTAAACTGTTTAAGTAGAGTATACGCTCTTTTTTGTCCGGCGCTTGAAAAAACGGATTTTCCGTTTATATTTTCCAGCATGGGAAATGAATGAAAAGGAGAATTTGAATATGAAATCTTATTCCGCTGAACGGATGCGCGGTCTGGACCGCCGCACGATTGATGAATATGGAATTCCGGGACTGACCCTGATGGAAAACGCGGGAAGCGCCGTTGTGCGCGCCGCGATCCGCCTTTCCGCCGCCGTTTCCGAGCCGGAGTTCGTGATTCTCGCGGGGAAGGGAAACAACGGCGGGGATGCGTATGTCGTTGCGCGCCAGCTGTTTGAACGCCACTATCCGATCCGTCTTTTCATGGCGGCGCGTCCCGATGAACTTTCCAGCGACGCCGCGGAGATGTTCGAGTCCATGCCCACCGAACTCCGCAATGCCGCGCTCTTCGATTTTCAGCCGGATGACCTCAATGAACACGCGGTCGTGATTGACGGTCTGCTCGGAACCGGAATGCGCGGAGAGGTGCGGGAACCGTTCGCGAGCTGGATCCGCTTTGTCAACGGCTCCGGCGCGCCCGTGCTCGCCATTGACATACCCTCCGGTTTGAATGCTGACGACGGTTCCGCCTCGCTCTGCATCCGCGCGGATCTGACCGTCACGATGGCGGGAGTCAAGACCGGAATGCTGACCGGAAAGGGACCCGCCGCATGCGGACGCGTGGAGGTTGCGCGCATTGGAATCCCCGATGAATATCTGGAGGAGGCTGCGGACGGCGTTTCCGTTTTCACCGCGTTCGACGCCCGCGCTCTGCTTCGCCGCGAACCGTTCGATACGTTCAAAAATCAGCGCGGACACCTCGCGGTGATTGGCGGATCGCGCAATTATGCATCCGCCCCGTTCCTCGCTGCGGAAGCCGGTCTGCGGAGCGGAAGCGGACTCGTCACGGTTCTTCTGCCCGAAACGGCGGAGATTCACTGCATTGTCCGCAAGGCTCTGATTGTCCGCCGTCTGGAAACGGGCGGTCTTCCGGCCTTCAGCGCGGCTTCGGTTCCGGAACTGGAAGAGGAATTGGAAAACAAATCCGCGCTTGCGGCCGGACCCGGCATGATGCATCGTCCGGAGACTCTTGTTTTTCTGCGGCGCGTGATCCGCAGCGGCGCGCCGATGGTGCTTGACGCCGACGCGTTGAATCTGATCGCTTCCGATCCTTCGCTTCTGGAGGCGCACGGCGGCTCGGTTGTTCTGACTCCGCATCCCGGCGAGATGAAGCGACTTCAGGAGGCGTTCCGTCTGAACGGTGAAAAATCGCGCGTGGAGCAGGCGGTTGATCTGGCGGTGCGCACGGCGTGCACGGTGGTGCTGAAGGGCTGCCGGACGGTTGTCGCAAATCCGGACGGCGTTTACAGTCTGAACATGAGCGGCTGTCCTGCGCTCGCCACGGCGGGAAGCGGCGACACGCTGACGGGGCTTTGCGGTTCGTTTCTTGCGCAGGGATATTCCGGATTCGATGCGGCGCGGCTTGCGGTGTTCATCCACGGTTACGCGGGGGAACTGCTCTCGCCGTGCGGTTCGCGCGGGGTGATTGCGGACGACCTGGCATCCGCGTGCGCACGCGCCATGCACCGGATACTGCCCGTGGTTTGAGAGCTTATTTCCGTTTAATGGTCATCAGGACGACTTCCGGAGGGACGCCGTAGCGGATGCGCAGGAGCGAGGTTCCGATGCCCGATGTGGTGTAGACTTTGCGTCCGCTGTGCTCGCTGAAGCCGCGGACAATGCCGTAGTCGGAGTAAACTTTGGCCGGGCCGTACAGCGGGAGCACGATCTGTCCCCCGTGGGTGTGACCGGAGAATGCCAGGGCGAAACCGTTTCTGGATTCGACTGCATGATCCGGAACATGTGCCAGCAGGAAGACTGTTGCGCCGGGTTCCGCCTTGCGGAGCATGCGCAGCCAGTAGTCGGGATACTCCTCGTCGAGTCCCGCAATCACCAGCGCATCCGCTCCGCGGCGGAGGGTTTCCATCTCATTGCGCAGAACGGTGATCCCGTTTTTCCGGAGCGTTTCCGCGACGCGCCGGGCGCCGAGGTGCCGTTCGTGGTTTCCCATGACGGCGAAGCGTCCGCCGGGGGCGTGCAGTTTCGCGAGTTCGCGTCCCGCCTGCGCAATGACGGTCTCGCTCTCTTTCGTTTTGCGGTCGACGAAATCGCCGAGCAGGAAAATGACGTCAGGTTTCTGTTCGTTCGCTAGCGCGACGGCGCGCCGGAAGAGCGAAAGGTCATCCGGATTCGTCGTCAGATGAAGATCGCTGAGAATGGCGATTTTGTATCCGTCGAACGTTTCCGGAAGTCCGGGAATTTCCGCGGACTCTTTGACGAGAACGAGCTGATCCGGCTCCACGAAGACGGCGTGCCAGCAGCCCTGAACGAATCCGAAAAGGAAGAGCAGAAGAAAAATCGCGAGCGATTTTTTCAGAATGCGCATGATTTTCTTCTGCATACGATCCCTCAGTCCTCGAATTCCGACGCCATGTCGTTCAGCGTTCCGGCGGCGATGTGCTCGCGGATGCGCTTGGTCAGATCCATGAAGTAATGGATGTTGTGAAGCGTGATGAGCCGGATTCCGAGAATTTCATTGACATTCATCAGATGCCGGATGTACGCTTTCGTGAAGTGCGTGCAGCAGTAGCACGAACAGGTCGGATCGACGGGGGTGAAATCCTCGCGGTATTTGCCCGCCTTGACGGGGATGGTCTTTCCGCCGCGCACGAATGCGGAGCCGTGACGGGCGAGACGGGTCGGCATGACGCAGTCGAACATATCGACGCCGCGGCGCACACCTTCGTAGATCTGTTTCGGTGTGCCGACGCCCATGAGATAGCGCGGCTTGTCCTTCGGAAGGAGCGGGGTGACCCATTCGAGACACTCGAACATCATCTCTTCGGATTCGCCGACGCTGAGACCGCCGATGGAGTAGCCGTCGAAGCCGATTTTCACGAGTTCCTTTGCGGAGCGTTCGCGCAGGTCCCGGTAGGTCGAACCCTGCACGATGCCGAACAGCTGCTGATGATCCTTGAGCTTCTGTTCGCGCGACATGAGCTCCCAGCGGAGGGTCACGTCGAGCGATTTCGCCGCATCTTCGTACTTGCAGGGATACGGGGTGCATTCATCGAACGACATGACGATATCCGAGCCGAGCGCGCGCTGAATCGCCATGGATTCGCGCGGCCCGAGGAAGAAGCGCGTGCCGTCGATGTGCGACGCGAATTCCACGCCGTCGGGTTTCATCTTGCGGAGATTGGAGAGACTGAAGACCTGGAATCCGCCGCTGTCGGTGAGGATCGGATGGTGCCAGTCTTCGAACTGATGCAGTCCGCCCGCCTTTTCGATGAGTTCCGGACCCGGGCGCAGAAAGAGGTGATAGGTGTTGCCCAGAATGATCTGGACATTGAGCTCTTCGAGTTCGCGCGGAGACATGGCTTTCACGGTTGCGCGCGTGCCGACGGGCATGAACACCGGAGTGTTGACAACGCCGTGCGCGGTGGTCAGACGTCCGAGTCTTGCGCCTGAGGTCGGATCCTGGTAGAGTAATTCAAAGTTGTTCATCAGAGTGCGATCATTTGGAATTTGAGAGTTTTGAGCTGTTCTTCGGTCGTGCCGAGCGCCGCGGCGAGAGCGTAGGCGAAGTCGAATGCCGCGCCCGGCCCCTTTCCGGTGACGACGTTGCGGTCGGTTTCCGCGCGCGCTCCGGTGTAGACGAGTCCGGGAGCCATCTGCTCCGAACCCGGGTACCCCGTTACGCGGCGCTCCGCTGTGATTCCGGCTTTGTGCAGGACGATCGGAGCGGCGCAGATTGCGGAAACGGTTTTCCCCGCTTCATAGAGTTTGCGGAGCAGTGCGATGACGGCGGGGCAGTCCCGCAGATTGGTGGAGCCGGGCATTCCTCCGGGCAGAAAAACGGCGTCGAGCGAATCCGCATCGAGATCCGCGATTCCGCATTGCGGCGTGGCGCGGATCCCGTGGGCGCCGGTGACGGTTCCCGGTTTGATTCCGGCGGTGATCACCTCGTATCCGAGACGTTTCAGAATATCGGACGGTACGACAGCTTCGATTTCCTCGAATCCGTCGGCGAGCAGAACGGCGACAGTTTTCATTTTGACTCCCTGCAAAGTTTGATTCGTGCGGGCAGAACCTCACGCGCTTTCGCGCAGAGTTCTTTCAGCAATGTAAACGCAAACGGCGAATTTTCAAGTCCGTCGGCGAGAAGTTCAAGACACGGCGCGGCGTAATCCAGATATTTCATTTTCCCCTTGGTCAGCGAGAGGAAACCGTAGGCTCCGAGCGCCTGCATGCTGCGCTGGAGCGAGGCGAGCGCATAATGCCGCCGGAACTCCTCCGCATTCACCGGATAGGCCAGTCCTGCAAGTGCGGCGCGGTACTCTTCACAGAGTGTATCGCGCATGGCTGCGGGGATGTTCATGTACGGGTCTTTCAGCAGAGCCGCAAGGTCATACGCATAAGGCGCGAGCCGCGCACCCTGATAATCGACAAAACGGATTCTGCCGTTGTGCTCCAGAATGTTCTGGGACTGGAAGTCGCGGTGGATCAGCAGATACGGCGCGCGCTCGTTCTCCTGCGCCAGCAGAAGCAGTTCACGGTCCAGTTCCGCATTTTCCGTTTTGCTGAATTCAAATCCGCAGATACGGCGGAAGAAATTTTCGCGGCAGTAGCTGGTCTCCCAGAGCAGAAGCGGACGCGCAAAGACGCGGATCTCCTGCGCATCGGTGTCGAGTGCGGCGGTTCCGCGCACCTGGAATTCCGCAAGTGCATGGACGATCCGGCGGTAAAGTTCCAGATTCTCCGTTTCGCGTCCATGCGCGATGCGCCAGATTGTGCGGACGCCGAGATCCTCCATCAGAACGGTGAAGGTCGCAGGGTCGCTCTCGTAAATTTCCGGCGTGAAGAGATTATGGCGGTTGAAGAAACGTCCGAGCTGCACGAAACGTCTGAAGTCGGCGTCTTTCGCACTGGAGATCATCAGGATTTTCGAGGGTTCGCCCGTGCGCCGGAACCGGAGAAAACGCCGGTCGGATCCCTGTTCCTCCAGCGAGCTGACGCACCAGTCATGCGGCAGATTTTTGACAAACGGCAGCTGGGAGACAAAGCGGGTTTCGCGGTGAACTGCTCCGCGTTCCGTCAGCACTTCCCAGCGGTGAACGCCGCGGACGACGGCATTGTCGAGCACAATGCAGTTTTCGAGATGCGCCCCGGGTTCGATTTCCGCATTTTTCCCGATGGAGACGAAGCCGCCGAACTGCGTATCCGGAGCAATCCGCGCACCCGGCTCCGCATGTACGGAGTGTCCGAGCAGACGCGCGTGGATGTCGAAGTACTGCTGGAAAGAGCCGATGTCGCACCAGAGATAACCGGAGTCCGGAAAGAAGGCGCGGAGTTTGCATCCGGCCTCAATCGCCTTGACCCAGGCGTCGACGATGGAGCAGCTGCACGGGCGGTCCGGCAGGAATTCGAAGAAGCGGGGGGAATAGAGGGAGACGCACGCATAAGTCATGGGCGTGCCGTCCGTGTTTCCCTCCGGACGGTTTCCGATCGCGCGGATTGCGCCGTCTTTGACGAACACGCGGTTTTCTGGGCCGTCGACCATTGCCATGGTGACGGCCGCGCCGGATTCGAGGTGTTCACGGATCATGCGCTTGAGATCGAAATCGTTGACGGCGTCGCAGTTGTGCAGCAGGAAACAGTCGCAATCCGCGAGGAGTTCTTTTGCATTGACGAGCGGGCCGCCGGTTCCGAGAATTTCGGGTTCATCGAAGAGTGTGACGGAATCGGCGTATTCCGATTCCGCCGCGCATGCCGCGACCTGTTCCCGGAGGTGATGCGTGTTGACGGCGATGCGGTCGACGCCCGCGTTTTTGAGCCGGCGGAAGATACGGGCGAGCATCGGTGTTCCCGCGATGGGGAGCACCGGTTTCGGATGTATTTCCGTCAGCGGGGCGAGCCTGGAGCCGAACCCCGCCGCGAGAACGATTGCGTTGATCTTCACCGTTCCCACCGCCTTCCGTCAGTTGCTGATCTGGAGGGTCATGAGGAATTCGGCGTTGGTCTTGACCTTCTTCATTTTGCCGAGAATCAGCTCCATGGCCTCGACGGGCGGGACGCCGTTCATGGCTTTGCGGAGGGTCCAGACGCGCTGGAGTTCATCCGGATGGAGCAGGAGTTCCTCTTTGCGGGTTCCGCTCTGCTCCATGTTGATTGCGGGATAAACGCGCTTGTCGACCAGGTGGCGGTCGAGGTGCAGTTCCATGTTGCCGGTTCCCTTGAACTCTTCGAAGATGACTTCATCCATCTTGCTTCCGGTGTCGATGAGCGCGGTTGCGATGATGGTGAGGCTGCCGTGGTTTTCGATGTTTCGCGCAGCGCCGAAGAAGCGTTTGGGCTTGTGGAGCGCATTGGCGTCGACGCCGCCGGAAAGGATCTTGCCGGAGTGCGGCTGAAGGGTGTTGTAGGCGCGCGCCAGACGGGTGATGGAGTCGAGAAGAATGACGACGTCCTTCTTGTATTCCACGAGGCGTTTCGCCTTTTCGATGACCATTTCGGCAACCTGGACGTGGCGTTCGGGGGGCTCGTCGAAGGTGGAGCTGACGACTTCCGCATCGACGCACTGCTTCATGTCGGTGACTTCTTCAGGGCGTTCGTCGATGAGCAGAACGATGAGCTGGACTTCCGGGTTGTTTTTGCGGATTGCATTTGCGATTTTCTGCATGAGCACGGTTTTACCGGTTCGCGGCGGGGCGACGATGAGTCCGCGCTGTCCCTTGCCGATCGGGGTGACGAGGTCGACCACGCGTGTGGAGAGGTTTTCCGGGTCGTTTTCCAGGATCAGGCGCTGAGTCGGGAAGTAGGGGGTCAGGTTGCTGAACGGGATGATGTCGCGTTTCTTCTCCGGCGGCTCGTGGTTGATGCTGTCGACTTTGAGCATGGCGAAGAAGCGTTCTTTTTCGCGTGGGGGACGGATCTGTCCGGAGATGAAGTCGCCGGTCTTGACGGAGAAGCGGCGGATCTGCGAGGGGCTGAGATAGATGTCCTCGGAGGAGGGCAGGTAGCTGTAAGCCTGGGAGCGCAGGAATCCGAAGCCGTCGGGCAGGATTTCTAGGAAGCCGCTGCCGTAGACCGCGCCGCTGCGTTCGGTGGTGACGCGGAGGATTTCAAACACGAGCTTGGATTTTTCAAGAGCGCCGACGCCTTCGATGCCGAGATCGTGCGCCATGGCGGTGAGCTCCTGCATGGATTTCTCCTGCATGTCGGTGATGTTGAGATCGGGCGCTTTTTCGCGGACGACGGGCGGCTGCTGTTGCTGTTCGGGCGCGGGGATGTTCTGTTCCGCATTCACCGGCTGCATGGGTGCGGGCGCAGGAGCCTGCTGACTCTGCTGATTCTGCTGGAACTGCGGCTGGTACTGCGAAGCCTGGTAGCGGTTGTTGTTCGGAACGAAGCGGCGGTTGTTATTGTTGTTATTGTTCCGGTTGTAGCGGTTGTTCTGCTGGCCGTTGTTATTGTTCTGGTTGAAATGGCGGCGGTCGCCGTTGTTGTTATAGCGGTCGTTGTTATTGTTGTAGCGGTCGCCGTTGTTTTCACGGCGCTGGTAATTGTTGTTTTCGCGTCGCTGATAATTGTTGTCGCGCGGCTGATAGCTGTTTTCTCTCTGCGGATAATTTTCGCGGGGGAGATAGGGGGCCTCGTCGCGGAAATCGACCGGCTGGGCGGGGACGGGTGCGGGACGCGGCGCATTGAAGTCGGCGCCTTCCTCGTAGGGGGTCTTGTCCTCATTCTGATACGGTGCGGAGGTTTCAGAGGGCTCGACGGGAACGACGGTGGGGGGAACGAGCAGATCGGGCTGGACGTTTTCCGGAATCGGTTCGATTTCGGGTTCCGCTGCGGGTTCGCGGCGGCGGATGCTGCGTTTCGGCTGCGGCATCGGAATGGTTTCCTGTTCCAGATTCAGATTTCCCGTTTCGGATGCTTGCTTTTCAAGCGGTTTTTCCGCGGGGACTGCCGCCGCGGCTTCCGCTTCCTTGCGCACTTTGGGCGGACGTCCTCTGCGCGGTTTGGGCGCGGGATTCGGGTTCTGGGCTTCCGGTACGGGCTCCGCGGGGACTGCCTGCGGAATCTGCTGTTCGTTTTCGTTTTCCATCGTTTGATGTTCTCCGGGGTTGCTATATGAATTTATGTTGTTTATTTCAGAATGCGGTTCAGTTCCGCGCATTGTCTTTTCAGGTTTTCCATATCCGAATGGTTGATGATGCCGTAATCCGCCAGCTCCAGCTTTTTCGCAGCGGGAATCTGACTCTGTATCCGGAATTCCGCATGTTCTCGGCTCCAGCCTCGGGCGAGCAGACGCTCCATCTGAATTTCCGGCGGCGTCCAGACCGCAATGGTCTCATCCACCAGTTTTTCCCATCCGCATTCGAACAGGAGCGGAACGTCGAACATCACCCGGCTGTCTTCCGGGAACGAGGCAACGAGTTTTTCCGCCTCGCGGTTGATGAACGGATGCACGATCTGCTCCAGCCATTTGCGTTCCGCTTCATCGGCGAAGACGATTTCCGCAACGGCTTTCTTCTCGGTTGTGCCGTCGGCTGCGATGACGCGTCCGCCCCAGCGCTCTCGCAGGAGCGGGTGAATGCCCGATTCCGGATTGCTGTGCAGCGCGCCGCAGATGGCGTCCGCATCGACAGCTTTCCAGCCGAATTCCAGAAAAATTTTTAAAACCGTGGATTTGCCGCACCCGGCGGCTCCGGTCAAACCTGTCCTTTTCAAAGAAAAATCTCCAGCGGAATATTCTCGGCAGTAGTTGATACTGCAAAATTTCGGGAAATAAAAAGACCAGACGTATGGAACTGATCAAAAACAATGCTATATTGTACCATAAAAAAAGAAAAAGTCAAGTTTTTTTTCTGAAGAGGAGGTATTTTTAATGAAAATAACAGGAAGAAAAGAACTCGGAGCGGGGAAATGGCTTGCTCTCGAACAGCTGGAATATACCGATTTCGAGAATAAAACCCGTTTCTGGGAAACCGTCTCGCGGAAACGCTGCGCCGGCGCCGTCGTTCTCATCGTCGAACTTCTGCCCTCGCACCGCCTGATCCTGATCCGCCAGTACCGCCCGCCTGCGGATGCTCTCCTGATCGAGTTTCCCGCCGGTCTCATCGACCCCGGCGAAACGCCCGAATCCGCCGCCCTCCGTGAACTGCGCGAGGAGACCGGATACATAGGAACCATTCGCGAGCTGCTTCCTCCGGCTTACAACTCCCCCGGTCTCACCGGCGAATTCGTCGTTCCTGTCCTGATGGAAGTCGACGAAACCGCGCAGGGGGAACTTAAAACCGATTTCGACGACTCCGAGCACATCGAAACCTTCCTTGTTCCCCGCTCCGGGCTTCCCGCATTCCTCCGGAAAGCCGTCGAAGAGGGCGCGAAAATCGACGCGAAAGTCATGGCGTACGCGCTCGCCCTGCGGTGACCTTTCATGGATTTGCCGATCCGTAAAATCATTCATATCGATATGGACGCGTTCTACGCTTCCGTCGAAATCCGCGACAACCCGTCTTTGCGCGGGAAGCCGGTGATTGTCGGCGGGATGCCCGGAACGCGCGGCGTCGTCTGCACCGCTTCTTATGAGGCGCGCAAGTACGGCGTTCACTCCGCGATGTCGGCGGATATGGCAAAGCGTCTCTGTCCGCACGGAATCTTTCTGAAACCGCGCGGCGCCGCATACCGCGAGGCCTCCGCGCTTATGCATGCGGTTTTCCACGAATACACCGATATTGTTGAACCTCTTTCGCTCGATGAAGCCTACCTGGACGTCACGGAAAACAAGAAGAACATTCCGTACGCCAGCACAATTGCGCGTGAAATCAAGCAGAAAATCCGGCGGGTGACGCGCGGGCTCACCGCCTCGGCGGGAGTTTCCTTCAACAAATTTCTTGCGAAGACGGCGTCCGACATCCGTAAGCCCGACGGCTTGACCGTGGTTCGTCCGCAGGACGCTGCGGCGCTTCTGGATTCTCTGCCCATAGAGAAGTTTTACGGCGTCGGACGCGCCACGGCGGAGGCAATGCACAAGCTCGGCATCCGCAACGGCGCGGATCTGCGCCGGAAGTCGAAACTGGAACTTGCCCTTGCGTTCGGCGCGGTCGGGGAATTCTATTACGACATCGTGCGCGGCGTCGACACCCGCGAGGTCTGTCCCGACCGTGAGCGCAAATCGCTCGGCACCGAAGAGACGTTTGAGGAGGATATCGACGACATGGCGATGATCCGTTCCGTTCTCCGCCGCCAGTCGCGCGAAGTCGGCGAGGATATGCGCAAGCGGGATCTGATCGCGAAGACGGTCTCTCTGAAGATCAAGTATTTTGATTTCCGCACCATCACGCGGAGCCGCACGCTTCCCGATTATTTCAACGATGACGACACAATCATGCGCACGATTGAGGAGCTTCTTCCGAAGACGGATGCGGGCAGAATCAAGCTGCGTCTTCTCGGCGTGACCGTTTCCGGTTTTTACGGCGAGCATATCCCGTCCGGAGCAATGTATCAGCCGGAATTCGAGTTCATGAAAACCCTTCCTTTCCGGAAGTGGTGATATCCCGTTTCTGAATTTTGCAGAAACGGAAAATGATAATGCTTTTGATGAAAATGATAATAAAAACGGATGATGTATAATTGCGGTTTTTTGGCCGGGGTGTTATAGTTATGTCAAATTACAGAAGGAGAAAAAATGTTCTACAAAAATGGAATCAGAGACACACGAGTCCGGGAATATCTTCCGGTTCAGCGTATTGTCTGGCAGCAGGGCTGTTCCCATGCGGAGGATCTGCCCGGACGGATGGAGATTCAACCGGGTATTGACGCACCCCGTGTCCACACTCATCTTGAAATTGCGGACGGCGGGGGGATTCTTCTTGATTTCGGGATCGAGCTGCACGGCGGAATTCGTCTGCTCAGTGATTTGGATGGCGGAGCGCGCATCCGTCTCCGCTTCGGCGAGTCGGCGAGTGAAGCGATGGGTACGCCCGATGAGGATCATGCGATTCATGACACCATTCTTGATATCCCGAAGTACGGAATGCTGGAGTACGGCAGCACAGCCTTCCGTTTTGTCCGCATTGATGCGGTCCGCGGAAATCTCTGTCTGCTCAATGTGCTTGCCGTTGCCGTTTTCCGCGATCTGGAATATGCGGGGTCGTTTGAATCTTCGGATGAACGTCTGAACCGGATCTGGAAAACCGCCGCCTATACGGTTCATCTCAATATGCAGGATTACATTTACGATGGAGCAAAGCGCGACCGCCTTGTCTGGATGGGTGACATGAACCCGGAGGTTCGCGGCATCCTTTCCGTTTTCCGCGATACCTCTCTGATTCCGGCTACGCTGGATTTCCAGCGCGGCCGCACGCCGCTTCCCGCCATGATGAACGGCATTCCCTCTTATTCGTGCTGGTGGGTGATTACGATCTGCGACTATTACCGTCACAGCGGAAATCTCGCATGGCTGCAGGAGCAGCGGGAATACCTGACGGGGCTTCTTCCGATCTTCTGTTCCTGGGTGGATGAGAACGGCAGCGAGCAGATTCCCGCGTGGCGTTTCCTCGACTGGCCGAACAACGACAATCCGGTCACCATGCACGCGGGGCTTCAGGGACTTCTTTTCTGGACTCTGAAGTGCGGAATTGAGCTTGGACAGGTTCTTGATTTTGATGTTTCAGAACTGCACCGCACGCTTGCTCGCATGGGAAAATGCCTACCGGATTGCGCGGGCAGCAAGTCCGCGGCGGCGGTTCAGACTCTTTCCGGGCTTGCCGACCGTTCGGATGTCATTCTCCGTGATCCGTTCCGCGGCGTGAGCACTTTTTACGGCTACTACATGCTGCGCGCCCAGCCGACCGCATCCGCGCTGGATCTTATCCGCCGCTACTGGGGTGCCATGCTGGATTACGGCGCAACGACCTTCTGGGAAGATTTTGATCTGGACTGGCTGGAGAACACCTCTCCGGTCTCGGAACTTCCCGTTCCGGGCAAGAAGGATCTTCACGCCGATTTCGGCAACTACTGCTATAAAGGACTGCGCCACAGTCTCTGTCACGGCTGGGCATGCGGTCCGGCTCCGTTCCTGAGCGAACGTGTCCTCGGGGTAAAGATTCTCGCCCCCGGCTGCCGGAAACTGGAGATCCGCCCGGACCTCGCCGGACTGGATTATGTGCGCGGGACATTCCCGACTCCGCATGGAGTTGTCCGCATCGAAGCGGAGAAGGATCATCTTGACATTTCCGCTCCTGCAGGAGTGGAAGTTGTGAGATAAAATCCCGCCGGGGTCTGTAGACTCGCGAACCCCGGCGGAGAAGATCCATAGAAAAAAGCCGGTGTTGTGTCTTTTCCGGCTTTCCAGACAAAACAGCGCCCTCAGTTTTTCCGGAGGGCGCTGTCATTATATAAAACTCAGCGATTGAATCAGCCGCGGATGAGCTTGAGAAGCTCGTCACGTTTGGCTTCCATGGTCGCTTTGTCTTTGGCTTCGACGATCAGGCGGAGCAGGGGTTCCGTGTTGGAGGAACGGACGTTGAACCACCAGTCGGAGTATTCCACGGAGATGCCGTCGAGCTCGAACATGTGTCCGTCGGAATATTTCTTGCGGATCGCATCAAGAATCGGCTTGGTGTCGGCGACTTTGGAGTTGATTTCACCGCTCGCGAAATATTTCTTCAGCGGTTTGACCAGCTCGCTGACCTTCTTTCCGCTCTTGCAGACGAGGTTTGCAAGCTTGAGGAGCGCAAGCCCCTGGGACTCCGCAACGTAGTTTTCCGCGAAGTAGTAGTGTCCGGAGAGCTCGCCGGCGAAGACTGCGTTGTTTTCGCGCATCTGCTGTTTGATGAAGGCGTGTCCGACGCGGGACATGAGCGGGCGTCCGCCGTGTTCCTTGATGCATTCGCGAACCGACCAGCTGCTGCGGAGGTCGTAGAGAATGGTGGCGGTTCCCGTGCCTTTTTCGCTGAGGATGTCCTGGGCGATCAGCGCGGTGAAGAGGTCCATCGGGATGATATTGCCTTCGTCGTCGACGAATCCGCAGCGGTCGGCGTCACCGTCGAATGCTGCTCCGAATTCGGCTCCGGTCTCTTTGACTTTGGCGCGGATGTCGTCGAGCGTTTCGGTGTGGAGCGGATTTGCTTCATGGTTCGGGAAGTTGCCGTCGAGTTCCTCGTACATCGGAATGATGTCGAAGAGGTCTTTGATTCCGGCGATTTCGTAGGAGCCCATGGCGTTGGCGTAGTCAACCACGATTTTGAGCTTGCGGTCCATGCGGGCGAAACCGCGGAGGAACTTGCCGTATTCGTCGGCGATATTGTAGTGCGAGAGCGTGCCGGGCTTTTCGGCGGCCTTGAAGTTGTTTGCTTCGACGAGCTTCTGGATGTCGGCGATGCCGGTTGCTCCGCTGATGGGAACATCGTCTTTGCGGCAGAGCTTGAAGCCGTTCCACTCCTTGGTGTTGTGGGAAGCGGTGATCATGATGCTGCCGTCGGCCTTGAGGAAGCCGTTCGCATGATAGGTCATGGGAGTCGAGCAGAGACCGAGGTCAATGACGTCGCATCCCTGTTCCATGATTCCCTTGGAAAGGGCCTTGAAGAGGGGTTCGGAGTGCGGGCGCATATCGCGTCCGATGACGATTTTTTTCGCTCCGAGGAATTCCACGAACGCTCTGCCGATTTTTTCGGCGATTTCTTCGTTCAGCTGTTCGGGATAGATCCCGCGGATGTCATACGCTTTGAAAATTCCAGACATAGTCCAGGCTCCTTTTGGTTTTGCGGTACAATAGCACAGATTTGTGAATTTTCAACTCCGCATCCAGACGGGGTCGAGAACTTCATGGAAGACGGCGCGGCAGTTTTCCGGCGTGACGCTCCGGGGCGCGCCCGTGAGCTTGACGGGATTCAGAAGCGCATCTTCCGCAAGTTTGTCGATCATCTCCGCTCCCGTCTGCGCCAGCCGTCCCGGGTCGGTTTCGCCGCCGCAGGAACGGAGGAATGCGCAGTACGAATCAATTACCTCTTCCGGTGTATTGCCGGGGAAGAACGGAGCAAGACGCATCGTGCGTTCGCGCACTTCGGGTTCCGCAAGATAGAACCGCCAGAAGTGCGGGAGCAGGGCGGCGACGGCGTCTCCGTGCGACGCTTTGCCGCAGAACGAGTAGCTCAGCAGATGCGGCAGGGAGGTCGGGGAGGTGCGGATCGCCATGCCCGCAAGAGTCGCCGCGGCGGAAAGACGCGTTCTCGCCTCGGTGTCGCCGGGGTTGCGGAGTGCGGCGGGGAGGGCGCGGACGATCAGCCGGATTGCCTCCGGAGCCCACGGTTCCGCTTCGGGGTGCGCGGCCATCGCCTTGAAGTTCAGGAAACTTTCAATGGAGTGGACAAGTGCATCGAAGCCCGTTTCGCGCGTGAGTTTTTCCGGCGCGGTCAGAGTCAGCTCCGGAATGACTGCCGCTGCTTCCGGAATGATGACCGGATCCATCAGCAGTTTCTTTACGCCCGTCCGCGCGTCGATGATGTTGGAGTAGGGGGTGACTTCCGATCCGGTTCCCGCCGTCGTCGGCATCGCGCAGATCCGCTGGAACTTGCGTTCCGGAAAACGGGTCGAGGCGACATTCACGCCGAACAGATCGTCGATATCGAGTCCGGTCTGCCATGAAAGATACGCGGCTTTCGCGGCGTCCATGACACTGCCTCCGCCGACGGCAAGCACGGCGTCGGGCTGTTCGCGCTCCATGGTGCGGACAATTGCGCGGACGCATTCGGTGTCGGGTTCGGGCGGGACGTTTTCATGACGCGGCATGTTCAGTCCGGGTTTCCGGAAGACGGGGGAGCCGAGAATCATCCGCAGCGGAATGCGCGCCGATGCTCCGCCCATGACCAGAAGAATCGTTTTCCGATCCGAAAGGAAAAGCTCTTCGCCGAGCTGCGCCAGAGCGTCGGGACCGAACAGAATGATATTGTCGGAATACGTTTCCATCAGCGCTTCCGCGCCGAATACGGAAGGATGAATTTCCTGCTCCATAACTCTCTCCTTGCTTATTTCGATTTGAGGAATCCGCGGATGAAGGCGGACATCTCCTCTTTTTCCGTGCATGATTTGTGAAGAACCGGACGATTCTTGAGTCCCGCGAGCGGAGCCGGAACCGGTGTGCCGGTGACTTCCGAAAGTTTTGCAACCTGATCGAATCCGCTTTCCGGAATCTGTCCGTCGTAAACGGCGGGCAGGACGGCTGCGGCAAACTTGTACGGCGAGGCGGTCGAGGCGATTACGCACGGCGTGGCGTCCCCGGTCTCCTTGCGGTACTGCTCGTAGACATTGACGGCAACGCCCGTGTGGGTGTCGCAGAGATAATGGTGTTCGCGGAAGAGCTTGCCGATCGTCGCCGCCGTTGCGGCGTCATCGCAGAATCCGCCGTAGAACTCGTTCTGGAGTTTCGCGAGCACTTCCGGCGGGACAGTATAGCGTCCGTCCGTCTTGAGCTGCTTCATCAGATCCGCGACAGCCGCCGCGTCTTCGCAGAGGTGATACAGCAGACGCTCCAGGTTCGAGGAGATGAGAATATCCATCGACGGGCTTGTTGTGGTGTAGAACGGACGGTTGCGGTCGTAGGTTCCCGTGCGGATGAAATCCGTGAGAATGTTGTTGCGGTTGGAAGCGCAGATGAATTTTGCAACCGGAATTCCCATCTGTTTTGCGTAGTAGGCGGCGAGAATGTTGCCGAAGTTTCCGGTCGGGACGACAACGTTGAACGCTTCACCTTTTTTGATTCTTCCGTTTTTGAGCAGGTCGCAGTACGCGGAGACGTAGTAGACGATCTGCGGGACGAGGCGCCCGAAATTGATGGAGTTCGCGGAGGAGAATTCCATGTTGCGCGCTTCCAGGAATTCGCGCATGGAGGCGTCGGCGAAGATGGCTTTGACCCCTGTCTGCGCGTCGTCGAAGTTGCCCTTGATGGCGCAGACGGCAACGTTGTTTCCGGTCTGCGTGGTCATCTGGAGCTTCTGCATCGGGCTGACGCCGTCTTCGGGATAGAAGACGATGATGCGGGTGTTTTCGACGTCTGCGAAGCCGTCGAGCGCCGCTTTTCCGGTGTCGCCGGAGGTGGCGACGAGAATGACCATGGTGCGTCCCGGCGCGGTTTTCGACGCGGCGGTCGTGAGCAGATAGGGCAGGAGCTGAAGCGCCATGTCCTTGAATGCGCAAGTCGGGCCATGCCAGAGCTCAAGGAGGTTCACGCCGGGGACGACTTCCTTCAGAGGCGCGGGCTCGTCGTTGTCAAATGTTCCGGTATATGCTCCGTCGACGCAGCGGCGGAGTTCCGCATCGGTGTAATCGGTGAGGAACCGGGAGAGAACGGCGACGGCGCGTTCCTTGTAGCTCATCCCGACCATGCTGTCGATGAATTCGGGTGTGAGCTGCGGGAAGGATTCGGGAACGAAGAGTCCGCCGTCTTCTGCGATGCCCTGCGTAATGGCGCGGGCGGATTCGATATTTTTCCGGCTGCGTGTGCTAGTGTAAAACATGATGAGTTTCCCTTATTTCTCTTTTCCGAACTGCGTGTCGTGCAGTTTCTTGTAACGTCCGCCGAGCGCGAGGAGCTCCTCGTGCGAACCGGCTTCAACGATATGTCCCTTGTCGAGAACGATGATCATATCCGCGTTCTGAATTGTGCTCAGACGGTGTGCGATTGCGAAGACCGTGCGGTTTGTCATGACATTGTTCAGGGCGTCCTGAACGAGCTTTTCCGTGACGGTGTCAAGCGCGCTTGTCGCTTCGTCGAGAATCAGAATTGGCGGGTTCTTGAGGATTGCGCGGGCGATGCTGATGCGCTGTTTCTCACCTCCGCTCAGACGGAATCCCTTTTCTCCGGCGATGGTGTCGTAACCCTCCGGGTGGCGGCCGTCGACGATGAACCCGTGCGCGTTCGCCTGCTTTGCGGCTTCGATGACCTGCTCGCGCGTCGCGCCCGGCATTCCGTACGCAATATTGTCGGCGATGGTGTCATTGAACAGAACGGCGTCCTGTGTGACAATGCCGATCATGGAGCGGAGGTCGGCGACGCTGATGTCGCGCACCTCTTTGCCGTCGATGGTGATGGAGCCGGAATCGCAGTCATAGAACCGCGCGATGAGGTTTGCAATGGTGGTTTTGCCGGATCCAGTTTCGCCGACGACGGCGACGATGTGCCCCTTCGGGATGTCGAAGGAGATGCCGTCGAGAATCTTGCGGGAGTCATAGCCGAATACAACGTCGCGGAATGCAATTTTGTCGTTGAACTCCTTGAACGGCAGCGGGTTCGCCGGTTCAGGAAGTTCGGTGTGCGTGTCGATCATCTGGAAGTAACGGTCCGCCGCCGCCATGCTCCGCTGAATGTAGGTGACGATTTTCGCGAGATCCTTGATCGGACGGTACGCAATGACGCACGGCGCGAGCAGCTGGGCGAGTTCCGCAAGCGAAATCTCCTGGCTGTAACTGTAGATTAGGAACGCCAGAGTCGATGCGACCGCGACGACTTCCATGAGCGGAGACATCAGCAGCTGTGCGCGGATTGCGCGGACTACGGTTTTGAAGTAGTGGCGGTTTGCATTCTCGAAGCGTTCCACCTCCCGTTCCTCCGCATGATACGCCTTGACGACCATGATTCCGGAGAACACCTCGTGCATCCGTGTGACGACGTCGGCGATCTGCTTGAAGGATTTCTGGTAAACTTTGCGGATTTTGCGTCCGAGAATCGCGACCGGCAGAATGCAGAGCGGCATTCCGATGAAGAGAATCAGCACCAGTGACCAGCGTCCGGACTGCACGCTTGCGTAGACGATTGCCGCCGCGCAGGCGAGAATTTCGATCGGGCAGCGGGTGGCGTCCGCAATGACGTTCGCCACGCTCGATTCAATTGCCGAGGTGTCGTTCGTCGCGCGGCTGATGAGCTGCCCGACGTCCGTCTTGCCGTAGAAGCGGATCGACTGGTTGATGAGTTTTGCAAAAATCTCCGAGCGCAGATCCGCCACGACGCGCGTTCCGACCCAGCGGGTGCAGTAGTGGTTGATGTATGTCGCCAGATTCTTGAGTGCCCAGAGCAGGACGAAGCCGAGGCAGAATACCGAGAAGAACTGCCATGTGATTTTGCCCGTTTCCGTTTCCGCGGGAAAGGTGAGCAGGGCGGTGTCCGAGGCGGTCTTCACCAGCCGGACGTCGCCTTTGTCGTAGCGCAGCTGAAGCGAGGAGAGTCCGACGGCGCGGAGGGTTTTGTTTGCCTTTCCGATCTCTTTTTTGATCTTGGAGGTCTCTTCCTGCCGGGGCTTGTCGATGAGTTTGCGGACGGCTTCGAGCTTCTGCTCTTCGCTGCCTGCGGTCTGGACGGAGGCGACGATCCGCTCCGCTGTCAGTTTCTCCTCCGTCCGGGTCGCGCGGCTGGTGAAATCGACTCCGGACATCAGGCTCGGAATGAGCATCAGACTCCCGAACAGGGAGCCGCCGACGATGAAGCCGGCGATGATGCCCACCGTCATGCGTCCCCAGTAGGGCTTGACATACCGGAGCAGACGCCAGTATGCCTGCCGTTTGGCTTCCTGTGCGTTATCCATTATTTGAGCGCGGCTTCAATGGTTGCAACCACGTATTCGCGCATCGCGGTTGTGGATTCCGGATAGATCGGGAGCGCGAGAATTTCATCGGCGACCGCTTCGCTGACCGGGAGGTCGCCCTTGCGGTATCCCAGCGGAGCGAAGCATTCCTGCATGTGAAGCGGAACGGGGTAGTAGATGTCGCAGCCGACTTTGGCCGCCTGGAGAGCCGTCTTGACCGCGTCGCGTTTGCCGCCTTTGACGAGAATCGAGAACTGGTTGTAGATGTGGCGCGTGGTGTAGGGCGCTTCGGAGGGGAGAACCACCTGGTCGCCGATCGGGCTTGCCGCGAAGAGTTTGCGGTATTCATCGGCGTTGTTCTGCCGCGCCGCGGACCAGTCGTCGAGGTGCTTGAGCTTGAGGGAGAGCACAGCCGCCTGGAGCGCATCGAGACGGAAGTTTCCGCCGATGTAGTGGTGATAGTACTTCGGGTTCATGCCGTGGTTGCGGAAGATTTTGAGCTTTTCCGTGCGTTCCGCGGAGTTGGTGACAACCATGCCGCCGTCGCCGAATCCGCCGAGGTTCTTGCTCGGGAAGAAGGAGAAACAGCCGTAGTCGCCCATGGAGCCCGCGCGGCGTCCCCTGTATTCGGAACCGATCGCCTGTGCGGCGTCTTCAATCACGATGAGATTGTGCTTCTTTGCGATTTCCAGAATCGGATCCATCTCCGCCGTCTGTCCGAACAGATGAACCGGGATGATCGCTTTCGTGCGCGGATTGATTTTTTCTTCGATTTTCGAGGCGTCGATGTTGAAGGTGACCGGGTCGATATCGACGAAGACGGGAGTCGCGCCGACGCGGGCGATTGCTCCGGCGGTCGCAAAGAAAGTGAACGGAGTGGTGATGACTTCGTCGCCGACGCCGATTCCCTCGACCATGAGGGAGATGAGCAGGGCGTCGGAGCCGGAGGAGACGCCGCACGCTCCGGCGGCGTTGCTGTATGCGGCAACTTCGGACTCGAAGTTTGCAACTTTTGCGCCGAGAATGAACATCTGGGAATCGCAGAGCTCTTCCATCTCTTTCATGATTTCCGGTTTCATGGCGGCAAACTGTCCTTTCAGATCGAGAAGAGGGACCTGCATGATAATATTCCTTTCAGTAAAGTTTTAATTCTGCTTTTTCAGTCTTTTAAAAGATAATATACACCATGAAAGCGTTTTTTCATGGTGTATTGCAGAATTATTATGTTTTTTATTTCATCAGAGCCTGCGGCTGAGCGATTTCCTGCTTCGGGAAGTCTTCCGGAGTCAGGCGGATTCCGAACTCAAAACGGTTCCTGTTGAACTTGAGCGAACCCATCGGAACGAACGCTCCTTTCGCATCTTTTTTGAAGATGGTCGCGAGGTTCTGCCCGTTGCGGAGTCCTTTCGGACAGCGCGTCGTGTCGTCGAGCATCTTTGCTGCGCGGACTTTATCGGCCTTCGGAACAACGAACGCGACGGCGTCGTCAAAAACTTTGACGTAGGTGTTGTCTGCACCAGGCGCCTGCGCTTCAATAAGATAGATGTCGTTTCCGGCTTTGCGGATTCTGTCGCCTGTCAGAGCGTCGCGGAGCTTTTTCGCCGTTCCGGGGAGGATTCCGGCAAAGAATTTGAACGCCCCCGTATTCCCGTTATAGGAGAACACCGCTTTGCCTGTCAGATGCCGGGCGCAGACGGTTGAGAAGTCGGCTTCGCTGCCTGCGCTCAGAGTGGAAAGCGCGGTCTGTTTTATCTTCTCGTCGACCGGGAGGTCGAAGAGGGCGAGAATTGTTGCATCCGGCAGAACGGAATAGTTGGCGAATGAGGCTTCGGTTTTTCTTCCGCCGAACTGTTTTGCAAGTTCGGAACCCGGTTTGACCGCGACGGAAGCGGAGAGGTCGAGCGTGTTGGCGTCGGGGAAGTTTACGTTGAAAAGAATCTCGCCGAACTGCCGCAGGGCGTTGTCGTACTCTTTTTCGAGCTGTTCGGCGTCAAGAGAGGGATTCCTGGTGATCGCATCGGCGATCGCCATGGTGAAACTTGCTTTGACGAGCGGATGCTGCAGGATTGAGTCCGCATCGATTCTCAGCTGAAACGGGGTAAGCCCGCGGTATTCCGGGAAGAGGTTTGCCGCCTGTTTCTCAAGCATTTTGTTGTAGAGCGGATTCGGCTGATAGAGCACCGCGCGTCCGTCCGGAAGCTTCAGCATGGCGAGCGATTTGTCCTGCATGACGGCGTTCGGACGGAGCGAAACCGCCGCGGCGTAGAAGAGATCGTCCATGTCGAACGGTTCGGCGTCCGTCGGATCCTTTGCGCCGGAGAAGACCGTCACGGTGACCGGACGGGAAATATCGACTGCGGCGAACTGCGGGTTCATCGCAATTGCGGCGGAGCCCATCATGACGGTTCCGGCAATTTGGGGAGCTACTTTTGCCGCAAATGTGGATGCGGAGTTGAGGAATCCCGTGAGCGAAGAGATGTTCAGTCGCAGGATTTCGCGTGGTTGTCCGGCGGAAGCGGAGAGCATCAGCATGACTGCGCACACGGTGAAGAGGCTCTTGAGAATCTGTTTTTTCATGGCTGTTCCTTTCTGTTGTCAGGAAAACGATAATTCCGTTTTCGGAAAAATCAATTGCGGGAAACGGATTTCCCGGTAATTTTTTTCATCGTCCGTAAACTCTGCGGAGCATGGCGAGGATTTTCGGCGTGTCCTTGCTCCAGAAGTAAATGGTGCGGATGTCGAAGTAGCGGCCTTCGTAGTTTCGGAATCCGGCGGTGGCGTTGGTGCCCTGCTGGAAAATGAGCTCCGGAGTGGTTCGCGCGAGCTTTTCGAATCCGGCCAGCTGTTCTTTGGTTTCGAAGCTGATGGTCGCTTTGCGGAGTTTTCCGCGGGCGCAGAGAATGTTGAGATAGGGTTCGGGATTGAGCTGCATCTGCAGTTCGGGCGTGTTGATCGCCGTTTCGTTTGTGATCTGAATGATCTCCTGGACGCGGTTGTAGCAGGTGTCGTCATCGGGCAGATCGGGGAAGAGATCAGGTGCGCAGGCGGTGAGCCCGGCGAGCAGGGGCATGGAAATAGAAAGAAGAACGCGTTTGCTGACTGTCATGGTTGATACCTCCGGTTTTCTGAAATATTGCATGAAATCCGGAAAAATCAAGAACAGTTTTCTTCTGTCTTAAAAAATCTTGAATATTTTGTTGAAAAGGAGTTTGCGTTCTTCCTGAATTGTGATATAGTATAAAATGTTTTTACGGGCCCTTAGCTCAGTCGGTTAGAGCAGGTGACTCATAATCACCGGGTCGCTGGTTCGAGCCCGGCAGGGCCCACCAATTCCCTTTTGAACACTCGCAGGTTGTGATGAAATACCGTTTTGTTTGCCTGATTCCTCTGATGTTCCTCGCCGGATGCGCGGGTCTTCCGGACGGCGAGCCGCCGCAGAATCCTGCGGGGCGCTCAAGTGTTCCGCAGGGATGCACGCGTGAAATGGCGGAGTCGTCGTTCGCCGCTTCACTGACCCAGTTCGCTGTCCGGAAGGGCATTGCCCCGGTGCGTTATTACCCCATGCCGGATGTTCCGCAGAGCCTGCTGCGTCTTCTTGATCCTGAACTGTTTCAGCGGGCGGAGGCGAATTCATATGAATATCTTCTGATTTCCGTTTCGCGCGGTTCCGACTGGACTCTTTCCCTGAAGCGGAAATCCTCCGCTGATTTTCTCTGGACCCGCACAATACAGATTCAGTGAATTACCGGTTCCGCCACGGACGCTTCCAGCGGTGCAGTTCACGGAATACGGACGGCGTTTGGCCTGTCTGAGTCTGAAAGAAGCGGCAGAAATAGAAACTGTCCTGAAAATCCAGCTTTTCCGCGATCTCCTGAATCTGGAGATCGGTGGAGCAGAGCAGCCCTTTCGCCTTGGTGATGAGCAGGTTGTTGCGGTATTGCTTCGGCGGGCAGCCGAACTGTTTGCGGAATTCCTGGAAGAAGAGAGCGCGGGACATTCCGCATCTCCGCGCGAGCTCCGCCGTGTTCAGCTTTGAGTCGAATTTCGTAAGAAGCGGAAGCGCGTTGTTCAGCGGAGATTCCATTTTCTGCAAGCCGGATTCAATGCAGTTGAACGCCCGACAGAGAATGACGCGGAGCAGCAGTTCCGTGAGCTTTTCCCAGTTCTGCGGCTGCTGAAGCGCAAGGAGATACGCCTCCTGAACCTCAAGCCGGATCCGGCAGAACGCCTGTTTTTCAAAATGCGCCAGCCGCACTCCGGGGACTTTGGTGTTGTACGGGGTCCGCTGGTATTCCTTCAGAATGCTTTCGGGCAGATGAAACCAGTAGAAATTCCATTCGGGTTCCCCCGCGAAAAGGTGCTGCGGAAGCGGATCGTACAGAACAAGATCTCCTGCGGTCAGCTTCTGGTGAGCGTCTTCGAAAAAGATTTCGCCGGTTCCGCTGACCGTCAGGAGGACTCCCGGGCGGTCGATGAAATCTTTCCGCCAGGGGATCCGTTTCGCCTTCTGCCGTTCAAAGCTGGCCCCGATGATCAGTTTTTCCCTGAAATCGGGAGATTGTGTGTTTTGCGTTTCCATGGAATTAATATACAGGGCGAAAGCGGCTCTGTCAATCGACGCTCTGCGGAACCGTTTCATTTTTTGTACTGTTGTCCATTTGTTAAATACGGAAATCCATTGTCGTTTCACCTCTTTTGTGCTATAATATTTTCAGAATCACGGAAAAATATTTCAGATGGGAGTACATTATGAACGAAGAAATTTTACGGAAAAAGATTCTCGGCTGCTGGCACGGGAAGAACATCGGCGGAACGCTTGGAGGGCCTTACGAGGGCTTCCCGGTCGTCAACCGCCTGACCTTCTATGACCCGGTGCCGGAAGGCTCAATCGCCAACGACGATCTGGAACTTCAGGCAATGTATGCCGCGGCGCTGGATGAAATGGAACAGGTCGATATCTCCCGCGACGTTCTGGCGGACATCTGGCTCAGGCACATGAATTTCCACGTCGACGAGTATGCCGTGGCAATGAAAAACCTTTCGCTCGGAATCCGCCCTCCGTGGTCCGGCGTCTACGACAATCATTTTACGGACGGCATGGGCGCGGCGATCCGCAGCGAGCTCTGGGCGTGTCTTGCGCCGGGCAATCCTCAGCTTGCGGCGGAATTCGCCCGCGAAGATGCCTGCATCGACCACGCTGAAGCGGGAGCGGATGCGGAGGTTTTCTTCGCAGCCCTTGAGTCCGGCGCGTTCACCTGCAATGATCTGCATCTCCTCATAGCGGAGGCTTTGAAGTTCCTGCCGGAAGATTCCGCGCTCGGCGAATCCATCCGCAGAACCTGCGAACTCTGGGAGAAACACCGTGACTGGAGAACCGTCCGGGATCTCCTGTTCGAACGCTATGCGACGGAGTTCCGGACTTCCGTTGAAATCAACATCCCGTTTACGGTTCTCGCGCTTCTTTCGGGCGGGGGAGACTTCGGGAAAACAATCTGCGATGCGGCAAACTGCGGAATGGATACGGACTGCACCGCCGCGACCGCCGGCGCAATTCTCGGGATTCTGAACCCGGACGGCATTCCCGCGGAGTGGCTCGCTCCGGTCGGACACAAACTCATCGTCCGCGAAAGCGCAGTCCGCGGACTCCGTTTCCCGGAGACAATCGAGGCGTTCACGGAGCAGATTCTGAACTTGCGGAAACGTCTTGTCCCGTCGGTGAAAACATATGTCACACCGGAGCCGGACTGGACCGCGTTTCAGGTTCCGGCGGAGTATTCCATGAAGAAAAATCTGCACTGGTATCATGTGAATCTGCGCGAACAGAACTGGACGCCGATCCGTCTGCCGATGATTTCCGGCTCTCTGGATGTCCCGCCGGAGTTCCGCGGAAACGGCGGGCAGATCGTGCTCCGCTACCGTTTTGAGCTTCCAGCCGACGGTGTCTATACCGTTCTGTTCAACACGCCGACTTCGTGTCAGGTCTACCTGGATCCGGAATCGGAGGAGCTGCACGACGACCGCGATATGCTGTTCGGACGCCAGCGCCTGTTTCTGGAGCGTGAAATCCGTCCGATGCGCTTCCGCTGTGCGGACCGTCCGCTGATTTTCAATCCGACTCCGGGCGGAGCTCCGCAGAACCAGGTGAAACGTTATCTGAAACTGTCGCGCGGAATGCATACTCTGATCATCGCCCTGGCCCCGCTTCCCTCGGAAGAGCGGATCTACTGGGGAATGGGCATCGCCGAGGACAACCGCTTCCTGACCGGAATTTTCCGCTGAAACAGCAAAGGAAAGGCTGTATGATGAAAAAAACATTCTTTATACATAAATCCCGCATGTTTACGCTTATAGAACTCCTCATAACGATTGCGATCATCGCGATCCTTGCAGGAATGCTCCTGCCGGGATTGAGCGCGGCGCGAACCGCGGCGGGGCGCACGTCGTGTTCCGGAAACATGAAACAGGTGTTCTCGGGAATTGCCATGTACAATCTTGACAACGACGACTACATGCCGTCGTTTGTCGGAACGTACGGTTATCACGGAATTTCCTGGCAGATCAGCACCTACCTGAAGGTCTCCGGACCCGGCATGGTGACGCGTCCTGTTTACATGGACGAGCAGTCGATTGATTTTGAAAAGCCGCGCGGCGTGTTTTTCTGTCCGGCGGTCTCCGAAAATCCATCCGACTACAGTTCTTTTTCCGGAAGTCTGCCGTCGACCCAGCGCTATTCATCCAACTATATGCCGACCGCGTGGATTTACACGCCGTCGGATCCGTCGTGGGGAAGTCTGCGCGGCGGCTGGACGAACCGGGATGCATCGGGGAGCGGGTTTTATGAACAGCATATCCGTGTTTCGCGGATCATGAACGGTTCGCTGATCATGGCGGAAGCCGGATGGAGCGGCGCAACCGGAGCCGGAAATGTCGCCTATGCTCTGCCGCGTCTTGCCGACGGACAGTATCCGGGCGATTCATTCTGGAACCAGGACGGCTGTGCAGGATACCGCTGGGTTCCGCTTCATGGACGGCAGGTGAACTGCATCGAAAAAAGCGGAGCCGTCTTTTCCGTTTCACTCGGCTCGGGTCCCGTTACAGACTCTCAATTCAGACGTTTGAAATAACCAAAACAGGAGCTTTTATGATGAAAAAGACAACTCTGATGATCGCACTGGCTGCAATGACTTCGCTGAACCTTTTCGCCGCGGAACCGCAGACGATTCTGCCGTGTCCGGAAAACGTGCCGCTCAAGTGGGGGATGGAAGGAGCTGCAAAAGTGCTGGAGGACGGGTCTGTGGAACTCGTCAGCTCCGGCATGGCGGAACGCCCCGGCGCGATCCGCTGGATGCCCCTCCGGAGCGGAGAAAAATATGTGTTCACCGCGGAGATGAAGGGGGAAAACATCGGGAAAAAACAGCATGAATCCCACGGCGTTGTGTTCGGCGTGTTCGTTGAAATCGACGGCAAGTGGCGGCAGCTGGGCGAAAAGATTGAGCTCACCGGCACATTCGACTGGCTTCCGGTCACTTGCAATGTCGCAATCCCCGCGGAGTTCAAGGGGTCTTCGGGCAACCTCATCATCGGGCTCTTCAATGTCGCAGGAAAACTGAATGTCCGGAATGTCCGCATGACGAAGCTTGACTGACAATTCTTCCGGAGAGAAGCATGAATTTGAAAAAACTGATTTTGGCGGTCTGCGCGCTGCTGTGGCTTCCGCTCTTCGGAGCGCCGCGCGTTCTCTGGCCGCAGGAGGCTTCCGCAAACGTCCGCTGGCGTCTGGAAGGCGGAGCCGGAACCCGGGACGGCTGCATGAAATTTGAAAATGCGAAGCCGGACGGCTACTCCTCCGCGACCCTCTGGTTCCCGGCCCGTCCGGGCGAACTCTACACCTTTCGCGCCAAGATAAAGGGGGAAAACATCGGGGAGAAACAGCATCCGATGCACGGCGTTGTGTTTTCTCTGTTTACGCGGGAGGGCGGGAAATGGAATCCGCTCGGAAAGCCGGTCCCGCTGAAAGGGGCGTTTGACTGGACGGATGTCCGGTTCACGGCGCGGATTCCGGATTATCTGCCGGACAATTCGGGAAATCTGATTGTCGGACTGCATTACGCGTCCGGAACTCTTTGGGTGAAGAATGTTTCAGTTGAAAAGGAACTGGAGCTCAAGTGCGATGAGAAGATTCCGGAATATGTCCGCCGGATGCGTCAGACCGACCTCGGATTTCTTGCGCTCGGGCGTTACGGTTTTCATCCCTACCGCCTGCGGAAGAATCTGAACCGCTGGTACACGCTCCGTCCGAAACTGCCCGACATGCCGGAAAAACAGCGAAACCGCGAACTGGATGCAATGGAACAGTTTCTCCTGGGGCTCTCGTCGCAGGTTCTGGGAACGATCCTTTCTCCGAATTATCTGCCCGACTGGGTTCCGGACCGCGTTAAGAAGAGCCGCGCCGAACTGGAAGCCCGTTACACCGACTGGCGTATCGGCGCGGAGACCCTGACCCGGGCCGGGCTCCCCTGTTCGGCGGAAGACGAGATCGCCCGCATTGAAGCCGTGCGCAGACAGTTCCCCGACGACACGGCGGTGACCTTCTCCGACGTCGACCGCGCGGCGGAGCTTTACAAGAAGATCGCGGAAGAGCGGTTGCGTCTCGGTTCGGAACTGCTCTCCCTGCGCCGTGAACTCCGGGCGTGGACGGTCGCGAAGACGTTGTCTCCCGAAAACGCGGAACCGCCGCTCAAGGAACTCTCTTCGCGTCTCTCCCGCTGGGAGTCCGCATACCGTTCCGGCGATTATCCGGACGCCGCCGTGATGTCGCGGGAGTGCGAAGCCGTGATGCGGCGGTTCCGCCGGAAAAGCGCGGAATCCGGTGCGCTTCAGCCGGGAGCAAGCCTCCGCAGCTGCGGCGTTTTCGGTTTCTCGGGCAATTGGCACACTCTGCTGACAACAAATGCGCGCGACACCTCCATGTGGATCGATTCCGCCGGCGAATTCCAGCTTTATAAAAACAAAAACTTCAACTGGGAGATCTCGTTCCGCCCCGAAGGGTTCATTCCGGTCGACTTCAAACTTCAGGACGGCTCCTGGACCTATTCGAAACGGACGGTCCGTTTGAAAAATCTGCGAACCGGCAAATACGGATTCATGGACGTCTACTGGAGTTCGCTTGCTCCCGGACTTCTCTTCCGGACGGATGAAGGTTCGGTTGAAATTTCGGATCTCACGCTCAAAAGCCCTGTCGCTCCATCCGCGTTTGCCGCCGCGGTCAACGGGAAGGTGAAACTCTTCCGTCCGGGCGAAACGCTTTCGGGAAAGGAGCTGACGGAAAACTGGATTCTCCTTCTCTGGGAAAACGGCGCGCCGAAAATTCCCGTTCTCGTGACATTCGGAAAGCTTCCGGATTCGGCCGCCTGCGGAGAGAACGGACTTCTGATCCGCAATCGCGGCGGGATTGGTTTCTTCGCCGCCGCGCCGCTGCATGGAGCCTCCGTGCAGCCCGCGGAGTACGGCAAAAATTGGAAAACCCTTCCGGAAAAGGAGCTCGCTCAGTGCCGCCGGATGGCCGCCGCCCTGAATTATTTCCCGCTGGATCTGGAAGAGTTCTTTCAGATGCGGACGGGAAAGGTCCGCATTGTCAGCCGCATTGCAAAAGCGGTCCGTCTTCTTCCGGATGCGACTCCGTATGTCCCGATGGTTCCCGCGTATACTCTGGCGATGCCGGATCTGATGGATTTTCAGCCGGACAAACCGCTTTCGGCTCCGCTTTGCACGACGAAGTTCGGCTTCTTCCGGACCGTTCCCGGAACCTCCTTTTCGTTTGAGCTTCCTCTCCCGGACATGCTGGACCGCGTGGTGCTGAAGCCTTCGGGCGAGGAGAAGATGATTGCGGAGTTCAACCGTTTCATCCTGAGCGAGAAGAGCCTGGAGTTCCGGACCTGCTCCGCGCTCGACTGGTACGCCGGGCTTTTTTCCGGAATCAATCTCATGACGCCGGAGGCGAAAAAGTTCCTGGATCTCCTGCCTCTCTCAGGTCAGCGCGACCGCGTGGACGATGCGGAGGAGGTTTTCGGCCGCTGTCATTCCTCCCCGTGGTTCCTCTCACCGGATCTTCTGATCGACCCGTCGACGGGACGCTCCGGCTGGTGCGCCGGCTGGCGCGCATTCCGTCACGGCTTCCCGATGAAGGGCGATATGACCTGTTTCAACATGCAGCTGCTCCAGACGCCTTACGCCGAGGCGGTCTATCAGGGACGCTGGGATCGCGTGGAAGCTCACTGGGAGCGGATCCGGGAGTTTTTCTCCGGAGTCGAACTGTGCCAGATCTGGCAGGTTCCGGGAATGAACACCACCACAAGCGGTCTGATTATCGCGGGGGACATGTACGGCGACGGCTTCCGTTCCTTCTATCACATGTATCACATGGCGTCCGGAATGAAGGACCGTGCGCTTGCCGACCGGGCGCGGTATCTTGCCGCGCGGCAGAATGCGACGACCGCCGCGCTGATCAACCGGAACGTTCCGCCGTTTGCCGCGCATCTCCACAATACCGGAGACTCGGCGCAGTCGGAGGGGCATCTCGGCTGGCTGATCGGTGTGGACAACCACGGACTCCGCGCCGGGAACTGGAGGAATTCGCGGAACCAGGCGCCGTTTCAGAACGCCGGATGTCTGACTTATGACAATCCGTTCTTCGAAACTCTTCTCTGCACGCTTCCGGCGGAAAGCCGGGAGTGGATTCGCGATTTCCGCGCCAATGTCCCCGCCTGGTCCGAACTTGAAACGATCCTCGCTTTTGAAAATGTGAACGGCATTGCCAATGCATGGAACACGCTGAAATTCCTCGCGTTCACGACTTCGGACAGAGACGTCGTGCGGGGAATCATGGAAAAATTCCTGCGTGTCGATTTCCGCAGTCCCGTTCCTCCGCGCGGCGGACTGGAACCGCTCTGGAAAAAGATGGCCGCTCTCCTGCGCGGCAGCAATTATCCGCTGGGAATCAACGCCATGCCGCACGTGATCGCGCAAAACGACCCCGTCTGGCTTGGCGGCTGGGGACGCGCCCTTATCACCGGGGGAACGTATGACCGGGCAAAACGGGTTGCGGAGATTTCGCTTTTCTGTCCGGAGCCGGAGACGATCCGTATCGTTTCGCGTGTCCGTCCCGTCCGGATGACGGTGAACGGAACCCTTGCTGAGATTGTCCGCGATTCCGCGGCGTATCAGCCTGTTTACAAGGTGAACGCCGACGCCGGAGCGGTCCGGATCCGTCTTGAGCTCCCTCCGTACGCGGAGACGGACTGCGAATGGCCGGTTTCCGGAAAACTTTCCTCCGCGCTGACTCTTCCCGCCGCTCCGGCTCCGGGAGAGTTCCGTCCGGATGCTCTGAAGCGGCGCGATTTCTCTCCCGGAAAGTGTACGCCGCTGCATCTGGATGCGCTCTGCAACCAGCCGGGCAACGATCAGGAGCCGGAGAAGCAGCCGGGCGACGTCTGGCGGATTCCGTCCGGAGAAGTGATGCTGCGCGGCGTTCCGTTTAGTCTTGCGAAGCCGTCCGGGGAAAAAGGATATTCGATGATCATGCTGAAAGGCAAGGCGCGTCCGCAGTATCCGGAACGGATTGTGATTCCGGTCGACCGGCAGTGCAAACGGATTTATTTCCTGCACGGACTCAGCTATCCGGAAGGCGGAAAGGCGTTGACCTACCGTCTTCATTTCGAGGACGGGCAGACCCGCGACATTGAAGTCTATGACCGTGTTCAGGTTTCCGCGTGGAAGGTTTCTCCGGATGCGGATATGCTGTACGATCAGCCGCAGGCTTTGGCGATTCCCGCATGGCCCGCCGGAAAACCCGGACAGTGGGGCAAAGGCGTCGGCGGATACATTTTCGCCTGGGAAAATGACGTCACTGCGAGCGGAGTGACGCTTGGCGTGATGGATCAGCGCGGTCTGGCGAGACTGAAATCCATTGAGGTGATTTCCGCCGGCCGTTCGGTTCCGATTCTGCTTGCGGTTACGCTGGAGGATTGACGCCGGAGACTTTTTCCGTCGGAAAATAATTTTTCCGGATGAAAAATGAAAAACGGGGTGTATATTTCATCTGAAGCATGCACCCCGGTTTTCCGGAAAAATGGAGAGTATCCGATGAGCGATGTCTACAGCGAACGTTTGTTTTCCCGCGAGACCCGCGTTTCCGCGTGGTTTTCCAATTCATTTGCGGGAGCGGGAGTCCAGTTTCCCGCTTCGATCGTGCTCTGGCCGGCGTTCGTGGAACGCGCGGTCCTGAAGCCGGGCGAGGGGTTCAAACACAAGAACTACACCCGCTTTGCCATCGAAATGCCGCTGGAAGGACGGATTGTCTGCGAGGCGCGCGGCAAAACCTATTCCGCCGCTCCGGGGGAGGTCGCTCTGATTCATTGCGGTGAAGATTCCGCGTTCCATTGTGCGCCGGAGGGCAACTGCCGCAAAATCAGTATCGGAATTTCGGGACCGCTTGTGCAGAGCCTGACAACCGAATTGCGACTGGTCGATCCACTGACCGTGAAGCTCCGCGACAGCGAGGCGTTTCTGAATCTTCTTCTGGAAATCGAGCGCAAACTCGGCGTCCGCGAGGGAGTGGACTACATCGGGCTTTCAACTCTGGCGTTCCGTCTTCTTTCAGAGCTTGCGGGAATGATTGAACGCCGCTATCCGCCGCTCCTGGAGCGTGCGCTCTCGATTATGAAGGCGAACATTTCGCAGCGTCTGACAATTGCGGAGATTGCGGAGAAGCTGGAGACGTCGCGCAGCACATTGGAGCATCTGTTTCAGGAATCGCTTTCCGTTTCGCCGCACCGGTATTTTGCCCGTCTGAAACTGGATACGGCGAAATCGCTTCTGCTGCAGACGGAGCTTTCCATACAGCAGATTGCGGAAAACGTCGGCGCTCTGAATTCGATGCAGTTCTGCCGCAGTTTCAAGACGGAATGCGGCTTGTCTCCTTCCGAATTTCGGATAAACGGAAAATGATAATATCTTTCTTGAAAATGATAACAAAAAGTGCAAAAGACCTGTTGCCGTTTTTTCCGTTATGGTGTATAATTATAAGCAGAAAGACGGTTGCGCAGCCGGAAAAACATCAAACAAACAGGAGAAAAAAGATGTTGAGACGAAAATACAGGTTTACGCTTATAGAGCTTCTTGTGGTAATTGCGATCATTGCCATCCTTGCCGGCATGCTTCTGCCCGCCCTGGGCAAGGCGCGGAACAAGGCTCAGGCAATAAACTGCATGGGAAATCTGAAACAGTGCGGAACGCTGCTTGTGCTCTACGCCAATGCGTTCGACGGAAATCTTCCCGCGGTGCACAAGTATACGAAAGGGCGCGCTTATCTTTATGCGCGGCTTTACGACGCCGGGCTGCTTACTTCCGCCGGAAACGGAACGGCAAGCACAAACAAGCGTGACAATTCGGTGTTTCTGCGCTGTCCGAGTTACTATCTCGAAAATTCTCTGCAGCGCGAGTTCTGCACCTACGGCTACAACCACGGCTACGGCGGTGAGCCGCCGGATGACGGAGTCAGTATCCGGCTGGAGTCGCTGAAGTTTCCGAATTGCGACATCAAGTACACTTCGGCATCGCAGATTCCGCTGATGACGGACACTGCAGCAAACACCGCCGGAACCTCAAAAGATTTGCGCGGGCAGTGGTGCGTGTTCTATTTCCGCCGCGGCTCATCTTCCAAAAGCGGAGTTCATCTGCGCCACGAAGGACGCGTCGGGCTGCTTTGTGGAGACGGACATGTCACTTCAGTCAACCGGACCGGACTTGTCGATCAGTACGAGTTCAAGGAAATGATTTACAATCAGTATGAAATGTGAGGAGGTTTGAAGATGTTTTTTGACGGCTGCAAAAAAGTGACGGCGCTTCTCCTGCTGTCTGCATTTCTTCCTGTTTTCGGCGATTCGCAACTGCGCATCACATCGGAAAAACCGATCCCCGTCCGCCGGGAACTTCTGGGCGTCAACCAGCTCGGTTACGGTGACGGCTACGGACTGGTGGTTCCGCGTACACATAAGGTTGTTCCGGAACTTGTCCAGCTGCTGAAGGAATCCGGATTTGCTTCACAGCGTTATCCCGGCGGCTGCGGCGCAACACATACGTTCAACTGGAAGGTCGCCGCAGGACTGGAAGGACGCAAGCCGGTGCTCGGGCTGATGGAATTCCTGAATCTCTGTGAAGCGACTTCGATGATGCCGATTCTTTCCATTTCCGGTTTCCGCGGTTCTCCGGAGGAGGCCGCCGAGCTGGTCGAATTCCTGAATTCACCTGCCGATGATGCGCATCCGTGGGCGAAACGCCGCGCGGAGCTCGGACATCCCGCGCCCTACAAAGTCAGGTATTTCGAATATGGCAACGAGTGCTACCACGGCAACTTCTATGTCAAGCCGAAACAGTGGATCACTCCGGAAAAGTACGGAATGGATTATCTCGCTTTCCAGAAGGCTATGAAGGCGGTCGATCCGGAAATCAAGCTCGGCGTTGTTTTGAACGAACCGGGTGAATTCAATCAGCGGGCATGGGATCTTCCAGTTCTCAAAGTCATCGGGAAACGCTTTGATTTTCTTACGCCGCACCAGTACACCCCCGTCCGGACTTACGATCCCGCGGGTTATCATGGTGTGTTTCTGGAGCAGCGGAATCATTTCCGCCAGACCATCAAGAGCTGCCGCGCGTACGCCGCCGGTGCGGGCGTCAAAGAGCTCAAACTTGCCAATACGGAATTCAATTCCGATGTCAAATCGCATCGGAATCTGACCAGCGCGCTTCTGAATGCGGAATGGCTGCGAATGTTCTGCTACACGCCGGAATTCTTCACGGCGCATTACTGGCAGTTCGTCAACGAGGGCTGGGGAATGGTAGGCGGACGCAAGGCTCCCTATGTGAAGCGTCCGAACTATCTGGCAATGCAGCTGTTCAGCCGCTATCTGCTTGATGAACTCCTGACTCCGGAAATTACGGGCGATCATCTTCAGAACCGTTATGCGGAAGCCCGGAAACTGTCAAAGGCGGAACTTGAAAAGAACATTCTGCCCGCACAGGCGTGGAAATGCTCCGCAGCTCCGGATACGAAGATCACGGAGCATCCGGACGGAGTGCTTGAAGTGGAGTTCTCCGATGACAAAAAGCCGGACAACTTCTTTCATGCGGAAAAGCTCATTCCGAACATTTCGCCGAATTGCGGCTACCGCATCACCGGTGAGGTGAAAACGGAAGGAATGGTGTTGAGCCGGGGCGCCGCTTTGGAACTCAGCGATGCGCGTGGCTGGGAGGCAACCCGTTCCGCCGCCGGAACTCCCGGAACGCTTTCCGCAGACTGGAAAACCGTCTCGGCGGATTACATCCCGCGTTTCGATGCGGAAAATCTGACGGTCAAGGCGCGCCGTCAGGGAACGGGCAAGGGAAAAATGTTTTTCCGGAATGTGAAAGTTACCCGTTTTGTTCCGGAACTTCGCGCAACCGATGCAACCGTTTCGCGCTCAGCGGACGGAAAACGGCTTGCCGCCGTTGTGATCAACCGTTCGTTTGCGCCGGAAACAATGCTGCTTCAGATTCCCGGTTTTCAGGCGGTCAAAGCCGAAACGCTGACCGGTCCCGGACCGCAGGCGGACAACGAGTCCAAACCGGATACGGTGAAGGTCGTTTCCGCAGCGTTTGAAAATACGCCGGAAGGGTGCCGTATCACTCTTTCGCCTTTATCGCTGACCGGAATCGCATTGGAACGAAAATGAGGTAATATGAACTACAACGCACTCGCAGGAACACATGATCTTTCGCTCCCCGAATGGGGACCGTACGGGAAACGGTTCTTCGGAATCTCGCACATCGCCGACCACAGACGCGGAACTCGGTTTGACTTCACCGTTATTCCGGCAATCTACCGCAGACAGCTTGCCGTGCCGGACGCCCTTCGGCCCGCAGGATATCTGCCGTGGAGCGTTTCCCCCGATTTAAAAAACTACTGCTACCGTCAGCAGCTCGAATGGAAAGACCGTGTCTACTGCGACGTTTCATTCGCGGAAATCGACGCCCATTCCCGTCTTATTGCCTGCGAGTGCGTCAATCATTCGGAGCTCAATACCGATTTCGCGCTCCACTTTCTCTCCTCCCTCGTGCCGGACGGGAAGCCGCTGAACTGCAATGCGCCGTACGCGAAACCGCACCTTCTCTCCGGAAACGGACTCGTCTTCGACTGTCTGAAGCCCGGAGAAGTGCGCATGGACGGTGTGGTCGACGGCTCCGCGTATCGTCTGAAACCCGGGGAAAAAGCGGAGATTTCCCTTTCCGCGCACGGGACGCTCTGGCTTCGCGCGGCGGTTGAGGGAAAAGCTCTGCTGCGGACGTCGCTCGGAACGTTTGAGCTCTGCGGGGAGGGAGCGTTTCAAACATACCGTCTCATAGAGGATTTTTCGGGTGAAACGTTCTTTGCGGAGACGGATTCCGAACTCAAAATCGACGTTTTCTCCGTTGCGGATCAGGAGCCGGAGTTCTTCGGCGATGCTCTTTCCCCGCGTCCGGAATTCAGCGAAGGAGCGTTGCCGGACAGCCGGATCATCCGCTATCCGGGGCTGCCGCATGCGTACGGTGTCCGCTGGGATTTCCCCGACGCCTTCACCCGGCGGTACGCGGTCGATGATTTCAACAGCATTCTGCTTTACAAGGACGGCGTCCACATGCCGCATCTCGGAACATGGGGCGACCGGGGCGGAAAGGATTGCCATCTCGACATCTTCCTTCAGCCGATCCGCGTGGAGGCGGGGGCGTCGCGAACCGTTTACGCGATTGTCGCGGACGGTTCGGAGACGGAGCTTGCAGAGCGTCTGGCGTTCCCGTTTGAGTGTGCGCCGGAGCACTGCCGCGCGGCGCGGAACAGCTATCTCAGGATTCCTGAATCGCCCATGTCGTTCAGCCAGGAGCGCATGAGTTCGGTCGTGCTCACGAACGTGGTCTATCCGACATATGTGGAGGGACGGTTCGTGCGTCACCATACGCCCGGACGCTGCTGGAATTCGCTTTACACCTGGGATTCCGGATTCATCGGGCTCGGACTGATGGAGATCGACACGCTCCGGGCGGTCGAAAACCTGAACGCGTACACCACCGATCCGGGCAATCCGGACAACGCGTTCGTTCTGCACGGTACGCCCGTTCCTGTTCAGATTTATCTGTTTTTCGAGCTCTGGAACCGCACCTGCGACCGCGCTCTGCTGGAATATTTCTATCCGCGTCTGAAACAGTATTACGATTATCTCGCCGGACACGCCCCCCGTTCGACCACGCGGCGCGGAAGCCGCGAACCGATGATCCGCACCTGGGATTATTTCTACAACACCGGCGGCTGGGACGACTATCCGCCTCAGCATGCCGCGCACCCCGGACATCTGAGCGTGATCCCGTGCGTCGGGACCTCGCATGTCATCCGCTGCGCCAAGATGCTCCGGATGCTTGCGGCGGAGCTCGGAACGGACGACGCCGGATATTACGACGCCGATATCCGCGATCTCTCCGTCTCGCTTCAGCAGTATGCGTGGGATGCGGAGTCGGGCTATTTCGGTTACGTCGACCACGATGAAGCGGGGAACCCGACCGGAATTTACCGTCACGGCTCCGGGGTGAACTTCAATATGGGACTCGACGGCGTCATGCCGCTTGAGGCGGGCGCGGTCACTCCGGAACAGGCGGAACTGCTCTGGGAACGTCTCTCGTCTCCGGAGCACTGCTGGAGCGACGCCGGGCTCTCCACGGTTGACCGCTCTGCGCCCTATTACCGCACGGACGGCTACTGGAACGGGTGTGTCTGGATGCCCTACCAGTGGTTCTTCTGGAAGACCGCGCTGAACGACGGACGTTCCGGTTTCGCCTGGCGGATCGCGGAAACCGCGCTCCGTCTGTGGGAGCGGGAAGTCCGCGCTTCCTACGCCTGTTACGAACAGTTCTCCATCAGCTCCGGACGCGGCTGCGGCTGGCATCACTTTTCCGCGCTTTCGGCTCCGGTTCTGAACTTTCACGCGGCGTATTATTCGCCCGGGACGCTGACTTCCGGCTACGACGTTCTGCGCCGTTCGTTTGCATGCGGAGCGGAATCCGGCATGACGGCGGAGCTCGTCATCGGCGGAGAGGCGGGAATGAAGACGACGCTGGTTGCCGTTCTGCCGCGGGAGCCCGTCTCGGCGGAATATGCGGGCAAGCCGGTTCCGGTGCGGAAGCGGACGGAACATGCGTTTGAATTCGATTTGCCGAAAGCAAGCTCCGGAATCCTGCGGATCCGCTGAAGTCAGAGTTTTCCGCTGCGTTTGCGGAACTCCATCGGAGTGAGACCGGAGGCACGGCGGAAGAACTCGAAAAAGTAGAACACCTGTTCAAATCCCAGTTCATTCGCCGCCTGCGAGATGCTGAGCTCGCGGTTCAGGAGCAGTCTCCGCGACTTTGTCAGCAGCAGCGTTTTCTGATATTCTTTGAAAGCAAGTCCGAAATGCCGCCGGAACCCTTTCCCGAGAGCGGAACGGGTGAGCCCGAATTCACGGGCCAGTTCATTCAGGCGCAATGCGGCGGGCGGACGGCGGTTGAGTTCGGTCATGAGTTTCCGGTAGAAAGGCGGGACGTTGAGCCGTTCCGCCGCGCGGCGGAACAGCGGTTCCGTAAGAAGCAGAATCGCCGAAACGATCAGCGGATGCACCGCAAAATCGGGCTGCGTGTGAAATGCCGCGATGAGCGCGGCGAACAGTTCCGGTTTCCAGATTTTCCGCATTCCCGGCAGCTCCGGTCCGAGCGCAAAACCGAGCCCGTCGTGCAGGTGCACATGCTCCGCCTTGCAGATGAGACCCGGATGATAGACCGCCTGAAAGGGATGTCCCGCGGGAAGAAACGCAATATCCCCTTTTTCAAGTCTTGTGCAGACTCCGTCCATCGTGACTTCCGCGCACCCCGTTTCGATGACGAACAGGCGTGAAATGGGCGGATCCGGATGATAGTATTCCTCCGTTTCCCGGAACGAGCTGTGCGAGGGGCACACGAACTCGCAGTTGAATTCAAAATTCCCGCTCTCCGTCGCAATGTCCAGTTTCAGATTCCGGTAGTTCCGGTAGAGAATCTGGGGCGACTCGTCCATCAGTCTGCATTCCTGCATAAAAACCTCCTGTTTTGAAGAAAAATATCCCGCAAACTCCGCTTTTTCAAGAAAAATGTCCCCGAATCTTATAAAAAATCCCCGTTTTCGATAGCAAAGCCGTTTGCATGGTGTTATGTTATCTCCGGAAACAAGGAGATATTTTATGATTATTCAGAAGGTTCGGCATTACGATTTCAGCAAGGTGAAATGGGATTCCCGCAGCTGGGGAAACGAGGTCTTCGACCCGGTGTTTCTCTTCTGCTTCCGTGCAAAACCGGCGGAGCTCTCCGGCGCTCTTGTGAGTCACGCTTCCGGCTTCGCGCTCCGGATCGCCGATAAAGCGCACTGCGGGGAGGACGAAAAACATCTCAATCGCCGTGTGCTGAATTATCTCTCCTGCACCGCTCCGGACGGCTCCTGCCGCGTGCTGGAAGCGGATCTGCGCATGGAGAACGGCGCACCCGGAGAGCGTTACCGCATAGGTTTCCCGATCTCCCTCGCCGGCGACCCGGAGACGGAGCACGAGTTTGCAGTCCTTTACGACGGCGTCTGTTTTCAGATTCTCTGCGACGGAATTGTCATGGACCGCGATTTCCCGTTCGGCCGTTCCTTCCATTGTTACGAGGGCCGCCATGTCTGCTTCGGCATCTCTTCGCCCGCGCTCGCGAATTACCGCATGACCAACGATCTCTCCGGCGTGAGCTTTTCGGAGAAAGAGGTTCGCCGGGATGCTTCGATTCAGTTCTACACCCCGTTCGGTTTCAATACCTGGGTCGGCGACGTGGTCGTCGCGCAGTTCCGCGGACGCTTCCACATCTTCTATCTCATGGACCGCCGCCATCACGGTTCCCGCGTCAGACGCGGCGCGCATGAGTTCTGGCATCTGAGCAGCGAAAACCTGCGCGACTGGATCGACCACGGGCCCGTCGTCGAAATCGACTCCCAGTGGCAGACGGTCGGCACGGGCAACGCGTTTGTCTTCGACGGCAAGCTGCATCTCTCGTTCGGCTGGCATACGGACCGTCAGGTTCCGTACCCGCAGACGGTGAAGCATCTTTTCTTCCGCAATCTCGCGGACACCGGGCGCACGGGCGAATTCCGCTACGGCGAAATCGGAACCCTTCTTCCGAGCGGCGCAAGCTACACGGCGAGCGAAGACGGCGTTCATTTCACCCGCGCCGACCGCCTGATTCATTATCTGGAAAATCCGAGCATCTTCGTTCAGCCGGACGGACGCCTTCATCTGATTCAGGACGGCGTCTGGGAATCGGATCATCCGGGAGACTGGACGCTGGTTCAGCGCGGATTCCCGCCGCACGGCATGGAAAGTTTCGCCCGGAACTGCCTGGATTGTCCGACCTGTTTCGAGCTGGACGGCTGGGAGTATTTCGCAGTCGGGTTCTCCGCGTTCTTCGGACGCCGCAAGGGCGATGCGGAATGGATCGATTTCGTCAAGGAGGGACGCGATCCCTACGACGGCAGTTCCGTTCCGATGTATTCCGCATGGCGGGACGGGCGCATGATCGAAGGCGGCTGGATGAACGGCATCGGCTGGGGAAGCTGTCTCATGCTCCGCGAAATGGTTCCGCTCGGCAACGGCAATGTCGGAAAACGCTGGGTTGCGGAGTCGCTTCCGGAGTTCGGCGCTGCGGAGAATTTCTCGGAGAAGACGCCGGTCGCCGCCGCGGGCGATACGCTCCTTGAGTTCCGGATCGATCCGGCGAAGGGGGCATTTGCAATCCGCTTCACGGGAGAGGGCGAAGGCTGCGAGTTCCGGATCGACCCGGCGAAGGCGCGCGCCCAGTGGAGTTCCGCCGGATGCCCGCCGGAAGTCCCGACCTTCCGCGAGCAGATGACGCCGGAAATTTCAAATTATTCTTCGCTTCCGTACACGGCGTACTGCGGACGCAACTATGCGAAGGAGAATCTTTTCGGAATCGATGCGCCGTTTGTTCTGCGTGTTCTGATTCATGCCGATCCGAAGCTGAACGCCGCGCTGATCGACGTTGAAATCGCCGGCTGCCACACGATGGCAACTCTGCGCGGCGATTTCGCGGTCCGTTCCGCCGAGGCTTCCGGATCCGGAACAAAACGTTTTGCAACCATAAAATAAAGGAGAGGAGCCATTGAAACTGTGAGAACGGAAATTTCAAACGCCGGAGACATGTTCATCTCCGGCAAAACTCAGACTGGAAACAACACAAACCAACGAAAGGCGGAAACTATGAAATTCAACAGACGGAACCGTTTCATACCAGACATCAGGGGCAGATCCTGCAGATTTACCCTCATAGAGCTCCTCGTGGTAATTGCCATCATCGCCATCCTCGCCGGCATGCTTTTGCCCGCGCTGAACAAGGCGCGCGCAACCGCCCGGGCGATCACCTGCGCCGGGATTCACAAGCAGTTCGGAATCGCAACGAATCTCTACACCAACGACTTTGAAGGATTCTATCTTCCGTTCAGAACAACGACGACGGTGACGCTCTCCTGGTATCAGCATCAGACATTTATGGAGTATCTGAAAATTTACAAGGGTTCGACATGGAATCCGCTGCAGGCGCCGCCGCGCTATCCGCGGAATTTCATCTGCCCGGATGCAAACTGGGCTCTGAACGGAGGTCCCGCCAAGGAATTCGCAAATTCTCCCGGTGACAAAGGCTGGATTGGAATCGGAATGCCGCAATTCGCTTTCGGAATGAACATTGAACCTGCCGATGAAGGAGGAATGAATGGAACCGGATACGAACATTGGGGAATTACAGATACGATCTGGAACGCCCATACAGTAGCTTACGACACGAAGAAAATCAAGTCTCCCACGAATAAAATCGCGATTGCGGATGCGTGCAATGCCGGCGCCATTTCCATGTATAACAGCATTGCCCCGTATGCATCGAACGGTTATTTCACCGCCAGCATGGATACGAAGGAGCCCTCCGGAACCGGCATAGCGTGGAGACATCCGGGAAATACGGCGAACGTGCTCTTCTTCGACGGTCACGTCGGACGCCATTCGTGGCCGCTTTTCTCTCCGTCCTCTGCAAGAGACATTTACTGGCTTCCTTATCGCTGAACAAAGGATATGAAAATGCTGAAACCTCGTCTTCTTTTTGCGCTTGGTGCGCTGCCGTGTCTGCTTTCCGCGCAGAATCTGGTTCCGAACGGGTCGTTTGAACTTGGAACCGCCGGATACGGCATCCGCACGAATCTCCGGTTCGACACGAATCCGGACCAGAAGTTTTTCCCGCTCGAAACGGTCGCCGACCCCGCCGCCGACGGCAAACAGGTTCTCCGGATCCGCAATCCGCACGCCAACCGTTTTGAACTTCATTCCAGACAGTTCCCGCTGAAGGCGGATACGGAATACACGTTCCGCTTCAAAATACGGTCCACCGCGAAGAACGGACAAGAGCTTTTCGCGGTTCCGTACAGCGTCAAAAACAACTGGAAAGGGTGGATGGTCCGGGTCAAAGCAACGGATCAATGGCGGAATTGCGAATACAAATTCAAGACCGGTCCGAAGGACGGCGCGCCGTACTTCTATCATCTCCAGTTCCGGGACGTGAATAACAGCGACATTCCCGCAAGCGACATTTACATTGACGACATTCAGCTTTTCGAGACGAAATCCGTTCCGGCGAAGACGGTTGAATTCGCGCTGAACATCGCCGATCCGCTGATTGTTTCGGACGGAAAAACTCCCGTCGCTCTCACTCTGAAAGCCGGAAACTTCACGGACAAACCGTGGCAGGGAACTGTGACGGTCGGTGCAACCGAAGAGTTCCTGGGGACCCGCGCGGAACCGCGGAAGTTCGAGCTCAGGCTCGCCCCCGGCGAAGTCCGTGAAATCCCGGTGAAATGGAACCTTCCTTACGGCGCATACTGTGCAGCCGCCGTCGCGGAGGGAATCGGCCACAGCATTCCGGCCTACTTCGCCGTCACCGGAAAATACGAGCGGGAAAAACGGGATTTCGACCGCGATTTCTGCATTGGTCTGAACAGCGGAATCGGCATTGTGCAGAACGGCGAAAAACCGAAAATAGGAACCATGGCGCACAACGCCGCGGCGGAGAAAAAACTGGAATATCTCCAGAAGATGGGCTGCCGCATCATCCGCGAGCATGACGCCGGAGTGGAATCCACCGCCTGGTATCTCATGGAGCCGGAAAAGGGAAAATGGGATTACCGTCACTTGGATTACTCCCTGAAACAGTTTGAAAAATACGGAATCGAAGTCCTGAGCTGCGTCGGCCGCATCGGATTCCTCCGTCCGGCGAATGAGCAGCAGAAGCTGTGGCGCACCCGCAGCTGGCCCGAATGGGCGGAACCGTTTGCGCATCCCGCCGAACACAAAAGCTACAACTGGGGCGACTGCAAGGGACGCGTCTTCCTGCCGGATATGAAGCTCTGGCGCGAATACCTCCACAAACTCGCCGTTCATGCAAAGGGGCGCATCCGCTACTACGAGGTGTTCAACGAGCCGAACGGCGTCATGAGCGCGGAAGACTATTTCCCGTACATGAAGGCGGTCTATGAAGAGGTCAAGAAGGTCGATCCCTCCGCGAAGATTCTCGGACTGTGCATCACCAGCGACTTCGGCGTTTCCGGCGATACGTTCACCAAAGACGTCATGGCGCTCGGCGGCGGAAAGTTCATGGACATCGCCGCGTTTCATCCCTATTCCGGACGCGAGCTGAACTCCGTCAATCCGGCGGACACGTATATCGCGAACTTCCGCAATTCGCTCGGCGAATACCGCGGCATGCCGCTCTGGAACACGGAAATCTATTATCTCTACGACACGGCGGACAAGTCGCTCAATCAGGGCATCTGCAACCCCGGCCACATCGCGGCGCGCTATCTGACCGACCTCGGCGAGAACGTCATACAATCGGTCTCTCTTTCAGAGGGCGCTGTGTGGAGCAGAAATTCGCTCTTCCCGGAAGGCGCGGAGAGCAGCGATTCCTGGGTGGACCTGATCCCGAATGAAAACTTCGTCGTCAACAACGCTCTGGCACGTTTCTTCGAGGCGGCGAAACCGCTTGCGAAATACAGACTCCCGAACGGGGTGATCGTCTACGCGTTCCGCAAGGACGGCAAACCGGTCGCGGCGATCTGGCACTACCAGAAGCGCGACGGCGTCAAAGGCGATCTCTCACCGTTCCAGGTGTTCGACGTTTACGGCAACCCCGTCAAGCCCGGAGTGCTTCCTTTGACCGGAACTCCGTATTATCTCCGCCCGGGAACGCTTTCCGAAGCCGCGTTCCTTGAAAAGCTGAAAACGCTTTCCGTCTTGCTGGACAATCCGATTGGCGCGTCGCCGCTGGTGCGTTTGCTGAACCGCGACGGCGAATATTCGCTGCTTGCGACTTTAAGCAACGGTTCCGCCGCGGATCAGACGGTCATCATCGGATTTTCGGGGAACGGATTCACCGGAGCGAAAAGCGTGCGCGCGGTTGTTCCCGCGGGAAAATCGGCGGATTTCGAACTTCCGCTCCGCAAGACGTCCGCAAAGACGGAACCGGCTCTGCGGCTTTATCACAACGGCAGAGTTCTCAGCGTTCCGGTTGAAGTTTCGGAATGCCGCGCGATCTCTCTCGACGGAACGAAAGCGCGTCCGGGCTTCCCCTTCACATGGAGCATGAAGAAAGCGGACGGCAAACTCGTTTTGACGGTCCGTGTCGAGGATTCGACGAACTCCGGAGCGGACGCCGCCGGACGCCGCCCGTGGGAACAGGATTGTCTGGAACTGTTCTTCGACGCCGATCCTGACACGATTCTTCCGGCGCACTCGCGCGCTTACACGCCGGATACGTTCCGCGTGTTCGTTCTTCCCCGTCTCGCCCCGGAAAAGCAGGTGGAGACCTGGTTCAGGGACGGCTGCCGCTTTTCGCGCAAAGACCTTGAGTGCAAAGTCGTTTCCGATCCCGCCGGATACACGGTGACGCTTGCGCTTCCGCTCGCCAAACTCGGGAACCGGCTCGGATTCGACCTGAAGACCGACGACGCGCTTCCCGGGAAGACGACGTCCCGGGAATTCATCTGGAGTGAAAACAGAAACAATCACAGCGACCGGACCGCATTCGGCGTTCTGGAGCTGAAATAAGCAAGGAGCAAGAAAAAATGAAGAAGGCTTTGTTCGCACTCGCAATCGGCGCCGCGTTTTGTGTTTCCGCGGCGGAACTCGCAATGGACCCGCAGACCCCGTGGAAGAAAACGGCGGAAGGCTATTCGATCGACTACTCCGGCAGCGGCTGGACCAGTCTGTCGAAAAAAGTCTTTGTCGAAGGCGGAAAGTTCTACCGCTTCTCCTGGGAAGGCAGACTGGACGGTTCGGAACTTCCGAAAATCCAGATTGTTTTTACGGCGAACGGAAAGAATTCATACAGCCCCATTCTCCTTACGGATGCATGGGCGGCTCAGACGGCTTATTACTATGCGAAAGAGAGCACGGAACTTCTCGTGCGCATTGCGCTGGATCCCGGCAAGGGCGGAAAAATCCTTGTCCGCAATACCGCATGGGATGAGCTGACTCCGGAACAGCTCAAAGCGAATCTTCTGCCGAACGGCGACTTTGAAAATGGCGTGGCCGGGATTTCGCACTGGCTGAACCTCCGCGAGACCCTGTCGCTCCCGCTCCGGATCGTCGGCGGGCAGAACTTCCTCAACGGCGAGAAGAGCTTGGAGATGGACTTGCCCGCGCGTGAAAAAGGCGTTTGGGGCGTCAAATCGCGTTCTTTGCCGATCGAAGCGGGAAAAATTTACACGTTCTCGTTCTGGGCAAAAGCCAGCGCGCCGATGGGCATTCAGGGCGGAGTCAGCATCTGGGCCCCGACCGGACACAATGGCAAGCATTTCAATCAGATCCGTTCGTTCAAACTCGAAACAGAATGGAAGGAATTCTCCTGGGACGTGACGATTCCCGCCGACGCCGCGGAGTATCCCGACGTTGCCGACCGCATGGCGGAACTCGTGCTCATGACCTGGAACGCCGATCAGACCGGAAAAATCTGGTTTGACGACATCTCTTTCCGTCAGAAATAATCCTTTCCGGATTTGATTTGTCTTTCCGGTGACTGTCCGGGTGATGCCGCTTTCACCACGCCGCCGCAGGGGCTTCCGGCTTCTGCGGCGTTTTTCTTTTAAAATTTTTCTCCCGTCCGCTTGCTTTTCCCGAAACCGGTGCTAATTTAAACTTAAAATTCAATACAGCGATACATTTTCAAAGGATGGAAAATGGTGGGAAGCGAAAAAATCACTTGCGGGAAACTGGCGAAACTCCTCGCGGAAAAACTGCGCGGGGCCGGGGAGGGCGCAGCTCTGCCGAGCTATCGGGCGATCGCAAAAGAGTACGGCGTCAGCCTGAGCGTCTGCCAGCGCGCCGTGGGACAGCTTGCGCGGGACGGAGTGATCAAAGTTTCGCAGGGACGCTCCGCCCGCTGTGTCAGTCGTGAGGCTCTGGATCGTGATTTTTCGTTTTACGGAATCATTCATTCCTACAATCCTGCGGGCAGTTTCGCAAAAGTTCTGAGTTCGTACATTGTCGAGGCGTTCGCTTCGATGACTCCCCCGTCATTTCCGCTGATCCGCGGAACGGTGAACGACGGGACGCGGGAGCCGGAGTTCGCGGAGAGCATGTGCTACAATCATATCCGCGGTCTTCTGCTATCTCCCGCGACCGGTTCGGAGAACGGGGAATATTTTGCCCGTCTTTCCGAGCGGATTCCGGTTGTTCTGTTCGACCAGGATCTGCCCGGAAGCGGTCTGCCGCTGGTCAAATTCGATTATGCCGGATTCGGCTGCGGACTCGGACGCCGTCTGCGCCGGGCAAAGCGGAAAAAGCTTCTTGTGATTCAGCCCTGCGCCGCAAACCGGAGCCTGGCGGAGTTTGCCGAAGCCGTCAGCGGGAAACTGGACACCGAGATCCGCGAGTTCCCTCTTTATGAACTCGAAACGGATTTGCGGCATCATGATTTTTCCCGGATTTTTTCGCTCTCCTCCATTCTTCTTTCCGCGCTGCGTGAGAGCGGCTGCGACGCCGTGTTCTGTCCGCAGGAGCAGGTTTTAGATCATTTTATCATCAGTGAACTTCCGGCTGCGGAGCGTCGCGCATACCAGTTCGCGACTTTTTCCGCGGAACAGAATTTTCCCTCACTGAACTTTCTTCATTCCAATGTCTGGTGCTGGCGCACGCCGCACGCCAAGCTGATCCGTGCCGCGGCCGAGCGTCTGGTCCGCTGGACCGTCAATCACCGTTCCCCGCGTGGCACGAAAACCATTCCGCTGGAAGAAGACGGAGGGATGGAAATATGAAATATGAGGTATGAAATATGAAATGAAAGGAGGGCTGAAAATGCAGGATGATATTTGGGGGATGACAACAGGCAATCCGATCCGGGATAAATCGTTCAGTTTTTCTCTGCGGATTGTGAAACTGTATCAGCATTTGACCGACAAAAGGAAAGAGTTCGTTCTGAGCAAGCAGGTTCTGCGTTCCGGAACCAGCATTGGCGCAAATATCGAAGAAGCTCACGGAGCGCAGAGCGATTCGGATTTTCAGGCGAAAATCTCTATCGCTTACAAAGAAGCTTTGGAAACAGCGTACTGGCTTCGTCTGCTGTTTGCCGCGAAATATATTACGGAACGGCAGTTCAAAAGCATCTACCCGGATTGCAGTGAGCTGGTGAAATTGACCGGTTCCATACAGCTTTCCATGCAGAATAAAACTCAAAAGAAAGGAGTTTGGATGAAAAACAATAAAACAGAAAAACTGGAAGATTCAGAGTCTTCCCCTATTTCAGAACAGAAACGAAAGGCAGGTGACATCATGGAAACGCAATTGATTTCGCATCCTATTTTATATTTTAAGCGTAGATTCAATGGATTTACGCTTATAGAACTTTTGGTGGTAATTGCGATAATAGCGATCCTTGCCGGGATGCTTCTGCCGGCGCTGAATTCGGCGAGAGACAAGGCGAGAACGATCAGCTGTGTCAACAATCTCAAGCAGTTCGCAATCAGTTTCAATACCTATTTCGGGGATAACGACGACCGTCTGCCGCCGCTGGAATCGGGGGCGGGACTGGCACAGCCGACCTGGACCAATTATCTCATGGGACCCGATGCGGACGGCTCGATGATGTCCACAGGGAAAGGGCAGACAAAGGGGCGGTATGTCAATGGTGCGATGTTTCGCTGTCCGGCGCAGTCCGGAACATGGGTGAACGGTGTGCCGACCGGTTCTTCTCCGTATCTCTGGTGGGTGCGCAATCCGCATTACGCGGTGCTCGCCACGATCTTTGCCCGCTCGACGGAGAACACGCGGCGTGTCGCTTCCATCCGGAATGCCGCGAAAAAGTTTCTGCTCGTGGATATTCAGGGCGCAGTGAGCGCAAATGAGCTGGGTGAACTCGGTTTTCTGCGCTGGCGTCCGGATCAGCAGCCGGCGGCGGGTGCATGGGGTGCGGTTTCGCCGCGTCACAAGAGCGTGGCGAATGCGCTCTATTTCGGAGGCAACGTGCAGTCTCACCGCATCATCAATCAGGTGAAGCCGTGGGAAGGCGAACCGTTTAACAAGAACACCGAAGACGGGGTGCACTGGAAGGAGGAGTGAGAAATGAAAACGCATCTGCTGGTAATTGCATCGCTTTTGCCCGCTCTGCTTTCCGCAGCGGAGCCGGAGGTTCTGTGGGAACTCTCGGCGGAAAAACTTCCCGTTCTTCAGCTGCCGCAGGGGGCGGAACTGCTGCCGGGGAACGTCCTGAAAGTTCGCGGACCTGCGCAGCCGTTCGCCCCGGTCGACGCCTCGCTCCTGCGCGGACGGAGCGTCACTGTCGAGTGTATGGTGCGCGGCGAAAAACTCGGTCAAGGGGCGCTGGACTGCCTGCGCCTTGTCCCGAATTATCTTCCGTCCGACAAGTTTCGCGAGAACTGGGGATACCGTCCCATGCGTCCCGTCCCGACGGAGAAGACGGACTGGGTACGCTGGCATGGCACATGGCATATCCCGGATTACGCGGGCAACTTCAACCTTGTTTTCGCCCATGCGGGGAAAGACGGGACGGCGGAATACAGGGACGTCCGCATTCTCAACATTCCGCTTCCGGAGAAGGCGAAACCTGCCGGGTTCAATCCGGCGGAACACCGGACCCGTTACCGCGGCGCGGTTGTCGGACGTCTCCGCACGGAAGAGGATTTCCGCGTGTTTGCGGAGGAGTTCGGGGGTAACCTCATGCGCTGGCAGTTCCTGCATGGCGGTCCGGCGGAATTTGAGTCGCCGGAACAGTATCTGGAATGGGGACGCGCCCGTATCCGCGAGCTTCAGGAGAAACTTCCCTGGTTCCGCAAGTACAACATCCGTTTTGTGATCGACCTTCACCGCGGGGCGGGACAGGTGAACGCCATCAACAACAATCTCGGACTCTGGGACAAGGCGCGGCAGAAGGCGATGATTCAGCTCTGGCGTGAAATCGCTCAGACGTTCAAGGATGAACCGCTCGTCTACGGCTATGATCTCCTGAACGAACCGGGCGACAAAAACTATGACGTCCGCAGCGGCGCGCTTGACCGTGAGCGTCTTTATGAAACTATTGCGAAGGAGGTGCGGAAGATTGATCCGAAGACGCCGGTCATTGTGCAGAATTCGTATCAGCTGGTGCCGCTGGCGGTTCCGAATGTCATTTACTCTCCGCACACTTATGAGCCGGGCGAGTACACGCATCAGGGCGTGATCGGGAACGGAAGAAGCGGCTCCGTTTATCCCGATCCGGAAAAGGGCTGGAACCGCGAGTTCCTGAAACGGATGGTTCAGCCGCTCCGCGAATTCCAGCTCAAGTACAATGTGAAAATCTACGTCGGCGAATTCGGCTGCGTTGCCTGGGCAAAAGGGGTGGAACAGTGGTTCAAAGACTGGATTTCCATTTACGAGGAGTACGGCTGGGACTGGACGTATCACGCTTACCGCGAAGCTCTGCTGTGGAGCGTGGAGCATGCCGGTTCCTCGAGGCGCGAGATGAAACCCGCGCCGGATACGCCGCGCAAGCAGGTGATTCTGAATGCTTTAAAACGTAACAGGGAGAATAATGCAAAATGATCCGAAGGTCTCTTCTTTCGGCGCTGCTCGTGCTGGGCAGCGCAGTGCCGGCCGCCGACGCGCTCTGGCAGAACAATCTGGATACGGAAGCGGAACTGCGGCAGTTCAGCCGTCACGCCTCCGACTGGGATCTCAAAGGCGGAACCGGCGGTTCCGCATGCCTGAAGTTCCACAATGATGAACCGAAAGGCTATCCGCCCGCCGTGAACCTCGACCCCGCCCTCTTCAAAGGGAAAACGGTGGTTCTCTCCGCGATGATCAAAGCGGAGAACCTGAAGGAGCCCGCGAACAAATACTGGGGCCCGAAAGTCTGTTTCTTCTATCAGACCGCGGACGGTAAAAGCAACTTTGTAGAATGCCCGAAGTTCTACGGAACATACGACTGGAAAGAGGTTTCGCGCAAGGTGAAGTTCCCGGAAAATCTTGTGAAACTTCAGCTTCTCGCCGGACTCCAGCGCTGTGCGGGGACATTCATGGTCGATTCTCTTTCCATCCGCGAAGAGACCGCCGGGAAAAGCTGCGGGAAATACACGGTTTCCGGCTGGACCGACCGCGAAAAGCCCCATTACAAGCCCGGCGAACCGATGCACTTTTACTTTCGTCTGCTTGATGACAAAAAGCCGGTTGCGGGCAAAGTCCGCGTGGTGATCGGCGCGGATGACGGACGGAATCAGACGTATGACACCGCGGTTTCCGCAACGGAACCGCTGCATATTGCAACTTCGCTTTCAATTCCCGGATTTGTAATGATCCGCGTCCAGCTTCTCGGCGACGACGGGAAAGTTGTCTCGCGCCGGAATGCGGGCGGCTCCATGCGTCCGATTCAGTGGGGACTTGCCGCGGGGGTGGAACCGGAAAGGCTCGTGCAGGGCGTGCCGGAACCGGCGGATTTCGATGCGTTCTGGACCCGTCAGAAACAGGAACTCGCCGCAGTTCCGCTTCGCGTGCTCGAAAAGAAACCGGTTCGCTCGAACGGCGCATGCAATGTGTATGATGTCAAGCTTTCCTGCGCCGGCCCGCGTCCGGTCTCCGGTTACCTTTCAATTCCGAAAAACGCAAAGCCGGGTTCGCTTCCGGCGGAGCTCCGTTTTGACGGTTACAGCGTGCAGGGCGCGAAAATCGTGGAGTCTCCCCGGGCAATCGTCTTTTTCGTCAATCCGCATGGAATCGAAAACGGACGCGAGGCGGCGTATTACGATGCGCTCCGCAAGGGGGAGCTCAGCGGGTACGGTTTTCGCAACAGCGAAAACCTCAAGCCGGAAACGGTCTATTTCCGCTTCATGATTCTGCGCGGCGTGCGCGCGGCGGAGTTCCTGAAGAGTCTTCCCGAATGGGACGGCAAAAACCTGAAGGTGATCGGCGGCAGCCAGGGGGCATTCCAGGCGACCGCCGTCTGCGGACTCATTGACGGAGCGACGGAGTGTCACCTTGCGATTCCGTGGTTCTGCGACCTCGGCGGCATTGCGAAGGGACGTGTCCGCGGCTGGCGTCCGGATCTTCAGCCCGGGCTCGGCTATTACGATACGGTGAATTTTGCCTCCCGCGTGAAGTGTCCCGTCCGGATTGACGCCGGACTTTCCGACTGGGTCTGCCCGCCCTCCGGCGTGTGGATTCTCTACAACAATCTGAAGGTTCCCTCCAAATCCATGACGATGCGTCAGGGGTTCGACCATGCGGTTTACCACGGCTTTGACCGCAACGCCGTGCCGCGTTATACCGTAAAGGAGTAGAACCGCTCATTTTGCCGTCCCGCTTCTCTTGTATTTGCGGGACGGCGGATTATTTTTTTCTGAAGCACTTGAACAGAAAAGGAACAGATTATGCCTGTTGTCAGCGATTATATTCCCGTCCGGGAACGGAATCTCCCGGAAACCGTCCGCCGCTTTGATGGAACCACTCTTTTTGACTTCGGAACCGATATGTTCGGCCAGCTGGAATTCCGCTGTGCCGTGGAAACGGAGACGGAAATTGAATGCACCGTCGGCGAAGTCATTGCTCCGGACGGACATTTGAACCGCACGCCCGGCGGCAGCCGCATCGCATTCACCGCAGCAATCCGGGTTGTTCCCGGCGAGACGGTTTACCGCTTTCCGCTTCCGCATCATCCGGACGTTCAGCCGGGCTCGGTTTCGCTCTCCGAAGAGGTCGCCCCGTTCCGCTATGCGGAGTTTCGCGCTCCGGTTTCCGTCGAACCGGTTCGTATTGCATTCCACGCCCCGTTCAACGATTCCGCATCCGCGTTCCATTCGTCGGATGAGAACCTGAACCGCGTCTATGAACTCTGCCGGCATACGGTCAAGGCGACGACGGTTTTCGGCGTCTATATTGACGGCAACCGGGAGCGTCTGCCGTATGAGGGCGACGCCTACATCAATCAGCTTGGTCATTTTGCGTTTGACGCCGATTATTCGCTTGCACGCCGGACGATTGACCATCTGTTCAAGTTCCCGACCTGGCCGACGGAGTGGCTGCTTGCGATGCCGCTGATCGTGCGCGATTACTGGCTGCACTCCGCCGACTTCGCAAGCGTCCGCCGCTGGTATGCGGGGCTGAACTCAAAGTTGCTGCTGAATTTCACACGCGCGGACGGTCTGCTTTCAACGGAGGGGAACCGGAATCCGCGCGATATCGTGGACTGGCCGATGGCCGAGCGCGACGGCTATGAGTTCGGGGAAATCAATCTGGTTCCGAACTGCTGGCTGTACCGTTCGCTGCTTGTCATGGCGGAGCTTGCGGATGCGATTGAGTTGAGTTCCGAAGCGGAATATTTCCGTTCCCGCGCCGCGCTTCTCCGCGCGTCGATCCGCAGAACGATGCTGAAGAACGGACGCTTCGTCGACAATCCGGAATCGGACCACATGTCTCTTCACAGCGCGGTTTTCGCGGTTCTGTTCGATGTCGCGGATGCGGCGGAGATTCCGGCTCTGGCGTCGTTTATCCGTTCGCGCGGGATGGCGTGCAGCGTGTTCGTCGCTCAATTCCTTCTGGAGGCCTGTTTCCGTTGCGGGCTGGCTGATTACGCGCTGGAGCTTATGACTTCCGATTCGCTTCGCAGCTGGATGAACATGATACGGAAAGGCGCGACGATGGCGATGGAGGCCTGGGACGACACGTTCAAGCCGAATCAGGACTGGAATCATCCGTGGGGTGCGGCACCGGCGAACATGATTCCGCGCGGTCTCTTCGGTATCCGTCCTCTGAAGCCCGGTTTTGCGGAATTTGAGTTTGCCCCGCAGCCCGGCGGACTTGATGCCGCCTCTTATGTCTACCCGACCCTTCGCGGAGCAATTCATGCTGAAATCCGCAGAGAGAGTTTCTCCATAGAGGTTCCCTCCGGCACGCTCTGCCACTTCCGCGACGCGGTTTACGCCCCCGGTATGTACGAATTCCCTCGCTGAGAGTTTCTCCGGAAATAAAAAAGCGAGGAACCGGATCCCCGAATTGATCCGGTTCCCCGCCAGGAGGAACTTAGTTCATGCTAAGTAATATATACGCAGAAAATGAAAATGCAAGTCTTTAAAGTTAGATTTATCTAATT
>URNX01000016.1 GCA_900549415.1 uncultured bacterium
CATAAGATAGATGATTTGAGCATGAAAAGCAAAAAGGAGCTGTCGCTTCCTCTTAATGAGGTTTTGCAACAGCCCCTGGAATTTTTTGGTAGCGGGGGTAGGAATTGAACCTACGACCTTCAGGTTATGAGCCTGACAAGCTACCACTGCTCTACCCCGCAATAATAAACACTTCTTTCAAAGTATGCAGTAATATAGCATCATCCGGACGTTTGTCAAGCAGGAATTGCAAAAATACTGCAATTTTTTACTCCATCTTCAGCAGATTGTTCAGAAGATGCGCGGCGACAGGCTCAATCTGCCAGAGCGAACCAAGTAAAAGCGAAGAGGCAATGACCCGTCCCGCGCCGAACGGACGCTCCAGGGCGATGATGCTGTAACCAGAATCCCGGAATTCGTATTCAACCGGCATAAGCTCGTTTTCCTCAAGTCCGTTTCCGATGCGCGAAAGAATCACGTCGCGGGAATCGTCGCCGCCGCGAATCAGGTAACTGTGTGCAGTGAACGTCTCCGGATTCCACCACGAAAGATCAGATTCGCTTACACCATCGAAGAACGGATGCCCCGCAACGGCGAGATCCGCACGGTCGGCGTGTTTGACGAGATTCATCGCCCAGCGGGACCACTGCGGCTGGCACGCCTTCACGGTTCCAATTCCTGTGTCAAAAATGTTGTCCGCCCCCTGCGTGCCGGGATTCTGTTCGAGAACAACGGCGTGTCCGCCGCGCCGCAGCCATTCGCCAACCGCGGGAGCCGCGCGGCGGGCGTCGGCGCCGAGCGCATAGGGTCCGGCAAACAGACAGGTCGCAGCCGGGTCGTAGTTCACGATTTTTGCCGGATCGTCGATGCGTTCGCCGGAGATTGAGGCGAGGCGGTTGTCCGGGTCATAAACGATGCGGCGGCGTTTGGATTCGGCAAAGGTCACTGCCGGATAGATTCGCACGGCGAGCGTGTTTTCCGCAACGGTTTTACCGTCCGCGGAGACTTCCTGTTTAAGAGTGTGCGGTCCGTTGGCAAAGGGAAGCGGAAGTTCGAGCTCTTCGGCGAAGCTTTCATGATAGCGGATGGTGCATGTCCGCTCCGCAAGGACCGCCCCTTCGCAGGAGATCCGGATGCTGAACGCGCATGTTTCCGGCAGATGAATATTTTCATGATAGACCCGGAGGGTCGCTTTGAGCGTGTTTCCTGCGAAAACGTGGCGGCTGAAACATTCGAGCTGGACGTGGACGGGGCCGAGCACCTGACGGTAGGTGTCCCAGATCATCTTCGGCACAAGCGCGTCCTTTCCCTTGCCGAACGGTTTGCGGAACCAGGTGTACTGACCAAACGGAATATAGCCGGAAAAAGAGCTTTCGGGGTTGCGCAGCCGCCACATTGCCTCGCTGTATTCCTTGAGGAGAAAGGACTGGTACTCCTGCGCCTGACGCGCGAGATCGGTGATTTTCCCGAACCGGAGGGCGACGATCTTCTGCTGGCGGACATCGGAGTGTTTGCAGAAGAATTCGCCTTTGTCGTTGGTGTAGCCCGCGATGCTTTCGGTCGAAATGCAGGGTTGGAAGAGCATGTCGTTTTTGCGTGTGTATTCGCCGAAATGACGGAGATCGCGGATGTTTTCGGTGTACCAGCCGCCGTACTGATGAACGTCGTCGATGTCGCCGACGCTCTGCCGGGTGAGGTTTGCGCCGTCACCGTTGGAGTTGGAGATAACGGGGCGTTCGTCGAGCTTGCGGACCTCGCCGATCCAGCGGTCGAGAATCTTGAAGAGGGGTTTCATAAGCCCGCGGTCGCGTTCGCAGGCGACGATGAGTTCATTGCCCATGCTCCAGATCGCAACGGAGGGATGGCGGCGGTACTCTTTGACGATGGAGAGAATTTCCGGGAGCTCGTTGTTTTCAAACTCTTTGGAGCCGAAGGAGTAGCAGGCGTAAGAGCCGTGAATCGGCATTTCGAGAATCACCATGATTCCCTGCCGGTCGCACTCGTCGAGCCAGGCGTGCGCGGGCGGCTCGGTGTGGAAGCGGCTGATTTCAACACCCTGTGCGCGGTATGCGGAAACGTACTGTTCAATGTATTCGCGGTCGTAGTGCACATTGCAGTGCGCGAACCCGTTCTGCCCGCGCAGAAAGTAGGGTTTGTCATTCAGACGGAATCCGCTGTCGCGGACTTCAAGGCGCATGAGCATAACCGGCTGGACGATGGTCTGGACAACTCCGCCGGCGGCGTCCAGCAGCTCGGTCTTCCACTGATAGAGATGCGGATGAAGCGGCCATGAAAGAACCGGATTTTCCGGTTCCAGACGGAGCGTTTTCCGCGCGGCGGGAACGGTTGCGGAAACGGAGGAGGCGTCATCGGAAAGCGTGCAGCGGATGGAGAAGTTTTCCGCGGTTCCGTTGAGTTCGAAATCTGCATAAAACGCGGTTCCGGAGGGACGGACTTCGGGTGTCGCGAGCCAGGTGGAGGGACGGCGCACACGCCAGACGTCACGCCAGATTCCGCCCGCTTTCAGGCTTGAGCCTTTGGCGACGGGCCAGAGCGCGTAACGCGGACTCTGCGCAAAATCGGGATCCTGCCCTTCCGCGAGCGGAGCCATGGATTCCTTGTCGGTCACTTCAATGCGCAATTCGCTTTCCGGAGTGAGAGCGGGAAGCGCGACTTCGAACGCCCGGTGCGCGCCCTTGTTCTCGGCAAGAAGCGTTCCGTCAAGAAAAACTTTTGCCTGGGCGGAGACTCCTTCGAACTTCAGAACATCACCGCTTCGGAGTTCATCGCCAGCCTTTTTCGTGTAAACGCCTGTCCCGGAGGGGGCGAGATTCTGATCGGGCTCATAGCTCCAGCCGATCGTGTTCCAGCCATGCGGCAGCTCCACCGCGCTTTTCTCTCCGGAGGGAGAGAGAAACTCCCAGCCGCTGTTGAACTTCTGAAGTGTGGAATCGTAAAAAAGCTCCTTCATGGCCGCTCCTTATCTTTTGGTTTCTAAAAAATGCCAGCAAGGATACATTACACCGAAAACGGGAAATTGCAAGCAGAATCAGCGGACGGCGGCGGTTAATTTCCGGACGGCGCGTTCAACAAGGTCGCGTGTATAGAGATCAATCTTCTCCGCGACGGGATAGTCGGAAGGACCGGGGATGCTGTCGGTGAGAACAGGACCGTTCCAGCCGGATTTGCGGATTGACTCCGCGAGCATCGGAAGCTCCGAGCTGAAGGTGAAAATTCCTTCCGGCGCACTGTTGCGGAACAGGGCGTCGAAGTGTTCGGGAGAACATTGCGGGAGCGGGACCTCGCGTTCCGGCGTGTCGGGAAAGAGCGAAAACCAGCCTTTGCGGAATCCGAGACGGCGGTGTCCGCGGCTGGAGCCGATCAGATGCGGCTGGAGTCCGCGCGACTGGAACCAGAGTGCGGCCCGCCGTCCGGCGGCGGCGTAATCGAAGCAGACGGAATCCGGATCCGCCGGATCGTCGCCGAAGAGGATGACAACGGGAATTTTTTCGCGCAGTTTCCGGATCGACGGCATGACGGATTCCATCGGGTCGAGCCAGAGAATGCCGGAGGCGGAATGGAACAGCAGTTCCTCATCGGGCGGACATCCAGCGTTGAGAGTGACGGGACTCAGGCGGAACGGCAGAGCCTTGAAGGCGTCGAACAGCCACGCGTGAATTTCAAAGAGCGCATTGTCAAGAAAGATGTAGCGTCCGTCGCCGGCGAGCAGCAGAAGTTTCGGGAAGCGGCTGCTGCTGGGAATTTCACAGTCCGGCGCAATGAAAAGTCCATGCCGCGCCCGCGCCTCAAGGAACCCGTCGTGGCGCAGATCATCGAGCGCCATGCGCACAACCGTGCGGCTGACCTGAAAACGCGCACAGAGTTCGCGCTCCGTCGGCAGAGGTTTGGAACGGTTCTGCCGGGAAAAAACCATTTCGATGACATACTGGCGGATCAGCATGTAGGCGGGCAGGTTTGACATGGCGCACCCCTTCTCAGAAATCCCAGAGACGGCGGATGTTCTCCTTCCGGATCCAGCCTTCGGCGGCGCCGGAGCGGATGCGCGCCCAGTCCTGGCGGGTCTCCACGATATCCACTTCCTCTCCGGGCTGAAGAGCGACGTCATTGAGCCGCGGCGACTTGTCGGACGGCAGGGCGTGAAGCGGAGCGTTGCGCGTCAGGAGAACGGCGGTGTCCGAGTCGTACGACGTCAGATTCTGCGCGATCACCGCAGCGAACGAAACCGCCGCTGTCAGCACGCCGATTGCGAGCAGAGTTCCCCACGCCGGAGCTTTCATGAGACGGCGCAGTCCGAGCGCGACGAACAGCAAGGCCGCGCCCGCCATGACCAGAAACATCCATTCGTCCGGGCGGAGCGAGTCACGAAGATACGGCAGAACCTCCGCCGGACTCTCCAGTGTGTGACGCTCCGGGAGCGCAAGTTTGCGGCGTGTCAGATTCAGATTTTCCAGAACGTCCGAATCGCGCGGCGCAAGACGCAGGGCGCTTTCGTAATATGCCAGCGCGGGCGCATATCCGCCCTGCTGATAGAGACAGTTGCCGATGTTGTAGAAGAGCTCCGCCGAGGGAGCTGTGGAGCGCATCAGAGATTTGTAATATGCCTCCGCCTCTGCAAAATGCCCCTCGTCGTAAGCGGTCATTGCGGCTTCGGGCGTTGTGATCTTCTGCGGCACCGGTGCGGCGGAAACGGTGAATGCGCCGAACATCAGGAGCACGCAGACGAGTTTTGAAAGCTTGCGCAGAAGAGTCGTTTTGAACTCGGCGGTGAGCGAGGCGTTTCCGCCGGACCACGAGGAGTCGGAGAGCGTGCGGAGGATGGAAGCGAGTTCCCTGTCCTCCTGTTCCGCGATGTCCGCGCTTTCGCCGAGGCTGGATCCGGGCGGAAGGTTGAGCGCATCGTTGACATACGCCGCGATTTCCGCATCGAGTTCCGGAATCCGGTCGGGCGGAAGGGCGTTCAGGCGGTTCATGAGACTGCTCTTGCGTCCGGCGGCGTCTCTGCGGCGGCGGAGTCCGGGATCGTTTTCACGCGCTTTGCGGCGCAGATTCCAGAGTTCAACGCCGATCCAGAAGGCGAGAGCAAGCAGAAGCAGAATTCCCCCCGGAAGCAGCGCATTGCGCCACAGCGGGACGGGAATTTCGGTGAACGGAGCGCGTTTCAGATAGAGCACTCCAGCCGGAGCGCGTTTTTCCTGCGGCGCGACGGGTTCTGCGGCAGGTTCGGCGGCGTCTATGACGCGCGGTCCGCCGGTGCCGTTGAAGACCGCGGCGGAGGGCGTCACCTTCACCGCGTGTGCGGAAACCGCTTCCACATACTTGCCGTCCGACGGATCGAAGGTGCTGAATTTCAGGCGGATTTCCTCCGTTCCCTCGCGGGTCGGAATGAGAATGTATTTGATGCGCGCGGTTCCGGATGCGGGGGTCTTTTCGATTTCCGGCGAATAGATGCGGAAGCCGGGGAGTTCGAGCGCGGGAGCTTTGAGCGTTTCCAGCGCGCCGTCTCCCCGCAGATTCACGGAAAGGGTCAGAGCTTCACCGACTTTTCCTTCTGCGGAGGAGAGCGATGTTTCAACGTTCCACTTGCCGACGAGTCCGAGGAACTGCGCGTTTCCGGTGCGCGGCGGCAGGGCTTTGATTTCGAGCGGCGGCAGAGCGGCGCGGAGCGTGTGGCGGACTGTTCGCGAGCCTCCGAAGAACGGGTCGTCGAAGAAATCGTCGAACGGTGATGCGCTTCTCCGGCGATTCTGCGTTTCGATACCGACAACGGTCTCCGCCGTCAGGGTCAGATGCCCGAACGAGATCGGCCGGATCGCGGTTTTGAACAGGAACACATTGAATGCGCGCCCGTCGATCTCCGTGGTTCCCCGCTGCAGAGGTTCGAATTTAGGATTGTCGGGATTCAGCGTGCGGAAATCGTGAAACAGAATCTGCGATTTCGCGTCCGCCGCGATTTCGGGCCACGAGAGCTGACAGCGCAGGTTCCGCGCCTGGTAAATCTTCACTTCGACGGGGATTTCCTCGCCCATATAGAAGGTGCGAGCTCCGTCCGGAACGGATATTTCGGAGAAGAGCAGTTTGTCCAAAGTCACCTCTTCCGCCTCGGTTTCTCCGCCGGCAGTCCGCCGCGACGATGTAATGCGCGGCTCAGTGACTTTGAACGAAACGGGTTTTGTCGTATGCGTCTCCTTCCCTGCACGGACTTTCAGTGCGGGAATGGTGTAATCGCCCGGCTTCTCCGCAACGAAGGTGTAGACGGCTGTCGCGACGTAGGAGGTGCGGCCGTTGATGTTCTGCATCCTCTGGCTGCTGGACTGAGCGATCCAGCGGAGCCCGGGGATCTGCGGCAGTTCCGCCCGGGGCATGGAGCTTCCCGCGTTTGTGATTGTAAATTCCGCGGGAAGTCCGGAGTAGACCGTTCCGGAGGTTATCTGTGCGGTGATTTCCGCCGCCCATGCGGAGACGCCCGCAAGAAGAGCGAGCGCAACCGTGAATATTTTTTTCCGTATCATGATGAATTCTCCTTATTACCAGTCTTTTGCGGGCGCGGCGTTTTTGTAGCGCTGTTTCTGGAACGCTTTGATGGCGTCGCGCAGATCCTTTTCATCCTTCGCCATATCTTCGAGGACGGAAGCCGCCTGGTTCTTGTCGATATCGCCCTCTTCGGGCTTTTTTTCTGCAGGCTGTGCCTGGGGCTGTTCGATTTTCCGGTCATCCTTCTGCCCGTCTTTGCCGTCCTTTCCGGACTGCGGTTCAGGCTTCTGATCCTTGCCGGCTCCGTCTTTTCTGCCCTGCTCTCCCTGCTGCTTATCCTGTTTATCCTTTCCGGACTGTTCGCCGCCGAGCGCATCAAGCGCCTTTTTCAGGTGTTCCTCCGCAGATTCGCCTTTGCCCTGTTTCTGTTCCTGCTGAGCCTTTTCAAGCTCCTTTTTCGCCTGTTCGGCAGACTTTGCAAGATTCTGCTGGCCCATCTCCTGCGCTTTCTTCTGCAGATCTTCCGCAGATTTCTTCGCCTGATCCGTCATCTGCTGCGCAGACTGCTGATTCTGCTTTTGCTGATTCTGCTCCTGCTTGCCCTGCTGACCTTGCTGGTTCTGTTTATCCTGCTGGGGTTGATTTTGCTGTCCTTGTTGATTCTGCTTATCCTGCTGTTTATCCTGCTTCTGATTTTCTTTTTTCTGCTGATCTTTTGCCTGCTGCGTCTGCTGCTGAGCCTGCTGCTGCATTTTTTTCAGTTCTTCGATCTTCTTTTTGAGCTCTTCGGCGCGTTTGCGGTCGGCGAGAAGAATCGACTGGTTTTTTGCAAGCTGATTGCGCTCTGCGGATTCGCGCATGGAATCAAGATACATTCCCTCCGCCTGATTCAGCGTTTTCAGAGAGTTTTCGACTTGTTTCTGCGCTTCATCAAGGTTCTGTCCCTGAACCGCCTGAAGTGAAGCGGCTAGTTCGGAGCGCGCTTTCGTGTGCGCAATCACGCCAAGATTCTGCGTGGCGCGTCCGCGGATTTCCGCCTGGTCAACCCCGGTCCGGAGAGCGGTTTCATAGGATTCGGACGCCGTCTTCAGATCGTTTTTCTCATGCGCTTCCACGCCCTTGTTGAACGATTCCTCGGCTGCGGGCGCCGCTTCTTCGGCTCCGGAGACGGCAAGGCAGAACGCGAACAGCATGCACGCCGCGAGTTTCCGGCGCGCGGGTCGCTCCCCGACCATGAAACGGAGCAGAAGCAGCACGAATGCCGCGGCAAGCGGATAGCCGAAGCGGTCGATCGGTTTTGTGGTTTTTACGGTCTCGTACTCATGCGGCGCGAGTGCGCGGATGCGTTTTTCGAGCGCGGCAACACCGGGATCTCCGGCAGTGGAGCGGACGTAGATTCCACCCGTGCGTTTTGCGAGCTCGCCGAGCTGTTTTTCGTTCAGCGGACTGTTCACAACATTTCCGTTCGCATCGGTCAGAGTCTTGACTCCGCCGCGTCCGTCGGGGACCTGGATGATGGAGGGCTGGGAAGGATCGCCGATTCCGGCGATGAACAGCGGAATCTTGCGCGCGACAATTTCGTCGACGGCTTTTCCGCTGTTGCCTTCGAGTTCATCGCCGTCGGTGACGAGAATGACAGCGCGGTGGCTGGTCTCCGCCGCCTTGAACGCCTGGAGCGCCGCGGCGAGCGCCTCCTGGATATTGGTTCCCCCGAGCGGAATGGAATCGGTCGAGAGTTCGTCGAGCGAGAGTTCAAAACTGGTGCGGTCGGTTGTCAGCGGACACTCCAGGAAGCCTTTCCCCGCAAAAGCGATGAGCCCGAACCGGTCGCCCGGATTGAGCTTGACAAGCTCCTTCACGAGCCATTTCGCGTGCGCGAGACGCGAGGGCTGAACGTCCTTTGCGAGCATGCTCCGGGAGACGTCGAAGACAAAGAGCAGGTCGCGTCCCTGTCCGTTGAGTTCCTGGATCTGTACGCCCCAGGAGGGTCTTGCCGCCGCGACGACGAGACAGAGCACGGCGAGGCAGAGCAGGACAAAACGGAAAACACGTCTGCCTTTTGACAGCAGGACATAATCCGGATTTTCCGCATTTTTCCCGAGGAACGCCCGCAGAGTCCGTGCGGTTTTGTGCGCCGCGATAAAGTAGAGAACGAGCATCGCCGGAAGAATCCAAAGCAGATGCCATAGAATTTCAGGTTTTAAAAATCTCATGGAATTCCCCTTTCATAATTTTATAACTAATAGACCCGGTGGATGGGGAAATGTTCAAAATAAAATAAACGGGCGGTTCCCGGGAAAAGGGAACCGCCTGCTGCATCCGGTCAGCGGAGAACCGGCCAGATCCGTCCGTTGGAGGATTCTTCCAGCTTCAGCGGCATTCCGAAAGTTGCGGAGAGATTCTCCTCGGTCAGAATTTCGCCGCGGTGTCCCTGCTTGTAGATCTGCCCGTCCTTCAGAATCATGCCCATGTCGAAGTTTTTTGTTATTTCTTCGATGCGCTGGGTGATGAAGACCATGGTCGGGGCGTCGGGGCTGTTCGCGAGATCGTCGATCGCCTTCAGCAGAATTTCCCGGCTGGTGAGGTCGAGGAACACGCAGGTTTCATCGAGAATCACGAGTTCGGGACGGGCGATGAGCGCACGGGCGATGAGCGCTTTGACCTGTTCGCCGGAAGAGAGACGGTCGAAGTAACGGTCGGCGATTGCGCCGCCTTCGATCATTTCGAGAGCGGCGCGGGCGCGGTCAAGCTCCTCCGGTTCTGCGTCGCGGAAGAAGCCGACGGTCGAGTCGAGTCCGGAGAGCACTACTTCAAGCGCGGTCCAGCGGCGGTACGTGCTGTCCGCCGCCCAGGTGTTGAGGAAGGGGCTTGCCCAGGCGACTTTTTTGCGGATTTCGTAGATGTCGCATGAGCCGTATCTGCTTCCGAGAACGGAGACGGAGGCTCCGTAGAGAGGCCAGACAAGCCCGAGCATGAGTTTTACGAGCGTGGTTTTGCCGGCGCCGTTGGGACCGAGGACGAACCAGCGTTCGCCGCGTTTGATTTTCCAGGAGAAATCATGAAGCGCTTCGTAACCTTCGAGTTTCACGGTTGCGTTTTTGATTTCGATTGCGTATTCTTCCTGCATTTCAACATCTCCTTAATTCAGCGGAAGCGCACACGGATAGCTGCCCAGAATCTTGAGCGAGTGTGCGAGAACATTGAGCTCTTCCAGCGCTTTGGCGATCTTCGGATCACCGGCGTGACCGAGCATGTCGACGAAAAAGAAATATTCCCAGTTGCGGCGTTTCGACGGACGGCTTTCGATCATGGAAAGCGTGATTTCCGCCGTTTTGAACGGGAGCAGACAGTCGTACAGCGCGCCGATGCGGTCCTTGATTGCAAAACAGATTGAGGTCTTGTCCTCTCCAGACGGCTTGACGTCCTGTCTTCCGACGATGAGGAAGCGGGTCGTGTTGTTCGGGTTGTCCTGAATGCCCTGTTCGAGGAGCTTGAGCTGATAGACTTCAGCGGCGAGTTCGCTTCCGATTGCGGCGGCGCCGTCTTCGCGCGCGGCAAGTTCGGCGGCGCGCGCATTGCTGGCAACGGCGATCTGTTCCGCATTCGGCAGATTTTCAGTGAGCCAGTGGCGGCACTGTCCGAGCGACTGCGCATGGCTGTAGACGACGCGGATGTTTGATTTGTCGCATCGCGCAAGCAGACTCTGCTGGACGCGCATGTTGATTTCCGCGCAGATTTTGAGCGGGGAATCGACGAGAATATCGAGTGTGTGGTTGACCACGCCTTCGGTGGAGTTTTCGACGGGAACGCATCCGTAGTTGGCGCGTCCGGCTTCGACTTCATGGAAGACGTCGCCGATGCTGAGCTTGGAAATGTAGTCGATGGCGTGACCGAATTTCATTTTCGCGGCCTGATGCGTAAAGGTTGCTTCGGGTCCGAAGAATGCAACTTTGAGCGGGCTTTCGAGACGGAGCGCGCCGGACATGATTTCGCGGTAGACGGCGCGGAGCGTGGAATCCGGCATGGGGCCTTCATTAAGGGATTCCAGTTTTTCGAGGAGCGCCTTTTCCCGTTCGGGGACATAAAGGGGCTGTCCGCGCTCCCGTTTCCACTCCCCGACTTCCTTGACGACTTTGTAGCGGTCGTTGAGCAGACGGACGATCTGCCGGTCGATCGCGTCGATCTGCACTCTCAAATCCTGAATATCCATATCACCATCCTTGTGAAAGTTCGTGAATGTGAAATTTACTGTCACTTCCGGAGAAAATCAAGTGGCGGCAGCACTTTTTCCGGAAAACTCCCGCAAAAAATTCTCCGGGTTTCGCTTTTTTTTTCATTTTTTTTGCGTTTTGCCTATTGACAATTTTGCAGGTTTGGTGTATAATGTAGCAAAGGAATGTTTGATGGTATGTTTGAAACTTTCAAGAGGATGAATGAGCGTGAAGACAGATGAAAACAAAAAGTCGCCCGGAGCAACGCTGTACGAGATTGTGCGGCGGAAACTGCTGGATCTGGTAGAGACGGAACATCTGAGCATTCTTCCGAGCGAAAACGAACTGATGGAGCGTTTTGACGTCTCACGCAACACGCTCCGCCGCGCAGTCTCCGAACTGACAAAAGAGGGTATTCTCCAGCCGATGCGCGGAATCGGAACGCTCGTTCATCCCGTTTCCGGGCTGAAGGAGGACAGCCGGATTCTGCTGATTTACGATGTCTCCATGCCGGTTTACCAGCAGGAGATGTTCCGGAAGCTGCTGTACTGCCTCGGCAAAAGCAAACTGCGCACAAACGTTCTGATGCTCGACAAAGAAAACGTGGATGTTCCAATTCTGGAATCCTATCTGCGGGAGTGCGACGCTGTGATTGTGGACATGCTCTGCAGCTTCTCCCCGGTCATCCGCGAACATGTGGCGAAGTGCGGGAAAAAACGGATCTGTCTGCGCTGGGATGCGACCGGCTTCAACCTCTCCTCGGCTGAAACGGATATTGAAAAGGGATGTTTCCTGCTGATGCGCCATCTGCTTTCGCTGGGACACCGCCGGGTGATCTATCTCGGATACGACGACCCTGTCCGGCGTGCTGGTTTTGTACGGGCTCTGAAAGAACAGAGGCTTCCCGGAACAGCTCTCCGGGAGATTCTGCTGGATGTTGATCATTCGGTCTGCGAGCGGGAGAACGGGATGCGTCTTGCGCGGAAACTTCTTGCGGAGCTTGACGGTGAAACGGCGGTGATTGCCAACAACGACGCCATTGCGCTCTGTGCGGAGGAGCTGCTGCTTTCCTCCGGATTCCGGATTCCGGAAGATATTTCCGTCGCCGGGTTTGACGGAATTTCCGAGTCCGCTTCATTTCCGGTTCCTTTGACGACATGTTCGGGCAATCTGGACGCGCTGATTCAGGAAGCGATTGCGTATCTGTTTTCCTCGCGGAAGCCGAACGAACTTTTCTACCGCAAGATTGAGCCGGAGCTGATTCTCCGCCGCTCCACCGGTTCCGCAAAGGTATGACGGGAACGGGATTGTTTGCATAAGTTTGCAATGAAAAAGTTTTTCATTGTAATATAAAAAACAACAAAAAACAGACAGGAGAAAAAGATGAAGCTGAGAAGGATTCTTGCTTTGGCGCTGCTGTCCGGCGTATGCTGGCTGCAGGCGGAAGATATTGCTCTTCCGCAGGAGGGGAACAAAAGATCGTGGAACCCGAACGTCAAAGACGTGACGGTTCTGGAGGATGGAGCCGTCAGGATCGATGTTCCGAAAGAGGTCGCACTGAAGAACAAAGGCGGAAACGGCATTTTTCTGGGAATTTCCCTGAAGAAATATGCGGGAACGGAAGTTCTGGTTTCCGCGGAAATCAAACAGGAGAATGTTTTCCAGCTTCCGGGAGCAAACTATTCCGGACGGAAATTCATGGCGATTTACAAGGAGAACGGCAAAACACAGTATCCGGAAGCTCCGGTGAAGTATGGAACTGCGGACTGGGAAAAAGCGGAATTCCGCTTCAAAGTTCCGGCGCATGGCTGGGTTACGTTGTTTGTCGGAGTGCAGGGCGCAACCGGAACGGTGTATGTCCGCAATCTGAAAATTGAACAGCTCAATGTATCCGCCGATTTTTCAAAGGCGGCGAATATGGGATTTGCAGATGCGAAGGAAAAAGACGGTGTCGGCGGATGGACCGATCAGGGACCGGAGAACGACGGCGCAGGCTTTGATTTCAAAAAAGGAATTTACGCAAACGTCCCGTTCCGGATTGTGAGTCCGGAAGAGAACGGCGGGAAATCCGTTCTCGTATTCCAGTCGGTGAACTTCCCGGCTGGAATTTCTACCGCAGCCATTCCGGCTGCGGCGGGAAATATGAAATACCTCTATCTCCTGCATACCGCAGGCTGGGCGGAAGCGAAAGGCGCCGCGGCGGGTTCGGTCATCGTGAAAGGGACTTCCGGCGAGCAGAAAATCGACGTTCAGTTCGGACGGGATCTCGGGGATCAGTGGAACCCGTCTGAACTTCCGAACGGGCTTGTCGGGGCGGTCTGGAACAACCGGGCGGGCGGAAGCAACGGACTCTATGTCAGCCGGTTTCCGCTGAAAGACGGGCTGGGAAAAATTCAGGAACTCGTGTTTGAGAAGGGCGGAGCCAATGCGGTCTGGATTGTCGCGGGCGCAACGCTTGCAAAACAGAATTATCCGCATCCGCTGAAAAAGAATTTCGTGATCCGGGCGGGCGAACGTTTTCAGCCGCTGAAGCGTCCGGCGACTCCGCAGATCGTTCCCGGTTCCGCATTGGATTTTTCGGAACTCGCAGATGGGAAAATTGAACGTGTGATTATCAATAAGGACGGGCGTCTTGCGCGCATAAACGCACCGGAAGTTCCGTTCCGCTTCTTCGGCGCGGAAGTCTCGACGTCTACACAAAAACTGTTTGTCGGTCAGGATGACGGCAAGGGGAAGCTGATGGCTCAGGCGTTCTGGTCGAGCAAGGAGGATGTCTCCGCGCTGGTCCGGGAGGTGAAACGCCACGGCTGCAACATGATGCGTCTGCACGGAACCGGAATTGTTTCTGTTAAGAATGGAAAAGCAATATTGAATCCGGAAAAAATTGATCTGTTTGACTGGTGTGTCGCGGAATGCAGAAAAGCGGGAATCTATATTCAAATTGATACGATTGATTCGACGGGACTTTCCGGCGCGCCCAATCCGTGGGCGAAAGGCGTGCGGGAATTCAATGCAAAATTCAGGATTCTGTTCAACGAGAGAATCCGCCGGGATTTCAAGACGGCGATGAAGACGCTTCTCGAACATGTAAACCCCTACACCGGAACAACGCTGCGCGACGATCCGGTTCTTGCAGTCATCAACTGTTTCAACGAGCAGGAATTCGCGTTCATCTGGGAGCTTCCGTGGGATGAAGCGCTTCCTGAATGGCGCAAATTCACCGGCAATCCCTCCGAACCGCTTTTTACACGCAAAGAGTGGAACACAAAAAATGAAAAAGGACGGAAAATCAACGAATTCATCACGATGAAATGGCGCGAAATCCTCGTGTGGTACCGGAAAACCCTCCGCGATGAGATCGGTTACAAAGGTCTGCTCACTCTGTGGGAAATGACCGGCTCCATGCACTACAACAATCTCCGGAACGATCTGGAATGCGTCATGGCTCATGCGTATCATGCACACACAACGGAAAACTGCACGGCTCTGGCGCAGGGAAGCGACATTGAGGCCGGATGCAAGCAGCTGCGCACTCTTCTGGACATGCGCGTCGCCGGACGCCCCTTCATGGTCAATGAATACGCCTCCGTTTTCTGGAACCGGTACCGTTATGAAGAGGCGTTCGCGATGGGTGCTTATGCCGGATTTCAGGGGATCGACATGCTTTCGCGCCACGGTTCCCCGCTCAGCGTCAAGAACGGCGGACTCATGTTTCCGTGGACGATGTTCCACGATCCTGTCACAAAAGCGTCGTTCGTTCAGTCTGCGCTGCTTTACGGACGACGCGATGTTCAGGAGGGCGGACACGGCGTCCGGCTGGCCTTCTCGGAAAAAGGCATTGCCGAAAACAAAATCTGGCCGGATGCGGTCAACGGTGCGCAGTCGCGTCTTGCTCTGATCGTGAAATACGGTTTGGAACGGGTGGATGACTCCAGCAGAAAGCCTGAAAACGGAGACTTGAGAATCCCGCTCGCCGGAGGCTCTTCGGTTGTCGAAAACACGCAGGGATTCGCCTACTCGGTTGAAAGCAAAGACGGTCAGACGCTTGCAGACTGGATTGCCCTGCTGAAAAAATCGGGTCTCATCTCATCCGGGAACCGCAGCGACGGCGCGTATGTGTTTGAGTCTTCCACCGGTGAACTTTATGCGGATACGGACAAACGTTTCATGACAGTCAACACTCCGCGTTTTCAGGGCGTATGCGGCGAAGCCGGGGCGTCGGCGAAACTGAACGACGTCTCCGTGAAACTGCTCCGGACCCGCGGCATCGCAAGCGTGGCTTCGCTCCAGAAGGAGAAGAGCATTTCCAACGCGGAAAGACTGCTGATCGTCTACGCGACCAACGCACTCAATTCGGGCATGACGTTTGCCGATGAAAGCATGCGCAAATGTCTTTACTTCGGCGGAAACCCGACGCTTGTGGAAACCGGACGTTTCCGCGTGGAGATCCGGAACCGGAACGCGGAAAATCTGAGACTTTATTCTTTGCGGATGAACGGTGCGCGCAGCGGTGAAATCAAACCCGTTTCCACTGCAAACGGCGTGTTCGTCGCGGAAATCGACACGGCAAAACTGCCGGACGGTCCGGCGCTTTACTTTGAACTTGCAAAATAACCAAGAGGAGGCATTGTATGAAACAGACACAAAAAACAGCGTTCTTCAAACGCAGAAAGAAGTTCACCCTCATAGAGCTCCTGATTACGATTGCGATCATCGCAATCCTCGCGGCGATGCTGCTGCCGGCGCTGAATTCCGCAAGAGAAAAGGCGAACACGATTTCCTGTTCCGGAAACTTCAAGCAGTTCGCACTTGCTCTTGCGAACTACACTTCGGATTTCAACGATTTCTATCCGCCGTGCAGAGCCTCCGATCCGGACGCCGATCCCGGTTACAAGACATGGAGCAGGTATTTTGTCCTCGGAGGAAAGTATCTGACTGCCAAGACACTGCTTTGTCCCTCCGCCAAAAAAGATATGGGAGGTGCATATCTCAAGGTGTGGGAAAATGGTTTGAGAGGATCCATCAACGCCTCTGATTGGATGTTTGCAAATATTGCAATCAATTTTTCCGCAATGGGTGATGTAAACCCGCGCCTGAAAACGACAAAACTCAAGAACTCGTCCAGATTCCTCACGGCAACAGAGGCCAAAAAACTGGGAGAGGCAGAAAAAGGACCGTTTTACCGGGTCCACATTTATCCCGAGTGGGCGAACACGGTTGTTTATCCGCGTCACAATACCAGCGCGGTCAACGTTTCATGGGGAGACGGACATGTTACGACCGTTTACGGAAGAGGCTATACTCCGCAGACAATTTCGGAGAGCTTCTATGCAGAATCCGGTCCGTTCAAGAAACAGTGGTCGATGAACAACGTCTGGTCGGCGGACGGCATGCCTTTCTGAAATCCGTGATTTTTCAAGAAAAATTCCTGAAAAATCAAAGGTTTTCCGCTTGCGAAGTGATAAAGTAAAGACAGAAACCCCAACAAGGAGCTGTCATTATGGAATTCTACACGGAACCGGAACACAAACTGCCAGTCACCGATCATGCGGACGTCATTGTCGCGGGAGCGGGACCGGCGGGATACACAGCCGCAATCGCCGCTGCGCGGACGGGAGCAAAAACGATTCTCGTCGAACAGTTCAACTGCGTCGGCGGAATGGCGACCAGCGGCATGATGTCTCACTTCACAGGCTGCACCGACTCGCCTGTTTTCGAGGAGATGATGGCGCGCGTCCAGGCGGAAAAAGCCGGAATCTTCTGTCCGACCCAGGGCGCGGGAAGACATCAGATCAACCATGAAATCCTCAAAAAAGTGCTCTTCGACATGCTCGCCGAAGCAGGCGTGATTCTCAAACTTTACACCTTCGTCTGCGGCGTCGTCAAGGAGGGTGATACGGTCAGGGGAATCATTACGGAAAGCAAATCCGGACGCACCGCAATCATGGGAAAAGTCGTCATTGATGCCACCGGCGACGGCGATGTCGCCGCAAAAGCGGGAGCGGAATACCAGCTTGGACGCGAAGGCGACGGCAAGTGCCAGCCCGTCACTCTAATGTTCCGCATCGGAGGCGTCGATTACTCGCGCGCCATTCTGCCCGGCAGCTTCGAAACGCGCGTCCAGGTGCCGAAAGGTGAAATCCAGGCGCTTGCGAAAGAGCATCTTCCCGCCCCTGCCGGACACACTCTGCTTTATCCGACATGGATTCCCGGAGAAGTCTGCGTCAATATGACGAACGTCACCGACATCGACGGAACCAGCGCCGCCGATCTGACGAAAGCCGAACAGGTCTGCCGCCGCCAGATGAGCGACATCATCCTCTTCCTGCGCGAGTATGCCCCCGGCTACGAGAACTGCTATCTTGTCACCTCCGCCCAGATGATGGGCGTCCGCGAAACGCGTCATTTCAAGGGTCTTTACACGATCACACCGGAAGACATTGTGGAGGCGCGCGTGTTCGACGACTGGATCGCGACCCGCAACATGTTCAACTTCGACATTCACAACGTCGAAGGTTCCGGACTCGATAAAAACGGAGCTCAGCACAAATTCCACTCGAAGGGGCAGTACACGATTCCGTACCGAGCCTGCGTACCCGTCAAAATCGACGGACTCCTTCTTGCCGGGCGCGACATTTCCGGTACGCACAAGGCGCACTCGAACTACCGCGTCATGCCGATCTGCATGAACATCGGCCAGGGGATTGGCGTCGCCGCCGCAATTGCCGCCCGCGACGGGGTTCAGCCGCGCAATGTCGACGTGTCGAAAGTGCAGGCCGTGCTGAAAGCAAGCGGCGTGGAAGTCTGATCTTTTCGGGAGAGCGGCTGCATCAGCATTTGGAGCAGCCGCTCTCCGCGGTCTTCTCTCAAGAAAATTACGGAAAATTGAAGAAAAGCATTTGCATTTTCCGGATAGTATGATAAATTTTACATTAACCTTTTTGAAACCTTTAACCAAGAGAGTCGATATGGGAAACCTCAGAAAAAAACGTCGCAGAAAGATCGCTCAGCATAAGCGCAGAAAAATGCTGAAGGCGATGCGCCACAAGAACAAATAAGTTCGCGTGATTCTGGGACGTGATTTTTGCATCACGTCCTTTTTTCTTTTACGGGGAACGGTTTTTCAGTTCCGCCGGAGATTTTGACAGTTCTCATGGGGTTTTGAATGCGGAAACGGATTTTTCTTCTTGTCCTTTGCGCGGGAATGCTTTCCGGCGCGGATATTCAATTTGATTTTGCCGGTGATGCGCCGGCCGGGAAGGAAAGCTTTTCCCTCTCTCCCGCGGGAACTGACCGTGCGGAGGCATTCTCCGATTTTGCTGTATTCGTCAACGGCATTCTCACAGCCAGTGACGATGAAAAAAAGATCCCGGAGCCGCTTCTCGACAAGCTCTATCTTGCAGCAGAAAAAACGCCGGACTCGGAAGAGCTGCTGGAGCTGGTCAAAGGCGATCTGGAAGAACAGAAAAAACCGCTTCCGCCGCGCACCCTGCGGCTCTTGAAATTTGCGCAGGGACATCCGGAACATACACAGCTCGGACTCATCCTTGCCGCAAATATCATGCTTCATGCGCTCGCGGGAGATGCGAATCTCACAGAGGAGGTCGTCCGCCTGATGGATGCGCTGAAGCCCCAGACGGCAAAGTTTTCCGCGGATTCCCCGGAAGCTAAGGCGATGTTCGCCGGACGCTCCCTGCTGGCGAGTCTTCTCTCCTCTCTGAAAAAATATGACGAGGCGGATAAAGAAATTTCAGAACTGCTGGAATTCGCATCCGCCACACAGCGTCTGCAGCTTCTTCCGCTTGCTGTGAACGTTTATCTGGATGCACGGGAAAATTCATCCGATGAAACGCCGTTCCTGATCGGATTGTTCATGGAGAGCGACAAGGAGAAGTTCAGCCGCAAGTTCATACGGTTCTTCGATGAAGTCGTCTCCGCGCTCACCGCCCCGGAAACGGCTCTTGACCCCGCCAGGTATTTTTCGTACGCATCCGCAATCGGCAACCGGAAGATGGCGGACGCTGCGCTTCCGATGTTCACGGATCCGCTGTTCGCGAATCCGGACCGGATCGACAGTCTGCGGCGTCTTGCCGCGTTCTACACAATCACCGGACAGCCCGCGCTTGCCGCCCGCATCTGGCTGAAAATCAAAGATTTAAACGGAGGAAAACTCAGCCGGACGGAGAGTGCGCTGCTGGCGCATTCACTGCATACCGGCGGATTCTTCCGCGAGGCGGCGTCCGCGTTTGCGGAACATCTGAAGGCATTTCCGGAAGACCATGCTCTCGAACCTGTCTATGCGCGTGCTGTCTGGGCCTCGCAGGATTTTGCGAAGTTCCCGGAAGTCGTTGCGGCAATCAGGAATCCGGAGCCGGAACTTCTGCGATTCTCATCGCTTGCACTCAGTTCACTGGAGCGTTATGCCGAAGCTCTGGAAGTTCAGCTGAAGTACATTGAGTCTCTTCCGGAACCGGAAGGCAAAGAGGAAGAAGAAGCGTTTGACGCGGCGATTATGCGTGCAATTCTGCTTGCGGAAAAGACCGGACGCGTGGATATCGCGGAAAAATTCCTGCAGCCGGCGCTGGAGGAGGAACCGGAAAATGCGGAATATCTCAATCTGCTCGGCTACATCTATGCGGAGGCGGGAGTCAAAACGGACAAGGCTTTGGAGCTGCTGACCCGCGCGCTCCGGGTGCAGCCGGAGGAGCCGGCGATTCTCGACAGCATGGCGTGGGCGCTTTACCGCGCGAAAGATTACTCCCGAGCATGGGAATTCATCGAAAAAGCAATGAAAAAGACGGGGAAAGGTCCGGTTGATCCCGTCATTCTGGATCATGCGGGAGATATCCGGCTGATGCTCGACGACGAAAAAGGCGCGCTCCGTTTCTGGAAGCGCGCGCTTGAAAACTATTCCATTGAACTGGACACGGACAAGGTTCTCGAAAAAATCCGCAATGCGGAAAAGTAAAAATCTTCCGCTTCAGTCGAACAGCGACGGCTGGAGAATCGCCGGTTTCGGCTGGGGCGGACCGCCGTTTTTCGTCCGGTAGCGTCCGCGCTTTTCGCGTGCGGCGGTGACGGACGGCAGGTTCGCTTCGCCGATGGCGTTTTCCTCCAGGTTCGCGAGGATCTCTTTTGCCCGAGAGACAACCCCGTCGGGAAGACCGGCGAGTTTCGCCACATGAATACCGTAACTCTTGTCCGCCGCGCCGGGGACGATCTGACGCAGGAAGATGATCTGATCGCCGTATTCGCGCACGGCGACGTTGTAGTTTTTGACGCCCTGCCGAACCATTGCGAGTTCGGTGAGTTCGTGGTAGTGCGTGGCGAACTGCGTCCGCGCATGGGTGTGGTCGAGAATGTATTCCGCAACCGACCAGGCGATGGAGAGCCCGTCGAAAGTGCTTGTGCCGCGTCCGATTTCATCCAGGATGATGAGACTGTGCGCGGTGGCGTTGTTGAGGATGTTCGCGGTTTCGAGCATTTCGACCATGAATGTGCTCTGTCCGCGGGAGATGTCGTCTGCGGCGCCGACGCGGGTGAAGATTTTGTCGGCAACTCCGATGACCGCGCTGTCCGCGGGGATGAACGAGCCCATTTGCGCCATGACGACGAGCAGCGCGGTCTGGCGGATGTAGGTCGATTTACCCGCCATGTTCGGCCCGGTGATGATCATCATGCGGTTGTCTTCACCGTCGAGCACAGTGTCGTTCGGTATGAAACGGGTGTCCTGCATGGCGGCGTCGAGAACGGGGTGGCGTCCGCCGCGGATGACGAGCATGTCGCTGTCGTCGACGTGCGGACGGCAGTAGGAGTAACGCGAAGCGCAGTCGGCGAGAGCGCAGAGGGCGTCGATTTCGGCGAGCGCTTCGGCGTTCTGCTGAATTTCGCGCGTGAATCCGGCTGCGTATGTGCGGAGCTCTTCAAAGAGCTTGATTTCGAGCGCCTTCGCCTTGTCGTCCGCTCCGAGAATTTTGGATTCCATCTCTTTGAGTTCGGGCGTGATGAAGCGTTCGCAGTTGACGAGCGTCTGTTTGCGGATATAGTCGTCCGGAACGTTTTCGAGATTGGCTTTCGTGACTTCGATATAGAATCCGAATACGCGGTTGTAGTGAACCTTGAGGTTTTTGATTCCGGTGCGTTCCTGTTCCTTTGCCTGCAGCTGAGCGACCCAGTTCCGTCCTTCGGTTGCCGCGGAGCGGAGCTCGTCGAGCTCGGCGCTGCATCCTTCGCGGATGACTCCGCCGTCGTTCGCTGTTGCGGGGGGCGAATCGATCAGGGTGTCTAAAATGCGCGTGGTGAGTTCCGCAAGTTCGCTGAGCCTTCCGCCGATGTCCGCAATCAGCGGCAGATCGAAGATTGCAAGGATGTTTTTGACGCCGGGAATCAAGGCGAGACTTGCGCTGAGCGCAATGAGATCGCGCGGGTTCGCAGTGTTCATGTTGAGTTTGGTTGTGATGCGCGCGAGGTCGCGGATGCCGGAAATTGTTTCGCGCAGTTCCGCAAGCGTGAGCGGATCGTCCTTGAACGTTCCGACGATATCCTGGCGTTCGACGATGCGGTCCACGCTGCGCAGCGGGTTGAGCACCCATTGACGCAGAAGGCGTCCGCCCATCGGAGTCTTGGAACAGTCGAGCACATGGAGCAGAGTGGAGTCTTTTGCGGAGCCCAGCATCGGGTCGGCGAGCTCAAGGTTGCGGCGGCTGGAGGGGTCGATCAGCAGCACCTCATCGCGCGATTTGAGACTGATTTTGCGGATATGCCCCGTCTGACACTTGAGATTGTCTTCGGTGTACGCCAGTACGGCTCCCGCGGCGCGGACGGCGTCCGCTTCTTTCTGTTTGAACCCGAATCCTTCCAGCGTGAGCGTCCCGAAGTGACGGGTCAGCAGCCCGAACGCGTTTTCATAGGAGAAGATCCAGTCGTCAAGCTCGGTCCACAGCATGTTCTGCGGAGTTTCGGGCTTGGATGCGGGATCTTTCTTCCATTCTGCAAGCAGGGAGGCGGGGGCGACGCATTCGCGCGGATGAAGTTTTGCCAGTTCATCCGCGGCTTCCTGAATGGAGCTGAATTCGGCGGCGAGGAATTCGCCGGTGCTGATGTCGAGCCACGCCAGCGCGTAGATATTTTTTGCAGGGACGCTGTAATAGGAACAGAGAAAATTGTTGTCGGAAGGCTTGAGCAGCGGACCCTCGGTGATGGAACCGGGCGTGATGACCCGTGTGATGCCGCGTTTGACAATGGCGTTTCCCTTGACTAGCGCAGGGTTTTCGAGCTGTTCCGCAATGGCGACTTTCACGCCCGCTTCGAGCAGTTTGGGCAGGTAGAGATCGAGCGCATGATACGGCACGCCGCACATCGGATATCCCGCACGGGAAGTCAGCGCAATTTCCAGAATCGGACTCGCCACTTTGGCGTCATTGAAAAACATTTCATAGAAATCGCCCATCCGGAAAAGCAGAACGGCGTCCTTCGGCGCCTCCGCCTTCACCTTGAGGTACTGCTGCATCATGGGCGTTAAATTTTTATCGTCGGGCATCGGAAACTCCATCATGTTAATTTGATAAGATACTCTCAAAACCGAATTCTTCAAGCAGAAAAATGAAAAAACGCCCGCTCTTCCGTCCGTTTTTCGGGCGGGGATATGCGGACAAATGGAACATGAGACAATTTGTCTCTTTAAAAAGAGTGACATATTGTCTCTTTTCAAGATTATCTCCACTCAAAAAACAGTTGGCACGGCTTCTGCTATAACTCATCGTGTCAATGAAAACGACAAACAGAAGATTTAAGACACAGGAGGTGCGATATGCATCATCACATGGCAAAATGGCACAAGGAACACAATTATCAGCCGACACTTTACGGAATCGACGATCTGCTGAATGACATGTTCGGGCAGATGACCGATTTCGCCCCCGCTTTCCTGAACACTCCTGATCAGAAGCGCCTGGAGTTGGAGGTCGGCAAGGAAAACATCGTGGCGCGTCTCGCGGTTCCCGGATGCACGCCTGCCGATGTCAGCGTTGAAGTCCTCGGCGATTATCTCACGATCAAGGCAAGCCACCACTGCAACGTCAACCCCGACAATGACAAGCATTTCATCCGCCGTGAACGTTCCTTCGATTCCTACGAAGAGACCGTTCGTCTGCCGGTCAAGGTGAAAGGCGCCGAGACGAAAGCGAAATGCGCGGACGGCGTTCTGACCGTCACGCTGCCCCGTGAAGACGCGGTGAAACCTGCGTCGCACATTGTCAACGTTCAATAAAAAGGAGAAACGACCATGAATGAGAATGAAGTCAAAGTTGAAAATAAAGAACCCGAAGCCCTTGTCCTGATGCCGCTTGTCGATATCCTCGACGGCGCGGACGGCGTAACCATCTGGTTTGAGGTTCCCGGCGCGAACAGCAAGACTGTTCACATCGAAGTGAAGGATAAAATCATGTCAATGACCGCCGCAAGCTCGCTCCGCAGAAACGGTCAGCCGATTGTCTTCAAGCGCGAGTTCCAGCTTTCGGACAGCATCGACGTTGAGAAGATCACAGCCAAGACTCAGGACGGCGTTCTGACCCTGAATCTTCCGAAGGGCGACAACGCCAAAGTTCACAAGATCACTGTTGAGTGATTGCTTCAGCGGTTCATTCCGGATCGCGTATCGGGCGGGAAGTCTGCAGAAGGCTTCCCGCTTTTTGCGTTTAAACGGAAGTTTTTCGCCAATGAGCCGTAAATTGCCCGCAAAGCCTCTTTTCTTACACTCGGCATATACCACGTTCAAGCAAAAATGAAAATATCTGACGTTTTTCTCTTGGATTTCCGGTTTCCGATGCTACAGTATCACCAAAACCGAGGAATTCAGCATGGGACTTAACACCGAAATCATCGAAAAACAACTCGCGGTTTTCCGGAACGCACAAATCAAACGCCGCTCCGCTCTGCCCGTATATCTCCAAATCGCGGAATTCCTCGCTCAATATATGGACAGCGCAGACGGACGCGCCGCAGGGCGCTTTCCCGCAGAACCCGATATGGCAAAAGCTTTCCATGTCAGCAGGGAAACCATTCGAGCTGCTCTCGGAAGACTCGAAGAAGAACACAAAATCTGCAGGGTCAAAAAACGAGGAACCGTTTTCGCTTCACAGATGCTCCCGTTCGACTCGCAGAGCCCCCGTCAGAACATCGGCGTCGTCTGGCCCGAAGGCTCCAATGCAAAATGGCAGAGTATGCTCCGCATTTTTCAGGACGCAGCCAAAAACGGCGGGTATTCCGTGCAATTCTATTTCTACTGCATGGATAATGAAACCGCTATGAACCGCCAGGCGGAACGCTCCCTCGCGGAATGCTTCGGAACCGTCTTCTATCCGAGCATCTACCGGGCCGACCCGTCGTTCCTGGAATCGCTTCCCGAAACCGCGCCGCTGGTGCTCTTCGACGTTCCCCCGCAGAACAGCTGCTTCTCCTCCGTCATCCCGGATCACCAGTTCGCCGGTTACGTCTTCACGCGCGAACTCCTCGCCAGGGGATGCAGCAACCCGGGAATCGTACGCGTACGCGAAGATATTTTTTCCAGTGTCCAGCTCGAAAACGGATATCGCGAAGCGTTGAGAAACGCGGGCATTCCGTTCAGAAAAGAGAATGTGTTTCATGTCCGGCGCGGATATTCCAACAACGCATTCCTCGAATGGCTCGACGGAAACGGCATCGACGCGCTTGTTCTTGTCTGCCCGATTCTGCCGAACTGCTTCACTCTCTTTCACCCGCAGGTGCTCGAAACAATCCGCTCGCACCGCATCCTCATTGCCTCCAACTCGCCGCTCGACGATTACGGGGAGATCGCTCAGACAATCATCCCCTGTCATGCGGAATATCCGTATCAGGAATTCAGCAAAGAACTGCTCCGGCTCCTCGTCCTCAAAATGAAAAATCCGGATATTACAAGCAGCAAAATTATGATCCGTCCGAAAATCTGCAAATAATTTTATATTGTCTGCATTTTGTCTGGCTTCAGGGTATTGTTTTTTCACAAATCCTGTGCTATAATGTACAGCAGACAGGACAAAGAAAATTTTCAAACGACAAAACAGGAGAAAAAAATGAGAGTTAAAACAGAAAAGAAAACGCTTTCAAAAAGCACGCAGAGAAGGTTTACGAAGTTCACCCTTATAGAACTCCTCGTGGTAATTGCGATCATCGCTATCCTGGCAGGAATGCTCCTGCCGGCTCTGAATTCGGCAAGAGAAAAAGCGCGGACAATCTCATGTCTTTCCATCGAAAAGCAGTACGGGCTCGCCTTCAACTCCTATCTGGCGGATTTCGACGGGTATTTCCCGCCCAACTGGGTGAATGGAACCGTCGGCGGCTGGAAACATATCATCGCCAATTATCTCGGCTGCCAAAAACCGGAACAGTACCGCGCAAAAGGACTGCTCTGTCAGCGCCGGTTCGAACTCGACAATCTTCCGGCGACCTTCAACACGACAAGCTACTCCTACAACTCCTGGATTCACAACGGCAACGCCCCTCAGAAAATTGAAAAAATGAAACGCCCGAGTTTCCTGTGCTCTCTCTCGGAAGGCTATCTCACCCCCGCAAAGACCGGATATGTATCGGAACTCGTAGGTCAACTTCCGCTGCCCACGCACAACGAAACCTACGCAAATGTTCTGTACGTCGACGGTCATGCGGCGACAACACTCTACAAACGAATTCCGACCGAAGCTGTCGGTGCAGTCCTTCCCATTCAATACTATATTTTCTGGACCAATTTCGGCTGGAAAACATTCTAACATAAAGGAATTCAAAAATGAAAATTTTAACAGCTGCATGTCTTTGTTTCGCCTCACTGATTATATACGCGGCGGAAATCAACGGCTTTGAAATCAGTCCGTCCGGGGCGATCTCAAAGGGCGGAGTCTCGTTCGCTCCGGGACGTCATCTCAAAAACTGGCACTACGTCGGAATCCGGGAAAACAATCTCCAGCTGGATAAAGCCGCCTCGAAAACCGGCAAAGACGGCATCGAAATCCAGGGACTCTGGGACGCAAAAGAAGGCGTTACCTACCGTTTCAAACAGACGATTCTGCCGGAAGGCGAAAACAAAATCCGCTGTAAAATCAGCCTGGAGACCGACACGCAGGTCATCGACAACGGCATGCTGGTCGACGCCCACTTCCCCGTCAAAACACTTGGAACCCGTCCGTTCGCATTCAACGGCAAAAAGCCGTACATCCCAACCGAATTTTTCACGCAGGGCAAAAAACCGAACGCGATGACCTGCTGGACAAAGGGCGGTGAGCTGCCCGTCAACGGCGGAACGCTCAAAATAAACCTCAGCGATGCAACCGTGTTCATGGTTCAGGACAACCGCGTTTACAAGGCCGATATTTTTGAACTGCGCATCCGCTTCAAAAACAGCAATGCCGGACAGAAATACGAAATGGAATTCACGATGGAATTCATTCCGTTTGCCGAAACCCCGGTCGCTCTGAACAGCGCCGCCAACATGGGCTTTGCCGATCCCGTCGCCGATGACGGAAAAGGCGGCTGGACCGATCAGGGTCCGAAAAACGATCTGAGCGCCATGACCAGCCGGAGCATCGTCTCCGGCAATGTCCGTTTTTCCATTCTCGATCCGGAAACGAACGGAGGCAAGAGCTGCATCGTTCTCAAAGGCGCGGCGCGTCCGTATTTTCCTGTGGATGCGGAAATTGTCTTGGATAAACCTGTAAAGGCAAAATATTTATATTTACTCCACGCCGTCGCCTGGGAAGGGAAAGACGATACGCCGGTCGGGAAAGTAACGGTGGAAGCCGACGGACTTTTTGTCGATAAAGAAATTATTTCCAAAGAAATTCTCTGCGGCCGCAACGTCTCGAACTTCTGGAACCCGCGCTGGATCCCGGAAGCGGAAATCGCCTGGACGGCGAAAAACAAATCCGCGAAAATCGGACTCTATGCAACCCCGATCTCCCTCGCCGGCGGAACCGTCCGCAAACTGCGCTTCACCAGCTACGGAAAATCCGTCTGGATGATCGTCGGCGCAACACTCAGCGACTGCCCGCCCGCGCTCGAAAAAGAATATCCCGTCGTCATCACCGCAAACAAAGACCGGATTCCCGTTTCCACCGAGCCCCGTCTGACGAAAAAAGGAAGCGCCATCGACTTTTCGTTCCTCATGGACGCCCCCGCCGGCAAATACGGTTTTGTGAAGGCGATAGGCGATCATTTTGAATTTGAAAAACGCCCCGGCGAAAAGGTCCGTTTCTTCGGAATCAACTATCAGAACGTCCCCGGAACCGACCGGGACGACATCCGCAGGAGTCTTGACGAATACGCGGCGACCGGCTACAACCTGATCCGTATTCACCACTTCGACAAGCACATGGTGGACAAGGAAACGAAAAATTCGCTCAACATGAAAGCGGATATCTTCGACCGTCTGGACTTTTTCCTTGCGGAGGCTGCGAAACGCGGAATCTATCTGACGCTCGACCTTTTCACCAGCCGCGGGATCTTCCCGAACGAAATCGAGGGCTTCCCCGTCCCGCCGTCGGGCAACGAATACAAAGCTCTGCTCTTCGTCAACGAAGCCGCAATGCAGAACTTTGAAGAGTACGCCAGACGCCTCATGAACCATGTGAATCCTTACACCGGACGCGCATGGAAAGAAGAACCCTCCATCGTCGGAATCAGCCTCGTCAATGAAGACACCATGTACTCCATGTCGATAAATTTCTCCCCGCGGGTCCATAAGCTCTATATGGAAAAATTCAACGAATGGTGCAAGGAAAAGGGACGGAAAATCACCCCGTTCAATAAAAACGCCGAATGGGACCGCTTCCTGTCCGAAACCTACATAAACGGCTGGAACCGGATGAAAGCGCTGTGCAAAGAAATCGGAATCCGCCAGCCGCTCACTGACCAGAATTTCTGCAACTTCTACTCCGTCGTCCTCCACCGCAACATGTACGATTACGCCGACTCGCACTTTTACGTCTGGCACCCCACGGCAGTCGGAAACGGCTCCCCGTTCCGGGTTCCGCTGCGCTTCATCAGCACAAGCGTCATCCCTGAAACCGACGGTTTCTTCCCCCTGCTTCCGGCGCGGCTGCTCAACAAGCCGTACTGGATCAGCGAATGGGATTTCTGCAGCGCGAACCGTTTCAATGTGGAAGGTTCCTTCCTTGTCGGAGCCTACTCGGCGGCTCAGGACTGCACCACGCTCCTGCGCTTCTGCAGCCACGACGGATTCGGAACGCAAAACCACAAGCGCATCCCAATGATCTTCTTTGACGGAACGAATCCGATGCTGAACCTCGGCGAACGCGCCGCTTCGCTGCTCTTCCTCCGCGGCGACGTTGCAGTTTCAAAAGCGCGCTATCCCATCCTCATCAACAACGAAATGCAGGCGGACGAACAGAAATATTATCCTCGCAAATCGGAGCGTCTCGCCCTTCTCGGCAAGACCGGAACGGTGATCACCGAAGCTCCCGCCGCGGAATTCACCGACGGAGCGGAAACTGTCCTCGACCTCCGCGCCGGCGCCTCCGGGAACGGAAAGACCGTCACCCAAGCCGACTTCATCCAAAAAATGAATCTCGACCGTGACGAGTTCACCAACGACACGAAGGAGCTTCAGCTGAACCGCAAAACGGGTTCGTTCAAAGCGGTCACTCCGCGCAGTGAAAGCTTCGTCACCCCCGCCGGAAGCCGGCTCAAAGGGAAATTCATGGAAGTTCAGAACGGCAAGACATTCAGCGCCTACTTCATCGCCGCAGTGGACAAGCAGGAGCTTGCTTCCTCGAAACGGCTTGTACTCTTCCACCTGACGTACTGCCAGAATACGGATCAGAGATACCGCAACCAGTCGCTTGAGATCGTGGAATCGTGGGGCAAGCTTCCGACGCTTGCCGAGCGCGGGACCGGAAAAGTCACGCTTTTCCGTGATCTGACCGGCTTCAAGGTTTACGCGCTGAAATTCAGTGGAGAGCGTCTTTGCGAAATTCCGTTCACAGTTCAGGACGGAACCACAAGGTTCGCGCTTGACACGGCGGTAAACGGACAGGCTGTCGGAGCCTGCGAAATCGTCTCCGAATAAGCCTCTCCCGCATTTTCCAGGCGGTTTTGATTTCATATATGAAATCAAAACCGCCGTTTTTTATAAAAAAAACAGATGTTGTCTGTATTTTGTCCGGTTTGCGGCTATTGTCTTTTCCGGAAACATGCAGTATAATTTAAACCAGAGAGAAAAACAAACCAAGGAGAAAAACAATGAATTCAGCCGGAAAAAGCATGCTGGTTTGCGCACTTCTCAGCGGAGTCCTCGGAGGATTCGCGGAAGAGACGCAATGGAAACAGTTTCCGATCTGGGGCGGAGGATATGTCCAGAACGTCGAGATTTCCAAATCCAACCCGAACGTATGGTACACCTATGTCGACGTCTGCGGTCCCTACCGCAGCGACGATGCGGGAAACAGCTGGCGTCCGCTTCACCAGGTCTATTCCATCAACGAACGCTACCGCGGCATGAATCCGCGCTCGCTTTCCATCGACCCGCGCAACCCGGACAGCATCGTCTACGTCGCGGGGAACAGCTGGAACCTCAAAGGAAACATTTACGTCAGCCGCGATGGAGGAAAATCCGTCCGCGCGGTTGTGAAGGACCTTCATTTTTACGGAAACGGTTACCGGCGCTGGACGGGAATCCTCCTTGACCGCAACCCGTTCAACCCGGATGAACTGATCACTGCACCCGACAGCGACGGCATTTTCCGGGGAACCGAAAACGGGGAAAAATGGGAAAACGCCGGGCTCAAGGATCATTTCTTCACCGATATCCGCTACGACCTCGCCGTACCCGGACGCATTTACGCCTGCGCCCCCGCGGTTGCTCCGGAACGCTCCGCCGACCGCAAGCCCCGTCAAACGGGATTCTACCGCAGCGACGACAACGGCAAGACCTGGAAAAGACTTCAGGAAACCGCGCCGGAGGAAATCAAGCAGGCACGCGCAAAAGGCAATCCGCTTCTCGGAATCTTCGACATGACCGAACTGCGCATCAGCGAAGACGCCGGAGCAACCTGGAAACCCTATTCCGAGGGATTGCCTGAAGCCGGAAAAGAGTACATCACAAACGGACGCTTCCAGGCGATCGGCGCAGGTTCCGATTTCTTCCTCGCCGTCGACACCGCCGGAACGGTTTACCGCAGAAACATCGGCGATCCCGAATGGAAACGCGTAATCATCCGCCGGCGCATCAACCGCGAATACGAAACGGGCGGACAGCTCCGCACCGCACAGTGGTTCGGCAGAGCGGCGGCCTCCATCAACATCGATCCGCGCGATGAAAAACACTGGATCATGACCGACTGGTTCGCCATCTGGGAAACTTTCGATGCGGGGAAAAAATGGCAGACCGCAATCCGCAACATCTGCCAGCTCATCTCATTCACCGTCGCCGCCGATCCGTTCGACGGGAACAATCTCATCTACGGCGTTGCCGACGTGGTGTTCTTCACATCCCGCAACGGCGGAAAATCTTTTGAACACGATCCCTCGCATTACAGCGGGATCCTCGGCGGCGTCTGCTCCATCGCATTCTCACGCATCAGCAAAGGCGTCGCGTTCATCTGCGGAGGGAAACAGGGTTCAACCACGATTCTGCGTTCAAAAGACGGCATGAAAACCTGGGCGCGTCCCGCGCTGAAAGGGCTGCCGAAACTCGAATACGGCAAATGCGCCGTCTACACGCTCGCGGCAAATCCGAAAAAGGAGGAAATCTTCGCATGCGTCTCAGGGCCTGTCGAACCCGGCAAAGGCGGCGTCTACAAATCAACCGATATGGGAGACACCTGGGTCTGGTTCAGCGCCGGACTCCCCGCCGACATGTCCTACGCTTCGGGCGAATGGGACAACAAAGCCGCGAACCCGCAGATCGCAGTCGGACCCGACGGTTCCGCCGTCACCTTCAACCGCAAGACGAAACAGCTCTACTATCTTGCGGACAGGGAGAAGGGGATCTGGAAAGCGTCCGATCTGCGCTACACCTCCTGGGCGCTCCCCGTCATCGCCGCGGATCCGTTCGTTCCCGGACACTATCTCGCCGGATGCGCCGCGAATGAATACGCGGAATCCTTCGACGGAGGAAAAACCTTCCGCCGCCTCACCACTGTTCCGGAAACAATCGAATCCATCTCCTTCGACGAACACAATCCCGGCTGGGTCGCACTCGGCTGCACCGGAAAACTCCGCGTCTCACGCGACGGAGGAAAAACGTTTGAAGTGATTGAAGACGCCATGAGCCTTCCCGGCGGGCACTCCATGCGGACCATTCTTGACCGCAAACGTCTTTTCCTGATCACCGGAGCGAGCGGAGTGTACACGAAGGAGCTGAAATGAAAATTCTCGCCCTGCTTCTGATCGCCTTTGCGCTGACTGGCGGAGAGCTTGCCGACTCTCCGCTTCAGCAGCGGGTGCTTGCGCTCAAAAACGCGCTGATGCCCGGAGAACCCGGATATTACGCCGTTCAACGCGAACTGCCGGGAAAGAAACTTTTCCGCGACTGGCTTATTCTTCGCAAAGAGATTGCCGCAACTCCGGAGCAGGTTGGAGAAGCTGAAGAAAAACTCAAAGGGACCGAAGAACGGCTGAATATCGGAGTCCGCTGGCCCTATTCCGCCGGCCCCTCCGTGCGCATTCCGAAGCTCACGGTCAAACCGGTCATCGACGGCACGCTCGCGCCGGGGGAATGGGATGACGCGGTCATGTTCGACTCGCATTACCATAAAAACGCCGCCCGTCCCGCCGCAAACTCCGAGCAAAAATGGCGTTTTGCGTGGGACAACCGGTATTTCTACGCCGCCGGGGAATTTCTCGACAGCAGCATGGTCATGAACCATCTGGACTGGTCTACCGCAACCGTCCCGTGGAAAGCCTGCTGTGCCGAACTGTTCCTCATGACATCGCGCGACATCGGGATTTACTGGGAATTCATCGTTCTCCCCGACGGAGCGAACTACTGGTTCGTCAACCGCAGCAATGCGGAAGGCGCAAACAGTTATCTCAACAATTACACGCCGGACGGCGTGCAGATCGCAGCGAAAATGAATGCGAACGGCTACAGCGTGGAAATTGCCGTTCCGTTCCGCCTGATGCCGAATTATCAGCTCGGAAACCGGCCGAAACCGGGAGAAAAGATCCGGTTCATGCCGGTTCTCGTCAAGAACGGCAAGTACTCCTCGCCGTTCCCGCTTCTTTACGACGGACACAACCTCGAATGTTATGCGGAAGGGACCCTGGTTCACGCATACCGTCAGAAAACAATTGCAAAAGATAAAAAATGAAAGGAATCAACGGATGAAAATGAATGTCAAACGCACCCGCAAAGCTCTCGTTTCCGGAAGGGAATTCAGAAATTTCACCCTTATAGAACTCCTCGTAACGATTGCGATCATCGCCATCCTTGCGGGGATGCTGCTGCCCGCTCTCGGAGCCGCACGGAAAAAGGCTTTCGCCGCACAATGCCTCTCAAACCTGAAACAGAGCGCATCGCTTATGCACATGTATGCGAACAACTTCGACGACTACCTTCCCCCTCCGTATGCGCATTACAAAAACGACAAGCATCCGGATGCCGGAGGCGGTACGAACCTCGATGACATCGACTCCGACATGCTCTGGTCAAGACGCCTCCTGCTGTTCGCGGAAGGGAAAAAAGAGAGCGGCTCATGGAAGGCTTCCGATTATCTCAAATACAGCTGTCCGGCCTACGCAACCCAACGGGCCGGAGCAACCGGATTCCATCAGCACTACACCACCTTCGGCATGAACAACTACCTCGGCGGAGGCGCATGGGACAGCAACCGCTTTGTCCGGCTGAACCAGATCGGAAAAAGCGCATCACACTCCTGGAAACCGCAGGGCGGTCCCAGCGGCGTCATCCTGTTTGCCGACTCCGTCCGCCAGGACTGGAAGACTCAATTCGTGACGTTCGCGGCAAACTCCGGGACGAAAATGCACCTGCGCCATTCCAGGAACGCCAATATCGCAACCGTCGACGGCAGCGTCCGTGCAGTCGGCTCCGGAGCAATCGTCACATCCTACCAAGGTTCTCTCAGCACGCTTGTCGATGAATTTCTCAACCCGATGTAATCAAACCAAACGAAAGGATTTCACATCATGAAAAAACTCATCACCCTCGCCCTTGCAGCCCTCGCCGCAATCGCCGCCCAGGCGGCAAACTCCTTCCTGCGCGTCGACATCAACGCCGTTGATCAGCAGAACGCTCTCACGAAACCGTACAGCGACTGCATGGTAGTGTCGCCGATGAACTGGATCAAAAATGCGGAAAACCGGAAATACACGCTCTCCGCCTCCATGAACGATCCGCTCTCCGAATCCGAATGGGAGGATTTCTCGTTCTCCTTCACACCGGAAAAAGCGGGCAAACTCCGCGTCGCCGTCTGCGGACAGTGGGCGAAAGAGGAGGCGGAAAGAGGCTGGCTCCTTATCGACAACATCACCGTAAACGGAAAGCTGATTGCAAACGGAGATTTCAAGCAGACTTACACGGGACAGTACGGAAAAATCATTCCGAAGAAATTCACGCTTGACCCCGGTTCAAAAGTACTGTATATTCCCGACGGCGGCAAAGACAAGACCCCGGCGGTCAAAGTGAACCATGACCAGCGTCTTTTCTTCAACCTCCCCGTCGAAGCGGGAAAGAGCTATGAACTCAGCTTCACGGTAAAAGCCGCTCCGGCGAAGTAACACAACATTCGGGAAAAACAATCCGCCATGAAAAAGATCCGCACATCCATTGTCCCGCCGGTTCCGGGGAAATCACCGAACTACTGGTGCACCTGGGGCAGACAAAACAGCGTCGAACAAAAACACGAGGCCGCCCGTTTTTTCGGCGATCAGGGAGCAAAGCTCGGAAGAGACAATCTGAATGAGGCCTGTCTCTTCCGCGAGGGCGGCTGGGCGGATTACTTCCCCGAATGCCGCTCCGATCTCTTCTTCGTTCTCGACGACGGATGGGATGTTCCGTACGATACGCATCCGGACAAACATCTTCCGCGTTTCGGTTCCGGCATTCCGGATTCTGCCCGCTTCCCCGGCTTTCAGGGAACTCCTCCACAGCGTCTGAAACAAATCAATCAGGCTCTCAAAGCACGGGGATGGCGCGGACTCGGTCTCTGGATTGCCGCACAGGCTCAAGGAGAAAGCTGGCAGAAGACGTTCTCCCCCGAACAGCAGAGAGCCTACTGGACAGAGCGTCTCAAATGGGCGGCGGAAGCGGAGATCGGACTTTGGAAAGTCGACTGGGGAATTCATGGCGGCGACCTTGATTTCCGCCGTCTCCTTACGGAACTCGCAAAAGAATTCGCGCCGGATCTCCTGCTGGAACATTGTGTCGGCAGCCCCTGCGTCAATGCGCTCCGCTGTCAGCACGGATGGGATGGCTCCGGACGCTTTGTCGACATGGGCGGCAACATCCCGCGCGCCGCATTCAAAGTTCAGCAATTCAGCGGAATGACCCGGTTCTACGACCTCTCCGGTCCGCTCAAAAACGCCGCGGCGATGGACCGTCTCGCATTTTATCTCATGACCGCCGGAACCGGATGGCTGAACGTGGAAGACATGGTTTACATGGGCGCCTCCGCGGGATGCCCGTTCGGCGTCATGCGCTCACCGCACAACAAGCCCTCCATAACCGGGGAAGCCAGCCGCTGCCGGGAAGTCGGCCGCGCGCTCCGCTGGCAGAGGATCGCCCCCGCGTTCAGGAGCGGAGAAGAACAAATCCGCACGGCTTCGCGCATTCTCACCGACACTTGGAAATATTCTGAAAAAGACACCTGGGATCAGAATCTGATCGGCCGTCTCTCCCGCCAGAGCGCGCCGTGGGGAATCGCCAGAAACATGCCGCTGCCGGAAGTGCGGCCGCTGAATCCGGAGGAAGACCTCCCGTTCATCACCGCCGCCTTGAATCCCAACGGCGCAGTCTCGGTCGCCGTCGCTGAACGCGTACAGGCCGGACGGGGTTTTTACCAGCCGGAATGCTCGCTGCGCCTCCCTCTTGACTGCAGCAACCGGACAATCGGAATTTTCGGAACGCCGGAACGGCTGGAACTTCCCGTTTCCGCATCCCGGGTTCGCGTCACCGGACAGGATCTCGCGGAAGACTCCGCATTCGATCTCTCCGAAGAATGCCCCGTCGTGAACGGGACGCTGCTCGTCACACGCGAACTCATTCAAAAAATCACGATACGAGAACCCGGAGATGTTTCCGCCCCCGGAACAGTCCTCCGGATTGAACCATACTAAACTTCACAAGGATTTTCCAATGTTCGCCGAAGAGATCAATTTCCATAAACAGCGCGCAGACGTCTTTTACGAGCGGGTAAAAGCCTGCGTTTATTCAAACGCGGTCAGACTCAATTGCATGTTTGCGCCATCCGAACAGCCCGTGCCGTTTGAAAAACGGCTCGGACTTCAATATTCCAGGCTCGAACCGGGCGGACGGTGGGGACAGAACTGCTCCAGCGCATGGTTTCATATCACGGGAACCGTTCCGCAGGAATTCGAAGGTCTCGAACTCGCGCTCATCTTCGATCCGGGCGGAGAATCCATGATCTTCGGAAACGACGGAATCCCTGTCTGCGGGCTCACCGGAGGAAGCGTCTTCAGCCCCAATTACCGCAAAACCGCTTTCCGCATCAACGGCTCTCAAAAGGCCGGCGACAAACTCGAATTCTGGATCGAAGGCGCGGCAAATGATCTCTTCGGACTCGTCAATCCGCTCAGTTTCTTCCGCGAAACCGAACATCCGCGGCACGCTTTCACCGGACTGCTCGGCGCGTGCGATCTCGCTGTCTTCAATCGCGAAGCGTGGAACCTCCAGCTTGATCTCCAGGTTCTTCTGTCGCTCCTTAAAACTCTGCCCGAAGGAGACTGGCGCATCCGGCGCCTTCTCGGAGTCCTCGGGCGCGCCGCCGACGTCTGGAACGAGGATCCCGCGAACTCCGCAGCAGCACGCGGAATTCTCAAAGAGTTTCTTGATCTCCGTCCCTCCGGCGCGGTCATGACCGCACACGGAGTCGGACATGCGCACATCGACACCGGCTGGCTCTGGCCCGTACGCGAAACCATCCGCAAATGCGCACGCTCCTTCAGTTCGCAGCTCATGCTGATCGACGAATATCCGGAATACATTTTCGGAGCCTCCGCGGCTCAGCACTATGCGTTCATCAAGGAAAACTACCCCGGGCTCTACGAAAAAATCCGCAAGGCCGTCGCCGCCGGACGCTGGGAAATCCAGGGCGGAATGTGGGTCGAAGCGGACTGCGTGCTCTCCAGCGGAGAATCCATCGTGCGCCAGTTCCTCCACGGCAAGAATTTCTTCCGCGATGAATTCGGCGTCGACGTCGGCAATCTCTGGCTGCCCGACGCCTTCGGCTACTCCGCCTCGCTCCCGCAGATCATACGAAAAGCTGGATGCGGCTGCTTCCTCTCAACAAAAATCGCATGGAGCCAGTTCAACCGTTTCCCGTACCAGAGCTTCCTCTGGCATGGAATCGACGGCTCCTCCGTGCTCTCCCATTTCCCGCCCGAAAACACCTACGGCTCCATGCTTCAGCCCGAGAGAATGATCCGCGCGCAGAACAACTGCAGCGAAGGCGACCGCGTCTTCGACTTTCTCGCCCTCTTCGGTGTCGGCGACGGTGGCGGCGGACCGTATGCGGAACTCATCGAACGCGGAAAACGCATGGAGAATCTCGAAGGCGTTCCGCATTTCAAATTCGACCGCGCCGACCGCTTCTTTGAACTTCTCGAAACGCACCGCTCGGAACTCCCGTCCTGGAACGGCGAGCTCTATCTGGAGCTGCACCGCGGCACGCTCACCGCACAGGCCCGCACAAAACGCGGAAACCGGAAATGCGAACAGGCTCTCGCCGAAACCGAATTCCTCTGCTCGATGCTTCCGTATACTCAATACCCCGCGGCGGAACTCGACCGCGCATGGAAAACGCTCCTGCTCAATCAGTTTCATGACATCATCCCCGGCTCCTCCATCGCCGAAATCTACCGGACCGCCGAAGCGCAGCACCGCGAAATTCTCGATCTCTGCGCAACACTCCAAGAGCACGCCGCGGCGGAGCTCTTCCCCGCAAAAGACGGCTCCGCGCTTCTGCTCAACTCGCTCCCGTACGACGTCTCGACGCTCGTCGAACTTCCGGAAAGCTGGAACGGATACGGCGCATGCGATGAATCCGGATGCGAACTTCCAGTTCAGCAGGAAAACGGACGGACCGTTGTCCGCGTCCAAATTCCGAAACTCGCGTTTTCCGTTCTCAAGCGCGGAAAACGATGCAGCGTCCCGGCGGACGCCGACTCCGGCGAACTCGTCCTTGAAAACAGCCGCATCCGCTACGTCTTCGCGCCCGACGCCACTCTCATCGAGGCCGTGGAAAAAGACTCCGGACGCTCCGTTCTGGCTCCGGGCGCATACGGCAACGAGTTCGCGCTTTACGTGGACCGCGCGCTCACATACGAAGCATGGGACATCGACCCGTATTATCCGCATCAGGCGCCGCTCCGTCCGCAGAGCGTCCGTGCCCGCAAAGTGCTCGCGGGACCGCTCCGCTCCGCACTCGAATTTGAACTGAAAATTTCCGAATCGACCATCCGTCAGACCGTTGTTCTGGAAGCCGAGGGAACACGTCTGGACTTCCGGACCGAAGTCGACTGGAACGAGTCCCGCAAAATGCTGCGCGTGTCGTTCCCCGTCAACGTTTTCGCCGACCGCGCCGCATTCGACATCCCGTACGGTTATATTTTCCGCACGATGCACGAAAACACCAGCTGGGACATGGCGCAGTTCGAGGTTTCCGGACAACGCTACACCGATGTTTCCGACGCCGCGCACGGCGTCGCTCTGCTGAACGACTGCAAATACGGATTCAAGGTCAAAAACAGCGTTATCGACCTTGCGCTTCTGCGCTCTCCGAAGAACCCCGACCCGACCGCCGACCTCGGACATCATGAGTTCGTCTATTCGCTCCATCCGCACAAAGGCGACCTGATTCACTCCGATGTGATGCGCGAAGCGGCTCTGCTGAACCGTCCGCCGCGCGTGTTCGACGGCGTTTCCCGCGGCGCGGAACCGCTCTGCACCGCGGATTCGGATTCCGTCTCGCTCGAAGTTGTCAAAAAAGCGGAAAAAGAGAACGCGCATGTGCTCCGTCTGGTCGAAACAAAGGGGTTGAGCGCAAAAGCGAAGCTGAGATTCCGCCGTTCCGTCACCCTCGCCGAAACCGATCTTCTCGAATGGACGGAGGAGCGGATGTTCGGAACCGGGACGGAATTTGAGCTGGAATTCAAGCCGTTTGAAATCAAGACATTGAAGCTGCGCTGATTTTCAGAGCGACATTTTTCCCCGCCGCGTTTCCCTCGGGCTCATCCCGGTGACGCGGCGGAATTCCGAAGAAAAATAGAACTGATCGCAATAGCCGAGCTGGAAGGAAATCTCCTTGACCGTCTGCGTCGTGGAAACCAGCAGGCGTTTCGCCAGTTCCATTTTCTTTCCGATCCGGTACTGCATCGGCGTCACTCCGAGCTTTTCCTTGAAGATTTTGTTGATGCGGTCCTCGCGGCAATTGAGTTTTTCCGCAAGCGTTTTCAGCGTGAATTTTGTTTCAAAATCGCTCTCCAGCAGCATCTGCGCACGGAGAAGCAGGTTGTCGCGGTGCCGACGCCCGGGAACAAGCTGCGAAAGCCTTGCGAGAAAACCGCACGTGCGGCCGATCAGCGCCGGAATGAGCTCCGGCGTCCAATCATGCAGACAGTCACCGATTCCGGCAATCTCTTCCGCTAGCCGTCCGCACTCCGGAGTCGAAATGAGGAGAACCCGGTTCAGACCGAATGTTTCACAATCCGATTCAAGGTTGCGTCCGACGACTTCCAGAACAAACTTGCGCGACGTCGGCGAACAGCCGTTTTCAAACGAATACGCGGTGTTTTTCGGAATGACCATGACCTGTCCCGCCGCAACGCGCACGGATTTCCTCCCGAAGCGAAACAGAATATCGCCTTCCAGCACGATGACAATCAGCAGAAAACGCGTGAAATTCTCCGCATACCAGTAACGTCCCGTCCGGACTTCCTCCTCCATGCAGAACGGGCAGAGCGGAAACGCCGCATCCGCAGAAGTCGGCCAGTATTCGCGGCGCTTGAACAGATAGCGGTCGTTGCCGGTATAGCGCATCTGATGATGTCCCGCGGAAAAGATGCATGTTCCCTCATGGTTTTCCATGTTTTTCCTCATGTTTTTGTGCTTGACACCTATTGACTTTTTCGCTGTTTATTGCTATAATTATAGCACGGAGCAGAGGAAATGCAAGTCCGTTTCCCATGCTGAAAAAAGAACCCTGAACAAAAGGTCCGCAACGATGAAAACAAAATCAAACGCACACTCCGTCTCACCTCTCAAGGGCAAATTTCACAAATTCACCCTCATAGAGCTCCTTGTGGTAATTGCCGTGATCGCAATCCTCGCCGGAATGCTCCTCCCCGCACTCAACGCAGCCAGGGACAAGGGACGCGCAATCTCCTGCGTCAACAATCTGAAACAGCAGGGACTCTACTTCATGCAGTATGCGGATTCCTGCGACGGCTACTATCCCGCAGTCAACGACAAGAGCCGCTGGAGCGAAAAGCTCCGCGCCTCCGCCGGACTCCCGTATCTCTGGAACGAACTCACACCGCAGAACACACGCCCGCTGCTCTGTCCCTCGGCAGACAGCTTCACCATGAGCAACGCATGGTTCTATCTCAGCTACATTTATGCCTTCAATCCCGCCCTCGCGACCGGGTGGTGGAACGAAACCGCATATCCGAACATCAAACGCATCCCCGCACTCAACACAGGAGGTCCCTATCTCCCCTCCTCCAAAGGAAGAAACAGCGACATTGCCATCCTCGCGGACTCCTTCCACGCCAGCGACAAAAAGCCCTATTACCGTTTCGCCAACGACGCCGCCGTCGACCCGGTTCACCGCGGACGCGCAAACGCGCTTTTCTTCGACGGACACGTTGACGCCAGGGCGCTTTACGAACTCAAAACCCGTTCCGGATTTCAAAATTATTACAACAGTCTGACCGGTACAATCACTTCCATGTAAGGAGCCGCAATGAAACATTTCTTCCTTCTTCTCTTCACCGCGGCGGGACTTTGCGCCGCCGAAAGCGCAGTTTCCATTCTCCCGCGCGGTCCTCTGAGCATCGGAAAAACACTCAAACTCGAATGGTGGCACAATCCCGCATGGAAAATGATCGCCATCCATGCAGAACCTCAAAAAAACGGAAATGCAACCACGCTCTCCGGCGAATGCCGATTCCCCGGCGGACGCGGCGCAAAAGCGGAATACTCGCTCGTTCAGAACGGAAAGGACGCCTGGACCTACACCGCCGTTCTCCGCGGAACCGGCGAAACGAAACACATCAGCGCGGGAATCAAAATCCCGGCGGACCAGCCGGCGGATCTTGAAGTCGGCGATACGCTGTACCGTCTTTCCGGAAAACGCGAAAAGGAAACAATCCTGAAGTGGTCGCCCGTCCGCAAAAACAACTCGTTCCGCATTGTTTCGGGAACGGAAAGCTATCTGTTCCGCGGCGATTTTTCCGTCTCGATCCGGGACCTCCGCTTCTCAACCAAAGAGAATTTCTACTGCATCACTCTTCATGTGCCGGAATCCGACCGGGAATCCCGCTTCGACATGAATGTCACCATCCGCAGGGAACCGCTCTCCGCGCACCCCGTTTCCATCGCCTCCGCAGCCAATATGGGATTCGCCGACACTCAGGCGGATGACGGAAAAGGCGGATGGACCGATCAGGGGCCTGCAAACGACCTCTCCTGCATGACCGAATTCGGGAAGCGCGATTTCGCCGGAATCCCGTTTGAAATCATCAACCCGGAGGCAAACGGCGGACGCGCCTGTCTTGTGCTCTCCCGTTTCCGCCGTTTTCCCGGCGCCGGAACCGTAAAGTTCCCCGCTCCGGAGACTGCTCGCTATCTCTATCTCCTCCACGCCTCCGCATGGGTTCCCGCAGCCGGGAAAGCCGTCGGAGCTGTGGAACTGACTTTTCAGGACGGTTCGAAAACAGAAATCCCCGTTATTGCCGGACGCGACTGCGGCAACTGGTGGTCTCCCGTCTTTCCGTTTGAAAACGGCGCGATTGGCTGGACCGGCGACAACCGCAGCAGCAAGGTTGGACTCTTCGTCTCCGCTTTCCGGATTCCCGAAAAACCGCTCGTCTCGCTCCGCTTCGTTCCCGGAGAGAGCGTCTGGATGATCGCCGGAATCTCCCTCGGCAACCTGCGTCCCCAGCATACCGCCGAACGCCGCTTCGTCATCCGTGAAAACAAAAACTGGAAACCGGTCGATGTCCCGCTGCAGTTCAAAAAAGGTTCCGTCATGGACTTTTCCGTCTTTCCCCGTTTCTTCCCCGCGAAGGACGGAGCACTCAGGATTGATGAACACGGACACTTCGTTCTCGCCAAAGACCCGTCAAAGCGTCTCCGTTTCCTCTCGACGAACCTTGCGCAGGATCTGACCGTTCCCACGCACGAAGAAACCGATTTCATGGTTGAACGCCTCGCAATGGAGGGTTTCAACTCCGCACGGCTCCACCAGTTCGAAAACCGCATTTACGACTGGACGAAACCTGCCACGCTCGATTTCAGCGCGGAAAAACTCGACCGCTTCCACTATCTCTGGGCAAAACTGCGCGAAAACGGAATGTACATTACCACAGACCTTCTCAGCACCCGCATCGTGCGCCCCGGCGACAACATTGCCGAATGCCGCTCCTCCAACAGCGAAAGCATCCGCAAAACGCTCACCATGTTCTCCGCAACCGCCCTTCAGAACTGGAAGGATTACGCCCGGAAACTCCTGACCATGAAGAATCCCTACACCGGACTCAGCATGGCGGAGGACCCCGCGCTCTTTGCGCTGAATCTCGACAACGAAGCGGCGCTCTATCACACCTGGAACGCTCATCCGCAGCTTCTTCCGCTCATCGAAAAAGTTTACGCGGATTACCTGCGCACAAAAGGGAAATACTCTCCCGGAGACGAAAAAAAGCGCGGTCCGGAATTCTATGAATTCCTCAAGGACCGCCAATTCCGGATTCAACGCGAACAGATGCGTTTTCTGCGCGAAGAACTCGGCGTCAAAGCGTTCCTCACCAATCTGAACAACAACGCGACACTCGATCTCCAGCCCTTCCGCGCAGAACTGGATCTGGTCGATGCGCATATCTACCACGACCACCCCTCTTACCCGCGCAACAACTGGAACGTCCCGATCGCCGGAACCCAGCGCAGCGCAACCGCAGACGGCAACCCTTCCGTCATGAAGAACATGATGACCCGCATTCCCGGGAAGCCCATGATCATCACAGAACTGCAGTTCTGTTACCCGAACCGCTTCCGCAGCGAAATCGCCGCCATGACGGGCGCTTACGCCGCGCTTCAGGACTGGGACGGGCTCTACCGCTTCGCCTACGGACACAGCCGGAAAGTCTTCCGCAAAACGCCTGCCGGTTCATTCGACCACATCTATGAACCGCTGGGAATCCTCACAGGACGCATCATGTACTTCCTGTTCGTCCGCGGCGACGTTGCCGCGGCTCCGGGTCCCGTTCTCTGCGAAGGATGGCGGAACCCCGTCCGCGGTGACAATTTCGATCCGGACTTCTGCAACCTCGGATTCTTCTCGAAAATCGGTTCCGCTCCGCTCGGAGCTGACATTCCGGGCGCGGAAATTCTTCCGCCGGAATCCTGGAAACGCGCTCTTCCAAACCCGCTTGCGGAACAGTTCAGGCATTATCAGAAAACCGGAACTGCAGTCAGTGCAACCGGAGAAATCCGCCTCGACCGCAAAGCCGCGCGCGTCTCCGTCGTCACACCGAAATCCGAACTGTTCACCTTTCCCGGCGGCAGTGCGGAAGGACGTTTCATGACGGTCCGGCGCTCTCTTGACTTCTCCACAGTCTCCGTCCACGCATTCGATGACAGACCGCTCGGAACGAGCCGCGACATTCTGCTGTTTCATCTCACCGATGCTCTCAACAGCGGAACCGTTTTCCAGAACGAAGAGGCGCGGCTGATTCTGGACAACGGCTCGCTCCCCCTGCTCGCGGCCCGCGGACGCGCCGAAATCACCCTCAATGTTGATCCGGATGCAAGCGGCTGGACCGTGCAGGCAATCGCGCTCGACGGCTCCGTCCTCGCCGCAGTCCCGGCGGAGCAACGTGACGGCAAGCTCTGTTTCCAGATCAACGACTTCAATCCCGCCGGAGTCACCATGCTCTACCGGATTGCCGCAAAGTAAACGCTCCGGAAACAAAGAACCCTCTGAATTCCGCTTCGGCTTGAAGCGGCGCTCAGAGGGTTCTTTGTTCTGCTGACGAAATGCGCGGTTATTTGGCGAGCGTCATGGCGCGCGCCATGTTGTCCATCTCCTGAAGCACAATGCCCGTTCCGTTCGCAACCGCTTTCAGCGGGTCGTCCGCGACAAACACGGGAAGTCCCGTTTCCTCGGAAATCAGACGGTCGAGACCGCGCAGAAGCGAACCGCCGCCTGCGAGCATGATGCCGCGGTCGATCAGGTCCGACGCCAGTTCCGGCGGACACTTCTCCAGAGTTGCGCGCACCGCTTCCACAATGCTGGTGACGGGAACCTGCAGCGCCGCACGGATTTCATGCGACGAAATATTGATCGCTTTCGGCATGCGGGAAACGAGGTCGATGCCTTTGACCTCCAGGAAAATCTCCTGGTCCTCGTCATCCGTCGAATGAACGCTGCCGATTTTGATTTTGATTTCTTCCGCCGTACGCGGTCCGATGATAAGGTTGTAGACCCGTTTCAGATGCTCGCTGATCGCGGCGTCCATCTCGTCGCCGCCGACACGCACGCTTTTCTTTTCAACAATGCCGGCAAGGGAGATTACGGCGACTTCCGTGGTTCCGCCGCCGATATCGACGATCATGCTTCCGGTCGGCTCAGAGACGGGGAGTCCGACTCCGATTGCGGACGCCATCGGCTCTTCGATGAGGAAGATGTCTCCGGCTCCGGCACGCTCCGCACTGTCCTTGACGGCGCGGGTTTCCACCTCGGTGATCCCGGAGGGAACCGCGATCAGAACGCGGGGACGGATAAGGCGGCTGCGCGGAGGCAGAATCATTTTCGCCTTTTCGATGAAGTGACGCAGCATGACTCCGGTTGTCTCGTAGTCTGCGATAACGCCGTATTTCATCGGGCGCAGAGCGGTAATGTTGTCCGGAGTTCTTCCGAGCATCTTCTTCGCTTCGTTGCCGACGGCGAGCGCTTCATGTGTCTGTTTGCTGATTGCGACAACCGACGGCTCGGAAAATACGATGCCTCTGTCCTTCAGATAGACCAGACAGTTGGCAGTTCCAAGGTCGATTCCAATATCGCTTGATAAAAATCTTGCCAGTTTTTGCCGAAGCATCGTAATTTCTCCAGTTAGCAGTTATTTCGTCAGATACGCAGGAACGTGCGTGTGACGAACCATGTCCTCAAAGGTTTCGCGGTCGCGGATCAGTTCGGCCTTGCCCTCATGGATAAGGACTTCCGCCGGACGGAGGCGTCCGTTGTACTGATAGCTCATGCCGAAACCGTAGGCGCCCGCATTTTCCACCACGACGAGGTCGCCCTCGGCGATGTCGGCGGGAAGTTCGCGTTCTTTGACCCAGAAGTCGGTGTTCTCGCAGAGCTGTCCGCAGAGACCGAGCACGGCGCGCGCATGATCCTCTTTCCTGTTGACGTATATATGGTGATATGAACCGTACATCGCAGGACGCGCGAGCGTGTTCATGCCGATGTCGGTGCCGACGATTTTCCTGTAGGACTCCTTGATGGAGTGGACACGCCCGACAAGCCACCCCGCGTTTCCGACGAAGTAGCGGGCGGGTTCGAGCTTGAGCTGCGGCTTCTTCATGCCGTATTCTTCCGCCTTGCGGCTGAACATTTCGGCTGTGAGGCGCGCGGCCTTGTCGAGATCAAGAGCAGGCTCGCCCGGCTTGTACGGAATGCCGAGACCGCCGCCGAGATCGACGAATTCAAAATTGATTCCGAGTTCCTTGGAAACCTTGCCGATGATGTCCATGAGAAGCCCCGTGACAAACGGGAAATAGTCGGCGTCGGTAATGCAGGAACCGGTCATCATGTGTGCGCCGAAACGCTTGACGCCCGCCTCTTTTGCGAGCCGGTACGCTTCCATGACCTTGTCCGGGTGAATGCCGAACTTGGCGTTCGGTCCGGCGTTGGTGACGAATTCGCCGACGTTGCTCTTGCCGTAACCGGGGTTGATGCGGAAAGAAAGCAGTTCCGGCCTGCCGAACTTCAGAAGACGCGGCAGAATGGAGACGTCGTCGAGGTTGAAAATCACTCCGGATTCGAGTCCCTGTTTGATGTCGTCGTCGGAGAGGAAGTTTCCGCTGAACATGACGTTTTCGCCGGAGAGCCCGACGCTTTTCGCGAGCAGGATTTCATTGACGCTTGCGCAGTCCGCGCCGGCGCCTTCCTGACGCAGAATGTTCACGATTGCGGGATTGTTGCAGCACTTGACCGCGTAGAACATTTTGAAATCCGGATAATATTTTTCGAAAGTCGTCCGGACTTTGCGGTAGTTGGCGCGAATCTGCGCCTCATCGTAGACATAAGTCGGTGTTCCAAACGAATTGGCGATTTCATCGACGGAAACGCCGCCGATGTAAATTTCCCCGTCTTTGATTTCCATGAAAAAACTCCATCTTTACTATTTTACGGTATTCTAGCACAGTATCGCTAGAAAAGCAAGGCGTTTTCGCAGGAAATTCCGTTTTTTTTCAAAAAGAGACACAGACCCGCGCAATGCGCGGGAAAGTCGGCGCAAAACGCCTCGGTAAAAAGCAGCCGGCTTACTTCAGCCAGACGCAAACCGTGTCTTCCGGCTCAAAAAGATTTCCGGCGGAGGCGTAATCGCAGAGACGCGTCCCGTTCGGCCACTCGTAAGCGGCACGGATGCCGGGATGCGTGATTCGCTTCGGTTCGTCAGACGTCAGCACGCAGGGCGAACCGACTTCGCAAATCCGCGCATCCTGAACCAGCAGAACCGGACCGCGGCGGACAGCGAAACGTCCGGAGTTGTCCGGAGCGGAAACGCGCACAATCGGCATCGGAAGCGAGAGACGAATCACATCGCCGTCGTTCCAGGTGCGGCGCAGCTCCGCGTAGCGTCCCGCGGCGGGAGACCATGTCCGGCCGTCAAGCTCCAGAACCGGATCTTCGCACCAGCCCGGAATGCGCAGTGCAAGCGTGCATTCAACCGGATCGGCAGAACAGATTTCAATCCTGATTTCGCCGTCGTCCGGATAGCCGCCGGAAATCTTGAAACCGAACGGCTTGCCGCCGAATTCCGAATTGACTTCCATCGCCTCAAAATAGTTGACCGCGAAGCCGTCGGCACGGCGCATCACAGCGAACTGTCCGCCGACTCCGAGAGCTTCCGGCCCCTGCGCAAGACAGCAGTCCTCGCCGTAGCCCTGGATCTGATCGCCGGCGGGCCACTTGTACGCGGGTTCGGTCAGCGGAGTGAGATTGCGGTGATTCCACCAAGAACCGTCGAACTTCATCGCACCGAAAATGCCGTTGATGAGGGAATATTCCATGACGTCGGCAATCCGGCTGTCGCCGCTCATGCGGAGCAGGTGATTGGCAAAACGGAGAACCGTGGTTGTGATGCAGGTTTCGCCGAGCGCGGTTTTCGGCGGGGGATTCATCTGATTGAGCGCGCCGTGGTCCCAGAATTCGCCCCAGCAGTCCTTGAGTCCGGCGGCGCCGGTGACGAAGAGTTCGTAGCGGACAATGTCGCGGAAGTAGTTGAGGGAGAGTTCCAGAAGAGAAGTGTCGCCGTTGTCGCGGCAGATTTCGAGAAGACCTTCAAAACAGGAGGTCATTTCATACGCTTTCCCGTTTCCGAGATCCGCCGGTCTGCGCCCGGCGCGGGATTCGGCGAAAATATCCATGGAATTTGCACATCCGGAATCGGCGAGACGCTTTGCCCATGCGAAAAACGAGGGTTCTCCGGTGAGACGCGCCGCAAGTTCCACCGCGCCGAGGATGGAGTTTGCGGGCATGCCGTCATGCCAGTGAAGCTTATCCCCCGGACGTGCGCCGTCGGGGAAGCTGGCGATGAAATTCGCTGTCATGCGGCGGATCGTTTCGAGCACACGCGGATCCTGTTCGACATAGCGGTAGTAGCGGCAGAGACCGAGAATCGCATATTTGCGTCCCCACGCATCCCAGTCCTGCAGACGCTTTTCTTTCGGATAGGTGCTGATGCAGCCGTCGGGTTCGATGCAGTCACAAAGCCCCCGCACGGCGTCGCGGACCATCTTTTCGAGTTCGGCATCGGGATTGCTCTGGAGAACCCGGATTGCGGAACGGACGATTTTCCCCCAGAATTCGCCGCGCCAGCGCGAATCGCAGTCTTCATGATCGCGGAAGGAGCGCACGAGCTTTTCGTAATCAACCTTTTTGAGTCTGTTTTCAACGGTAAGACGGAGTGCGTTTCCGAGCGGACCCGCGAACTTGACGCTTCCGCCAGGAAGCGCTGCCTGAATATCTTTGTACATAGCGACCTCGTTTTCTGTTTATGTCAGGATAATATAACGGGATATTATCATCTGTGCAATTTTTTTTCGTTATTTATTTTATGAAAAAATATGAAAAATGAAAATATGAGCGGCAATTGCAGAGAAAAACACGCGCAATTTCCCGGATGCCGGAGCGGATGCAAAAAGACTGCCGGCCTCCTCCAAGATGCGCAACAGCTCTTTTAGAACACCGAAAATGTTCTTCAATCTGCATTTATCTGCCAAAAATGTTCTCGCGTCTGCATTTTATCTGCCAAAAATGTTCTCGCGTCTGCATTTTCGGCACTTATCATGAGCCCCGGCTTTTCGAGCTTCCCCTGAAAAAATTTTTCCGGAACTCTGGAAATTCCTGCAAAAACATGATACATTGCTCTAAATTCAGGAGGTACCATGGAAGCTGATCATACAGACTGGAAGTCCATCATCTGCAGAGGCATCGAGTCCGATGAACTCGATTACAAGGCCGCGCAGAACTGGAAACTGCTCACTCGCGCAGGACGCGCAAAATTCGTCCGGCACTGCATCGCCATGGCGAACACAAAGGGAGGATACGTCGTAGTCGGCGTCGGCGAAGACGCCGCAGGACAGCCCGCTCTCTTCACCGGGCTCACCGAGGAGGAGGCTCACTCTTTCGACCCCACGGACGTAGGGAATTTCATCAACCGTTTCGCGGATCCAGCCGTCAATTTCACTCTCGAACGCCCCGTCGTCGACGGCAAACGCTATGTCGTCTTCGTCATCCGCCCGTTCCGCGCTCTCCCGCACGTCTGTACATCCTCCTGCGAAAACGAACTCGCACTAGGAACCTTCTACATCCGTACCGCCGACGCCTCCAGCCGTCCGGCGTACCGTTCCAGCGAAATGCACGCGCTCATTCAGCGCACACTCCGCAATCAAAGGGAAATGCTCGGGCGCATGATCCGCGGAATCCTCTACGAAGACCCCACCTTTCAGAGTGAACGGCAGCAGAGCTCCAGATTCGAAGAGGAAATCAAACACACCCGCGATTTCTTTTCCAAGCGGCGCATCAATCCGCCGGGCTCAAACTTCCGGCTTATGCTCACCGTTCAGCCGCCTGAATACATTGCGGAAAAATTCAGTCTGTCGGAATTGCAGATGCGCCTCCAGGAAGCGTTTGTGCTCCTGCCCGACGCCGTTTTCATTCAGCCCGAAGAGATCCGCGACGCCTATTTCACCAACGTCTCGCTCCGCTCCTTCTCCGGCGACCGAACACGGCTCTGGCAGCTCTATCAGTCCGGACTCTTCTGTTTCTCGGCAGTATTCCCGTATGAAAAGGGTATTTCATACCCGTTCCTGGTACATTTCTTTTCGGAAGCGATCAGCTTCCTTGCGCGGCTTTATGACAGTCTCGGCTATTCTGCCGAACTGCTTTCCATTCAGCTTTCCATGCGGAATACGGAAAACGTCCCGCTCATCGAAACGCCGTCTGCAAACCGCGATTTTGAATTCATCTGCAGGATTCCGGAAATCTCGCTGCATCTGGACCGTACCGCAGCCGACCTTTCCAGCGCCCCGGCGGAACACGCGGTCTCGCTCATCCGCAAAGTCTGCGAGCGGTTCAACCTCCCCGAAGGGAAGCATCAGAACCTGCAGAAACAGGTTGCCGCTGTCGCCGCTCGCAAATGAGACTTCCGGAGTTTTTCGGAATCAATCCTCTTCGTCGCGGGCGTCGCGGGTCATCAGAGCGCGAACCGCATCGCGGGCGGAAAGGTTGTTGTAGAGAACATTGAACACGGCGTTGGTGATCGGAGTGTCGCAGTTCTTGCGCTGCGCAAGCATGTGCGCGGAAATTGCGGTCTTCACGCCCTCCGCCACGACCATGCCCATTTCATGCGTGATCTCCTCCAGAGTCTTGCCGCGTCCGAGTTCCTCGCCGACATGACGGTTGCGGCTGTGACGGCTCATGCAGGTGACAATAAGGTCGCCGATTCCGGAAAGTCCCGCAAACGTTTCCCGCCGTCCGCCGAGCGCCACGCCGAGACGCGCCATTTCCGCAATGCCGCGCGTGATGAGTGCGGCTTTCGGATTGTCTCCAAGGTTCATGCCGTCGATGATGCCGGCGGCGATTGCAAGAACGTTTTTCAGCGCTCCGCCAAGCTCCAGACTGATGACGTCGCGGGAGGTGTAGACGCGGAAGTTGTCGGACATGAATGTTTCCTGAACAAGTTTGGCGATTCCGATGTTCTCCGACGCAGCGACAACGGCGGTCGGGACTCCGCGCGAAACCTCCTCCGCATGGCTCGGACCGGAGAGCGCGGCATATTTCAGATTCTCGCCCAGAATCTCTCCGCAGATTTCGTGCATGCACTTGAGCGTATCCGTTTCAATTCCCTTTGCAACGTTCACGAGCACCATCTGTTCCGGAACGAAATATTCCTTGAACATATTGAGCGTTCCGCGCATGAACTGCGAGGGCGAAGCAAGAACCACCAGCTCCGCACCGTCAACAGCCTCCGCAATGTTGGAGGTTGCGTTCAGCTCCGCGGGCAGATCCACGCCCGGAAGAAAACGGTTTTTGCGCGTCGACCGGATCGCCTCGATGTTATCCTCGAAAGGCCCCCAGAGTGTGACGCTGTGATCGTTCTTCAGAAGGGTCATGGCAAGAGCCGTGCCCCATCCGCCGTCGCCGAGTACTGTGATTTTTCTCATTTCTTTTCCCCCTTTGTAAAACGGTTTTCGGTTCCGTTGAGCAGCCGTACAATATTGGATTTATGCTTCACAATCGCAAGGATTCCAAGCAGAATGAACAGAATAACCGAAACGGCCGAATCCGGCGCGCCCCGACCTTTCAGAACGAACAGCAGCACAGCCACCAGCGGCAGGACAACCGCCGCCGCAATGCTCGCGACGGAGACGTAACGGGTGATCAGAAACAGAATCACCCAGCTCAGCAGACCGCAGATCACCGCCAACGGGCAGAGCGGGAAAATCGCTCCGGCGGCAGTCGCAATTCCCTTGCCGCCTTTGAATTTCAGATAAACCGGAAAGATGTGTCCGAACACCACCGCAAGAGCCGCGAGCGGAGCCAGCAGATGCAGAGGATCCGCCGAAATCTCCAGCTGCACCAGCTGTGCCGCGATGCCGACGGGAACAAAACCTTTGAGGAAATCAAGAAGGAAGCACAGCTTGCCCCACCACGGGCCGATGACGCGCGTGACGTTGGTTGCGCCGATATTGCCGCTTCCCTCCTTGCGGATGTCGAGTCCGTGGCATTGTCCGATGATGAACCCGAACGGAATGGAGCCAATCAGGTATGCGGTCAGCACCGCGGCGATGAGTGTAATGCAGTAAATCATGTTTCCTCTTGAGTTTTTAAATTTTTGCGTTATAGTAACGTACAGTTTTTTACCGCTTTTGCAAGTCCACAAGGAGAATTTGAGATGAAAAAGTGTTCCGGACGCCTGATCGCCGCCTCGCCCGCGGTCTGTGCCGATGTTCTTTACGCCGGCGGATTCCATGCCCCCGATGAGGTCATTTACTTTGAAATCGGACATGAAAAGGGTTTGATTCTCTCCCAGCTTGAGTTCGCGCGCGGGCAGTCTGAAGCCAAACGCGGCGTGCAGGTTCTCAGCCGCGAATCGTTCCTGGAAGGCTCCGCCGACCGCTCAGACCTCGCGGTTCTGAAGAATCTCACGGATAAACTCGGAGTCACCCGCTGGGATGTTCCTGCGAACTTTCCGCTCGCACTCGCCGATGCACTCCGCGGAAGCGGCGTGGAAATCTGCGCCCTTCCCGATCCCTTCTTCCCGAAACGCCAAGTCAAAACCGCCGCGGAACTGCGCAAGATCGCCGAAGCGGAAGCCGTCACCGAAGATTCCATGCGCTATGCCCGCGACCTCATCCGCTCCGCACAGGTCAACTCAAAAGGAGTGCTCACTCGCAACGGAAAAGTCTTCACCTGCGATATGCTCCGGGCGGAAATCGAAGGATTCCTCAAACAGCACGGCTACACGGCGGAACAGACCATTACAGCCTGCGGTGAAGACGCCTCACAGCCGCACAATCTCGGTTCCGGTCCCCTCCTCGCGGGAAAACCGATCGTGATTGACATCTTCCCGCGCTCCGACCGCTCCGGATACTGGGGCGATATGACACGCACCTTCTGCAAGGGAAAAGCGCTCCCCGTCGTCCGCAAAGCTTTCAAATCGGTTCTGAAAGCGTCGGAAATTGCACAGAAGATGATCCGCGCCGGAGTCTGTGCGGCGGACGTCCACCGCGCAGCCGCGGAATCGATGGCGTCCGACGGATTCCTCACCGGACATACGCCCGACGGCATTCCGTGCGGCTTCATTCACGGGCTCGGGCACGGACTCGGACTGGAGATTCATGAAGGACCGCGCGTCTCCCCGATCAACTCCAAACCGCTCGCCGCCGGAAACGTCGTCAGCGTGGAACCTGGACTCTATCATCCCTCGTGGGGCGGAATCCGCCTGGAGGATATCGTCGCCGTCATCCAAGACGGCTGTCACAACTTCAACACCATGGAAAAAGAACTGGAGCTTGACTGATGACCTGCACACTTGCCGTCGCCTGCGAAAATGATTCCGTATGCCCGGACTTCGGAAACTCTCCGGAGTTTGCAGTCTTTGAAATTCTGGAAAACCGCATCAACGGACTCCGCAAGGTTTCCGCTGCGCCCGGCGATGACGCGCACATTGCGCTTCTCCGGGAACTGAATGCAAAAGTTCTGCTCTGCGGCGCCCTCAATGCCTCCGCCCGATCCACCCTTGGAGCGGCGGGCATCGAAGCTGTCGAGGGACAGACCGGCGACGTCATTCAAGTCACCGGCGCGTTTCTGATGAAACTTGTCCGTGCGGGAAAATAACCGGAGCGGCAGAGAAACTTAAAGTTCCTTTTTGAGTTTCTGCTGGTATTTTTGAGTCGGAGCCAGTTTGCGGTTGATGTTGTTCCGCAAACCGGTTTCGCGAATTGCATTTTTTTCATTCCCGGAAGTTTCTTCAACCTCCTGAGCCGGAGTTTCCGCCTCTGCAGTCTGCTCCGGAGCCTTTGCGGATTCTTCTGACTCCGCCTTTCCGGAATCAGATTCCCCGGCATTTTCAGGTTCCTCTTCCTCCGTGCCGGGCTCTTTATAATAAAGTTCCTTCAAATGCGCAATTTTCTTTGCCGTATCCGCCTGGAAACTCAGACGATCCACGGTCCAAGTCAGCGTTTCAATCACCCTGCCGGCCACCGCCTCGATCTCCTGCTGCGGAAGCGAAGGAATCCGCGTGCTCAGCGGAGAAACTGCCAGCATCAGAGCAAACGTTCCGGCAAAAACGACGCCGCCCGCCCCGCCGCAGAGCAATCCGCCGAGGAAATCGAAAAACGGCGGGAAAGAATACTCTTCCGGATTCGGCATCAGCTGTTTTTCCGCCGCATGGAAAACAAACATCAGGACAACCCAGCTGCCCCCAATCAGGCAAAGATATTTGTACGCCTCGCTCTTTTCATTGAACAGAGAGAGGCTGCCCGCGAGGAAATCCGCGCCCCAGAGCGCAATATATACGGAAAAAACTGCGTTTATCAGAATCATCCACGCCTTCAGCAAACGCTGTTTGGAACCGATCAGCGCAAACACAACCGCCATTCCGAAAACGATGAGATTCGCCATGATATTCTCACTCCATCCTTAAGACGACACGTTCAACTTCATCGATGCTTGTCTCTCCGCGTTCGACAAGCCGGAGCGCATCGTTCAGCATCATCGAAGAACCGCCGTTCTGCTGCTCCAGAAACTCATTGATCTCGGTGAGGGAAACTTCTCCGTTTTCAAGCAGAGCCTTCAGCTCCGCTGTCATCGGCATCATCTCGAAAATCGCATGACGCCCCCTGTAGCCCGTTCCGTCACATTCCCGGCAGCCGCAGGGACCATAAATCTGATCCTGCCGCCAACCGGAGGCCTCGAAATACTCGCGGTACTCCTCCGGAAGCGCCACGCGCTGCTTGCAGGAGGGACAGAGCGTGCGGACAAGCCGCTGAGAGACAATCATCCGCAGGGTGGAGGCAAGTGTGCGCATCGGCACGCCGAGCGACATCATGCGGTCCAGCGTTCCGATATTGTCGTTACTGTGCAGAGTCGCGACAATCAAGTGACCCGTTTGAGCCGCCTGAGCCGCAATCTCCGCAGTCTCGCTGTCGCGGATTTCTCCCAGGCATATCACATCCGGATTCTGGCGCAGGGCATTGCGCAGCAGCGCGGCAAACGTAATCTCCGCCTTGTTGTTCACCTCCATCTGACTGATGTTCGGTATGATATTTTCAATAGGATCCTCAATGGACATGATATTTTTGATTGAATAATCAAAAGACTGAAGAATTCCGTAAAGGGTCGTCGTCTTGCCGCTTCCGGTCGGACCGCAGATCAGCAGCATTCCGGACGGCATTCCCAGCACGTTTTTCAGCATTTTCTGATTCCCGGGCGTCATGCCGAGATCCTCAAGTTTCATCGGACCGCCCGCGCAGCCGAGCACTCGAACCGTAATCTTCTCTCCTCCGAACGCGCCGACGCTCGCGACTCGGAACGCCGCCTGACCATCCGGCACCCGTGCGGTAAACGAGCCGTCCTGCGGACGCCGACGCTCAAAGCTGTCCATTCCAGCCGCAACTTTAATGGCGCTGATCACGGCATTTGCGAGTGTGTCGTCAAGAGTCCGCACCGTCCGCAGCGCGCCGTCCACGCGGATGCGAACCGTATAAACGGAATCTTTTTTCGGATCAATGAATATATCACTCGCCCGTTTTTTCAGAGCAAGGAAAATCAGCTCCTTCATAACCTCAAGCGATTCCGAGTAGGACGCGTCATCCAGGGAAAGCACGCTTTTCCCGCGCGAATCCAGAATGTCGATCTCCGGCGGAGGCGGTTTTTTGAAAATTATATCTTCCAATACAATTTTGTATAATTTGAATCCGCCGAAAACAAGCAGAAAAAGCGGTCCGGCAAAAAGCGCCGCTGTATTCAAATACGTTTTTGTTTTATCTCCGCAATTCGAATATTTTGCAACAAAAGTCAATGTATACACACCGGACAACAGCCACAGAATCAGAACAAGAAGATTTATAAAACTGAAATACACCACAATTACCCTCCAATGTTTTTGCTACTATACAATAAGAACCCTATTTTTTCAAGCATACAGGGAAAGAATTTTCGTTTTTTCCGGCAAAAGCCGCGAATGTGAAAACGCGCGCCTCTCAATAAAAACGCCTTCCTTTTGCGAAAAAAAACTTTTCCCCTTGACTTTCCCGCAAATCGTGGTTTATTACCGTTGAAACAAATTTACAAGGAGTTTTTTTATCATGCAGAACGATCCCATCGCTGAATCCGCCATGGCAACCCTGCTCGCCCGCCATCCAGCTCTCGCCGCGTGCGCAGACAAAATCACGGATGCATACCGCATCCTCCGCGACTCCATCGCTCAGGGCGGAACCGTCTTCGTCTGCGGAAACGGCGGAAGCCACGCCGACGCCGACCACATCATCGGCGAGCTCTCCAAAGGATTCCTACTCAAACGCAAACTCCCCGCGGAACTCGTCAAATCCATGTCGGAAAAACTCGGCGAAGACGCCGCGCCTCTCTGCGACCGCCTCCAGATGGGAATGCGCGCAATGCTCCTCGACGCCCACCCCGCTCTCTCCTCCGCATATGCAAACGACGTCGATCCCCTCATGTGCTGCGCTCAGCAGCTCTTCGTCATGGGACGCGAAAACGACGTCGTCATCGGTCTCAGCACCTCCGGAAACGCGGAAAACATCCGCAACGTCTTCAAAGTCGCCGGCGGACGCGGCATCAAACGCATCCTCTTCACCGGAAACCGTCACGGCAAATGCGAACAGTATGCCGACTGCGTCATCGACGTTCCCGAATCCGAAACCTACAAGATTCAGGAACTCCACCTCCCGACCTATCATGCAATCTGCATTATGCTTGAGGAATACTTCTATGGCGGAAAATGATCTGAAAACGCTCCGTCATATTGCCGTCATTATGGACGGCAACGGACGCTGGGCCGCCCGCCGCAACCTCCCGCGCGTCGAAGGACACCTTGCCGGCGCACAGCGCGTAAAGGACATACTTCAGTATGCGCGCGAGTTCGGCGTGGAGTATCTCACGCTCTACGCATTCAGCACGGAAAACTGGAAACGCTCCGCCGAAGAAGTCGGCGCTCTGATGGACATTCTTTCGTCATTTCTCAATGAATACCTGGAAGAAATGAAGAAAAATGAGGTCAGGCTGCTTGTAACCGGCAGAATTGACGGATTGCCGGACCGTGCGGCGTCAGATCTCCGTCACGCCATTTCGGAGACTGCCCAGTTCCGGAAACACACTCTGATTCTTGCGCTGAATTACGGCGGACGCTCCGAGATCGCCGACGCCGCGCGGAAGATCGCCGAAGAGGTGAAAGCCGGAAAACTCGACCCCGTCAAAATTGACGAACAGCTCTTCGCCCGTCATCTCTATCTGCCCGACGTTCCGGATCCCGATCTCATGATTCGCACCAGCGGGGAATTCCGTCTGAGCAACTTCCTGCTGTGGGAACTCTCCTACGCGGAATTTTACATAACCGATACCTTCTGGCCCGATTTCGACCGGACGGAATTCATCAAAGCCCTTGAATCATATTCGAAACGCGACCGCCGTTTCGGAGGAAGGAAGTAATCATGTTTCTGCCAAGACTCTTCAGCACAATCATTCTTCTGGGACTCTTCTCCGCATCCGTTTTCTGGCAGGGTGACGGCGGACGCGCCTGTTTCACCCTCCTCGCCATCGCCGGAATCCTCGGCGCAGTGTGGGAATTCGCGAAAATCATCGAAAAACAGGATATGCCCTCCTATCCCCTCTGGACAGGGTTCGCCGTTCTCCTCCCCGTCCTCGGCATGCTCTGGAAAGACGTGGCGCCGGTCGAGGTCAAACTTCTTCTGGTCGGGCTGGTCATTGCGTTCTGCGTCTGCCTGTGGATTCAGCTTCTCTGTTCAGGCAACCGGCTGGAAATCCTGAAAAAAATCATGAATTCCGCGGCAATGTATGTTCTGTTCATTGTCCCGTTCTTCATTTTAGCGGCGATGCAGGACGACCGGATGCTGTTTCTCTATCTGATTCTCGGCACAAAAATCGGCGACATCGGAGCCTACGTCGTCGGCTCGCTTTCGAACAAAATTACGGGCGGACGCAACCACAAACTGATCCCGTCGATCAGCCCCGGCAAGTCGTGGGAAGGTTTAATCGGCGGACTTCTGATCAGCATCGGTTTTGCGTTTGCGCTTTTCCCGGCAGTAACGCATCATGAGTTTCCCGTGTGGGTTCCCGTGATTCCGGGAGTGCTTCTGTTCTTCTTCGGAGCGGCGGGCGACCTTGCGGAATCTTCCCTGAAGCGCATCTGCGGCGTCAAGGATTCCGGCCGGATTCTTCCCGGCATCGGCGGCGTTCTCGACCTCGTGGACAGCCTCATGATCAACGCCCCCGTCTTCGTCGTCATGATGTATTTCCTGGATATGTTCCTTCTGAAGAAATAACGGCAGACAGCGGACGGAGCGGAGGCTCCGTCCGCAAGACGAATCAGAGAGCGCGCTGAACTCCAACGACGATGCCGCGAAGCGGAAACTCCTTCAGAGAACACTCACTGACGTTCTCCGAGGCGCCGTCCGCAAACGAAAGACGCCCGTCCGAACAGCCGAGACAGCTCTTCAGAGTTGAACAGCCGTTTTCCTGCGCAACAATGATGTCGCCCTTCTTCAACTCGTCCGGATGACGCTTGACGATCGCGATGTCGCCGTCGAGAATCCCGCGGGCGGCCATGCCGGAACCGTGGACACGCAGAGCGTAAAGCGTGCGGCAATCCGAGTGCAGCGCTTTTTCAAACAGCGAGGAATCGCAGTAAAGCGCTTTGTGCGTGCCGTTGTAAATCGAACGGTCGTTTCCCAGATCGTCGAAAACGGGAATCGCGCGGAGCCCGCTCGGATGTCTGGGTTTGCGGTGCGGTTTCAGAAGAGCAATGCTCCTCGCCTTCGAACTGCGGCTCAGAAAATCTTTCTTCTGGAGTGCGCGGAGATGCGCAAAGACGGTTGAGGTTTTGATCGCAAAATGATCCGCGATCTCGTAGACGGTCGGAGCCATCCCTACAGAGTTCATGAACTCTTCGATGTAGTTGAGAATCCGACGCTGTTTTTCCGTGAGTCCTTTCATAAGTCAGTCCCCCCTTATTGAACTTACTTACTGTTTCCCCCTTGTCCAGACCCCCTGTCAGGACGAAGGACCTTTCGGTTTATATCTTTATAATAACCGCTGTTTCACAGAATGCAAATCAAAAAATAAAATTTTTGCGATTTTTTATTTCCTCGATTGAAAATCCGCAAAATATGCAGTATAGTCTCCGAAAAAGGAAAGCAAATCTATGAAAATTATTGTAGACAATCTTTGCCGTTCTTTCGGGAACATCCGCGCTCTTGACGGCGTATCGTTTGAGATCCCGGACGGGGCTGTCTGCGGATTCGTCGGGACAAACGGCGCGGGAAAAACAACCGCGCTGCGCATCATGGCCGGACTTGACACGCCCGACTGCGGCAGCGTTTTCTTCGATCAGCTTTCCGCAACTGATTATCCCGAACAGATCCCCGCCATCGCAGGATTCATGCCCGACACCCTCGTCAATGCACACAATATCCGCGTCCGGGAGTACCTCGACTTCTTCGCCCGCGCGTTCCAGCTGTGCGGCAGGGAAAAAGAGGCTGCATTCCACCGCGTCAGCGAATACACAATGCTCGATGAACTGCTCGACCGCCCGCTTTCCGCACTCTCCAAAGGCATGAAACAGCAGGTCTCGCTGGCGCGTGTGCTGATTCATGATCCCCCGGTTCTGCTGCTCGACGAACCCGCCGCCGGGCTCGATCCGCGCGCACGGGTAACGCTCCGCGAATCGCTCTCCCGGCTCGCGCAAACGGGAAAAACAATCCTGATCTCCTCGCATATTCTCAGCGAACTGGAGGAGATGATCAGCTGCGTTATTATTCTCGAACGCGGGAAGATCACCTGGCAGGGTGCACCTGGAAGCATGCCGGTCAGCTCTCAGCCCCGCGCTCTCCTGACCTTCCGCTGCTCCGCAGAATCCGTTCTTGAGACGCTCGGAAAATATCCGTTTGTAACCGGCATCCGCCAGACGGGTCCGCGGCAGATTGAACTGACTTTTTCGGGCGGCGAAGCGGATTTCGCGGAACACATGGCTGAAATTTTCCGTTCCGGGCCGCCGATTCTCGCAATGTCCCGTCCGGATCTTTCTCTTGAAGGAATGTTTCTGGAAAAAACAACCGGAGAGGTGCAGTAATGAATCTTCAAAACCGTATTTCCGCATGGCTTCCGGAGTCGCTCAACCCCGTTTTCGTAAAGGAGTTGAGGCTGAACCTTCGGAGCGGCACGACCCGCAATATGGCAATCGCGCTCCTTTTCACAGAAGGACTCGTTCTTTTTATCTATTTTTTGCTCGGAGATTTCCCGAACAAACGCGATCTGCCTGAAATGCTTTTCTCATTTTATCTTTTTGTATTTATACTCGCCTTGCTCGCCAATACGCTGAGCCTTGCAGTCAGCTGCGCCCGGGAACAACGCCAGGACGCCCTCCTCCCGGAATTCACGACCAGCCTTTCCCCTGCAGAAATTTTCAATGGAAGAATTCTGTCGGTATTTTTTTCCACGGGCATTCTTCTGCTTCTCGGATCGCCGGTTCTGATTTGGCTCGGAACTCTTGCGCAGGTTGAGTTTTTCAAGCATCTCCCGCTCTTTTCCTTCGTCCCGTACACCATCCTTGTGATGATTCAAAAACGGAAAACAGGACTTCCCGGCAAAACAGCCGGAAACATCTCAACCTTGATGCTGGCTGTTTTTACGGGAGGATTCATCATTGCAACCCTTTTGGAATACCCTCGCCGATACAATGAAGCGATCTTCGTTTACAGATATCTCCCGATGTTCGCAATTAAATTATTCCTCTCCGCCTACCTCTGGATTCTCGGAATAAATCTGCTGAAACCGGCAAACTCAAACCGGATGCAGATTCCCCGCATCTGCGGATTCTTCGGAATGATTCTGCTCTTTTTCGCCTTGCTGCCCTTGTCACGGGAGCCGGAGCAGAACTTCGCGATATCCTGTCTGCTTTACGGATTACTGACCTTCTGCCAGACATGTTTCGAGCCGATGGAGCCGTCGCCGCGCTGCCGGAGAGAATCAAGCCCATTTCTTTTTCTCTTCCGGACCGGCGCATATCCGGGCTTTCTGTACGGGGCGTTTTTTGTGCTTGTATCCCTCGTTTTTGCCGTCTGGAACACCGAGAAATCCCTGATTGCTACCGGCGGCTGTTTACTGTTTTATGCCGCCGCTACACTTCTGCTGCGCCAGTGGCTGCCGAAAATCCCGGGGCTGCTGCTTGGAATATGCGTCATTGCGGCTTCCGGTCTGCTGGCGTCAATCGCCCAGCTGTCGGGTCTGCCTTTCACGTTCATGACTCCGAGCACCTGGAACAGCACCTGTTCCTTTGAAGTGCAGCTGCTGGGCTGTCTCACTCCGCTTCCGCTCCTGCTGATTCATCCGCTCCTCAAACGCAAAAAGTCCTGAAAAAATTCCCTTCACGGTTGATTTCAGCCGCTCTTCGTGTATAGTTTCGGTGAAGGGAATACAGCATGGACAAAATATTACAGCATTTCTGCGGGTATCTGCTCATGGAGCGCGGGCTGAGCGAAAACTCCATTGCCGCGTACCGCTCCGATCTGGAGGATTTCACCGGATGGCTCCGCGAACAGGGGAAAAACACTCTGCCAGAAGTCACCCGCGACGATATCATCGACTTCCTCGGGGCTCGCAAGGAACAGGGAATGGAGCCCTCAAGCCTCGCGCGGAGACTCGTCGCAATCAAAGTCTTCTTCCGCTATCTCGCGCAGGAAAAATTCATACCGGACAACATCACATCCGTCATGGATTCCCCGAAACTCGGACGCATTCTGCCCGAATTCATCACGGCCGTTGAAGTCGACGCCCTCATGAACGTGTGGACTCTTGAAGACCGCGATTTCCTCGCCATCCGCAACCGCGCGATTCTCGAACTCATGTACGCATGCGGGCTGCGCGTATCTGAAGTTGCCGCCTTGAACGTCTCCTCCGTCAACCTCGACGACCGGGTTATCCGCGTCGTCGGAAAAGGCTCGAAGGAACGGCTCGTGCCCGTCGGCCACCTCGCGCTGAAAGCGCTCGGGCGCTACCTGAAAGAGTCGCGTCCGTATCTGCTGAAATCTCCCGATGAGCCGACTTTGTTTCTCTCGCGGCTCGGGCGGCGGCTCGACCGCGAACGCATCTGGGGAATCATCAAGGAGACCGCACGGCTCGCGGGAATCACCAAGAACGTTCATCCGCACACACTCCGCCATTCGTTTGCAAGCCATCTGCTCGAAAACGGCGCGGATCTGCGCGTCATTCAGGAGATGCTCGGACACGCCGACATCGCAACCACACAGATTTATACGCACATCGACCAGCGCCGCCTGCTCGAAGTGCAGCGCAAATTTCACCCGAGGGCATAAAATGAACCGAACAAAAGTCGCGATTCTCTGGATTCTGATTGCAACCTTCATCATGGGCGGAATCTGGTATTTCAAAAAACAAGAGACAAACCGTTTCCGCCGTGAAACATTCTCCTTCCCGATAATGAGCACACGCGCTTCCGTGACGCTGATCGACACCGATCCTGATGAAATCGAACGGGCATTCCGTCTCGCGCGCGAAGCGATGGAACGCGTGGTTGCGCTCTGCAACTACTTCGACCCTTCAAGCGAGCTCGCGCGGCTCAACGCGTCCGCGGACAAAACCCCGTTTGTCTGCTCGCCCGAACTCTGGGAGATTCTCCGGGAAACCCGACGATTTCACCGGCTTTCCGAAGGGGCGTTCGACCCGACGATCCGCCCCCTGATGCGCGTCTGGGGTTTCCACCGGAAACGCCTCACGCTCCCCTCTGACGCGGAAATCACGGAAGCAAAAAAAATCTGCGGATTCGACAAGATCCGGTTCGACGACAACACGCGGAGCGTCTTCTTCACCGTCCCTGGAATGTCGATTGACCTCGGCGGCATCGCGAAGGGCTGGGCCGTCGACAAGGCCGCCGAAGCGGTGCTGAACCAGACCGCAGTCCGGCGCGGCTGGATTGATCTCGGCGGCAACATGCGCTGTCTGCCGCTCCCGCCGCCGAACCTTGAAACGTACCGCATCGGCGTGCGCGACCCGAAGAACGGGGAACGCAACATCGCAGTCGTCCCGGTGCTCAACGAATGCGTGGCGACAAGCGGCGACTACGAGCGCTATGTGGTAATTGAAGGGAAACGCTATACGCACATCATCAACCCGAAAACCGGGCGTCCGGTCAGCGGAACGCTTTCCGCGACGGTCATCACGCCGCGCGGAGTGGATTCCGATGCGCTCTCGACTTCACTCTTCATCAACGGTCCCGCATTCGCGGAAAAACTTCCGGAAGCGCGGACGTTTCTGATTGATTCGGAAGGGAAAGTTCACATGCACGTTCCGTCCGGCGCACTGTTTCAGCTTCTGCCGAGCTCCGATTTGTAAAGAAGCTCGCAGGAATCCGGATCGGGAAGCGAATAGACGGAAAGCAGGTTCAAAGTGAACGGTTCTTTCGGAGCCTGAAGGAAGAAAAGCTCAAAAAACTCCTCAACGCTCTTCGGCGGCTTGCGGAGCTTGAGCGTGCAGTGCGGACGATACGGGTACGGCGACGGCTCGAACCGGATTCCGCTCTCCGAAATAATCCTGTGCGCATTCCGGAACGGTTCGGGATTCTTCACATCAAGAAAGTAAATATCGGTGTTCTCAAACCGCTGAACATCGCCGAATTCAGCGGAAAACGGTTCGATTTTCTTCACGGCTTCGTCCAGCAGCGCGGAGATTTCCCGCAGGGGCTGCCCTTTCGAAATCAGCCCGGTTCCGCAGGAACCTGTCAGGGTGATTTCCGCGGGAAGACGCGAACGCTCCTCGTCAAACCGCTGCCGCACAAGCTTGATCCATTCCGCCATCGGAGACGGAATGTCAAGCACGATATAGGCGGGCGATTCGATGAGCTCTTCCATGGGTCACCCCTTGTTGAGAGACTGGAGCGAATGGCGGATGATGTTTTCCACCGAACGCTCCTTTTCGGGAAGAGAAGCGGCGACGTCGATGACGCACTTCTGGATCTTCGCGCGCTGGAAACCGAGTTTTTCGAGCGCCATAATTGCATCTTCCGTATTGCGGTCGATTGCGGCGGGCGCCGCTCCGGCTGCGTACTCGGCGGAGGGGTCGATGTCGCGGATTTTATCGCGCAGTTCCACAACCATGCGCTCCGCGGACTTGGGACCGACTCCGTTGATTTTCTTCAGCGAACGGATATCCGCCGAGAGGATCGCCTGGCAGAACGACGGAATGTTCAGGCTGCTCAGAATGTTCAGCGCCGTCTTCGCGCCGATTCCGTTCACGGTGCAGAGCAGCCGGAAAATCTTCAGCTCGCGCTGCGTGGCAAAGCCGTACAGGCTCATATCATCCTCGCGCACGATAAGCACGGTGTGCAGAACCGCCTCGTTTCCCGGCTGGGGAAGCTTGTCGTAGGTGCAGAGCGGGATGTTGACGCTGTAGCCGACTCCCGCGCACTCAATCAGCGCCTCCGTGAAGGAGGATTCAATCAGGGTTCCTCTCAGACGCGAAATCATGATTCACTTCCCCGGTTCAATGATATCCATCGAAATATCGGCGGACTTGACCGAATGGGTCAGCGCGCCGGAGGAGATGAAATCGACGCCCGTCGCGGCGACTTCGGGGATGCGGGCGAGAGTCATGTTGCCGCTCGCTTCAAGCTTCGCGCGGTGCGCCGTCATGCGAACCGCCTCCGCCATATCCGCCGTGGACATGTTGTCGAGAAGAATGTATTCCGCCTTCGATTCAAGCGCTTCGGGAAGCTCGGCAAGGGAATCGATTTCGACTTCGACTTCAAGATCCGGATAGAGCTTGCGGGCGTTCGCAACAGAGCGCAGAATGCCGCCCGTTCCGCCGAGCCCGGCGAGCTCGCGGTGGTTGTCTTTGATCATGATGCGGTCATAAAGCCCGATACGGTGATTCGAAGCTCCGCCGACCGCGACCGCGTACTTTTCCAGATTACGGTATCCCGGCGTGGTCTTGCGGGTGTCGAGAATCGCGCACTTGTCGCCGGCCGCCTGCTGGTATTTGTGCGCCGCCGTCGCAACGCCGCAGAGACGCTGCACAAAGTTCAGCGCCGTGCGTTCGCCGGTCAAAAGCGAGCGCGCAGGGCCGTGCAATTTCGCCATGATTGTTCCCTTCGGACAGAAATCGCCCTCGTTCACAACGGATTTCCATTCGATCTTCGGGTCAACGGTCTTCATCAGACGCTCCGCAACGCAGAGCCCGGCGCAGACACAGTCCTCCTTCGCAAGGAACACGGCGTCAACGACGAGATCTTCGCCGATCACGGAAATTGTGGTGGTGTCACCGCGTCCGCCGAGGTCTTCGTCGAGCGCCATACGGATGAGCGCATCCACGCGCTCCCAGTCGATTTTAGGCAGAGTTTTCATTGATATTTCTCCTGCTGGTACATTCTTGAAATCGGTTTGATTGCAACGGCTTTCCCCGTCATGAGTTCATAGGAAACGACCGCGCCGTCGAGACGGATATTTTTTTCGCAGACGGGCAGACGCTGCGGCATTCCCGTGCGGAATTTACGGACAACGGATTCGACTTCGCGTCCGAGAATGGAGTCGTTTGCACCGACCATTCCGGCGTCGGTCAAAAACGCGGTTCCGTTGGGCAGAATACGGGCGTCGTTGGTCTGCACATGCGTATGCGTCCCGATAACGGCGGTGACTTTGCCGTCAAGCATCCACGCCATCGCCGCCTTCTCGCTCGTCGCCTCCGCGTGAATGTCCACGACAACACACTTGCAGGTCAGCGGAATCTGTTTGAGAATATTTTCGACTGTTTCAAACGGGCAGTATGCGGAATCCTTCATGAACACTTTTCCGATCAGGGAGATCACGGCGACTTCGCCGCCCGCCGGGTTTTTGAGTCTGCGCCAGCCGACTCCGGGCTGGAGACTGGAGAAATTCGCGGGACGCACCAGATTCGGGACATCGCGGATTTCCTGCTCGAAAGTTTTCTGATCCCATGTGTGATCTCCGGAGGTGAACATATCGACTCCGGGCATTTCCTTGAGACACGCCGCCGTCATGCCGGAACCGTTTGCGCAGTTTTCGGCATTGACAATGACGAACTGGCAGTTGAATTCCCGTTTCAAATCCGGCACGAGGTCGCGCACCGCGCAGCGCCCGCCCTTCCCGACGACGTCTCCGAGGAACAGCAGATTGAGAACTGGTCCGCTCATTCAAAAAATCCTTCCCGTTTGTTGCAATCCATGCAAAGCTGTTGTATATTGTATGTTTCTTGGAAATATAACCGTTCAACGGGCATTCTGCAAATCGAAAGGGAAAAAATGAAAAAATTTGCGGCTCCGCTGCTGAAACTTCTGATTGCCGCCGCAATCGTCGCGTTCCTTGTCACGCGCAACTCCGAGGGGCTTCTGGCCGCATTCCGCGCGATTCACCCCGGCTGGCTCGCCGCGGCGTTTGTTCTTTACGGAATTCATATCTGGGCGAACGCATGGCGCTGGCACCTGCTGCTCCGCGTGCGCGATATCGACTGCTCGATGGCGGAAGCTTTTTCGCTGACCATGCAGTCCTTCTTCTTTTCGCTGGTGATTCCCGGCGGAGCGATCGGCGGCGACCTGGTCCGCATCGGCTTTCTGACCGCGCGCGTGCCGAAGGAACAGAAATTTGTGGGAGCGTTCACGATTCTGATGGACCGTTTCACCGGCATGATCGGCATTTTTCTGATGGCGCTTGTCATGCTCCCGCTCTGCCTGACCTGTCTGGACATGGGTTCGGGTGTGATGCGCGCGCTGATCTGGCTTCTGCTCGGCGGAAGTGCCTGCGGATTGCTTGCCGCCGTCGTTGTCTTCTGGCATCACCTTCTTGAGAGAATTGCGCTTTACCGTGCGCTGCAGTCGTTTGCCGACCGCATGACGCACGGTCTTTTCACGAAAGTTTCGGATGCGATAGACTCCTACCGGGGGAACCGGAAGGAGATCATCATCTGCATAGCCGCCAGCATGATTCTGGTCAATGCGGTGCTTGGAGTCGCCGGATTTTTTGTCGCGCACGGTGTGGATGCATCCTGGAACGAAGCCGGAATCACGATTGAAGCGATCACTCTCGGTAACATAGCCGGGCTGCTCCCGCTCACGCCGTCCGGCGTCGGTGCGCGCGACTTCATCGTGAAGAACATCCTGGAATCCTCCGGCATGGATGCGCGGCAGGCGCTCGCCACTGCGCTTTCGTTCACGATGATCATCATCGCCTTCAACCTCCTCGGCGGACTGTTTTTCGTATTCGACAAGCACAAAAAACAGCCGAGAAACTGAATTTTCAATGGCATCCTCTCCGGTGATGTCAGAAAAAACACAGACTTCTACCGGAATATCAGGGCCAGCTCAACCGGCTGGTTCTTGAAAATAATTTTTTCTTTACCGTTTATTTGAGCTTTCAAGTAAAACTTGCCCCATTCCTTTTCCGAAAAACCTGTCAGATCGGAAGAGCGTCGTGTAGGGAAAGAGTGTAGATCTCGGTGGTCGCCGTATCATTAAAAAAAAAAAAA
>URNX01000017.1 GCA_900549415.1 uncultured bacterium
ACGCACTGTCATCAACTACATCCTCAATCCGTTCGTCAAAGCCCTCGACGAGGGCGTCCGCGAACCCTGAGGAGGAAAAATCCCCTCCAGCGCAGAAACGTTTCTCAAGTTTCTGCGCTTTTATTTTTTCTTCAATTTTGTCGTTCCTTTTCCGGAACTTCTTACATTTTTGTAATCAATTTCCCCGACTAAAATCCTTTCTCAGGTTCATTCCCCCTTTTTGAAAAAGTTGGCACGCGGGTTGCTACTGTCAGGGCAACATCCGAAAAAAACTTATGGAGGTCGGAATGAAACTGATAACAGCTTACATCAAGCCGGAACGACTTACTGCCGTGAAGCAGGAGCTGTTCAAGAAGGAAATTTTCAAGATGTCAATCACCAACGCCCTCGGCTGCGGACAACAGAAAGGCTACATGGAAGCCTACCGCGGCGTTGTGCAGGAAGTCAATCTCCATAAAAAAGTCCGTATGGAGATCGCGGTGAACGACGAATTCGTGGATCAGACCATCGACGCCATCATCGCGGGAGCCAGAACCGGAACCATCGGCGACGGCAAGATTTTCGTCACGAACCTTGAAAAGTGTATCAGAATCCGCACCGGCGAAACCGGAAACGCGGCAATCGGATAAGAGAAAGGAACTTCAAATGAAGAAATTTTTACTGACAGCTTTCCTTGCAGCGGTCGGACTCGCCCTGTTTGCGGATGAGGCAGCGGCTCAAACCGCCGTCGCAGCCGCAAAGGGTCCCACGGCGGCAGAGGCGATGTTCTCCGTCAACAACATCTGGATGCTCATCGGAACCTTCCTCGTGTTCACCATGCACCTCGGCTTCGCCCTGCTTGAAACAGGTCTTACAAGAGCGAAAAACTGCGTGAACATCCTCTGCAAGAACCTTGCAACACCCTGTATCGGAGTTCTCACCTTCCTGGTTATCGGCTTCGGCCTGATGTATCCGGGCGACTCCTGGGTGCTCGGCAAGTTCCTCGGCTTCGCAGGCGCCGGACTCAACTGTCCTCCGGGAGCCGCGGGTCTGATCGACTACAACGGCGGAAATTACACCTACTGGACCGACTTCATCTTCCAGGCAATGTTTGCGGCAACCGGTGTGACCATCGTTTCCGGTGCGGTCGCAGGACGCATCAAGCTCAGTGCCTATCTGCTCTTCGCAGTCTTCTACGCGGCGTTCGTCTACCCGATCGTCGGTTCGTGGGGATGGGGCGGCGGCTGGCTTGCAGACCTCAACTTCCATGACCTTGCCGGTTCGACTTTCGTTCACTCGGTCGGCGGCTGGGCGGCTCTTGCAGGCGTGATCATCATCGGGCCCCGTATCAACAAGTTCGTCGGCGGCGTTTCGATGCCGATCAAGGCGCACAACATGCCCCTCGCAACCATCGGTGTGTTCCTGCTCTGGCTCGGATGGTTCGGATTCAACGGAGCTTCGGCTTTCAGCGCGGATCCCTACCTGGTCTCCTACATCTTCGTCACGACCACGCTCGCAGCCTGCGCCGGATGCATGACGGCAATGCTCACCTCCTGGGCGTGCCAGAAGAAGCCTGACCTCTCGATGATGCTCAACGGCGTTCTCGCAGGACTCGTCGCCATCACGGCAAGCGCGGACTGCGTCAGCATCACAAGCTCGATCGTAATCGGTGCAATCGGCGGTATCATCGTGGTGCTTGCGGTTTACATGTTCGACCGTCTGTTCCTTGACGACCCTGTCGGTGCTCTGGCAGTTCACCTGGTCAACGGTGTCTGGGGAACGCTCGCAGTCGGCATCTTCAGCCCGGACTACAAGTTCCTCCCGCAGCTCATCGGTGTGATTGCAGTCGGTGCGGCCTGCTTCATCAGCGCGTCGATCATCTTCCTCCTGCTGAAGAAGTTCTGGGGACTCCGCTGCTCGGATGACGAACAGATCCGCGGCCTTGACCTCAGCGAACACGGAATGGAAGCCTACGGCGGATTCCAGATCTTCCAGAACGAATAAGCCGTAAAACAAATCAGAAACCTCTCTGTCCTCCCCGTCCGGACTCCAGTTCGAACGGGGAGGTTTTTTGTTTCATCGACGGCATTAGTCATAATAAGAAACAAAAAAGCAGCAATGAAGAGGAAAAGCCCCGGCATTGCTGAAAAGCTCAGGACTTTGCAGGAAAAACAAGCGGTCTTCTTTCAAGCGACACAACTCAATGCAATTAAGCGCGGAGCATCGGCTCTGCTATCATTAAACGAGAGACGAATAACCTTTTATAAAACGAATAAGAGCCTCACCTGCAACAAATGACACCCCGCTTTTTTATTCCAGCCGATCGGCAAATATCGCATTGCGGGGAACAGAATACTGCGGCAGACTCCGCTCGAAAAATCGGGAAGAGACGGAGGGACCGTCTGCTTACATTGCCTGATTTTTTGCTGGAGAAATCGCAAGAAGTTTGCCGCGAGGATTACGGCAGCCGCTCTCTCATTTGCCGCTGCGTTTTGTGCGCGTTCCCGGATCGGGGGCGGCTTTCGGAATCATCTTCATCGACGGTTTTTCACGCTTCGGGACGGGTTTCAGCAATGTGCCGTCATCCTTCGGCGCAGGTTTCAGAAGCGGCGGAACTGGCTGAAGAAGCGTGCCGTCATCCTTCGGCGCGGGTTTCAGAAGCGGAGCTTCCTGCTTGCGGTCAGCTTTATGTCCGGCTTCAGGTTCTGCCTTTGCAACTTTGGAAACCGGTTTCGACTGCGTTTTCGGAGCGGGTTTCTTCGGGACGGGTTTGCGCGGTTTCGGCTTTTTCTCCGCAGGTGCGGTTGCGGAAACATAACGCATAATACCATCGACGATCGCATTCACCGTATCCCGCTGTCTGCGCCACGTCTGAAGCTGCGAACCTTCGCGGGCGTTCGAGAGGTAACCGGTCTCAATCAGCACCGCCGGACACGATACATTTTTTATGACATAAAAGCGCGCATGGCGGACGCCGCGGTCATTCGCCTTTGTTTTCCACACGAGCTGACGCTGGATTTCGTATGCCAGACGGTAGTTGTGGCGGTCAAACGGATTTCCCGGGTTGCGCGTAAAGTTCGCGCGGGAATCGCCCGATGACGGCGCTCCGGCAGGCGTAAGCGCATAGGTTTCGATGCCGTTGATCGCCTTCTGAACAGAGGCGTTGCAATGAATGGAAATGAACAGATCCGCCTTTGTCTTCTCCCGCATATTGACACGGTCTTCCAGACTCGGATAGCGGTCGTTTGCGCGCGTCATAATGACATTGAACCCCTTCGCGCGAAGGGCGTCGCGGAGACGCAGCGACATGGCGAGCGTCAGATGCTTCTCCCATACGCGGCGGTTCGGCCCCGGCGCGCCGTTGTCCTTGCCGCCATGCCCGGGGTCGATCATGATCGTGCGGACTTTGCGTTTCGAAAGCGTAGCATTGCGCATCACAGGTTCGATGACTTTGGAAAAATCGAGTTCGGAAATGTAGGGTCTTCCCCCCAGTATTGCCGGGGCATAAAGGTACGTCACGGCGATTCCGTTCAAAGAACCGTAGCGTTTGTTGAGCGTCATGACGATTTTTGCGTTGCGGAGCGTAAGCGTAATGCGTCCGTTCCGCTCCATATTCATGCTCATGCCGTAAAAACGTGCGATATCGTTCAGCGAAACATAACGGCGTCCGGCAAACCACTGCACGCGGAGCGTTTTCGGCGTGCTCTGTGCGGAAAGAGTGAACGGAACCGCAAGGAAAAGAAGAAATATCAAAAACAGAATCCGGTACATCAGTCGGCAAATCCTTTCCGGAGGTTCGGGGGAAACATGGAATACAGATTGCTTCCCGTGCGGACATGTCCGAGCAGAGATTCGTAAACAAAGCGTTTTGCATTCCGTGCCGCCTCCGGCAAATCAAGCCCTTTTGCAACTCCGGCGGCAAGCGCGGAACTGAATGTGCAGCCCGTTCCGTGGGTCGTCAGCTCCGGGAGCTCCAGACGCGGCGAGCGCAGAATCAGTGTTTCCTCGCCGAACAGACACACGTCCGCCGACTCCTCCCTGCTCTCGCTGTGTCCGCCTTTGATGACGGAGCCGCAGCCGAATTTTTCGCGGCAGAGCTTCGCCGCAGACTCCATATCGCCGAGCGTGCGGATGGTCATTCCGGTCAGCAGTTCCGCCTCCATGCGGTTCGGCGTAATCACCGCCGCGCGGGGCAGAATGCGCGTCATCAGAGACTCTATGGCGTCCTCCTGCAGCAGACGCGATCCGCTGGTGGAGATCATGACGGGGTCGACAATCAGTGGAATATCGAGTCCGTCGAGAGACTCCGCAACCGTTTCGATGAGTTCTTTTGAAAAAAGCATTCCGGTTTTGATTGCGCGGACTTCAAACGCGGAAAGAACCGCCCGGATCTGACCACGCAGATTCTCCGGTGTCGCCGCCTGAATTCCGGTTACGCCGAACGGATTCTGCTCCGTCAGAGCCGTAATTGCGGAACATCCGAAAACACACATTGCGGCGAAAGTCCGCAGATCCGCCTGAATACCCGCTCCGCCGCCGCTGTCACTGCCGGCAATGGTCAGTGCAACAGGATAAAAACCGTTCGAGTTCACAATTGTCACCTCATTATTCCGCAAAGAACCGTGCGAACATTCCGGCGGGCAGATGCTTGGAGCCGTCCGCTTCCGGAATCAGCATTTCGCCGCATTCAATCCGGTTTGCACTCTCCGGAAACACCGCCGCAAGACAGCGTCCGAGCGAAACCAGCGAGAAGCCCTGCGAATGGCAGCTCAGAATAATGAAGTGCGGTTCTTTCAAATTCAAAATGGAGCGGCAGTCAAGAAGAAGCTTCTCAAGACCGTCTTCAATCTTCCAGACCTGCCCCTGCGCGCCGCGTCCGAAACTCGGCGGGTCGAGCGCGATACCGTGATAATGGTTGCCGCGCCGGGCTTCCCTTGCAGCGAACTTGAGCGCATCGTCACAAATCCAGCGGACGCGGTCTTTGGTTTTCGGATTGAGCGACTGGTTCTTTTTCGCCCATTCAATGATACCTTTGGAAGCGTCGAGATGACACGCCTCCGCACCGGCTTCCGCCATGGCGAGCGTGGCGCCGCCGGAATAAGCAAACATGTTCAGCGTGCGCGCCCGTCCAGGAATTCTGGAAACACAGCTGCGCATCCAGTCCCAGTTCGGAGCCTGCTCCGCAAAGAAGCCGAGATGCCCGAAGTTCGTCGGACGCGACAGCAAAGTGAGTCCGCCCCAGGACATCAGCCACTCTTCCGCGTGTTTGCGTTTCCAGTTCCAGACTCCGCCTCCGGAGGATTCGCGGCGGAACTCGGCATCGGCGGCATTCCATTCGGCCTGCGGGAGCGCGGGCTTCCAGAACGCGTTGAGCGCGGGACGGATGATTCGATATGGTCCGGCCTGCTCCAGTTTGCGGCAGTTTCCGGAATCAAGAAGACGGTACGGGAGGATTTTTTCCATTATTCTTCAGCCCTGTAAACGATCTGGCCGCGCATAACGGTCATTCGCACTTTGTTGGTTTTGACGTCGAGAAATGTGATATCGGCCTTTTTGCCGGGTTTGAGCTCACCGCGGGTAATGAGTCCGAGGTCGTGCGCGGGATTGCTTGTGAAACACGCCGCAGTCGCCGTGTCGGGCATGCCGGAGAAACGGGTGAAATGCAGCCAGCCGGTCTCAAGAGTTGTTGCGGAACCGACGATGCGGCCGTCTTTGTTGACGACTGCGCCGTTGCGCTCCCGCGCGTTTGTCGTCTCCGCGGAGGCATGAACGCCGTTGCTGACGCCGATCAGTTTGTCCGCCGGCTTTGTGCGGCTTGCCAGATCAATCATGCGCGGATGCAGATGACAGCCGTCTGCGATGATTTCGACGGAAACGCGGTTGTCGGTCAGAGCGATGAGCGTAATATCCGGTTCCCGGTGATGCAGCGGCGGCATTCCGTTGAACAGATGGGTGCAGCGGCACGCGCCGGCGTCAATGGCACGGAGAACCGCCTCTTCTCCTGCCGCGGAGTGGCCCATGGACGGGATCACGCCGTTTTCGAGCATAAGCTGAATGAGTTTGTCCGCATGTTCGATTTCAGGAGCGAAGGTCATGAGTTTGATACGTCCGCGTCCGGCGGCGATGAGCTCCGCGGCAAAGACGGGATCGAAGGGACAGATGCAATCGCAACGCTGGGTTCCGGCTTTTTCAGGATTGATGAAAGGGCCTTCGATATGGATCCCCGCCGGATCGGCGCCGTCATGTTCCTGTTCGATCATGTCGGCGAGAATGTCGACGGTTTTGAGCATATCCGCTTTGGGAGCGGTGGTCATGGTCGGGAAAAAGGTTGTGACGCCGTGCGATGCGAGAGCGAGCGACATCTGGTTCATCAGGGAATTGTCGTTGACGAGAGCGCGGGAGGCGTCGAATCCGCCGGCGCCGTGTACATGACTGTCGATGAATCCGGGAACGGCATAGGTATCTTCCATTTCGATGACTTCGAGACCTGGTTCCCGGACGAACGCCGACGCTCCGCCCGTAGCGATGATTTTATCCCGGTCGCAAAGGATTGCGCCGGAAGGGATATTTTCATGCGGAGTCAGACAATGATCCGTAAGGAATAGTTTTCTGTTTTTCGACGGCATAGGCTTCTCTCTTCTGTTTCTTATAGTCGTAATATAAAAGCATGGCATTTCAAATTCAAATGGAATGCGAAAAAAAATTCCGGGAAAAATCCGCGCATGAAAACTCTGCGCAATTCCCCGCTTGCCAATGGTGGCATTATGCAAAAAAACGGCAAAAAATAAAGGGATGCCGAACCGCGCGCAAAAAGCGAACGGAACAGGCGCCCCTCTCGCTTCCCGAAAATTTTCTCCGGAGGACACTCCGCCACCCGGAGAGTTTTCCGGATCACTTCAGATTTCCCATGATGAAGCGCGTCAATTCCAGAATGACGCTGCTTCCGGTTTCGTGCTGCATGCGCTCATGAAGCTCACGACGTTTCAGCGGTGTCGCCAAACGGTTGTAGACAGCCGAAACGCCATCCGCTTTGCAGACTTCATCGATAAGCCCCATCGAAAACATCACCGGAATATCCTTGATCCGGGTCGCAAAACTGCCGGCATCGTAATACGGAAGCGTACGGCGCAGACCTTCCGGACGCGTCTTGCCGATCAGATGCGCAAACGGCCAGCCTCCGGCGTAAATATCGCATCCGGCGGGAATCCAGAGCGCGGCGCCGCTCACCTTCGGCATCAACGCGGCTCCGGCAAGTCCCTGCCATGCGCCCTGACTGCCGCCGAACACCCACAGATTCCGTCCGTCCCACTCCGGCATGTCGCTCAAACACTCCAGAGCGCGGACCAGGCGCAGAAAGACATTACGCATGTACGGCTTTTCCGGATCGCCCGACTCGAAGCCCCATATCGGATACCCCATATACTCTTTGTCCTTCTCCTCATACCAGGACGGTTCATGCCCGTTCTCCAGTCCGTGCGCATTGACGTCCAGCGCAAGAAAACCTTTCGCCGCCCAGACAGCAATCCGTCCGTAATCGGAAGACCGGACGCCCGCGCCGTGCGGAAGCAGAATCGCCGGATGTCCGCCGCGAACCGTTTTCGCCGGACGCGCCAGCACGCCGCGAAGCGGAACGCCGTCGTCTCCTCCGTTCGCCTGCAGAGCGAAAGTGGAAATCAGATCGGAACTGTTCAGCGGCGTCAGCCGCATCTCCGCCGGAATCCGGTGCAGGGAATCCAGCTGTTTTTTCCAGAATTCATCAAAATCCTCCGGAACCGGAAGGGCGGCTTCAAGGAGCTCCGGCTCCACAAGAGCTCCGATTTTCCCCGTCGCGTCAAGCTCCCCGTTCCGGAACACCTCAAATATTGCCATGTACCAGCCCGGACGTTCCGCGGTGAAGACGACTCCGGCGGAGCGGTCGCCGGCGGAGAATTCTCCCTGATTCAGAATGAATTCCCCGTTGTATTTCAGTTGCCAGCGTACCGTTGCATCGAAACAGACCCGATTAGCGGCAAAGGCGATCGGAGATGCATAAAAGCCGATCGTCTCCCCGACTTTCGCCGGGCGTTCGCAGTGCGTGCCGCAAAGGATCAAAGAACAGGTTCCCATTTCATTTTCCTTTTTTTAATTTTCCGATTCCGTACCTTACCCCGTTTCCGGCGTTTTTCAAGCGGTGGAGACAAATCAGCAGGGAGAAAGCTGTTCTCCGCCGTCGACCCGAATGCACTGTCCGGAAATATACCGTCCGCCCTCCGAGCAGAGGAAGTGAACGAGCGAGGCAATATCTTCCGGTTTTCCCACGTGTTCCAGCGGGCTCAATCCGGGCAGAGGGACGGCACGGTCTCCGCCATAAACGGCTCGTGTACGCGGAGTGTTGATGTTGCCGGGAATCACACAGTTCACGCGGACGCCGGAATGACGCGTATGGGCGGCAAGACAGCGCGCATACTCGTGTATCGCCGATTTCGCGAGCGGATACGCCGCCAGCGCTCCGCCGGTTTTCCAGCCGCCGCAGCCGGCAATTGAACCGATCAGCACGACGCTTCCGTTTTCGCGCCGCATCATTTCCGGAACGATTTCACGGCAGCAGAAGACCGACGGATAGAGATTCATGTCCATGATCCCCCGAAAATAACCCGATTCGAATTCCAGAATGCTTTTGTCGCGCACGCCTTCCACATTCGTTCCGCCGGCGCAGCAGACCAGAATGTCCGGTTCGCCGAGCTTGCTCCGTACCGTCGCCGCCGCACGCGCAGCCTCCTCTTCCCGCCCAAGATTTCCGCAGACCGGAACGATCCGGACGCCAAAGCGTTCCGCCATCTCTTCCGCGACAGCCTCCAGCGTCTCCCCCTCTCCGTATTGCGCAAGATTCGTGGCATTGCGTCCGTGAATCGCAACATTTGCTCCGCACTCCGCCAGGAACTCCGCGACAATCCGTCCGATTCCGCGCGAAGAACCTGTCACCCATGCATTTTTTCCTTTCAATGAGCTGGAATACATCACATTCTCCTCATTGTTTCCGGACCGCTGTTTTCCCCGCGGAACGCAGAATTGAAATCCAGTGTTCCGCCGTCTCCGCCGATGTCATCGGAGCCGCAAATCCATTTGCAATGCCCAGACGCTCCGCCTTCGACACCCCAAGCGGATGATACGGCTCGACGTCGATTCCGCAAACATTCTGAAGGGAATCCGCAAGAGCCGCGATTCCGCGCAGTTCCGCTTCCGAGTCGTTCAATCCGGGAACCAGCGGACAGCGCAGACGAATTTCCGCTCCCGCCGCATCCAGCAGATTCAGGTTCCGCAGAATCAAAGCATTGTCCTGTCCGGTAAATCTGCGGTGATTCTCCGGAACAACGCTCTTGACGTCGAAGAGAAAGAGATCGACCAGCGGCAGAATTTCACGATACCGCTCTTCCGGAGCAAATCCGCAAGTCTCAAGCGCCGTGTGAACTCCGTCCGCCTTCGCCAGCGTCAGCAGTTCTTTCGTAAAAGCGAACTGCGCCATCGGCTCGCCTCCGGAAACCGTCATGCCGCCTCCGGAATTTTCATAAAACGCCTTGTCTTTCGCGACTTCCGCGAAAACCTCTTCCGCACTCCGGGATTTGCCGCAAAGTTCAAGCGCCTCATAAAAACAGACCTTTGCGCACGCGCCGCAGCCGATGCAATGCGCACGATCGAACTTGTGAACGCCGTCTTTCAGCTCGTGGCATTTCCGCGGACACGCCGCGACGCACGCGCCGCATCCGGCGCACTTGCCGGATGCGAACAGAATCTCGGGTTTCGCATTCCAGGATTCCGGATTGTGGCACCAGAGACAGCGCAGGGGACAGCCCTTCAGGAAAACCGTCGTCCGGATGCCCGGTCCGTCGTGCACGCAGAACTTCTGAATGTCAAATACGGTTCCCTGGATCATCACATTGCCTCCGTTGTACGGTCAATGACGTTGTTCTGCATCTCCTCGCCGAGCGTGATGAACGTTGCGGAGAAACCGGAGACGCGGACCCGCAGACTCTTGTATTCCTCAGGCTTCGCCTTCGCGGCGATCAGATCTTCACGCGAAACATGGTTCAGCTGAATATGAAGTCCGCCCGCTTTGAAAAAGGTTTCGACAAGCAGAACGAGCTTTTCAAAGCTTTCATCGTTGCTGACGGTGCTTTCGTCGACGGTCAGATTCATAATGGTGTTTCCGCACATGATTCCGGTCGTATCCATTTGGGCAACGGAAAGCAGGTGCGAAGTCGCGCCGTCGTTTTCCTTGCCGAACGCCTGACCGCTTCCGAACGTCAGGGGGCTTCCGGCGACACGCCCGTCGGGAGTCGCCCCGGTGAGCGCGCCGAATGCCGCGAAGTGAGTGTTGTAGCCCGTCAGATTTCCGTAAGTGAGCGGTGTGCCGAACATATCGGTGCGTCCCTCGGCGAACTTGTAAATGCTTTCATAGAAGCGGCGCGCAATCGAATCGGAGAACTCGTCGTGGTTGCCGAAGAAACGCCCGTCGCGCAGGATTTCGCGGCGGAGATCTTCCGCGCCCTTCCAGTCCGTCTTCAATGCATCAAGCAGCTGCTCCATGCCAATACGCTTTTCCTCAAAAACGAACTGGCGGATAACTGCAAGCGAATCAATGACATTGGTTCCGCCCATCAAGTTGACTCCGCCTCCGCGGGCGAGCGATGCTCCGCCGCGCGTCGCACTCTCCGCCCGTTCAATGCAGCCGTGCAGAAACAGCGAGCTGAGCACATTGCAGTCACGGGAACGCAGGCTGTTGAAGCGGTTCGAATATTCCAGCATGAGTTCCAGATCATGGAACAGCTCCTCTTCATAAAGCTTGTAGAACTCATCGAACGTTGTACAGCTGAGAACTTCGATGCGGCGTTTTTCCAGCGTATTGAGCAGAGAGCGGACAATGTTGCAGGTGTTGCCGCCGAGCGAGATTCCGCCCTGGTACGCAGGTTCGTTGCAGCCGACCATGATGTATTCACATGCGGTCTCGAACGGAAGACCGTTGATTTTCATCAGCGAAGCAATACGCGGTTCGTCGTTCACAAAAGCAATGCGTTTGTAACGGTCGCGACGCTCGCAATCCAGCATTTTGCGCAGGACTTCGCGCGGAGTCTTCTTCGTCCAGCGGAGCGAAACCTGCGGACGTTCCAGCGGCAGTTCCATCATGGACTCCAGAATCAGATCCGAAAGTTCGTTGAAACCGTCTTCGTGCTCCTTTGTGTAACCGCCGATGGCGAAGTGCGATTCCGCGCCCTTGTCATCCGCCCAGGGCGTGTGGAACGTATGTCCGTGAATGCGGATGAAGAGCTCCTGAATCAGCTCCTTCGCATGTTCGCGCGTGAGCGTGCCGTCCGAGACGCCCCGTTTGTAAAGAGGATAGAGATACTGGTCCGGACGCCCGATGCTGTCGGGCAGGAACGCAAAACAGAAATAGAGACACTGGATCGCCTCCTCGAAGCTCTGCGCGGGATTCATCGGGACACGCGAGCAGTTGCGCGCCATGCGAAGCAGCGTCGCCTTCCGCGACGCATCTTCCGTCTCTTCCGCCTTCTGAATGCAGAAATCGCGCAGCTGAGCGGCGCGGCGGCCGATTCCGCCGATCACCATTTCCAGCGCGGCAAGATACGCGAGGTTGTACGGCTTGCCAAGAAAATTCCGGCGTGCGGCATTGATTTCACGCAAGTAACCGTTCAGTCCGAGACGGATCAGTTTTCCGAAATCGGCGTTCGAATGCTGCCACTCCATCGTGCAAAGATTTTCCTGCGGGTGGTTGTAATAACGACGCAGAGCCTCCTGACACTTCACATGACCCGTCCGGGTGAAAATATCGGCGGGAACGGGACAACCGTTCATACGCATCATGCCGATGAGTTCGTTCTCCTCATACAGCTTGATTCTCTGGGCGCAGATAAAGTCGCAGAGTCGCTTTGCGACGGCAAGGGGTTCCGCGAGTTTATCGTCGAATTCATCAAGTTCAATGCAGACGGGTTCCGGGTTCAGATCCTCTTTTTTCGCCAGTGCGGCAAATCGTTCAATACGGCTGTTCATAAAAAACCTCCTGTTTCAGTTGACTGGAGATAATATAGCCGATCTTTCTCTTTTATGGAATATCCGTTTTTGTTAAAAGCATTTCATTTTATGACGTCGGGAAATCTTTCCGGTAGGCGTTCGGCGAGAGACCGGAGAGGCGTTTGAAGAAGCGCGAAAAATTGAATTCCGTTGAAAAGCGCAGCTCCTCCGCGACGGACTTCACCGACGCTCCCGGCGCAAGCAGGAGCACACTCGCGCGACGGTAGAGCTCATGCTGAAGATACTCCTTCGGGGACTGTCCGAAAACCGCCTGAAACTCCCGCACGAAATATCCTCGGGAACAGCCCGCGATCTCCGCCATGTCCGCAACCTGAAGTTCGGCGGAAAGCGAACGGCGGACCTGCCGCAGGACCGGCTCGAAAAAACGCGCCCGTTCCGCCCGGACGGGTTCCCGCTCCGGCCAGTAACGGTGACAGAACCGGAGAGCAAATTCCCGACACCGCGACAGCATCAACACCCGGTTCGGCTCGCGGAAAATCTCCTCAGCCTCCGCCCGGAGCTCCGGAGAATTTTCTACAATCCGCGAACTCCCTTCGCTGAACACGTCGATTCCCGGGTAAAGCTCCAGTCTGAAATGAATCGAATACCGTTCGGAACGCAGCGTATGACGATACTGCTGCGGCATGCCGGCAGGAACCAGCGTTATATCGTTCATCCGCGCACGATACACCTTGCCGGTCCGCAGATTCTCCACAACGGACGCATCATCGCCTTCCGCCCGGAGATGAATCGTCAGCATGTTAAACGGAAGAGTGTAATTCCGCACGAATTCCGTGCATTCATGGAACACATTCACCAGCGTGAACTCCGCCTGACGGTTCAGCGGAACGGGTCTGTAAAAAGCTCCGTTCATATGCTTCGGATGAAATCGCTCAGCAGAACGCGGCAATCTTCCAGACTTGCCAGAGAAACCCATTCCCCGGCGGAATGCATTCCGCCGCCTTCGCTGCCGAGAATTGCAATCGGAATGCCGAGCTCCGCAAAGTGCCGCGCATCGGTTGCTCCGTGCATCCGGTAGAACTCTACCTTATGGCCGGGAAAACGCTTCTGCATCTCCGCTTTCAGCTTCTGCATCAGCGGATGCGATTCATCGACGAATGCCGGTGCGGAAATGGAGTTGACGATCACTTCAAGCCCGGTGATCTCCCGGATTCCGCCGATGATCTTCTCTTCATCTCCGGGACGGATGAAACGGATGTTCAGAACCATCTCCGCCGTGTCCGGAATCTGGTTGAACGCCTGACCGCCGGAGATGATGCAGGGCGCCATCGAATCTCCCCAGTAATCCGCAGGAAGCGCAGGCCACGCGGCGCGCAGTTTCACATAACCGTCGACCAGCAGATCAATCGGATTGTTGAACGCCCATGGTTCGGAAGAGTGACCGCCCTTCCCGTTCGCCCGCAGCGTCAGGGAAATGATTCCCTTCTGAGCATGGGCGATTCCATAAGGCGCGGCGTCCAGAATCAGAATGATTTTCTTCGCGCCGTAACCGCGCTCCACCATATAAGCGGTTGTCGAACCGCCGGTCTCCTCATCGGTCGAAAACACCGCGCCGACGCTCGCTTTGCCGGCAAGAGAGCACAGCACCTCCGCAAGCACGAGAGAATTCCCCTGACAATCGGAACTTCCGCGCGCAAAAAGCTTCCCGTCACGCTCCTCCGGCTCAAACATCGAATCCGGCGCGGGCACGACATCCAGATGCGCGTTCAGCAGAACATCCGGAGTCTTTCCGGGAACCGTCGCGGCATAAAGAATTTTGCGTCCGTTCAAAGTCTCCACCGTGCAATGCAGACCTTTGTTTTTCAGAAATTCATGCATCCGGTCGACCGCGCGGTTGACCCCCTCCACATTTTCAGTGACCGCCTTGCAGCGGATCAGTTCTTTCAGCAAATCCAGATTCAGCATAAACGACTCCTCGTGTTTTCCGGATACTTTAACCTTCCGGTCCGCTTTTTTCAATAAAAAAACAAAAAAAATCCGGCCGGACTTTAAACAAAGGCGGCCGGAATGCGGAAATTTTCCGGATGGATTATTTTGCGGTGCGAGCAAGAATCTGGTTGCGGCGGTCCCAGTAATCCTGATAAACGCCGTAACGTCCGTTCGCCCCCATCACACCAGCGCGCTGGAAGGGAACCGTTCCGTAAACCGGATAGTTGCGTCCGCTCAGGCGGAAGGTGACCGGGATGTATTCAAACGCCCCGGAGAATTCTCCCGCAGTGATGGTGACCGAGACTTTGCGGCGGCCGCCGACGTAAGTCATGAAACGCTGCTCGGTGCCTTCCGCAATGCTCCAGCCTTCCGGCAGATGCCACTCAATCGAAAACGTCTGATCGTCATGGGTTCCGCCGAAGAATTCAAGCGCGAGTTCCTGCGATTCCCCCGGAACGATGACGGGACTCTTCTCGAAATCAATGCCGAAGAAACCGAACGGGAACTCAAAAGTCAGATATTTCGAAGACTTGGACAGCACGCGCTTCACCGTCTCCGAACCGTCCGCGAGACGGGCGAGCAGAGCTTCATCGACAACCGTTTCACCGTCGGTCAGGCGCATCAGGGTCGGATTGGCAAGGTCCGCAATTTTCTTGCACGCAACGACGCGGTCGGTCAGTTCATCAAGCGTTGCGGGAGCATCGGCATGGAACGGGTCGATGGCAACGGTCTTGATTGCTTCGCCGATCGGCTCGATCCACTCCTTCGGAATGCCGGAGCGCCCGTTGATGATGCCGAGAACCGCTCCGCAGGTTGCGCCGGAGCAGTCGGTGTCGTCGCCGCAGTTGACCGCGAGACAGACCGAACGGCCGAAGTCGCCCTTGCCGTAGAGAAGGCCGATAATCGCATAGGAGACGTTTGCCGGAGCCTGGAAGCTGCCGAGATCCGCACTGTCGTCGAGCACTTTCTGACGGGCGGTCTTCCAGTCCTCTCCGGCGTCGAAGGCGTCGAGTACGATTTTAACGCTGCGGGCGACGCGGCAGTCGGCGGGGATGCGGGCAAGCGCATAGCTGATGAGCTTGCGCAGATCGCTCTCGACGAACGCCGCGGATTCAAGCGTCGCGGTGAAAATTTCCGCATAGATGCCGTCATCCGCATGGTCGACACAGGCGTCATACCACGCATACGGAGCGACTTCGTCGGGTTCTCCGGGGAAGAGGCATGCCCAGATTTCAGAGCGGATCCATGCGCCGTTGCTGTTTTTCCAGACGTCGTTGTTGCAGAAGCCGGAAAGCGGCGGGGGGAAGCCGTTCGCCATGTTGAACTTGCCGACACCGTATTCGTTCCAGGGGCCGGTAACGTGCGCCAGCCAGTATTCGCCGAGCACGCGCTCGTTGATCTGAAAAAGCCCCTTTTCCTCAATCGCCTTGAGCCAGACGAGCTGAAGATCGAGGTCGTCGTTCGGCGCGGGATTGCCCTTGAGATCCTGCGTGTAGAAGTGGATGTCAAAAAGTTCCAGCTTGCTTTCATACGGAGCGCCGAGCGTCCCGCCGATGTTTTTTCCGGTCCAGCAGCCGAGAACCTTGTCACGGTAGACTTCGCTGTTCAGGAAACTTTTCCCTGGTTTATTCATATGAAACATACGGACTCCTTTCGTTTGATTTTGCGTTGTTGCAGAGAATTTTAGCACGCTTCCGCGGATTTGTCAAGAGAGAACTCCGGAAATCTTCCGCAAATCTACGCAAACGGTTTTCTGTGCGGAGCCCTTCCCCCCCTTTTCCGATGACAGCTCGAGCGCTCTTCCGGAAAGAGTTCCGGAGGAATCGCAGCTCACCGGAGATTCGCTTCCATACGCTCAAAAATAAGCGGACAAAACAAAAAAAACAGCGGAGTTTACAGATTTTTGTTGACAAAGTGCGGAAAAGATGCTAAATTACATGTCAACAATTATCTGGAAACAAAACCTAAACAAAAGGCAGGTATATATGTCCGGACACAGTAAATGGGCAAACATCAAGCATAAGAAGGGCGCGGCAGACGCCAAGAAAGGCAAAATCTTCTCGAAGTTCGCGAAAGAGATCATGGTTGCGGTGAAAACCAGCGGCAAGGATCCCGCCTCCAACCCGAGACTCCGTCTTGCTCTCGCCGGTGCTCGCGCCGCCAACATGCCGCGTGAAAACATCGACCGCGCAATCAAAAAAGGCGCAGGCGAACTCGGCGACGTCGTGTTTGAAGAAATCACCTACGAAGGCTACGGTCCCGCCGGAACCGCCCTCATCATCGAATGCCTCACCGACAACCGCAACCGCACGCTCGGCGACGTCCGCATGACGCTCGACCGCACCGGCGGCAATATGGCGAACAGCGGCGCCGTCGGCTGGATGTTCCAGCGCAAAGCGCACTTCGTCATCGAAGGCGAAAACGCCGATGAGGAAAAACTGATGGACATCGTTCTCGATGCGGGTGCCGAAGACATTGAAGTCGAAGACGGAACCGCCGAAATCTGGGCCGCTCCCGAAGCGTTTGAGCCGATTCAGAAAGCGCTCGAAAGCGCCGGAATCGAACCGACCGAATCGGGCATCGTCCGCAAGCCGGACAACAAAGTCGAAGTCAAGGAGCTCTCCACCGCCCAGCAGGTGCTGCGTCTCATCGACAAGCTCGAAGACCTCGATGACGTCCAGGCAGTCCACTCCAACGCGGACATCGCCGAGGACATTCTCGAAAAGATCGCCGAACAGGAAGACTGACCGGCGTGTTCGAACCCGTTACGATACTGGGCGTGGATACGGCGATCCGGAAAACCGGTTATGCCGTTCTGCGCCTGACAGCCCCCGGACACTATGAAGTCGCCGACTGCGGACTCATCCGCAACGGCAAAGATCTGCTTCACAGCGAATGTCTGCGCAGGCTTTCGGGAGGAATCCGGGAAATCGTCAATGCCTTTCATCCGGATTCCGCCTCCATCGAAATGGCGTTCGTCAGCAAAAATATCCGCACCGCAATGATCCTAAGTCTGGCTCGCGGTGCGGTCATCGCCTCCCTCGCGGAAAGCAGTGTGCCGATCTACGAATATTCGCCCAAAACCGCGAAACGTGCGGCTGTCGGGCGGGGAGAGGCTTCCAAAGAGCAGGTCGCTGCCATGATGGCGGCCATCTGCGGAATTGATATATCAGGTGTGCCCGACGATGCGACAGATGCGCTTGCACTTGCGCTCTGCCATGCAAACCTCTCGGCTCACAAAGAACTTCTGCTTTCAGCCGGAGCCCGCGTCTGACGCCGCTTCCGGAACATATAAATCAACGGAGATTTTTCGTTTATGAAACTGACAAAATACGGAAGACGTGAATGGGGAACCGCCACGCTCGTCGCCGCGATTCTGCTTGCAGGAACCATTGCCTGCGGCTTCCTCTTCGCCTCAAACGCAGGCTTTTACCTTTCCATCCTCGTCGTCGCCGTCTGGCTGGCTTTCGTGGGATTCTTCCGTGACCCCGCCCGCGCAATCACAACTCAGGATGATATTCTGCTCTCCCCCGCGGACGGTCTGGTCAAAGATATTGAACTTATCCGCGCGGCGGACTGCCCCCAGCTCGCCGAAGTTTTTGAAGGACGCGACATGCTCCGCGTCGGAATCTTCCTTTCCGTTTTCAATGTGCATCTCAACCGGGCTCCCGCCCCGATGACCGTCAAGCTCTCCTTCCACAAGGACGGCTGCTACTACGACGCCCGCGACAACCGCGCCATCAAGGAAAATGAATCCCAGATGATCGCCGGAATCGCAACCGTCGGCGGCAAGGAATACCCCGTTGCGGTCAAGCAGATCTCCGGCGCCATCGCACGCCGCATCGTCTGCCCCGTCGAACCCGGAAGACGCCTCCAGCGCGGCGAACGCTACGGAATGATCAAATTCGGTTCCCGCACAGAACTCTACATCCCCGCGAAAAGCGACCTCGAAATCGCCGTCCGCATCGGAGACAAAGTTCAGGGCGGTCTCACCGTTCTCGCACGTCAAACCCACTCAAACGCATAACCAGGAGCGGAACCGCCCATGAAAAAGAACGCAAAAGCATTTCTTGAACGAAACCGCTGGCTCAAGGCGGTTCCGAACTCTCTGACCCTCTGCAACTCCCTCTGCGGATTCGCCGCAATCATCAACACCCTCCGTGTTTACGACGTATCTTCCCGCAGTTCCGGGACCTGCATCACGGCAATCCTCGCAACCAGCGCAATCCTGATCCTCTTCGCTATGGTCTTCGATGCGCTCGACGGATTCGCCGCACGAATCCTCAACGCCGCAAGCATGCACGGAATCCAGATGGATTCCCTCGCGGACATGGTTACTTTCGGTGTCGCCCCGGCGACGCTCGTTGTTATCATGACCCGCTGCCTGCCCGGTTACGACGAACGCTTTTTTTACATCGTCTGGGCTCTCGCCGCGGTCTACCTCGGAGGTGCCGCTCTGCGCCTCGCAACCTACAATGTTCATGCAATGGTCGAAAAGAAAAGCAGCGACAAGTTCTCCGGTCTTCCCTCCCCCGGAGCGGCGGCCGGCATCTGCACGACTGTAATCTACTACAATCATCTCGGCATGGAAATCCGCTATCTTGCAATTATCCTTCCGATTTACTGCGCCCTTCTCGGTCTTCTGATGGTGAGCAAAATCCAGTACACCCATTTCGCGAAATGGCTGCTCTCCCTCAAGCGCAACCGCAAGCGTCTGCTGATCGTCGTTATCATCCTCGCCGCGGCATTCTGGGAACTTCAACTGACCGCGTTCGCTGCCGTCAACTTCTACATTCTGCTTGGGCTTTTCGCAGCGCTCGGAAGAAAAACCGGACTCCTCCGCGCGCAGCCCGACCCGGTGAAGGAGGCAAAATGAAGTATCTGATCACCGGCGGCGCCGGCTTCATCGGCGGACATCTCACGGAAAATCTTCTTGCCGACGGACATGAAGTTTTCTCCATCGACGATTTTTCCACGGGCTCTCCGCGCAACATTGAAGCGGTGCGGAACAACCCGCGTTTCCACTTTACCGAAGCGAACATGATCCACGCCCCTGAACTGGAGGATATGGTGCGCGAAGCGGATGTGATCTTCCACTTCGCGGCAGTCGTCGGCGTCGATCTCGTCGTCCGCGACCCGATCGGAACCATCATGACCAATGTCAACGGTTCCGAACGGATTCTCGCGCTCGCCTCGAAATTCGACAAGGAGATCATTCTCGCCTCCACCAGTGAAGTTTACGGCAAATCCGCGCACCTCCCGTTCTCGGAAAAAGACGATCTGGTCATCGGTCCCTCCACGCACTCCCGCTGGTCCTACGCCTGCAGCAAACTGCTCGATGAATTTCTGCTGATGGCATACCGCCGCAATAAAAATCTGCGCGGAACCGTTGTCCGTTTCTTCAATACGGTCGGCCCGCGTCAGACCGGTCAGTTCGGCATGGTTCTGCCACGTTTCGTGAAGGCCGCGCTGAACGGCGAACCGGTGCGCGTCTTCGGATCCGGCAAACAGACCCGTTGCTTCTGCCATGTTTTCGACACAATCCGCGCACTCCGCGGTCTCGCCGGAAATGAAAAAGCCTACGGGAACATCTACAACATCGGCTCCACGCGGAGCATTACGATAGAAGAACTTGCGCATCTCGTCATCCGTAAGCTCGGCTCGTCGTCCGGAGTGGAATTCATTCCGTACGACAAGGCTTATGAGAGCGGTTTTGAAGATATGCTCCACCGCGCGCCGGACTGCACGGCAATCGGGGAACTTCTCGGCTGGAAAGCAGAAATTCCGCTGGAGCAAATCATACGCGATGTTGCGAAAACAACGGAAAAATAACGAACAAAGGTTGAAAAAACAGAAAAAGGTGCTATATTCCTTTTTCTGCATAGTGCCGCATTGTTGCGGTGCATAATAGAAACTGGAAAAGCAAAACCAAATATTGAGGAGATAAAAATGGGCGTTCCTAAGAGAAAAATGTCGAAAATGAAAAAGCGTCAGCGTATTGCAGCCAACAGCTACGAGGGCGTTCAGGCCAACTTCTGCAAGAACTGCGGCGAACCTGCAGCCCCCCACACGGTCTGCAAGCACTGCGGAACTTACAAAGGCAAGCAGATTCTTACCGTCGAACAGTAATCTGACACGGAGAAGCGGATCGTTATGAAGATCGCCGTTGATGCAATGGGCGGAGACTACGCGCCCGGAGTCGTCATTGAGGGCGTCCTGCTCGCCTTGCAGGAAATCCCCGGACTTCAGCTCGTTCTGGTCGGACATCAGGAGAAACTCTCCTTTTATCTCGAAAAAGCCGGGCTGATCAATCATCCTCAAGTGGAACTCGTACACGCCGAACAGGTCGTGGAAATGAGCGACCACTCGACGGATTCGATCCGCTCCAAAAAACACTCCTCCATCACAGTCTGCGCGGATCTGGTGAAAGCCGGACGCGCCGACGCGATTGTTTCCGCGGGGCACACCGGCGCGGCTGTCGCCGCAACCAAAGTGCGTCTCCGCACTCTCGAAGGAGTGGACCGCCCGGCTCTCGCAACTGCGATGCCTGCCGTCGGCGGAAAAAATATTCTCATTGACGTCGGCGCCAACACCGACTGCACCCCGATGAACCTCGCGCAATTCGCCGTCATGGGCGAACTCTATGCGCAACTGACTTTCGGTCTTGAAAGCCCCAGAATCGGTCTGCTCTCCGTCGGCGGTGAAGACGTCAAGGGCAACGATCTGACCAAGGAAGTGTTCAAGATCCTCTCCAACATGCCGATCAACTTTGTCGGCAATGTGGAAGGGCATGACATTTTCCACAAGAGCACCTGCGACGTCATCGTCTGCGACGGCTTCACAGGCAACTCCATTCTGAAGGCGTCGGAAGGTCTTGCCCGCGCAACTTATCACTGGCTGAAAGAGGCATTCACCCGCAACCCGATCCGTCAGACGGGAGCGTTCCTCGCAAAAGAGGCGTTCCGGGATCTGAAAAAGATCTCCGACTCGGAGGAATTCGGCGGAGCGCCCCTGCTCGGCATTCGCGGAGTCTGCATCATCGGACACGGCGCATCCTCACCGAAGGCGATCAAAAACGCCATCCGGCTCGCGGATACCTATCTGAAACACGGACTGACTGATCGAATCGTCAAACGTATCAATGAATGCGGTATCGCGGTTAAACATTCCTGATCCGCACCCTCGAAAATTTTAAGGAGTCTTCACTGCCATGGGAATTGTGATTAAAGGTACGGGAATGTATGTCCCCGATCGTATTCTGACAAACGCCGATCTGGAAAAAATGGTGGAGACTTCCGACGAATGGATCACGACCCGCACCGGAATCAAGCAGCGCCATATCGCCGATAAAGGCGTTGCCACTTCCGACCTCGCTTACGAAGCGGCCAAACGCGCGCTCGATATGGCCGGAGTTTCCCCCGAGGAACTCGACCTTATCACAGTCGCAACCGTAACCCCCGACAAGATGTTCCCGAACACCGCCGCTCTCGTCCAGCGCAAACTCGGCGCAAAAGCGTGCCCCTGTTTCGACATCGAAGCCGCCTGCTCCGGTCTTCTTTACTCTCTTGAAGTCGGACACAGCATCATGACCGCTCACAAGAACTACAAAAAAGCTCTCGTCATCGGCGGAGAAAAACTCTCCTCCATCGTCGACTGGACCGACCGCAGCACCTGCGTTCTCTTCGGCGACGGCGCAGCGGCTCTCGTTCTTGAACGCGACGACAACGCCCCCGATTTCTATGTCGCCGGCAAACTCGCCGCAGACGGCAACTACGGCGATATTCTTCACCTGCCCGCAGGAGGAAGTGCTATGCCTGCCAGCCATGAATCGGTCGACGGAAAACTCCACTTCATCAAGATGGGCGGACAGGAGACATTCAAGCTCGCAGTCACCAACATGTCAAACGCCTGCAAAGAGGTTCTCGCAAGCGCCGGCATTGCTCCGGAACAGGTTTCCTGGGTCATCCCGCATCAGGCGAACCACCGCATCATTTCCGCCGTTGCACAGCGCCTCACCGTCCCCGAAGACCGTGTTTATGTCAATATCATGCGCTACGGCAACACCTCTTCCGCTTCCATCGGGATCTGCCTCGACGAACTCAACCGCGCAGGCAAACTTAAACGCGGCGACTATGTCCTTCTGACCGCGTTCGGCGGCGGACTCACCTGGGGTGCGCAGCTGATCCGCTGGTAATCCCGTCTTATGGGACTTCTGAGAGCCGGAATCAATTTCGAGCTGAAAAGCCGATCCGATTCCGGCTCAATTGTTTTTATACACGGTCTTTTCATGCCTTCCGCAATCATGCTTCCGCTCGCCGGACGCTTGAACAGCAAAGGCTTTCACTGTTACGGTTACGATTATCCGACTTGCCGCAGGCGCGTTCCGGACCACGGACGCGAACTTGCCGAAGTGCTCGCCAGTTTTCCCGTCGCAAAATTTCATCTGGTCACCCACAGCATGGGCGCTCTGATTCTCCGCTCCGCACTGGAACGCTCTCCGGAACTTGCGGAACGGATAGGGCGCGTTGTCATGATTGCCCCGCCGAACCGCGGATCGGATCTTGCGCTGAAATGGCTGAACCGGCTTTCATTTGCGCACAGGCTGGTCACGCCCCTCCCCGATCTCAGCTCCGGCAATAAGAGTCCGGTTCACTCACTCCATATTCCATCCGGTCTTGAAATCGGAATTCTCGCAGCGGAAAACGACCATGCCGTCAACATTGAACAGACACGCCTCGGAGTGGAACAGGCACATTGCATCCTCCCGGGACGCCACACGAATATACTCTTCCGCGAAGATACAGCGGATGCGGTGGAAAATTTTCTCCGGACTGGAAAATTTTCCGTTTGAATTCAGTTAACATTTCCCTGTTTTTTGCTATTCTGCTGTATACACTTTATGAAAGGGTCCAGCATGAGAATCACAAAACAGCTTCTGAAAAAAGCACATCGCGCCTCGTTTGAGAATGAAGAATCCATCAGGAAAAGCAAAGAGTGTCTCTGTTTTCACTGCAACAATCTCTTTCCGCCTTCAGAGATTCAGGACTGGGTCAATGATGCGCATGGGCGGACAGCATTGTGTCCTTATTGCCGCATTGACTCCGTCATCGGCGATGAAGCCGGCTATCCATTCACGGAAAAGTTCATTCTTGCGATGAACGGTTATTGGTTCGGGCTTCAGAAACCGATCGGAGAGAAGAGAAAATACGAATATATTGTCTTCGAGATTGATGAGAGCGAGACTCTCCCGAAGACGGAAGAAGACTCGAAATAATTTGCAGAACACCGCAGAAAATTCGGTGCCCGAAGAGACGAAATACCTCGCTTCGGGTACCGTTCGCTTTTAAACAACAGGCAAATTGCATCGTGCGGATCAAGATGCCTGAACGCTGCTGCTTTAAAATAAAAAAAGGAACTCCTTTTGAGGGGAGTTCCTTGAATGATTCCGGGAAATCGAAATCAGCGCTTGGAGAACTGGAAGCGTCTTCTTGCGCCCGGCTGACCGGGTTTCTTACGTTCTTTCTCACGAGCGTCACGGGTCAGCATGCCGTTGGCCTTGAGCTGCGCCTTGCAGGCCTCTTCGTCGTGTTTGACGAGAGCACGGGCAATACCGTGACGGACAGCGCCCGCCTGACCGGCTTTTCCGCCGCCGGCAACAGTTGCCTTGACATCGATCTTGCCGGAGAAACCGGTGACCGCGAGCGGCTGGAGGATGTATCCGCGGAGAGCCTCGGTATTGAAATATTCTTCAAAAGCTTTGCCGTTGACGGTGATCTTGCCGGATCCTTCGGCGATCACGACTCTGGCGCTGGCGCATTTTCTGCGTCCGGTTGTACGGAGTTCAGTGCTCATTCCATATCTCCTTATTTAACCGTTTCAGGTTTCTGAGCGGCGTGCGGATGCTCGGCGCCGGCGTAGACTTTCAGTTTGCGATACTGCGCTCTGGCGAGACGACCCTTGGGAAGCATTCCCCAGACGGCGTCGCGGATCAGGCGCTCCGGATTGGTCTCGCGGACATAAGCCGCGGTCTTTTCCGTGCGGCCGCTGCGGTAGCCGGAATAGTCAACATAGACTTTGCCAGTCTCTTTCGCACCGGTGAGGAGCGCCTTGTCGGCGTTGATCACGATGACGAATTTACCCGTATCAACATGCGGGGTATAGGTCGGGCAATCTTTGCCGCGAAGAGCATTGACGATCTTTACAGCAAGGCGTCCAACGGGGACGTTCTCTGCGTCAAACACGATGTGCTTGCGCTCAATTTCTCCTGCTTTTGCAAGAAAAGTTTTCATTATTCAGTTTCTCCGATTCGTGTTTTGTAATTTGTCCGCCTCCGGACACAATCTGTTGAACCGTTTTCCGCCAGGTCTGCGGTTCGCTCTCCCTTCCGTGATCGGGTAATACGGATTCAGGAACTAGATAATTTACTCCGGATTTTAAAATTTACAAGCGGATTTCCGGAAAAATCCACTCATTTTTCAATCAAACGCTTCACCGCATTCAAAATAGCGGGTTTCAAACCCGGTGAAACGCTCCTGCATCAGATCCGCCAGCAGACGCATTCCGTCGCGTTCCGAGGGGATGTGCCCGAGGATCATCAATGCCTTGCGGAAGCCGAGCTGCGCGGCGTCGCGGGCGTATTCCGCAAGCTGCCATTCGCACGCTTCGCCCGTAAGGACAATGTCGATCTCCGGGTTGCGGAGCTCTTCGAAAACTCCGCCCGGCGTGCCGAAACAGAGCGAAAGATTCGTGCAGGGAAGATCCATCGAGCCGCTCACGCGGACGTGGCGCGCGCCGAGTTTCTCCTCAATGCGTTTCAGAAGTTCGCGCGGCGTCATCGGCGTGTTCAGACGGAAACGGTTCACCGCCCAGCGCGGGCCGCGGATCCATTCGCCGTCGAGTTCCAGATATTTGGTCTCGCCTTCGCTGATCATATCTTTGAACTTGCAGTGCGGATGATCGTGATAACGCCAGACCGCAAGCCCGGTCTTTTCCAGCAGCTCGCGCTTTGCTTTGTAAACGGGGTCGTCGCCCAGTTCGGCGGAATTGTCATCCATATGCGCATAGAAAGTCGGTTCGTGGACAATCAGCAGTTCCGCGCCCCATTCGTGAGCGGCGCGGATCACGGCAGGCGTTGCAAACATCGAAACGGCGACCTTGTGCACTTCCGTTTCCGGATTGCCGGTTTTAAGCGTGTCGCAGGTATCGGAATAGTCGTGGGAATCGCCATCCGCACACCAGCGGAACAGCTCGTTCATCAGAGACTGGATATTCATGATACAACCTTTCAGCCGATATCAAGCGGGAACGCTACATCGGCAAGTGTTTTTGCCCCGAAAAGGAGCATGACAATGCGGTCGAATCCAAGCGCACAACCCGAAGAAGGCGGAATGCCGTAACGGATCGCCTCAAGGAATTCGGTTGCTTCGGGATATTCCGCAAAACCGTTTTCCGCACGCTTCTTATTGTATTTCAGAAAACGCGACTCCTGCTCCACGGGATCGATCAGTTCTCCATAGGCATTCGCGACCTCCACGCCGTGAATGTAGATTTCCCAGCGTTCGGCGAGCGTCGGGTCTTCCGGCTTCGGACGAGCAAAAGCGCCGAAACGAATCGGATAGTCGATCAGCACGCACGGTTTGTCTTTCGGCAGATTCGGCTCGACCTTTTCCACAAGAACGGTTTCAAACCGCGCCTCTTCCTCTGCACAGAGATCGGCGTCCTCGCCTGCGAATTTGCGGAATGCCTCACGAACGGGGATCAGCTCCCATTCCTGCGCGACGTCACAGACTTCGGCGGAAACGTTGAGTTCCTTTGCCAGATGGCGCACAAGCGCAATGGTGAAATCCAGCATCTCACGGTAATTCGAGTTCGCCATATACCATTCAAGCATGGTGAATTCCTGCCGGTGAAGGCGTCCGTTTTCGCCCGCGCGGAAACAGGGGGCGAGTTCATAGATGCGCTTCATCCCGGCGGCCAGCAGACGCTTCATTTCCAGTTCGGGAGAGGAACGCAGAAAGAGTCCGCTTTCAAGACGCGGAGCTTCGATATATTCCTCCGCGGCGGGAGCGCGGATGGCAATGGGGGTTTCGACCTCAAAGAAGTCGTTGCGGCGGAAGAAATCGCGGGTAAGGGAAAGGGCATTCGAGCGGAACTCGAATGCCCTGATGCGATCGGACAGATAAGCCAGAGAATCAGGCTTTGTTGACGCGTTCGGCATATTCGCCTGTACGGGTATCGATCTTGATGGTGTCGCCGGTGTTGATGAAGAGCGGAACCATGAGTTCATAGCCGTTCTCGATCTTGGCGGGCTTCATGACGTTGGAGGAAGCCGTATCGCCGCGTGCGCCCGGCTCGGTCTCGGCGATCACCGCGATGTACCAGGTCGGAAGGGTGATGTCGATCGGGGTGCCGTTGAAGAAAACGGCGCTGCAGAGAGCGTCTTCCACGAGGAATTTGCTCTTGTTGCCGAGCTTTTCTCCGGGGATGGTGATCTCTTCATAGGTTTCGGAATCGGAGAAGACGAAGTTGTCGCCTTCCTGATAGATGTAGTGCATTTCACGCTCTTCGAGGTCGGGCTTGCCGACTTTGTCGACAGGGCGGAAGGTGCGGTCCATGCCGGCGCCGGTCACGAGGTTTTTGAGACGGCAGCGGTAGAGAGCCGTTCCTTTTCCGGGTTTGCAGAAGTCAAAATCCGTGATGACCCACGGCTGACCGTCGATTTCGATTTTCAGTCCTTTTTTCAGATCAGATGCACTGTACATGGTTACCTCTTTTGAATTGAGTTTGCATTTAAAGCCTTATAATATAGCACCGGAACGGCAAAAAAGCAAATCAAAAAAAATTTTCCTTTCACGCTTTATTTTCCGGAAAACGGATTTATATTGACAGATGATACGATCCGCAACCTAACAGAGGAGAATATTATGGCAAACAACGACAGCGTCTGTCTGAATCACCCCGATACCCCCGCAACCGCCCGCTGCGCAAGCTGCAGCAAACCGGTCTGCGCCCGATGCATCGTTCAGAAAAACGGCAAAAACTACTGCTCGCAGAAGTGCGCCGATCTCGCCGAACAGGGCGTCGCGCGCGTGGACAGCGTACTCGACAACAAGCAGAAAGTCGAAAGGAAAGGACGCACGCGCAATATCATCCTCGCAATCATCGTCCTCGCGGCCGTCGCCGGCGGAATCTGCTGGTACATGCATTACCGCGAAGAATCCAAGACTCTGGTCGAAGAGACCGACGACTTCTTCCAGAAGGCGGGAAAGAAGCTCAACCGCGCCGCAAAAGATGCGAAAAAAAGCATCGAAGACGCCATGCCGTCAAGCTCAAGCTACAAACGCGACCGCGAAAATCTCGTAAAGTAAAGGATTCTGCAAAGTGAACCTGCTGGAGCTCTCTCAAAATATCCGCCGCGTACGGCTGGCGCAGAAAATGACCGTCGAACAGCTGGCGAAGCAGAGCGGCTTCAGCAAAGGGTTCATCTCGCAGGTGGAAAACTTCCGCACAACACCGTCGCTCAAGGCTCTTGAAAAAATAGCCGCGGCACTCGGGATCAGTCTCGGCGATCTCTTCAGCGCCGACAGCGGCGGTGTGGAATTCTCCTTCAGCAGCGTCAACGACGGCGTGGAACTCCTGCGCAACGACAGCGACCGCTACGGAATCCGCTATCTCGCCCTCGCTCACAGCCAGCCCGGACGCAAGATGGATCCCTTTATTCTCGAATACACCTCCGCAGAGCCGCGCGAACTCATGCGTCACGATTCCGAAGAGTTCTTTGTTCTGCTCGAAGGCTCGCTCGACTACTGCATTTACGACGACCGCAATCCGCACCGCATGAATCCCGGCGATACAGTGTACCTCAAAGCGAACATCCCGCACCGCGCGGCTCTCGCTCCGGGCTGCTCCCGCGCAAAAGCAATGGTCATCTATTCCGAACCTGCAGATTCCGGAACGGACGGAAAATGAAAATCTCCGCAGAAATCACCCAGCACGACAAGTTCCAGATCGAAATCAAAACGGTCTGCCCCATCCGCAAACACCAGCGGGTCAACGACTACTATGTCGACGCATTTTTCTTTCTGCCGCGCAACCTCGCCATCAATTCGCACACCTACACCGGGCGCGAATTCTACAACGATTTTTCCGAATATATCCGCTTCAAGACCCCATCCGTCAGCCTCGAAAAACTCGCGGCTCCGGAAAATTCTGTTCTGCAGAGACTTTCCGATTCCATCGGCGGACTTCCCGCTTCAAAAGAGGAGTTTTCCCTTCGACTGAAGATGTTCTGCTCCATTGCGCGCTCCGCACTCCGCGACACAGCGACGCGGCTCGAAGCGCTTCAGCCGGACGACCAGGGCGTTGCGCTGCTCGATTACCTCAACTGGGCGCAGGCTCTGCTCGCCAACTTCCGCGACCTGCGCCGCAGACTGCTGCTTCAACCGGAAGCGCTCGAACTCTACGACCTCGTCGACGAGTATCTGAGCATCGCGCTCAACGGACGGCTCTACCGGCTCTGGAACAGATTTTCCCCGCTTGCCGGATTCGAACGGCAGTGCGCCATGATCGCAGAAGTCACACACGGGGAAATCGAATACCGCAAAAAACGGGGCTGTCCTTCCATCCCGGACGAACACAATGACAATTCCGAAATGCTCTACCGCGAAAGCGCGCTCAAGAAAGCCATGGCGAGCATTCTCTTCCTGAAAGTCGCGACCCGCAAAGACGGCGTATTCGTCGAAAACATGCTGCTTGCACTCTCCGCCGCCGTCGCGATGATCTTCGTCACCGCAATTTCTTTTGCATGGAAGGGACTGTTTCTTGAGGAGTTCTCCCTCTCCTTCTTTGTGGTATGGGTCATCGCCTACATGTTCAAGGACCGGATCAAATCCCAGCTCCAGCTGTTCTGCCTGAACAAGCGCAGCCGTTACGCCTACGACTACCGCCAGAAGGTTTTCGACGGGTTCGGAAATGAAATCGGAATCTGCCGCGAAGGATTCCGGCACTGCGATGGAAGCGACCTCAACGAAACCATCACCGCCGTGCGGAACCGCACCACTCTGAGCAGACTCGAAGACGGTTCGCAGAACGAAAACGTCATCGTCTACCGCAAGAAATTCGAGCTGTTCGGAAACGCCTGCAAAAACATCTTCCGGGAATTCGACGTCAACGGCGTTGTGAACATCTACCGCATCAATGTCCTGCACTGGCTGTACAAGATGGACAATCCCAAACGGCTCATCTACTGTTCGGACGGCAAAACCGTGCGTCCGCTGAAAGCGCACCGCGACTACCATGTCAACATCATCCTGCGCTTCGGTGAAAAAGGCGGCGAAGAACAGTACGTCCGCTGCCGTCTCGTGCTCTGCCGCAACGGAATCCGCCGGCTCGAAACTTTCCCGCATGCCGGCGAATCGGAAAAATAAACTTTATTTTCCTCTGCTCCTTGATTTTTCCGGGAAAAACGCTATTTTAAAGCTGACATAATCAACAAACGAGGTGTTCTCATGAAACTTTGCATGATCGGGAAACGCGGACACGCCTACTACGTGTTTGAAAGCATCCGCGAAGTCCCCGGAATTGAACTTCCCTGCGTCTCCTCCGGCTGCGGCGACGATCCGGAACCGCTTCTCAAAATGGCGCGCGACAACGGATTCCAGCCCGAATTCCGCGCGGACTGGAAAGCCATGCTCGATGAATTCCGCCCCGATGTTCTCTGCATCGACGGTCCGTTTGAACTTCATGCGGAAATGTGCGCGGAGGCGCTGAAGCGCAACATCAATGTCTTTTGTGAAAAACCGATCGCCCTTACGCTCGAACAGCTCGAAATCATCCGCGCGGCTTATGAAAAAAGCTCCGCGCGCATCGTCTCGATGGTCGGACTTCGCTACGAACCGGCGTTCTACCAGGCACACAAAATGGTCTCCGCGGGCGCTGTCGGAAAGGTCAAAACAGTTCGTGCGCAGAAATCCTACCGTCTCGGGACACGTCCGGAATTCTACAAACACCGCGCGACTTACGGCGGAACGATTCCGTGGGTCGGCAGTCATGCGCTCGACTGGATTCTCTGGTTCTCCGGCTCCGATTTTGAATCGGTCTCCGCAATCCAGACCACGGAGGACAATTTCGGGAACGGCGATCTGGAGATTGCGGCGCACTGCCAGTTCCGCATGAAATCGGGTGTGCTCGCCTCCGCCGGAATCGACTATCTCCGTCCGGCCGCCGCCCCCACGCACGGCGACGACCGCGTCCGTGTGGCGGGAACCGAAGGCGTCATTGAAGTCCGTGGAGGTAAAATTCATTACATCGGAAAAGACGGCGAACAGGTCATTACACCCGAAACACCCGACCGCCGGCTTTTCTCCGACTTTCTGCTCGAACTTGCCGGCGGACGCCCCGGTCTCGTCAGCGACGACGAGACGTTCAAGCTCACCCATGCGTGTCTGCTCGCCCAGAAAGCGGCGGATACCGGAACAACCATCTTTTTTTGAGGTCATATCATGAAGAAAATCAGAATTGCGCTGATCGGAGTCTCCGGCTACGGCAAAGTTCACTTCAATTATCTGAAACAGCTTGCGGAACAGGGCGCGGCGGAATTTGCCGCGGCGGTCGTCATCAACCCCGACCAGGTTCCGGACGAACTCGCGATTCTGCGCACACTCGGAGCGAAAGTCTACCCTTCCACCGACGCCATGTACGCGGAGCTTTCCGGCAAACTGGATTTGGTCTGCCTTCCGACCGGCATTGCATTTCACGAATCCATGACCGAACAGGCGCTTGCGAACGGCGCAAACGTGCTCGTTGAAAAACCCGCCGCCGGCTCCGCAGCAGCAATCCGCCGCATGATGGAGGCGGAACAAAAATACGGACACTTCGTCGCCGTCGGGTTCCAGCACATCTACGCACGCGAAATCCAGTTCATCAAACAGTATCTGCTCTCCGGACGCATCGGCAGAGTGAAACGGATTGTGTCGATGGGACTCTGGCCGCGCGCGGATCAGTATTATCACCGCAACAACTGGGCGGGACGCCTAGCGGCCGCCGACGGAACCCCGATTCTCGACTCCCCGGTCAACAACGCTTTCGCGCACTATCTCAATCTTCAGCTCTTTCTTTCGGGCGACACCTTCGCAACCTCCGCACATGCGGAATCGGTGGAAGGAATGCTCTGCCGCGCCCGTCCGGAAATCGAAACGTTCGACACCTCCGCGCTCCGATTCCGCACCGCAAACGGAGTCGAACTGCTCTCCCTGTTCACCCATACCGTCGGACAGGGCGACAACCCGTCCATGCGCATCGAATGCGAAAACGGCGCGGTCTACTGGAAACTTGATTCCACCTGGAACATCCGCAACGCCGAAGGCGCCGTTCTCCATTCCGGCGTTGTCGAAGCTCCGCACATGGACATGTTCCGCGATATGATCCGCAAAATCGGCGGCGAACCGGTCTTCACCTGCCCGCTCTCCCTCGCGATCGAACACACCCTCTGCATCGAAATGCTCACGAAGGAACTGACGCCGATCGTTCTGAAGGAGTCCGCGGTGCGCCGTGAAAAAGACGGACAGTACATTCTGGACAACGTCAATGAAGTTTTCCGCGACTGCTGTCTCAACGCGGCTCTGCCTCAAGAACGAGGCGTAAACTGGAAATAAAAAAGTTTGGCGGACCGTACGACGCGGTCCGCCGGAGAATTGAGAAGAGAAAGTTTCGCCGGAGATTTTCTCCATTCATCACCGGCTTGTCCAGATAAACGTCCGGACAGGTCGGGATATTGTGCTTTTTCAGAAAAAAAAGTGTTTTAATATTTGAATTTCCGCATTCTTCCAATATATTTCAGGTATGAGAAATCAACCCAAAGGAACTGGAACACATGAAACAAGATGTCATTGATTCATTCGCGGCGGCGTACTCCGCAAAACCGGCGGCGTATTCCCACGCTCCCGGAAGACTCGAAATTCTCGGCAACCACACCGACTACAACGAGGGCTTCGTGCTGAGCTGTGCAACCGGTCAGGCAACCGAAATGGCAATTGCCGCAATTCCCGGAAGAATCTGCAAACTTCAGAATCCCCCGCTCAAAGGCGAATTCACCATCGACCTCGACGACATGGATACGCCCCGTCCGAAAGACTGGACAAACTACATCAAGGGCGTTCTTGTCGAGCTCCGCAGACGCGGCATTTCCTATCCGGCTTTTGAAGTCCTGTTCAAAAGCTCCGTTCCTCTCTCCGCCGGAATGAGCAGCTCCGCAGCCCTCGAAATGGCGTTCTGCATGGCACTCAAGCAGCTCGCAGGAATCGACCTTCCGCTTCCCGAATGGGCGCGCGTCGGTCAGTCCGTCGAAAACGTCTACCTCGGACTCAAATCCGGACTTCTCGACCAGTTCAGCTCCCTCTACGGCAAAAAGGATTCGTTCATTCTCTGTGACTTCCGTTCCGTGGAAGTGCTGAAGACCGTTACCATGCCCGCAGGCTGGAAGATCGTCGTTGCGAACACCATGGTCAAACACAACCTCGTGGAATCCGATTACAACCAGCGCCGCGAAAGCTGCGAGCGCGCAACCAAAGTCATCCAGGGAAAATTCCCGCAGGTCAAAACCCTGCGCGACGTCTCCTCCTCCATGCTCGAAGAGTGCAAATCCATCCTTGATCATACCGACTACCTCCGCGCAAAACACGTGGTCGGCGAAGATGAACGCGTCATGAAGGGTGTTGAGCTCCTCGAAGCCGGAAAAGTCGAAGAATTCGGCGCACTCTGGTTCCAGAGCCATGAAAGCTCCCGCGACTGCTTCGAAAACAGCTGTCCGGAACTCGATATCCTCGTCGAACTCGCGCACACAATCCCGGGCTGCGTCGGAGCGCGTCTCAGCGGCGGCGGATTCGGCGGAATCAGCATCCACCTCGTCCGCGAAAGCGAAGCGGAAAACTACTGCGAACGCCTCGCCGCGGCTTACAAGCTCAAAACCGGCAAGACGATCGAAACCATCATCTGCTCCGTCGGTGACGGCGCCAGTGCGGAGAGCCTCTGAGTTCTCTCATGCACCTGATTCAGAAAATGCGGACCGGACTCGCCTCCGGTTCGCATTTTAAACTATTCCCGCTCTTCTTTCTTCTCATTCTCCTCTGCAATATTCATCTGATTTACAATCCGCCCCACTGGGACGAAATTATCGGACTTCACAATCAGGCGCTCTTTCTCGCAAAACACAACTTCTCCTTTACGGAACTTTATGCGCCCGGACAGCACAGCTACGAAGGCTCCAATGTCTACCCGTACAGCATTCTGCCGATTCTCTACGCCGTCTGGTATTCGCTTTTTTCCCCGAAAACGGTTCACCTGCTTGGACATCTGCTGAACTTTGCCTGCATGGCGGGAACAGCAACCCTGCTCACCTCCGTTCTGCGCTCGCGCGGCGTCTCCGCACTCTGTGCCGCAGGATGGGGGATTGCCTTCCTTTTGGAACCACTGACCTACGGGCAGACAATCGCACTCGGTCTGGAACCCGCGCTGACCTTCGGCGTCATGCTCGCGCTCTGGTTCGCAAACCGGGAACGCTGGAACTGCGCAATGGCGGCAGCCTTCCTCGCCGTCTTTCTCAAAACAAGCGCGGCGGTTCTGAGCTTTGCCCTGTTCCTTTATCTTCTGATCCGGATTTCCGCCAGCCGCTCCGAATGGAAAAAACTGCGCATTCCGCTTGCCGGATTCTTCCTGATTTTCCTCTTCCAGCTCTTTCTGCTTCAGCACAACGTCAATATGACAGCGGGCGGACTTCATACCGCTTCCGCGGATGCGGCGTTTTCATTTCCGGTCTATCTGCTGCGCAAGGCGTGGTTTCACACTGGACTTTACTTTCCCGTTCTGATTCCGGTTTTCTGCGCGGGAATCGCGTTCGCCTGTGCGCGAATCCGGAAGAACGGATGGGATTCCCTGCTTTTCTTCCTGGCCGCGGCCGGATATGCCGGAGCGTACCTGATTGCACGAACCGCCCTGCCCCGCTACATGGCGGCTGCCGTTCCCGCAATTCTGCTTCTGCCCGCGCTGAACTGCCGGAACCGCTTTGTGCCGTGGGGTCTCTGCGTGCTGTTTTTTCTTGCACCGCTCTGCTACAGACCGCTCTCGTTCGGCGAACGCTGTTCCGGGGAATATCTGGAACGGAATGCGGAACATGTGAATCAGACCCGCGCGAATCTGGAGCTCTGCCGTTTTCTGGAAACGGAACATTTTGATTCACCCGTCGTCGCACCGTGGCCGATCGTTCAGATGCTGACCATGCCCGAACTCGGATACGTCTCAAAACCGCTCCCGAATGTCTACTCCGGGCGCGTCCCGTTTTATGCTCCGGTGAAAAAACTTGTTTCGCTTGAAGCGATGCCGCCGGACACTCTGTTTGTCTATCAGGAAAACGATTTTGAAAAATACGGCATGAGCAATCCGTCTCTGCGCCCTCCCCCGGAGAACGAAACCCTGTTCCGCGCGCGCGGAATCGCCGGATTCACACTCGTTTACAAAAAAAATCCGCCGGACAGGAAGATCACATCTCCATCCGGCGGGAAATAAATATTCTGCGCCGATTACGGGTAAACCACCTCGAAATACGGCGTACCATACTCCAGCTTGCAGGTGTCGAGAGCGAACTCAACTCTGCCGTTCCTGAGCGTCACCGGTATTTTGCATTCGCGGGAACCGCTCATATTCAGCGCATAAACGGATGGGAAACCTTTTGCACCGTTTTTCAGCGAGAAACGGAACTGTCCGGCGCGCATCACCTGCTGCATGTCGCCGACATCCAGTTCCGCCCCGAAATTCTCCGAGGAAAACACAGCGTTCTCCGCGGCAAACACCGTTCCGACAACCACGAGCAGATGTTTTGAATCCGCAATACTCTTTTCATTTTCCAGCGAGATTGCCGCAATCGTGCAGGGCGTGCTGACCGATTCCACAGACAGATCGGAAAGTTTGACTTCCGGTCAATACTCCAGTCATGTTCGGTACTGTTGCGTGCTGACCGATTCCACAGACAGATCGGAAAGTTTGACCGGCTTGCTCTCCTTCAGCACAGCCGACTGGAATTTCGGTGTGTCTATCGTGAGCGTGTTCTTCTGCACATCCGCGCAGATCTCGCCCGTTTCGCTCTCAAAAATTCCCTTTCCCGCATCGGTCCGGTTCGCCGGAGTCAGGATTCCGGCCTTGCGCAGACCGGCGACCTGTTCCCGCAGGATCTTTGCATTCTGCGTGCGTTCCTCGCTCAGAACAATGTACATGCCCATGCTCTTCGCTCCGACAAACGATTTCGGCTCGATGTTGAGATCCGCCGCTGGGTTCTTCGCATTCCGGTAATCGGAACCGATCCGGGTCAGCATATAGAGCGCATTGTAACCGCTCCCGATCGCGCCGGTGTACTCCGGTCCGCGAATCGTCCCTTCCGGAACATGGAATGATACCGCATGCTTTGCGCTCCGGATATCGCCGCGCTGCCAGCCGAACGCACAGAACAGCGAATTCATCACAGCCGAAAGATTGCTGCCGCTGTCGAAGTCGTAAGGCTGGAACGGCGCGTAGTAGAGCTTGACGGTATTGGAATGCGGTGCAAGCATCTGCCAGTCCTGCAGACTCGCATAAGCCGCCCACATCGGCGCGGCTTCATGCGCGAAACGGTTGTAGCCGCAATGTGAATATTCAGTCATGAAAAACGGCTTGCCGAACACACGCGTCGCCGCGGCGCGCCCGATGTAGTTGTTCTCCACAATCGAAGATCCCTGATCTATCGTCAGCATGGAGCCGCGCAGCCAGGTGCCGAACGCAAGACGCTGCTTGAAGGTCGGCGGATAGAGTTTGACCTTGTTCGGGTGCGCATGATAGGTGTGCATGGAAACCGCATTGAAATCCGCGCGGGCGTCGCCCTCCAGGTTCCGCATGAACATATCCCAGTTTGTAACGAACCCGCGGAATCCCGAATCTTCGACGACGCCAAGATAGAACGCGTTCATCTCATGAAGTCTCTTCCGCAGATATTCCCGTGCGGCATCTCCTTCGGGGCCGGCCGACTGAATCAGTTTCCGGCTGAATTCCGGAACCGATGCGGGATTTGCCGGATTGCGGAACTTCCGCCAGTCCGGAGTAAACATCTCGAGCTTGCTTCCGCCGATGTTGAGCAGATGCTCCTGTTCGTTGTAACAGGTGATCGCAATCAGCTGCGGATCGTCAACCAGCGCTTTTCCCGTGTAGGGATTCGGCGTCTTCAGCAGATAGTCGAATCCGGCTTTCCAATGATTGCGGTAGCGTTCATTGAAGAAAATCTGAAAGCGTCCGTAGCTGGAGTCTTCATTTTTCACGGCTTCCGTGAACATTCCGGTTGCAGTGAAAATATCCAGCATCACATAAACGCCGCGGTCGCGCAGACACTTCAGGAAATACCAGTACCGATCCGCAAACTGCGGAAGAACGGGCAGCTCCTCCGCCTTTTGAGCCATGAAAACTTCGGAAACGGTCTTCCGGTTTTTCCCCTGCTTCGGAAGCCCTCCGTTGCCGACAAGAAAAGCATCCAGGAAATGGAAGCGCAGAACGTTCATCCCCGAAAGTGCAATCTGATCCGCAAACTCCTCCAGCTCCGGCTTCGACATCGAAATAAAGCCGCGTCTCCAGCCGCCGGGAATGAAATTGAATCCGCGCAGGCGAACAGCCTCGTTCGGAGCAGATTCAAAATAGAACCGTCCGACGGCGTCCGCCTTCAGCCATCCGCACTTGTCGATATCGTATTTCTTCACATACTGCGAAAGATCCAGCGCCGTTCCGGGAATCCGCTTCCACTGGTCAATACGCTGGTGCATCAGCGCTTTCCGATCCCACGAAACCTTGTCCATCTTCACCGGACGCCACTCATTTCCGCGGACAATCCGGGTGATCCGGCTCTGCTTCAGCTTTGCGCGGAACGGGACTTTGCCGCAGACGAACCGCCAGCCTTCGGAGCCGCTCAGCACGCGGACTGCAATCAGATTCTTCCCCTTCTTCACGGGAAAGTTGAACACGTGGTCGGTCGGAAGATACGCCGTCTCGCCATTGCCGTTGACAATGGTGTCATAGACCGTTTTACCGTTGACCATGAACTCGAACCAGTAGTCCGCCGAGCACCCAACCTGCATCACGCCAGCCTTCTCCGATTCAAATTCATTGAAAAGCACCGCAGCCGTTTTCGGCTTCACAGATTCGCCGGGTTTCGCGAGCATCAGCGTGTTCTCTTTCAGACTCACCGTCCGCCCCTGAACTCCGCCGAGCGTCTGCGGGACAGCCGTCAGAGCCTCAAGCTTGACGTCTTTCAGATCCGGCGTGCGGAACAACGTCCAGTTTGAATTCAGCGCAAGCGGCAGAACGTTGTCCAGCCACTCCAGCTTGACCGCGCCGATATAAAGCGTGGTTCCCTCCGGAAGCTTCCCGGCCATCAGCGAAGGTCCGCGCACCGAACCGCTGTAATCAAGATTCGAAGTGAATTCACGGGTGACGGTCTTCCACTCCGTATCGAACTCAAACTCCATCCATGAATTTCCGATTGTCTTCCACGGAGCCTGATTCTGAAGACAGCTCACAGGCATCTTCCCCTTGCGGTCGCCGCGGATCTGGAAACTGTAACGCAGCTTCATTCCTTTGGAAATCTGCTGATTCGAAGCGAAACTGACCATCAGTTCCCACGGCACTTTTCCGGGTGTCCGAACCTTGATCTCCGCGCAGGGCTCCCCCTCCGGAGTTTTCACGTCCGGAGAAATGCGGTATCCGACCCTGCTTCCGGGAAGAATGAGCCCGTCAACTTTCCGTCCTTTGAAGTTCCACTCTTTCAGCACATCCGCGGAAAGAAGAACCGCCGCCGCACACAGCAATGCAGTCAAAATCTTTTTCATCACTCAAATCTCCTTTTTTCTGAAGTAATTATCTGTACGGATACCAGAAGCGGCAGCTCGGACAGGACATTGTAATGGAGCCGCTGGCGTAGGCGTGACCGCAGGAAACCGATCCCTTCGCGATCGTTCCGACGTGACCGTCAAAGTAGAGAACGTTGTTGTTCCGTTCCATATGGCTCCACGCTCCGCTCTGCGGATTCAGCGTGTTCAGTGCGGAACTCTTCTGGAACTGCGAAAAGCCTTCCGTCCAGAACCCCTTGCTTGAGGGATTCTTCACCCGCGTCAGCTGATGCGCAAAAACATCTCCGTTTCTATAACACGCCGCCGGATCCGCATCCATGCGCATGGCATACATCCGGAAAAACATCACATGAGGCGTTTTGTCATTGCAGAGCGGGTTGATCAGCTTGATATTCGATACATCGGAATTTGCTGCCCCCTTCTGGAATGTGGAACTGCAAACCTTCGAAAGAGCAACGACGCTGGCATCGTAAGGACACACCCGCCCCTTCTGCCCGACCGCATCATACACGTAGGAAAGCTGTCCGTCCATATCTCCGCCCCAGCAATACGCCCTCTTCCAGTCGCTCGACATGACGAAAATGGAATCTTTGTTGTCATTCAGATATCCCGTCACCGCAAGCCCGAGCTGTTTGAATCCGTTGACGCACGAGATCGCCCGCGCCTTTTCCTGTGCCGAATTCAGAGCCGGCAGAAGCATTCCGGCGAGGATTGCGATGATCACAATTACCACAAGGAGCTCTATAAGAGTGAATTTCTTGTATTTTCGTCCGAACCTCCAATTGTCTTCCGCATGTCTCTTCTGAATTCCATTTTTCATTGTCCCAACTCCTTTTTTTAGTTTGTTTCCGATAAAAACATTCTTTGGTTCTGGGAATAATTATACTGCATAATTCCCATTTTGTCAATACCAAAGAGTCCGGAATATTTGTCATATCGTTCAAAACCGGAAGTTTTTCCCGGCAAAAAGCGTTTCCCGCGAAAAAAGCGGTTGATTTCCTGCGCGGAACATGATATATTCCAGAGAAAAGAGAAAAGCACAAATGGACTACGCACCAAACACAAATAAAAACGCAAGCATCTTTGGCGGAAAAGTTACATTCAACCGCAAGGATTTCTCCTGGATGTCCCACGACCTTCAATTCTGGAATCTTGTCATCACAACCGGAGGACAATGCCGTCTCAGCAACCAGTTCGGAGAACTCCGGGCGGAAACCGGCGACGTACTCCTCTCTCCTCCCTCGAAAAACCGTTTTTTTTCGGTCAACGGCGCATGGGAATGCATCTGGTTCGGATTCAATCTCCATACGCATGTCAACTGGAACCAGCCGGTCAGGGAAATCTATCATGTACACCCCGGCGAGGAAACCTTCACGCGCATCCGGAACGATGCGGAAGAGGCGTATGCTCTGCTCGCGGAAGAATCCGGAAATGTCTTCCCGCTCGTTGAAAACCTGCTCGAAAACATCCTGATGCGCGGCAACGCGGAATCTCTCTTTGAACTCAATCCCCGACTGGAGGCGGCAAAAAATTTCATCGTGGCAAACCTCCGGATCAACGACTTCAAAGAGGTCGCCAGACGGTTCGGAATGTCACGCACGAAATTCTTCCAGACCTTCAGGGAAACCTACGGAACGACGCCGCAGAAATATCACGAGAAAATCAAATTCCAGAACGTCTGCAGCCTGCTTGCGACAACAGACTTGTCGTTTTCGGAAATCGCGAAAATCTGCGGCTTCTCAAGCCTGTTTTATCTTTCAAAACGGTTCCGCGCCCTCTTCAAAACCTCCATGCGCAGTTACCGCGCGCAAAGCTCCGGAAAGACTCTCCTTTAAAAACGGAACCGCCGGTCACTCCCCGAAGGAAACGACCGGCGGACACGGCTGAAGAATTCAGCGGATTTCACGAACCTCAGGCGGCTTCGCGAGAATGTGCGAAACCTCGTAGAAGTTCTCCCACCACTGGCGGAGCGGACGCTGATAGCGCGTATCCACCATCTTCTCCAGGAATTCATCTTCAAAGATCAGCGCCTTGCCGCCGGCCTGACCGACGATTGCACAGCTGTCCAGATGTTTTTCGATGCGGTCAATCATGTGCATGGTCGCTTCGTAGCCAAGACGCGCGGCGAGCGTGCGGTCGAACGGACTCGGGTTGCCGCCCTGCTGCATCGGACCGAGAATCGTCTTGCGGACGTCGAACCACGCGCCGCTCTCCTCTTCAAAGAGCGAGGCGATGAAGTTGATGTCGTAAGTCTTGTTCGCGTGCTCGTTCCGGATGATCAGCGCCGTGCGGCGGCCGAGCTTGAAGTTGTCGACAAGTGCATGTGTGTGCTTCTCCAGCATATCAACGTTGATGCCGACTTCATGCATGTAAATGTACTCCGCGCCGGTCGCCATGCCGCTCATCATCGCGAGGAAGCCGCAGTAGCGTCCCATGACTTCCACGATGAACAGACGGCGCGCGCTGTCGGCGGAATTCTTGATCTTGTCGATCGCCTGAACGATGGTGTTCAGCGCGGTGTCGCAGCCGATGGAGTGTTCCACACCGGGCATGTTGTTGTTGATCGTCGCGGGGATGCAGATCAGCGGGATGCGGAAAATTTCGAATGTGTCGCGGTGCTTGTGCAGCTCGGTCGCAAGCGTGAACGCGGTCCATCCGCCGAGAATCAGCAGACCGCTGATGCGGTTCTTTTCCAGATTGACGGCGATGCGGTAGTAATCTTTTTCGGTCGGGAGCTTGCGGTTCGTGCCGAGCTTGGTTCCTGCGGAACCCGCCCAGTTGTCAACCTCCATCCACGAGAATTCACGGAAGCGTCCGGCAACCAGACCGTCCACGCCGTCTTCAATGCCGACGACTTTGTAGCCCTGGTTCATGGCGACGCGGATCACCGTGCGGATGGCGTTGTTCATTCCGGGAGCGGGCCAACCGGAAGTCATGATCGCAATGCGCGGGCTGTCCTCCGTAATCTCCTTGGAAGGACGGATCTGCGCCTGAATCTTGACGAGCTCGCTGACGCGGCTCCAGTCGATGCCGCGCATGGCTTCCGCCTTGTCGTATTCGCCGGCCTTGATTGCGGCGGCGGTCGCGCGGGTCTTCTGAACCGATTCAATCAGCGGAGCGGTCGTAATGCGGTTGTTCTTGGAAACAATGATCACCGACTCGGAAGCATCGGGATGCTTGACAAGCTCTTTGACAGCTTCGTAACCGTACGCGGTGCTCATATAGCGGTCGTAGGCGCTGGGCGCTCCGCCGCGCTGGACGTGTCCGAGAATCGTGATACGGCATTCGAGATTGAGACGTCCTTCGATCATCTCCTGCACCTGTGCGCAGGTGATGGGTTCGCCCTTGCAGTTGCGCGCGCCCTCGGCAACGATGATGATGTTGTCGCGGCGTCCGGCCTTCTTGCCGTCTTCGAGAAGCGTGCAGAGCTCATCCTCCCAGCCTTCCTGCGGCGGACGTTCGGGAATGAAGACCCAGGAGGCTCCGGTGGCGATTGCGCTCATCAGAGCGAGATAGCCGCAGTTGCGTCCCATGACTTCCACGATGAAAATGCGCTGATGGCTGTACGCGGTGCTGCGGAGCGAGTCGATGGCGTCGGTGATGCGGTGCAGAGCGGTGTCCGCGCCGATGGTCATATCGGTGTTCGCCATATCGTTGTCGATGGAGCCGATGAGCCCGACGATCCGGAGATTGGGGCAGACGGCGCGTTCAGCTTCAGTGATGCGGTTCGCCGCGACGAGTTCCTCGCCGAGCTGTTTCCAGAGCTGACTGAATTCATCTGCACCGGAGAGACTGCCGTCGCCGCCGATGACGATGAGACAGCTGATTCCGCGGTGATAGAGATTTTCCGCCGCGGTCAGGAGCCCTTCGTGCGTGCGGAACGCCTTGCTCCGGGCGGTTCCAATGATGGTTCCGCCTTCCTGCATGATGCCGGAGACAGATCGCCAGTCCATGAGAACGATGTTGTTTTCGATGAGTCCCTGATAGCCCTCATAGACGGCGTAGACATCCATATTGTACGAGATTCCGGCGCGAACGATGGCGCGGACCGAAGCGTTCATACCGGGTGCGTCGCCGCCGCTTGTGAGCACGGCGATTGCTTTCTTTTGAGCTGTGGCATCCATAGCAGGACCTCCAATTTTCTTTTGCTGAAAAGATACCACATTTTCCCGTTTTTGCAATCCGGCGTTTTTTATTTTTCCGTAATTTTTTTGTGAGAAAACAGAAGAGAAAAGAACCGTTCAGTGGATCGCATTCGCTTCAATATAGGGAAGAGTCTTCCTGTAACGCCGATTCAGCTCGCCCGGAGTGCAGTGAAAGTAACGCTCCGTCAGCAGATTCAGATGCTGAACATGCTTCAACCCCAGCTTGTCCGCAATTTCCTTGAAGGAGAGATTCGAATAAGTGAAGAGAGAAAGCAGATCGTTTTTCTGGCGCCGCTCTCTGTAAACACCGGGCAGGACGCCGAATTCGGCGAGAAACGTCCGGCGCAGATAATCCGGATTCCATCCAAGAATCCGGCAATGCTCCTTCAGGGAATACCGGTGTTCCCGATCCGCATCCAGACGCTTGCGCAACTGTGCGGCCGGAGAAGCCGAAGGGCTTTCCTCAGGAAGAAAATGCCGAAGCAGCGAAGCGGCGGCAAAATCCGCACGCAGATGATCCGCCGGAAGCGCACTTTTTGAAAGTCCGGATATGCTGCTGAACATATTCCGGAGTTCATAAACATCGGCAGAAGGAACTGTGCAGCGGCAAAGAGGAATTTCATTTTCATCCTCCTGCAGATACAGCTGATGCCTCTGCGGATCATACCGGAACTCCGGAAGAGAGAACATCAACACCCAGTTTTCCCGGTCCGCTCCATAATCGAAGTCGCATCGGAACCCGGGGAAACCGAGCGACAGAAATGGAGGCTCCGGCAAGGAGCTGCCCGCAAGCAGACCGTCCGGATAGTATACTTTGCACCGTTTCAACCCGGATATTGTCAGGCTGATCCACTGAACATCCATCCGTTGAACCCCCTTCTGAGCTTCGCGGTAAACTCCGCAGCTGATAACATTCGGCAATTTCATAGAAAGTCGCTTTTTTATAAATTTCAATGTTCTTATGTAAATATAATACCGTTTTTCATGTTTGCAAACTGTAAAAGAATTTTTATATTATTTTCCAACCAACCGAAAGGAGGCCAGAAATGGCGAACAAAATATTCAACACCGACAAGCGCATCAAACTCGGCGTCTGGGGACTCGGACGAGGCGGAGACCTCATCGCATGCTGCAAGGCTCTGAACATCGACGTCGTCGCCGGCTGCGACTTCAACGAACACATCCGGGAAAATTTCCGAAAACACGCTCCTGATGTTTTCCTGACTGCGGATGAAGACGAATTTCTCGCTCAGGACATGGACGCCGTGCTTGTTGCGACCTGGTTTATGGACCATGCGAAACACTCGATCAAAGCTCTGAACGCAGGAAAGCATGTCATGTGCGAAGTAACCTCGTTCTACACTCCGGCGGAAGCGGTCGCCCTTGTCGAAGCGGTGGAGAAAAGCGGAAAAGTCTACAATCTGCTTGAAAACTATCCGTTCATGAAACCCAATATGATCGCGAAAAAACTCTGGGATGACGGTCTCTTCGGAGAATTTCTGTACGGAGAATATGATTACAACCATGACTGCCGCGTCCTTTCGTACGCCTATATTGACGGAACTCCCGTTCAACCGGGATGGGCTGTTCACAACTGGCGCTCCTGGTTCAACGGACACTATTACTGCACCCACTCTCTCGGGCCGCTCATGTATGTCACCGGCTTGCGGCCGGTTCAGGTTTCCGCGCCGAAACTCTCCATTCCGCTGCCGGGATGGGTGAACGACTTCCGGCATACCCCTTCGGTTTCCTTCGTCACCATGAACAACGGTGGAATCTTCCGGAACTTCATGGGTTCGATGACTCTGGATTCTCATTCGCGGAAAATATGGGGAACTCGCGCCGCCTACGATTTCACGGAAGACTGTCTCGTTTCCATTGGCGCGCGCGGCGATGGACGGAAATATGTACTGAAACCCGAATGGCCTGAAATGGGCGATCTGGCCGAGACAATGGGACACGGCGGCGGCGATTTCTGGGAACTCTATTATTTCGCCCGCGAAATTCTGACCGGCGAAAAGGCGTTCTGGGACGTCTACCGCGCCTGCGACGTCTGCATGACCGGGCTCATGGCAGTGCGCAGCCAGGCTCAAAACGGAGCTCCGATCGACATTCCCGACTTCCGCGACAAAAACATACGGGAGAAGTACCGCAACGACAACACCAAACCCGAACAACCCGATACGGACAATCTGCTTTTCGGGAAAAATCACGACCATGAAATCACCGGAAATTTCACGACGGTCATGACAAAGCTCATTCCTCTCCCGTGGGGATATCCGTGGGGCGGAACCGGGCTCGTGCGCAGCGTATTTGACGGCATGAAACTTTATCCGGATCTGAAACGTCCGGAAGACAAACTGGATGTCATCCGCAATGTCCGCACCCTCATTGCAGAACTGCCGGAACTCGCCAAGGTCTATCGCGACGCGCTGAAAATTGCAGACGCCTACCCGGATTCCCTGGGAGCACGGATTCTCCGCGAATCATTGAGCATCGGAGAGCCCGAAGCGATTCTGAACACCGAACAGACTCTCCGCGAATTGCAGGAGTGGCTCATCAGAAAGTCTGATCCATGCTGAAAGCGCTTCTTCTTTCTCTGCTGACCGGGCTGATCTGGGCGGCAGTCGGCGCAATCTTCGGAAAAGCTCCGGGCGACCGCAAAAAACTGATCTCGTTTTTCGCAGTCTACTCTGTCATCTACTGTTTTTCCTCTCTTCTCCTCATTCCGGCGCAAAAAACCGGCTGGGGAGAAATGATGAAGCTTGCCGCCGTCATGATTCCCGCATCTGCCGCGGATCTGACCGGATTCTGGCTTCTCAAAAAAGTCATGGATTCCGGCCCCCAGAGCATCGCATGGGCGGGAATTCAAAGCGCCATGATTCTCCCCTTTCTCGGAGGAATGTTTCTGCCGGGCGTGCATACGACATGGTTCGGATGGACCGGGGTTCTCTTCATGCTGACCGGACTTGCTTTGCTGGCAAAAGGGAAAAAAAGCACGGCGAAGGAGAAAGCCGCAGGAGAAAAACGTTTCTGGCTCATTCTCGGATGCGCATTCCTGATGACCGGGACGGCACAATTCCTGCGTCTGCTGCCCAACTACATGTCCCTGAGTCCGGCGGTGCTGGGCTGGAGAATCACTCTCGGCGCATTCGTCGCCCTGATCACCTGGAACGGAATCGCCGGAATGACTGCCGGATACGATCTCAAAGGAATCTGGAAAACGGCTCTGCTTTACGGCGTCGTTGTGCTCTGCGGGCAGTACACCTTCTACCTGGCGGCCGATGCGGCGGCAAAATGCGGCTGGAGCTCTGCAGTCTATCCGGCCGCAGTCGGAACCTGCATTCTGCTGTTCAGCGTTTACAGAGTTTTCTTCAAAAAAGAAAAACTTTCACTGCACGGCTGGCTTGGAATCCTGTTCATCATCTGCGGCATTGCCGGGCTTTCCGCAAAAAAGTAGAACGATGACGTCACTCTTTCTTCTTCCTCCACTCCGCAGGGAGGAGGAAGGCGATGCCGCCGAGAAGATTCGTCAGGAGAAGAACCGCGGTGTAAATCACCATTGCCGTCACAGCGGAATTTTCAGGAATGCCCCAGGCATTCAGGAGTGTTTTGACAACCGCATCCCGCGTGCCGAGTCCGCCGGGAGTCACAGGAACTGCCGAGGCTAAATTGCCGTAAGCGGAGGCCGTCAGCGTCACATCCGCAGGCGGCAGCTCGCGCATCGCACCGTAAAGAGGGAAATACAATGCACCGAACAGAAGCGGATGAAGAATCAGAGCGGAAAAAAGTGTGGTCAGAACCAGAGTTTTCCAGCGAGTCCGGTAAGCGGAGACCGAACGGATGATGCTTCCCGGAATCCCCTTCATCCAGCGGTCTGCAATCTCAAGAAGCTTCGCGGCGAACTTCCAGCGGAAAATGTAATCCTGAAAAAACAGAACCGCAATCACTCCGATTCCGCCCGCGCTGAGCAAAGAGAAAAGATACACGATCGATTTCGCCGCAACCGGAAGCTCCCCGATCCGGCGGAACATCAGGCAGAACGAAAACAGAACCAGCAGAAACAATCCGCCGATGCCGACAATGCGGTCAACGAGAATCGAAACCGTCGCTTCGATGCGCCGTCCCTTTTCCACTTTGGATGCGAGCACCGCGGCTTTCAGCACGTCGCCTCCAACCGCGCCGGCGGGGATGAAAATATTCGCAAAGAGCCCGATGAACGCCAGCCGCATCGCCTCGTACCACGAGACGTTCAGTTCTTTGGCGATCAGAAATTTCCAGCGCACTCCGGTGAGCGTCACCTGCAGAAACTGCGCACAGAAACAGAGCACAACCCAGACAGGATCCATCCGGCGGACGGATTCAAGCATGGAGCGGGCGTCACCGCCGATCACCCAGGCAATCAGCAGTGCGGCAACGCCAAGTTTCAGAAACACTTTGAACAGCTGTTTCCACAGCGGAGTCTTCGCGCCGTTCATTCCTTTTTCCCGTAAAAACGAGTCAGAACGGGTGTCAGGGTCATGAGACCGCGCGGAATCCGGCTGTCGATTTTCTGCACGAATGCTTCCAGATTCTCCCGCGTATCCACGATTTCCACAAGAACCGGCTGGTTGATCTGGAACGCTCGGAATTCCGGAGCCAGAACCGGATTGTTCGAACAGAATCCGCCGATTCCGCGGAGCACCGTCGCGCCGGAAATGCCGGCGGCTACTGCGCGCTGAACAATCCATTCGTAGAACGGAAGCCCTTCCACATGATCTTTTTCCGCAGTGTAGATCCGGAGCAGATACGCTCCGTCAGTAAAAAGTTCCGGCATGACGCACCTCCTTTGCCTTACCCTTAATTATTGTTTAAAAGGACTCGCGGTCCTCCGCCCATTTCTTGATGTCTTCCTGAACCGCCGCACGGGTATCGCCGGTGACGTCTTCCACGAATTTCTTGAAATAGGCTTCAATCGCCTTGTGGAAGATGTGCAGGTACTCCACGCGCTCGGCAAAATAGCTTTCGCGATCCATCTCCTCCCCCTCGGGAAGGTTCAGTCCGGTGAAATTGAACTTGTCGGCGTCAAAAGTGAACGTCCAGACGTCCTGGTCGCGCGCCATCATGATTTTCGCCTTTTTGAGTTTTTTGCCGACTGCAAGCGCGGCTTTTGCTTCGGCGGAAAGCTGGGGACAGCCCTTCTTGACAACGCTCTCCTCCGCGCCCTTCGCCTCGGCGGAGTAACCGAACGTCAGCGGACCTTCGATTCCGAGCTGGAATCTGCCGCAGTTCTCCACGTCCAGCTCTCCTCCGTTGAGTTCGGAGAAATACCAGAGCCAGGTGAGAAAGTCGCGTCCGGGCGTGGAATCCGTCGCCCCCGTGGGGTTGCCGGTAAACGAAACATCCGGCAGAGCACTGGATTCCTCTTTGAAAAGCTTGATCATCAGCTCATTGATCGTGACCGGAACCGGTTCCACGCCAAGCTGACTGACGAATGCGCTCACAATCAGGTCGACCTGCGCGAACGAGGCCGTTCCGATGTACATCACATTCAGCGCGCGGTCCACCACAACCGGAGTTCCGGAAATCACCGGCGGCATCTTCATGAGATTGCGTTTGACGGCCTCCTCCTTGATGCGTTTCTTCTCCAGACGCGGCACGGAAAAGGTCTGGTTCGCATGCATGTACGCGAGTTCGTCACGGCGGCAGATTGCGTTCAGCAGCGAAGAGGGAATTTTGCGTTCCGCTTTGCGCAGGTTAAGATAGAGGTGGCCTCCGCAGATGGAAGTCGCCTCGCTGATCTCGGTTTCGAGCAGAAAGCGTCCGCTGACCCAGCCGATTTCGGGTTCCTCGGCAACGTCCTCCAGACGGCCGGCGGATGCCCCGGCGAGCTTTTTCAGATAATCCTCCGGCAGCGGCGAGCTGAGCGGACAGATGGTCAAAGCGATGCTTCCATGATCAAACGGCATTTTCAAATCTCCTTAATAATACTGTTTTCCGTGGTATTATATCATGAAACTGCCGTTTCGTCAAACGCATAAAGAGAAAAAACAGCTTTCGAACTCAAAATTGCTTCATTTGCAGGAATTTTATTTTTTTTAAGCAAATTCAGCCCGTTTTCAATCGGTTTTTCATGAAAAAATCGGAAAATCAGTTGTTTTTCGCGCTCACAGCACCTATATTCCGGAAGAAACGTTATTCCTAACATTTAAAGGAGACAGCAATGAAAAACTACAAAATCGTCATGAAGTCCGCCAGCAATGCCGCACTGGAAGCGAGTGAAATTCCGGATCCCGTCGGAGATCAGGTGCTTGTCCGCGCCATGTACTCCGTCGTCAGCGCCGGAACGGAACGCGCATGGTCGATGGATATGAACAACGCCCACCCGACCTTCCCCTACACGCCGGGTTACTGCGCCGCCGGAGAAGTCGTCAAAGTCGGTCCCGAAGTCACCCTCTACAAACCCGGCGACCGCGTCATCATCAACTGGGCGGGACATCAGCTCTACGCGCTCAAAAACGAAGGAGCGATGAACGTCACCGGCATCGTGACGAACCCGCAGTCGATGCACGACGTCCGCAAGGGCGCGCTCGTCAGGATTCCGGACAACGTCAAGACTCTCGACGCCGCATTCGCAAACATCGCCTCCTTCTCCTTCAACGGAGTCCGCAAGCTTCATCTTGAAGTCGGCGAAAGCGCGCTGATCGCCGGACAGGGCATTCTCGGCGTATTCGCTCTTCAGGTCGCCGGACTCTGCGGCGCCGTTCCGCTGATCGCCGCAGACTTCTCCCCCGAACGCCGCGCAACCGCCAAAAAACTCGGTGCCGACTACGCGCTCAACCCGGGCGACAAGGATTACATGGATCAGATCAAGGAGATCACCGGCGGAGAAGGCGTCCGCGCAATCGTTGAAGTCACCGGAAGCGCCGCCGCTCTCCAGCAGGCCCTCGAATACGTCGCATGGGAAGGCCGCATCTGTCTGCTCGGCTGCACCCGCGTCCCCGAATTCCCGACCGACTTCTACCGTTTCGTCCACGGACGCGGCGTTCAGCTCTTCGGCGCGCACACCTTCAGCCGCGCGAAACTCGAATCCGCTCCGTACCACTGGACCCAGGAAGACGACTACAAGGCATTCCTCAAGCTCCTCGCCAACGGAAAAATGCAGGCGAGCTCCATCATCTCCGAGATGATCTCTCCGGAAGACGCGCACTCCGTCTATCAGATGCTCGCGACCGACAAGAACCCGCCGATGGGGCTCGTCTTCGACTGGACCAAGCTGGCGTAAAAAACGCCGGAAAGGAGAGCCGTATGCCAACTCCACTGGAACTGCTTGAGGAACAAGTCAAAAGCGGGCTGATCCAAGGCGGCGTCGCCGCTTCCTCCCGCTCGGAAAAGATCGCGGCCGCCGGACAGCACAACGACCCGACCTGCTTCACCTGCCCCTTCCCCCTCGGAAGCGGCAGCTGCTTCTCGACGGTTCACGACATGACGCTGTTCGCAAAAGACGTTCAGGAGCGCAGACTCTTCCCCGAATCCTATTACAGACTCATTGGAACTTGCGGATTCGACAAGGATGGAAACCGCCGCAGTTTCGGCTGGGACATGACCGATGCGAAACGCCCCGCCGGGCTCTCCCGCTCCGCCATCTTCCACTCCGGCTGGACCGGTCAGACCATCTGCGTTGATCCCGAAAACGATTTCGCGGCGGTCGTCCTCACCTCCCGCACAGGCGACTGGCAGGAGTGCTACGACGGACGCAACCGCATAATCGAAGCGATGTTTCAAAACAAACAGGAGTAACCGATGTTCAATCCAGTAAAAATCATTCAGATCGGAGTCTGCCACGAACACGCGAACGGCAAAATCCAGTCGCTCAAACTGCTCCGGGATTACTTCGACATTGTCGGCTGGGTCGATGAACGCACCTTCAGCAAAACGCCGCGTCTCGGCAACGGATCCAACATGGAGCGTTATGAGGGCATCCCCAAACTGACGCTGGACGAAGCGCTTGATTACCCCGGCCTCGAAGCCGTCGCAGTTGAGGTTCCGAACAATGATCTTGTCCCCGTCGCAACCCGGTGCATGGAGCGCAGCCTTGCCATGCACATGGACAAACCCGCCGGAGAAGAACTGCCTCCGTACAAGGCTTTGCTCGACGGCTGCAAAGCGCGCAACCTCCCGTTCCAGATGGGCTACATGTACCGCGGCAACCCGGCCTTTCAGTTCATTCAGCGTCTCGTCCGCGAAAACGCGCTCGGCGAGATTTTCGCGATCGACATGGATATGAACCACGGCTACGGCGGCGAAGACTACCAGGAATACCTCGCCAAATTCAAAGGCGGAATCATGTTCAACCTGGGCTGTCACCTGATCGACTTCATCGTTTCGGTCATGGGCCGCCCGGAACGCGTGGAATCGTTCCTGATGTCGACTTCCGACGTCGCCCCCGCCACGAAGAACAACACCGCGGCCGTGCTCGGCTACCCGCACGCGACCGCCTTCATCCGCGCCTGCAGCCGCCACGCAAGCGGCGGAGTCAACGAGCGCCGCCTCAAAATCGAAGGCACGAACGGCTGGGTTGAAATCAGCCCGGTCGAACGCTTCGACGGCAAACCGCTCGAACTCAACATCTACCTGAAAAAGGCCTGTTGCGGCTACCCCGCGGGCGGAAACGTCATCAAATTTCCGCCGCAGTTCGACCGCTACACAGAACAGCTCATCGAGCTGGCGAAAATGATCCGGGGCGAAGCAAAAAGCCCTTACACTTTTGAACACGACTGTCTGGTCCACGAGGTCACCCTCGCCGCGGCCGGATATACAAAATGGAGCCAAGAACCATGCACGCAATGATTCTCGACGAACAACTCAATTTCAAATGGGCGGAGGTTCCCGATCCGGTCCGCAAACCGGATGAAGTCCTCATCAGGGTCCACGCCGCGGCGGTCAACCGCGCCGACCTGATGCAGAAGGACGGCTGCTACAGTTCCCCCGCCGGCTGGCCGCAGTGGTGCGGACTCGAAGTTTCCGGCGAAGTCCTGGAAGCTCCCGCGGACGCCACCGTCAAACCGGGCGACAAGGTTTGTGCGCTGCTCGGCGGCGGCGGATATTCCGAACTGGTGACGGCCCCTGCGGGCATGGTCATTCCGATTCCGGAAGGACTTTCGATGATTGAAGCCGCAACCCTTCCGGAAGTCTGGTCGACGGTTTACCTGAATCTTCAGCTGGAAGCCGGCGGCATGAAACCGGGCGATGTTTTCTACATGCAGGCGGGCGCCAGCGGCGTTGGACTTGCCGCAATCCAGTATGCCAAACAGCTCGGCGCGGAAGTCATCACGACGATCGACTCCCCCGAGAAAGCGGAGTTTGTCCGCAAACTCGGCGCGGATTACGTCCTTGACTACCGCAAGGAGGATGTCCGTCCCGTGATTGAAGCGCATCCCCCGACGGTCGCCCTTGACTGCATCGGCGGCAAGCTGATGGGCGAATGTTTCCGCAACATGGTTTTCGGCGGACGCTGGATCATGATTGCGACGATGGCGGGCGCGGAGACGACGATCAACCTTGAAACGGTCTGGCGCAAACGCATTCGTCTGATCGGCAGCACCCTGCGCAGCCGTACGCCGGAGGAGAAGAGCCGTATTCTGAAAGCCCTGCAGACGGAACTCTGGCCGTTGTTCTCGTCGCGCAAGCTGATCACGAACATCCATGCGGTGTTTCCGATCCGCGACGTAGAAAAAGCGCACGGCGTTCTCCGCCGCGCGGAAAACATCGGCAAAGTTGTTCTGACGCTTGTATAACCTCATCCGGTCCCGCAGCCGAGGCTTGCGGGACCGGTATTTCCCCCTCCGTACACTTTATTTTTCTTTTCAGTTTTTTTGAATACAAACGAATTAAAAGGCTATATTTTTCACCCGAAACGCTTGTAATTTTCACTATCTGTTGTATTTTATATATGACTTGCAAATATTTGTGAGTTATGCTGATTTGAAAGAATGATTGGAACCTGTTCGATAAAACTTGCAACCTTTTACCGTCTGCCCAGGAACCAACAGATTGAATAATGCAATGGACGACCGGAATCCGTTTCACAGGATTTCCGTATCTATTTGCATTCTGTTTTTGTGTCCGCAGATCATATTGTAAGATTTTATCATTCAGCCACTTGGAAGAAATATTTTAACAGTTGCTGTAAGAAACCAGTTCCATCCGGAAGTCAGTAAAAGAAACGAGCAGTTCAACTTAACTCTGAGGGAATTTTTCCTGGAACAAAAAAACAAACGCTATGAAAGGGCATATATAATGAACGGGCACGATTTCATAAATTCCAAATGGTGCAAAGAAGCAGCAAAACCTCAGACAAAGCAAAGAATGAAGCAAAACTTCGGGAAATGGTCCGCCAATGTCAACAACCAGTCCATTCTGCAGCAAGCGAAAAAACTGAGCGACTTTTTCTTTTCCTCCGCTGTTTCCGGGACAAAAAAACTGCTAGTAGCCGGAGGTGCCTTGCTTTACATTTTGTCTCCACTGGACATCATTCCAGACTTCATTCCTGTAATCGGCTGGCTTGATGATATTGGAATAGCAGGCTTTGCCTTATCGTATATATTTTCATCCTCCAGTAAAGAGAAGAATTCAAACGATGAATCCGATGCTGTTTTGCAGCAGGAAATTCCCGGAACAGCAAATAAACAATTTGAGCTGTCACATGCAGACGATTCAGAATTTATTCTCGAACCCAAACCTATTGAAAACTCATCATTGCAGAAACGGCTGGAAGAACTCGCTAAAATAACGAAAACATTAAAAATAAAAGGGACAGAATCGATTCTTGGCAGAATTGAAAATAAAATTTCCAGTTGTGCAATCCAGCAAATTGCCGTTGTCGGCAGATACTCCACAGGAAAATCGACATTAATCAATGCCCTGCTTGGCCGCAAACTTCTTCCGACCTCACCAGTACCGACAACGAAGGCGGTCACCTACATCATCAAGGGCAAAGAACCGGTCTTGTATTCCGAAGATGGAAACGGCAATATTGTTGTTCATGAATCCATTGATGACTTACGGGATCTGTACGGGAAAGATATTGGAAAAGCTTCTAAAATTACAATTTGTCTCCCTGATTTCCCGTTTTCGAATCTGGCTATTGCAGACACCCCGGGGCTTGAAGATCCGGACAAAGCGATTGCACTGAGGACATTGGATATCCTTCCTGAGACAGATGCCGTCATTATCCTTCTCGACGCAGAATATTTGGATGCAGAAGTTGAATTCCAGTTTATTACATCATTGCTGGAATCCGACAAACAGCGCAAACTGTTTATTGTAATCAACAAAATCGACAAGTGTCCCGCAGGTGAAGTTGAAAAGCTGAAGAGAAAATGCTCATCACATTTAATCGGACACAATGTTCCTGATACCCGCCTCTACGCACTGTCTGCCAAAGAAAGCGCAGATGATGAAGGATTCCGCTCCTTCAAAAATGACTTATTCAACTTTCTCCAAAATGATCTGAAAGCAGAAGGAATGCGTCATGCCCAACAGGAGCTTGCAACCTATTCACAGACGTTGCTTGATGCGTGTGGAAACGCTGTAAGTATGGCGACCCTGAATCAGCAGCAACAGACAGAAAACAAACGCGCGATTGCGGGGAAAATTGAACAGCTCACAAAAGAATATGATCGGGAAAAATCAAAAATCACCCGGGCATTCCAAGCTTATCGCTCCCAGTTCTTCCTGGATTTTGACGCATTTATGGAACAGCTGAAAAGCTCTGTTCAAAAAGAAGTCAACAACTCCTCTTTGGAGACCTTGAAGAATACGGATAATATATCTGTTACAATCAAACACGAAATCACTGGATTCGTGGAACGCAAGGTCAACGAATTTGAACAAAAAATTCAGGCAGATATAGCTCAAAGTCAGGAACAGATAAAGAAATCTCTGGCCACACTCAAACTTCCGCTTGGAATCAAAGTCACAGACTATTCAGACTACACCTTATTCTTCACCCCGACTGTTGTCATCGCCAGTTTCTTCTTTTTCGGCTTCTTTTCTTTCCTCGGAATCACCGCGTTAGCTCTGCTGGGACGCAATTTCTTTGAAAGTACTCTCGGGAACATTCTGAAACGCTACAGTACCGATAGAGCACGCGAGCAATTGCTTAAAGAAATCTCAATAAATTTGGAACGCGGCAAGCATGAACTGGAAGCCAAGCTGAACAACGCCTTTGATTTGATGGAAAAAGAACAGCTTCAGGCTTTTGACTCAGCACGCGATGTAGCAATTACCCCCCTTGCATTGACAACATCGGGACAAAACGACATCGCTCAAATCACCGAATGCAGAGAAAAACTGAAAACCTTCATTAAGCAGTAACATCAGGAGAATACTCATGAGCCTTTTTGCAAACTACGTTCCCTTCAAAATCGAATTTGAAAAATACATCTCGAACTGCAAGACCGTCTTTGAGCAGATCGGCGACAGAACAGCTGCCGCACTCGTTGACGGACTTGTCAAGGATATTGAACAACAGCGGTATCTGCTCACGATCGTCGGCAGCTTCAACCGGGGAAAATCCACTCTGCTGAATACACTTATGGAACGGCAGAACGATGACATTTCTCCCATATCCTTCTCGGCCTGCACTTCTGCGATTGTCAAGTATATTGACAAGACTATCGCTCCTGAAAATGATGGAAACGAAAAAGCCATTATCTACTTTGACTCAGAACAAGCTGAAACAATTCCCCTTTCCCGCATAAAAAAATATGTAACTGAAGAAGAAAACCCGGGCAATAGAAAAGGGGTGCGTTCAGTAGAAGTTTATGGAGATTTCCCGGAATGGAGCAAAGCCGTAACCATCGTGGACAGCCCCGGACAGAACTCTACCTACAATTACCATGACACACTTCTGACCGATTTTCTTCCTTACACAGATGCAATCATCTTCCTTGTTGCGGCAAACCTCCCGCTTGATGGCGGCGACATAAACCTTCTGCGAGCCCTCTCTGAAGAACAGAAAAAGAAGATTTTCTTCGTTCTCACAAAGGCTGATGACATAGATGAAGAGGAGCGAAATGACGTTGTTGATTATGTAAAACAGAAAATCGAAGACGTGATGGGCTCTCCTTGTGAAAAGCTGTATGTTGTCTCTGCGAAACCTGTTTATGAAGCTCTTTGCAACGGAGTTTCCGGAGTCGCTCTTGATGAACTGAAAGCAAAACATGGACTTGCCGAGCTGGAAGAAGACTTGGAAAAATTTATTGTCTCAGAATCAAACAGCACAACCCTGATCCGCAATAAAATCAAAGACCTGATGGAAAAGACCTCCGCAGTCTGCAACACCTATATCACAGACACGCAAAGACTTCTTTCCGATGGAGAGTGCGCTATTGAAACTCGCAAAAGCCAAAAAGCGGAACTCATTGACGCCAATCAAATGCTCAAAGAAAACGCAGGAAAAAGCCTTCGTAAATTTAACAGAGAGTGGACGAGAACTCTGGCTAAATTCGATATGAAGTTTTCGCTGAAAGCCGATGCAATCAGCAACCGGATTCAGGAAACTTTACAGAAAGAAGGATTTATCGGAGCTGTTTTTCAATCATTCAAGCTTCAACAGGCTGTTGAAAAAATTGTCGCCCAGGAACTGAACCTACTTGTCCTGGATCTGCAGGAACAGCTGGAAAAGTGTATCAAGATTCTCAATTCTGAATTTGATGAAGAACTGGGACTTTATGTAAAGCGTAAAGGAGGAAAAGACAAGGCAACGATCTTTGCCTCCGGCGGTGCTGCAGTAGCAATGGGCGGAGCGGTTACAGTCGGAGCTTCGGCGACTGCCGGTGCTATCCAGTCTGCAATGACTGCATATGCAGCATGGCAAGGTGCCTCTGCTGCAGCGACAGCGGCTGCCGCAAATGCTAGTGTTACAGCATCAGGACTGTTTCCATGGCTTTTGGGTGCTATCACAGGCCACGGAGGAACTGCTTTAGCGGCAAAAACAGCAGCTGCTGCAAGCGCAAAAGCAACAATCGCAGGCAGTGCCGCAATTTCAGCTGGTATCGGAGCCGTTATTACCGGCGGGATCACTATTGCCGGCATTATTGTAGCACAAAAACTTTTGAAAATGCTTTTGGTCAGCTATCAGGAAAGCCACGTCCCGGTCATCACTGAAAAAGTTATGCAGGACATGCAAAATTCTCTCATGAAAGCTCTTGAAAAACAAAAAGAGTTCTTCATTACCGAATACCAGCAGTGGATTGACGATACAATCGCAGACAACACCGAAAAACTGGAAGAAATCGAAAAATTCTTCCAGAACAACGACCCGAACGAACGGTTGCTGGTAACCAAACGCCTGGAAGATGTAAAAGCTCTGCTTGCCGAAGGCGTGCACGTACAAAAACAACTTCCTACGCTGCAGTAAGAAACTATTCAGGAGATTAATCATGATGACCGATGCCGACACACTGTTTGTCATTTTAACCAAAATAAAACAAGGCTGCCAAAACAAAATAAAACCTGGATTGGCAGACAATTTAGACGGATTGATTCATTTTGCGAACAAAATCCGCAAAAAAGACCTTCCGAAGACCATAGGCGTCTTCGGAGCACAAAAGCGGGGCAAATCCTCCCTGATCAATCAGCTTCTTGGCTGTGATTTGATGCCGACCGGCATGATTCCCATGACTTCAACTGTCATTGAAGTTAAAAACGACGAAAAGATGCCTGTTGGGCAATTTACTGTCAACATCACAAGTGAAAATGGTTTTATACAGGAACAGAAGGGATTGCCGTTAGAGGCTGCACAAACCCTTCTGCGTCAGTATGGCAGCCATAAAGGTCATTCAAATACAGAAACAGAAACTATTCGGGTAACATCATATTTCCCTGAATCAAAAATTCTTGCCAGGGGAGGTATTTTGATCGACACTCCGGGAGCTGAAAAAGCTTTCGAAACAGAAAACTCGAACGAAAACAACCAAAAAGATATACGCCGGGCAGAAAGTATTCTCAAGTCCACAAGCATTTTCATTTTTGTTGAACGGGCGGATTATATCCAGAACAAAAGCGGAGCGGCATTCTTCAACAAGAATCTAAAGGACCTGCAGCCTCTTTGTGTTGTGAATATGAAAGAGCTTGCCGAAGATGAAGTTCGAAAAAGAACAGCGACATCCGACCCGAACGCGTTGGAAGCGAACTTAAACTCATATCTTTGCGAACACATGGTTAACGCCTTTCATGCGAATTTCAATGACTTGATATGCGTTTCCTGCAAAGAAGCCAAAACGGCAAAAAAGAATTCTGATAAGCGGGGACTTGAAAAAAGCAACTTGCCAAGACTGGAAAACCAAATTCTGCAAAAACTGGATGAACTGAAGCCGGAAGTCGGGGTTGCGTCCTGTCTGAACAGACTGCAAAACTGTTTAAACTCAATCAAAGAAACTAATGGAGAACCGTTTGTGAAGCAGCTCTGCGCTTCTGTCAGGACTCTACTCAACGCTCTCTGCAACTCGGGAACTCAAAAAACCAAAGACTCAGCGAAAGGCATTCTCTAATGGACACTAACGTAAAAAACTATCTTTCCCTCGGACTCCCCAACGTAAAAAACTATCTTTTCCTCGGACTCCCCGGTTCGGGAAAGTCGACCTACTTTACCCTGATGATGCGCCACTTCATAAAAGTCACCGGACAGATGAAAAATATTAATGTCCGCCCAGCAACATTGAATGTTCCCAATAGCCTGATTCAAACAGGAACAAAAGCAACAGACTTTTTGAAAGAAAATGCAAGAAAAATAGCACGTCAGGAATGGCCAGATAAAACTCCGCCGGAGCAACCTAAAGGCTATGCTTTCAAAGTTGAAAGGGATTATGAGTTTTTAGGCTTATCAACAAAAGCTTTTTTCAATTCTCAGGAGTATATCACTTTTTTCGATTATTCGGGAGAAGCGTTTGAAGACCTTGGCTTAGACGCTCCCAGACATTCAGAAGAAATGACTGACATTTCAGACCGTGCAAAAAAAGCATCCGGAATTTTTTTTATGATTGATGCCGAAGCGTTGTTCAATGGAGAAATGGCATATTCCGACTCTTTAGGAAATGCCGTCACGCGTCTTGCAGATGAAATTGCCGACTGCAATCCTTCGCTAAAAATTGCATTTATCTTCACAAAACTGGAAAAATGCCAGGGGCTCACATTCTCCCGCTTACCGAAAATGCTGAAGAATATACATCCTGTAATAGGCAACCTTTCCTGCGAACACAAGTTTTTCTATGATGTCCTCCCTTTAGGAGATATTGACATAAACTCAGACGGGGAGTTTATTCCCCCCAAAAAACTGCACACGCGAAAACTGCTGGAACCAATCCGCTGGATGCTGGATTTAACGCCGAACGATATTGAAAAATTTATTGTGCTTCTGCGCAAAAGCGGACTGCAGCTTATTTCCGGAGGGAAAAAACTGTCGCAGAAACTCCTCGGAACAAACGAACATATAGGAATATAAAAAATGGTCATTATAACCAAAACCGGAAAGCTCACGATTGTGCTGCTCTGTGTACTTGCCGTTCTTGCGTCTGGGTTCTTTACACTCAGACTCATCGTAAAAGACAAAGTTGCCAAAATTCCAACGATTTCTGCGGAATTCCACGCAGACGACATTCAGTATTCCGACAACATGGGAATGGGCAATCTAAGAAGGCTGTACAAGCAGAAATTAACAAAGGTGTCAGAGACTCTCTCCCGTCTGCAACGCTATGCGATTTTTTACAGAGATGCGGACGTTGACAAGAAAATCGAAGCATACTCCAGCTATAAAAAAGCCATGCAACAAGCGTATTTCCTTTGTCCGGAACATCATACTCCTGTCCAATGTCATTTCTGCAAAGGGAAAGGAGGATTCAAACCGTGGTTAAAACCCAAAGTCACATGTAACAATTGTAAAGGCAGGGGGACTGTTTATGATCCACAACAATGCAAAAATTGCGGAAGCACAAATGACAAAAGACTGTCAATTCACGCAGGAGATCTTTAAGATGAAAAGCAAAAAAATGATACACGCCGGAATGTCGGCTATGTTCGCCGTTCAAATTCTCTTTTTGAGCGGATGTGCAATACTTCAATCTCCGGAAGAAAGAATTCCGGAAAGGAGTGCATTCTTCACACATTACCTGAAACAAGATTCTATCGCAGAGCTGCGCAAATCTTTTCAGACACATTACAGTAAAGTCTCCCGTGAACTCGCTGAGCTCGAAGAACTGCAGTCTCGGGAAGACAGCGACAAAAGAATGATTGCCCGCAAAATTGAAGACCACCAGCGGTATCTGCTGGATATGGATGAAGCGCTCTTCCTTTGTCCGGAACACAAGTCCGAATTTATCGTAAGCGGCAAAGAGTCTTGCAAGAATTGCAAAGGTTCTGGAAAGACATTCTGGGGCAAAACATGTCCGGAATGTTCCGGAACGGGCGTTGTTGCATTCCGCCGCAAAGAATACCGCAAATGTGCTGTTTGCGGCAAACTCTATCAAGGCTCTATTTTAGGAAAAACGCTGCATGAAAATTACTGATTATATTGTATTGGGAGGAGAGAATTTAAACGATCCTCCGCAAGAGACGCCTGACTTTACAGCAGAAGCAGAGCAAGTGTTTAAAACGAACTGTTTCTCTCTGGGATCCAGCGACCACAATCTGGAGAGCTGGCTTGAACTGCCCGTAAATGACTGTTTCCGGCTCTTCATTCGCATGTTCTGGATGGAACGCCGCGGACAGCGCGCTTTGTGTTATTACATTGGCTTGCAACTTCCCAAAAGGCTTTACCTTGAAGCTGGAGATTTTTACCGCTTGAACAAGGGAATTTCTTTGCTGACATTAGAAACGATCCTTTCAGCATTGGACAATGCGTCTCCGATAGAAGTCCCCCTTGTTCCTCAGCCGCAAAGCGCGATTGGCTCCTCTTTTGAAGAGCTCTGCAAATTAAAACTGTTCGGTACTGAAAAGTTCTCTGAAAATATGGAAAAGATGCGTCTTTCCATTTCCATCAACAGCATTGATGACTGGTTTAACCGTCTGAGAATTGCGGTCAATCCAAACCGCCCACCGAAAGGATGTTGTCTCCTGGTTGCAAAACAGGTTTGCGATATACCGACCTCAAATCCATTAGAAGCGACCATCTCTTCTCAAGCGACCTTTTCGGAAGAGAAGAATTTTTTCCCTCAAAATAAAACCAAAAAGGGAACACTCATTCTTTCAGCAATATTTTTATGGATAATAACCTTCCTTCTTGGTGTATTGGTTGGGGGAATACCGACGATATTATACCTCGGAAAGGAAAAGGCTCAAATAATTGAAGAAAAGGAAAATTCTGAGGCTAAATACCATAGCCTTGATATAAAATACTGTAGCCTTGATGAAGAAAACCGCAAAAACCTAGCAAACATTGAAGAGCTCCGGAACAGTAGCATCTCAATGCAACAAACACTGCAAAGCTTTCAAAATAAATGCGCTAAACAACAAGAAGAAATCAGCCGACTTCGAATTGAAAACGAGCGTTTAGAGCGGGAAAAAGAAAACAAAAATTCTCATAAAAAGAGATCTCTGCAACATTCCTCAAAACTAAAATAATAAAGGACTCAACCTCAAATGGACTTCATCATTCGCATTGTACTGTGCTTCATCTTCCCGCCGCTTGCCGTGTTCGACAAGGGGTGCGGGATAATATTGCTGACGCTCTTCCTCACTTGCATCGGATGGCTGCCGGGAACGGTCGTCGCTCTCCTTATCTGTCTCGCAGATAAAAAGAAGAAGATCGGAGAGTGATATGGAAGACTCCAATGTCAAAATAACTGGAAAAGATCTGTTCATACTCATCATCCGGTATCTGCTCTGTCTCCTGTTTCCCCCGCTCGCGGTAATCGACAAGGGATGCGGGTCCGTGTGCCTCGTCTTCCTCTTCACCCTTTTCGGGTGGCTGCCGGGAACAATCCTCGCATTCCTTATCTGCATCCGGGAGAAAAATTACTTTTTACAGCAGAAGCCTTGATTTTTCACTGTTTCCGTTGTAAGATTTTCCGGAAGCGCGGAAGTTCGTATACGACAAACATAACAACAGGGAAGTGAATCATGGCTTTTACAACTCGAAAATCTCTGCTCGCTAAAGTGCGCGCAGGCGACGAAGTCTCATGGAGCGATTTCTATACCGCATATAAACCCCTCATCTATCTCTGCGGAAACGACTGCGGACTCAATGACGCAGAAAAAGAAGAGCTCGTTCAGCAGGTCATGACAGAAATCTTCCGGAAAGACATCATCGGGAAGTTCGACCCGGACAACATTCCGAAAGATATCACTTTCAAATACGATCCCGCAAAAGGACGCTTCCGGCATTATCTCCGCAAAATCATCCGCAACCATGCAATCCGCATCTATCACCGCAGAAATGAACATGTCCAGCTCGAAGATATCGAAAACGATCCCGAAGTTTCCGAGGACGACGGCTGGAACAAAGTCTGGGATGAGGAATGGCAGCATCATGTTCTCAACATGGCGCTCGCGGAACTCAAAGGACGCGTCCAGCCGGAAACATACGTCGCCTTTGAAATGTATGCAATTCAAGGGCGTCCCGTGCAGGATGTCGCAAAATTCCTGAATCTCTCCGTATCATCGGTCTACACGGCGAAAAGCCGCTGCATATCAACTCTCAAAGAAATCATTGAAAATTTGGAGGAACGGTAAAACATGAAACACTACACAAAAGAGGATTTGGAGCTTTACCGTCATCATCAGCTTTCGATCCTCGGGCGGATTGCATGTGCCGCGCACCTGAAGGAGTGTCCGGCATGCACGAAACTGCTCGGGGAACTGGAGCACGAAGACGAATTTGTGCATCAACTCCGCAAGAGTGTCCGGATTTACGAAGAGGCTTCGCGTTCCGGAAGCTCGAAATGCTGAGCTGACGCTGTCAAAAGTGAGCATTTTTCATAAAACTTGCTTGCTATTTTCAAAATCTGCTGTATTTTAAACATGGATTGCAATTATTTTGCAATCCATGCTATTTTGAAAAAATCATCGGATCCAGCTCGATAAAACTTGCAACCTTTTACCGTCTGCTCTGGAACCGCAAACTGAACACTGCTATGGATGGTTCTGTCCATTTCATAGGAGGAGTGTGTCTATTTGCGTTCTGTTTTCGTTGAGCAGCGGGTTTGCAAGTACCTATCGTACAGCGGAAACAGAACGTTTTTTTATTTTCCGCTGTAAGAAAACCGGATTCCCCTGAAGTAAGTAACCAGAGAGACAAATTCCGAAACGGAGCGTGTCACGAAAAACTTGCCCTGTATAAAATGCTGTTCACGAGACGTTTCGGAATTCTGTCTCTCTTTCAAAAAACGATCTTTACATAAACAAAAAGGATTTTCCCATGAAAAGAACTTTTTTCTGCAAGTTTTTTAGCATTTTACTCCTTTGTATATTTTTGCCAGCAGCCACATATTCTGCAGACAAAGGACGAGTAATAGTAAACTTTATAAAACGAATCTTCCCCGACAAGACAACTAGACGCATGATAGCAGTACAATCGTCAAGATATATAGCAAAAGAATAT
>URNX01000018.1 GCA_900549415.1 uncultured bacterium
CCGCACCAGAGATGCGCGTTGCAGCGGCGCTTTTCGCAGGTTTCGGCGTCGGTGTAGTTGTCGTTGAATGTGGCGAAGACACCGAGTTCGCCGCGCTGGAAATAGAGATCGTATGGGGCGGTGTTGCGGAAAATGAAGCGTTCCCGCAGAAAATCGCCGCCCATGCTGCGCTCAACGGTCAGTTCGAGAACGTCGCGGCGGTAACGGGAAACGGATTTGCCGTCTTTCTGCTCCGCTCCGAGGAACTCCATTCCTGCGGGGACGCCCCAGGTGCCGAGCCCCTCGATCCAGTTCATGCGGCCGGCGTCGTTCTTGAGAACAAGCGATTTCAGACCTCCGTTGTCTGAATTGAATTCAACTGTGAATTTGCCGTTTTCCATTTTCTGCAGACTCCTTGCAGCTGTTGTTTGCTGTTTTGTATAAAATAGTATAGCCGGATGAATTCTAAATTCAAGTTCATCCGGCGTTGACAATGCAGTTTCTGTGTTCAGCGGCGGTTCCTGCTGAAATATTTCAGCAGAACTTTTTTGAGCGGAGTATCTTCTTTTGCGGGTGTGACGGCGTTGAAATCCGGTTCATGTTCCACGCTCCAGAAGTGGGATTCTCGGAACGCGTGATAGGTCCAGGACCAGCCGTATTCTTCACAGAGCGAGATGACGTCGCGGACATACTTCTCCGCTCCGGGCGCCCAGCGGATGGCGGAAAACTCCCCGCAGAAGATGATAGCCCCGTATTCCTCCTGGAAGGAACGGACGGTTGCAAGATTGCTCCGGAGATATCGCTTGCCTCCGACGTCTTTCGGGTAGGTGATGAATTTCCCCGCCTTCAGATCTTTCCAGCTGCTTCCGACGCCCTGGTGCGTGTAGGCGCCGGGGATGTAGATATGAACCTGGTAGATGATGTTCTTGAGCGGGAGCGGCTGCATGTCGGCATAGGAGCCGATTCCGCACATGCCGTTGGATTCGATGATGACCGGCGTATGCGGGTCGATTTCCCGGATCGCTTTCGCGGCGCGGTACTGGCAGTCCCAGTAGTTGAAGGGAACGGGCGTGTTCTGGCAGGGTTCGTTGCAGAGGTCGTAGCCCCAGATGTTTTTCCTTCCTTTGAACCGGGTCGCAATCTGACGCCAGATGCGGATGAAGGAGTTGAGATATTTTTCCTCGGAGAACATGCGGAACTGCTGCGCGAATGCCGCGGCCTCCTTGATTGCTCCGGGCGGAAGTTCGCCGGCGACCTTGTAGCGTCCGCCCGGCGGTGTGTGCATGTCGATGATGACATGGATTCCGAGACGTTCGAATGTCGGCATCAGCTTTTCGAGATCGTCAATACGTTTGGCGTACCACGCTTCAAATGCGGCGATGTCTGCAAGCTCTTTCTTGTCTTTCGGCGTACCGATCTGCCAGCGGATCAGATTTGCTCCCCACGATGCGAGGTCTTCAAGATCCTTGACGGTGCATTTTTCAACGTCGGGGCTCATGACTCCGCGGAAAACCGGGCGGTTGCGGATGTCATCGGTGTATTCGCACCGGTATCCGTCCGGAATTTCAACGGTCGGGCCGTACGGGCTTCCCTTAGGCGCCGGTTCTGCGGCGCCCAAGGAGCAGAGGAGCATTGTAAACAGGGCAAAGAATGTTGTTTTCATGAAAATCTCCAGCGGTGTTCTCTTATTCTTCATCGGAGTCGTCGATGATTTCAAGACGGACATTGCGGAAGTAGACGGTTCCGCTGATGTTCTGAAGTCCCAGATTCAGCTTTGCGTCCGTTACATCTTCGGGAATCGGCGTTTCAAAGGAAACTTTTTTCCAGTCGAAGTTCTCGGCGTTTCTGCCTCCGCCCGGATAGGAGGTTTCCTTTTCGCTTTTGACGATCAGCATAAATTTGAAGCCGAGATACGGGCGTTCCAGTTCCGCAATGTTCAGATTTTCTCCTTTTGTTTCGCAGGTGAAACGGAGATACTTTCCGCGGATTTTCTCCGGAGCCAGATTCATTTGAGCGGTGTTGGTTCCGCGCTTGTTGTGACTGGTCGGCAGAACAGTTACTCTCAGCGTATCGTCTTTCCATCCGCTCGAGGCGGGAAGAGTCCATGCTTCTCTGTTCTGGAACAGGTCGATCTGTTCTCCGGCGCTTCCGATGACCCCGGCGAGAGCGATGAGGATTGCCGCAAAACTTTTTTTCATACGTTTTTCTCCTTCTTTGTGTTTGTTTTAGAGTTCCGGATCCCAATTTTCCGGTTTGAATTTGTCCATTTTGTAGATCATGTCCGCATAAGGCGCCGGTTCGCGGAAGCCCGGGCCTTTGACCGATTCCGCATGACCGTCGCCGAAAGCGACGTTGGTGACTCCGCTGTGCCAGGTGTAAAGCACTCCGGAGTCGCTCCAGGTCGTTTCATTGTAGGGATAAGTCCTGCAATGCGACGCCTGGCACCAGGTGTAGTTGAACCTGTTTTCGGCAAGCAGAATTTTGCGCGATGTGTTTTTCAGTTTTGAAGTTTTGATGCTTTTGTTTTCATCGGCGAGCATTTTGTTGATTCCGTAGGAGAAGCGGCTGCGCCAGTATTCCGCGACGGGGGCCGTGCTGATGTATGCAGTTGTGAGGCATTTTGTGTTGCCGCCATTCTGCACGGCCGCAACCGGACAGTCCAGCGTCGACCAGTTTCCGACGAGATTATTCCGGACGACCAGCCATCCCCACCCGGGAGCGGAGCCCGTGAAGCCGCTCGTCGGGAAAAATCCATCGCTGGAATCCGTATATCCCAGAATTGTCATTGCGGACTGCTTGATGTTGCTCAGGCAGCTGACGGTTCGCGCCTTTTCGCGAGCAGCGTTCAGTGCGGGAAGAAGCATGCCGGCAAGTATTGCAATGATTGCAATTACTACAAGAAGTTCTATAAGGGTGAAGTTTCCTGCTCTCGTTTTTCCTTTTTTCCTGTTCATCTTGATTCTCCTTTTCATTCTGTGATTGTCTTATAGCTGTGTTTGAAAACAATATGTTCTGCTTCCTGATCCGGATTTTCAAGAAGACGGGACACCACTTTCGCGGTCTGCCGTCCGAATTCCTCAAACGGGAAATCAAACAGCAGAACAGGTTCCTGCATTTTGCGCGGCTTGAACATGAAGGTCGCAAGACGGCACTCTTCATTCAAATCAATATTGTGTTCGCGGAGAATTTGCGCGGTCTCTTCAAACGTTTCGATGCTAGGCGCAACTGCCTGCGGACGGAATCCGTTTTCCAGAAGTCCGCTCAGCCCTTCCGTCGTGTTGAGCAGAAAACATTCATCCGGAAGCGCATGCCCGGCTTCGGCGAAGACGTCGCGAACCCCCAGGAATGTCGTCGCCCGGTAGCGTTCGCTCTGAATGAAGAGAACCTTCGTGCGGTTTTCGGCAAGGAGAGCGCGTCCGAGTGCGCGGCCCTTCTCCCTGCGGTCCAGCTCCACGCTCGGGATGCCGTCGATTTCCGTATCGACGGTGACCACGGGACGGAACTTGCGGATTTCGCGCAGGACTTGTGCCATCGCGGCGGAGACGTTGAAGCAGACGAGCGCATTGCAGTCGATCCCGCGCAGTTCCGTGGCGAGGTCGTTTTCCCGTTCGGAAAAGAGGCGGATTTCCTGAATCAGAGCGGGCTGTTTTGCCAGCTCCGCCGCGGTGTGCGATTTGAGGGAGACGATGTAAAACGGTTCGTAAATGGTTTTGCCGTCGCCGTTGAGAATTCCGATCAGCGGAGCGCGGAACTGCTGCATTTTCGAGGGGACTGTGAAAGTGCCGACGCCGTGCTTGGCGGTGAGGTATCCCTCTTCGATCAGGAGTTTTAGTTCGAGCTGTGCGGTGCTGCGTGCGATGCCGAGCTCGTCCGCGAGCTCTTTGTTGGAGGGCAGGTGATAGGCCTCTCCGGCGTGCTGCCAGAGCAGATCCATCACATACCTCCGGACCTGCATCCGTGCGCTGTCGCGTTTCCTGCTGTTCGCTGAAATCATGCCTGTTCCTCTTTTGTTATCGGGCTTCCAATCGGGCTTTGTCTTAATTATACCACAAAACCGCGAAAAAGTCAAGAGGGGAAAAGAGAAAAAAATGTTTTTTCTTTCTCCTCGTGGAATTTTCCGGAAAACATGGTATATTACGGAATCGGGGTGCTGCTCCACAATGGAGCGGCTGAGATTATACCCGCAGAACCTGATCCGGGTAATTCCGGCGCAGGGAAACACAACGTCATTTTCCGGCACAGCCGAAGCTGCGCAAGTTTCCCCCCGACAGGAGCCGCCCGTGCGGCACGGACAGTAAACTGAGAACCAAACAGAAGGAATCTGACTCATGAAAGAACTCATCATCGGCGGACGCAAGTTCACCAACCGTTTCTTCCTCGGAACGGGAAAATTCGCATCGGCGGAACTCTTCCGGCAGGCGCTCGAAGCCTCCGAAACCGAACTTGTCACCACCGCGCTCACCCGCGTGCACGAAGACGATGCGGAACACGATGACATTCTCAAGGTGATCGACCGCTCCAAAGTGGAAATCATGCTCAACACCTCCGGCGCACGTACGGCCGACGAGGCTGTCCGCATCGCTCTCATCGGCGAAGCCGCCGGTTTCAAATGGATCAAACTTGAAATTCATCCCGACGCCCGTTATCTGCTTCCCGACCCCGTCGAGACCCTGAAGGCTGTCGAGAAACTCGCGAACCGCGGACTGGTTGTTCTTCCGTACATCAACGCCGATCCGGTTCTTGCTCATCACATCGAAGAGGCCGGCGCGGCGGCGGTCATGCCGCTCGGTTCGCCCATCGGTTCCAACCGCGGAATCCGCACGCGCGACATGATTGAAATCATCGTCGAACAGAGCCACATTCCGGTTATCGTCGACGCCGGAATCGGGCTTCCCTCGCACGCCGCAGAAGCGATTGAGCTCGGCGCCGACGCCGTTCTCGCGAATACCGCTGTCGCCGCCGCGAACGATCCCGTCCGCATGGCGGAGGCGTTCAAGCTCGCGGTCCGCGCGGCGGAAATGGGCATCAAAGCGGGCCCGCCGGCTCCCCGGACGACCGCATCCGCTTCCAGCCCGATGAACGCTTTCGATATTTTCATTTGAGGTGAATCATGTTTCCGAAACTGAAATTCACCAAAGAACAGATTGAGGACTATTACTCCAAAGTCACTCCCGACATGGTGCGGACGAGTCTTGCGGCGGATCGTCACACGTATTTCGATCTTCTGAATCTGCTCTCTCCCGCCGCCGCTCAGCCGGAGTTCCGCGAGGCTTTGCGCGAGGCCGCGATGAAGGCGCGCCGCCGCTACTACGGCAAAACGGTCTCCATTTTTGCTCCGCTCTACATTTCGAACACCTGCGTGAACTCCTGCCGCTACTGCGACTTCAACATCACCCACCATGCGGAACGCAAAATCCTGACTCTCGATGAAATCCGCATGGAGTGCGACGCCATCCGCAAGCACAACATCGATTCCCTCCTGATCGTCGCCGGAGAAGACCCGAAGCACATGACGGTCGATTATCTCTGCGAAGTCGGGCGGATGCTGAAGGATACGTTCTCGTGTCTTTCGCTCGAAGTTGCGCCTCAGGAGGAGGACGCTTACCGCAAGCTCTTTGAAGCCGGCTACGAAAGCCTGATCTGCTTTCAGGAAACCTACGAGAAGGATCTCTACAAGTACCTTCATCCCGCCGGACCGAAGAGCGTCTACGATTTCCGCGTCTGGACTCAGCTCCGCGCCGGTAAAGCGGGCTTCCGCACGCTCGGAATTGCGTTTCTGCTCGGACTTGCTCCGTGGCGGATCGAAGCGGCGAGCCTCGGCGCGCACGCATTCTATCTGATGAAGGAGTGCTACCGGAGCCGTATTCAGTTTGCGTTTCCGCGCATCACTCCGATGAGCGGCGGCTTCCAGCCGGAACATCCGGTGAACGAGGAGGATCTGGAGCTGATGATGCTTGTCTTCCGAATCGTTTTCCCGGAATGCGGCATGACGGTTTCGACGCGCGAGGATCCCGAGTTCCGCGACCGCATCGTACAGACCGCCGCGGACAACATGTCCGCCGGTTCCCGCGTGACCCCGGGCGGTTACGCCGTGCTTGCCGACAAGGATGTTGCGCAGTTCACGCTGAATGATTCGCGCGAGCCTGAGGACATCTACAAGGCGATTCACGCGAACGGTCAGGAAGTCGTTTTCAAGAACTGGGACAAACGCATCTGAGGTGAGTATGGATACGGTTTTTCTGAATGGAACGGAACTCCGCGGCGTCACGGTTCCGACGCCGCACACGACGCTGTTGATGATCTGCGCGCAAAACGGATTCCTCGGCTGCGGTTATCTGAACCTTGCAACCGCGGAGAAGGTCGGCGACGCCGTCGCGATTGTGACGGGCGTGAAGTCCTATGACGACATGCTGAACGCCACGGTCCGCAGCGTCTCTTCCGCCGCTTCCGCGCTCGGCGTCGAGCCCGGCATGACCGGACGCGACGCGCTGCTGAAGATGATGTGATTCTTTACCGGGCGGGAACGAAACGGATCAGCTGAATCTCGTTGGAGGTTCCAAGCCGCATCCACGGTCCGAACGTTCCCGCGCCCTGCGAAACGAACAACGTCATGTTTCCGATGCGGTAGAAGCCGCATTCGTAGGGGAACATGAGCCGGGTGAACAGCATGCCGGGAAAAACCTGTCCGTCGTGCGTGTGTCCGGAGATCATGACGTCGAATCCGGAACGGGCGATGAAGTCTGCGCCGCGCGGGGTGTGATGAAACAGAACCTGCGGCAGTTTTCCTTTGCGGACGATTTTCGGAACTTCCTCTTCCACTGTCAGATTGTTGACGCGGTGCGGATCCTTTTTGATGCTTTTTTCGCTCATGTATTCGAGCCCGGTGACTTCAATTCCGGCAATTTCAACGGCTTTGTTGTGCAGAATGCGGATTCCGTTTTTCTCAATTAGCTTCAGCACGCGCGGAGTGTCAATGTAATATTCATGGTTCCCGATGGTGTAGAGCTGCGGAACACGGACGTCGCGGAACAGCGCAAAAAGATCGTCGCGGAGCGCGCAGTTACTGTCGGCGAGATCGCCGTTGTAGAGAACGAAATCGGGGTTCTTCGCATTGACGGCATCGACCATGCGGCGGAGCCACGCTTTGCCGCGCTGGGGACCGAGATGCAGATCGGAGATGTGCAGGACCATGACCGGTTTCTGCAAGCCCGCGACCGGAATTTCAAGCGTGCGGATCTGGAAGTTCCGGGCGTGGAGCCAGCCGCCTAGCACGAGCAGAGCAGCGAGAATTGCCGGAACCGCTGCGCACCAGGCGTCGCGCTGAAGCTTCTTCAGCAGGAAATGAAACGCCTGTTCCAGAAGCATGAGGAAGAAGCAGTAGACGTAAAACATGAAGAAGAGTCCGCCGGCATTCGCAAGCCATGTGAGCGGCCCGGTTGATTCGAGTTTTGCCGGAATCAGAAATCCCGCGACGGATGCGAAGAGCAGAAGCAGAATTCCCGCGCTTGCCCAAAGCCCGTGTTTTGTTTTGAGTTTCAGCAGACGGCAGAAGCGGAACGGAACCCACCACGCGGCGAACAGCAGAATCAGAAATGAGACAAGAAACATGCTTCCTCCTGGAGTTTTTCCGCAATATACAGCTTGAAGCCGCTCAAAGTCAAATGTCGTTTTGAAAAAATAATGGTATGAAGGTCCTTTTTATAGTGAAAAAGTTTTTCGCTCCTTGCAAAAACGGTTTTATGGATTAACTTACAGGGAATTCAGAAATGAACCAGACAACAAAAAAGGGTAAAACATGCTTCCGGATCAATTTCAGACATTCGCGGCGGAATTTCCGCTGGAACACGTTCATGCCGGCGTCGCGGCCGGCAACGGCTTCCTCGGGCTTTCCGTCTGGGGCGAGGGCGACACGGTAAACGTCACAGTCAGCTCCTCCTCTCTCTGGGATCATCAGGGCGGGGAAATCTGGAGTCCCGAACAATCCTATAAAAACATCTGCGCCGCGCTTGCAAAGCAGGACGAGAACCGGATGAAGGAGCTGTTCCCGTGGTACAATCTCGTGCCGAGCATCATTCCGCTCGCCCGCATCACTTTTCAGCTTGACGGCGCGCATAAAGTCGAGCTTTCACACCGCGATTCCCTGCTGACCGTTTTCGGAAAGAACAAACGTGTGGAAATCCGCCTTTCACAATCGGAAAAAGGCGTGTTCGCAATCCGCGGAGTCTCTGATTTCCGCCTGATTCCGGGCTATGATCTCGCACCCGTCCTGAAGGAGCGCGGTTTCGCGGAGCCGGAGCGTCTCGCGGACGGTTTCCGCCAGACCATGCCGAAAGATCCCGCATTCGGGATCCGTTATGCGAAAGGCGCGGGCGCAACCTTCTTCCGTTTCTCCCGCGACGTTATTGCCGCCGCTTCCGGAAACTGGAGCGCGCTTGAGGAGGAAAACCGCCGTTTCTGGAATGACTTCTGGATGAAGGTTCCCGAGCTCCATTCCGGCATGACGGAGATTGACGCCCGTTACTATTCCGGTCTCTTCCAGTTCCAGTGCATGACTTCCTCCGACGGTTTCCCCGCAGGGCTGCAGGGACCGTGGATCGAAGATGAAAAACTTCCGCCCTGGAGTTCCGATTTCCACTTCAACATCAATGTCCAGATGTGCTACTGGCCCGCCTGTCGCGCCGGACTTTTCGACAACCTCAAGCCGCTCTGGAAGATGCTCGAAAGCTGGAAAGAGCAGATGCGCCGCAACGCCAAATGCTTCGTTGGCATTGACGACGGCTATATGATTCCGCACGCCGTGGATGACCGCTGCGTCTGCATGGGCGGTTTCTGGGCCGGCACGATGGATCACACCTCCGCCGGCTGGATGGCGATGATGATGTTCGAATATGTCCGCTGCACCGGCGATATTGAGTTCCTCAAACGTTTCGGTTTCGATTTCATGCGCGGCGTGATGCGCGTCTATGAGGCAATGCTGGAATTCGACGGTTCGCATTATGCGATTCCGTGGCTGACTTCACCGGAATATCGCGGAATCGCGATGGACGCGGTCGGACGCAATCCCTCGTTCCACCTCGCGGCGATCCACCGTCTGCTGTCCGATATTTTCGCCGCGGCGGAGATGCTGCACTGCGAAGTTCCCGCCGCGTGGCACGACATTCAGGAGAAACTCCCGTGGTACAGCGAAGAGGACGGAGAAATCGCGCTCTGGGAAGGACTCAAGCTCGATATGAGCCACCGTCACCATTCACACCTCGCGGCAATCTGCCCGTTCGATTCGCTGCACATTCCGGAAGACGTCGTGGCGCGGAGCGTGGAGGCATGGGTCCGTTTCGGCATGGGCGCCTGGGCCGGCTGGAGCATGCCGTGGGCGGCGATGCTTCACAACCGCTTCAATCATCCGGATATGGCGTGCATGATCCTGAAAATGTGGCCGTCGCTCTACACCAACAAAGGCGGACGCACGCTTCATGATCCGCAGTTCCCCGGATTCTCCGTTGGACTGGTCGGCACGAACCGGATTATGCAGATGGACGCCGGACTCGGCGTCGTCGCCGCGATTCTGGATCTCTTCCTTTACGAAACGCAGGGCGTGCTGGAACTCTTCCACGGTCTGCCGGAAGCAAACGACGCCTCGTGCGCGAATGTTCCCGCGCCGGGCGGACTGCGCTTCTCCGGAAACCGCAGAGAATTCTCGTTTACAGCGGAGCGCGACGCCGCGCTGAACTTCCGCTTCCCCGCGGGCGAGTGGATGGATGAGACGGATAAGGTTTATGTTGCCGGAACGCTCTTCTCCAAAGAGATGAAGGCGGGCGAGCAGATCGCATTTTACCGGAAGGGCTGAAGAAGCCCTTCGCGGAAACGTCACATCATCCAGATGGTGTTGTGGCACTTCGACGCGGCGGATGCGTAAGCCGTCCCCGCGTCGCGCGGAGTGTACCCGTCCGGAAACTCCAGTTCGAGCTCCGGAACCGGCAGACCGGATTTCAGAAATGTGCAGATCCGGTCTGTCAGGTGTTCGAGCCGTTTTGCGACTCCCGCAATCCGCGCCTGCGGAATTTCCAGTCCGAACGGTTTGCGCTCGTCAAGCCATTGCTTTTCATATTCTTTCCCGAATGCGCGTATTGCTTCCGCCGCCTTCCGCGCCGCGCGTGCGGCACGGCGGAGGGTGTTTCTGTTTTTCTGCTTCCAGCCCATCCGCGCCAGGGCGGATGCATTGATTTTCAGGCGCAGCGCCTTTGCGAAGAGATGTCCGAGCCGACGCAGTTCGCGGTCTTCCGCGGAGCCGGCGGGCAGTTCGCGGAGTTTTGTTTCGACATTTTCCAGCGTGTTTTCAAAATCCCGCAGATGTGTGAGACGGAGCAGAAAGCCGTAAAGCGGGTCGTCGTAGAAGAGCTGTTTTGCAACGCTCCAGTTGACCTCCGGCGGGTTGTTTGAGATGAACGCGCGGTTGTCGAGACTGTTGAGCAGCCGGAACCGTTCGAGCGGAAATCCGGCTTCCGCAACCCGGGCGGCAGTCGTTTCGAGCGTGTTTTCCGGGTTGTTCATACAGAGCAGATGATGCGCGGCGGAGGCGAAGTTCGTGCGGAAAAGCGATTCCGCTCCGTCATCGCCCCAGAGTGTTGTCATGGCGGAACGGATTCCGCATTTTCCGGCGGCGCGGAAGAAAGTTTCTCCTGTTTCAACTGCGCGGGCAAAATCTCCGAAGAAACGGTTCCAGCTGTGAAGCCCGGGAGAGATCCAGACGGCGCATCCGGTTTTCTGCAGACGGCGGATGTTTGCGATATGCTCCTCTTCGGGGAGCGCGGAGTAGTTCCAGTAATCAAGCGTGAGATTCTGCGGAATTGCGCGGAGTTCATCGTCGTTCAGCGGAACGTTCTGCGAGTGTCCGAGAATGTAATCGCTCCAGATCATGCCGTTCAGCTGATGTTTTGTGCAGATTTCGGAGAGGTGCGCGAGGTGGGTGAGATAAAGCTGTTTCGGCGGAACCGGGTTGCTGAAATCAAGCGAGGAGCCGAGCCCGAGTCCCCACGGTTCATCCGCTCCGAGGTGAATGCGGTTCGTCCGGTACGGTTCCGTTGCTTCGAGAATGAGATGTTCGAGAAATTCGTGCGCTTCCGGCGAGTTCACCTTGAGAATGCGCGGCGCATCGGAGAACGGCTTGAATCGCGGGTTCTTGAAGATGTGTTCCAGATGCCCGAGCGTTTGAATGCAGGGGAACAGTTCAATGCCGAGCTTGAAACAGAAGTCGTCGAGGTCGCGGATTTCCTCTTTGGTGTATGCGCCGCGTCCGAAGCCGATGAACGGCATGCCGGAGACGGTGTAAGTATCTTCCGTGTAAAGTCCCAGGTGTGTCAGCCCGAATGCGGCGAGCCGTTCCGCGGTGCGCTTCAGAAACGGAATGGAGGGAACCGCCCCGCGGGAGCAGTCGATCATGAGTCCGCGTTCGGTGAAAGCCGGTTCGTTCATGGTTACTCCAGATTATAGGTGTGAAGTTTGCGGTGAAGCGTGCGGCGGCTGATTCCGAGTTTTTCCGCCGCTTTGGTGCGGTTGCCCTTGCATTCGTTGAGTGCGCGTTCGATGAGCATTTTTTCGTTGCATTCGAGGTCGCAGCTCGGCTGTGCGAGAACGGTTTTCGCAATGCCCGGAGTAACACCTTCGCGGACGTCGACAGGAACGTTTTCGAGTTCGATCATCTTGCCGCGGCAGAGCACGACCATGCGTTCGACGCAGTTGCGGAGTTCGCGGATATTGCCCGGCCACGCATAGGCGCAGAGCGACGCCATCGCGGTTTCGGTGATGCCGATATCTTTGCCGTTTTCCTTGTTGAAAACATCGAGATAGTGCTTGACGAGCAGCGGAATATCCTCCTTGCGTTCGCGCAGCGGCGGAATTTCGAGGGAGACGACGTCGAGGCGGTAGAAGAGGTCTTCGCGGAAGGTTCCCTCTTCGACCATCTTCTTGAGATCGCGGTTTGTGGCGGCGACAACCCGGGCGTCGGTGATGATCGTTTCGGAGCCGCCGATGCGTTCGAAGGAGCGGCTTTCGAGCACGCGGAGAAGTTTGACCTGGATGTGAAGCGGGATCTCTCCGATTTCATCCAGGAAGATCGTTCCGCCTTCGGCAAGCTCAAAGCGTCCTTTGCGCATTTCGACTGCTCCGGTGAATGCTCCGCGTTCGTGTCCGAAGAGTTCGCTTTCAATGAGGTTGTCGGGGAGGGCGGAGCAGTGGACGGGGACGAATTTCCCGGTTCTTCCGCTGCACTGGTGAATCGCCTGGGCGACGAGTTCCTTTCCGGTTCCGCTCTCTCCGGTGATGAGCACGGTTGTGCGGGTCGGCGCGACCTGTTCGATGGTTTCGATGATATTTTTCATCTTCGCCGAGTTCCCGATCATGCCTTTCACACCGAAGCTGGAACCGAGCTTGCGTTTGAGTTCGGTGTTTTCCTCTTTGAGACTGACCGATTCGAGCGCACGCCGGATAATGATTTCCAGACGGTCGAAATTGACCGGTTTCGTGACAAAGTCGAATGCGCCCTGCTTGACAGCTTCAACGGCGGTTTCGATGGAGCCGTATGCGGTGAAGAGAATGCACGGCGGGGGAGGGGTGAGCTTGAGCGAGGCGGCGAGAACGTCGAGTCCGCTCGGCCCCGGCTCCATGCGGATGTCGCTGAGAATGAGATCGTAATGGTTGCGGTTCAGAAGGTTGATCCCCTTTTCGCCGTCTTCCGCGAGAGTGATGTCGTAGTCGAGACGAAGGATTTTGCCCATGGCTTCGCGGGTTCCGCGTTCGTCGTCGATGATGAGAATGGAGCGTCGAGCTGTCATTTAAGCGATCCTTTTTCGGGAGCTGGCAGGATTCCGGCGTTTGTGTTGGAGGCGGGCGGCAGGATGCGCACGCGGTTTCCGGGGGCGGGGAAGGCGATCGAGAAGCAGGTTCCTTTCCCCTCCACGCTCTCCACGGAGAGCCGTGCGCCGTGCTGGCGGAAGATTCGTTCAACGACCATCAGTCCGAGTCCGTTTCCCGCGGCTTTTGTGGTGAAGAAGGGGTTGAACAGCTTGGTCATGTTCCCCGGCGCAATGCCTTTGCCCGTGTCTATGATGCGGACTTCGACTTCCTGTTCTTCGTTGACTCCGCAGGATATGGAGAGTGTGCCGCCCTGCGCCATGGATTGAATGGCGTTTTTGATGAGATTGAAAAATGCCTGCTTGAGCTGTCCTTCATCGCCGGAAATTTGCGGGAGCGCCTCTTCCCAGTGACAGTTGACGATGACGTTTCTGTTTTCGATTTCGTGGCGCATGAAGTTGAGCGATTCTTCCAGCACCACCCGGAGATCGGTTGGACAGAAGCTCAGTTTTGCCGGACGCAGCGCCTTGAGGAACTGATTGAGAATTGCATCGAGACGCTCCACTTCCTTTTTGCATTCGTCGATGCTCTCCGCAGCGTCTTTGAGATCGACGTTTTCCCGGCGGAACATCCGCTGGAGAAGCTGAAGATTGAGGTAGAGGCTGTTCAGCGGATTGCCGATTTCATGAGCGACTCCGGCGGCGAGCATGGAGATGATTTTACTGCGTTCGGATTCCACTTTGTTTGCATTGCGTTCGCAGTCCTCGGTGATGTCGGTGAGAATAACCGTAATGGAATCCGCGTTTTCATGCGGGACAAGATAGAAGCGGATGATGCGGCGCTCCGGATAGAGCACTTCGAGTTCTCGTCGCTCGGAACGCCCTTTTTCCGCAATGAGCGCATCCCAGTCGACGCCCTTGAGGAAGGTCGCGACGGAAAGGCGGGAGGTGTCGTCCGGAATTCCGAGCAGGCGGGTTGCGGCGGGGTTGCGGTATTTGATCTTGAGATTGCGTCCGATGACCATGACGCCTTCCGCGATGGTATTGAAGATGTTTTCGAGAAGTCCATGGTCCTCTTCCGCGAGTTTCCCGATGCTTTCCGGTGCGGGTGATACGGATTCTTCTGTCATTTTGTCTCACTCTCCTGTGCTTGATTCTTTCGGGACAATATGGCACATATTCCGAAAAAATCAAACACGGGAAGTGACTTTCTGCTGAATTTTAGAAAATCATGAGCAGATTCTATTCAACGATGCTTGTAAAACACTTGTTTTTGCCTGGATCAGCGTGCGGTATTCGCACGCGAGCGGGTAGCGGACAGGTTGATCTTCTGCAATGGAATCAAAGCGGACCGCTTCGTCCAGATAGCAGTTGTCGTCGTTGTCGTCGTTGACCATGGAGACTTCACCGATCATGGAGGGCCCGGAGCCTTTTTCGCCGTAAAAACGGTGTGCATGGAAAGGTTTGATTGTAATGCTTTCGCCGGGAGTCAGGACAATTCGATCACCGGAACGGAGCGTGCGGCTCATGCCGTTGACCGAAACGATGAACTCTCCGCCGGCAATCCGGTTTTTCTGCGGATCGGCTTTGAACAGTTCAATTACGAGATTGCCGCCGCCCCGGTTGATGAAGTCTTCCTGTTTGTTCCAATGAAAATGACGGGGCGTGACCTGATTTTCACGCACCATCATAATCTTTTCCGCATAAGGTTTCGGGTACTGTGCAGAGTGAAGACGCCCGTTGCGCAGAGTGTAGAGAGACAGTCCTGTGCGGAGAAAATCTTCGCTGCCGAATGCCGTGATGTCCCAGCCGATCTGGAGGTCAAAGATTTCCTTGCATTCTGCTGCATGGGCTTCCCACTCATCGATGCTCCACCGCGCATACGGAGGCAGGCGGAATCCGAGATTCTCCCAGAATTCCAGAGCTTCTTCCATGTAACGGTTGATTTCCGAACGCTTCATAGCTTTTCTCATTTGTCCGTGTTTTCGTCATTCAGCGGACAACGCTTAAAATAATCACCAGGCATCCGAGAAGGATTCCTGCTGCTTTCCAGAGATTCAGCTTTTCCTTGAAAATGAACGCCATAAGCAGAACACCTCCGAGCAGAGACCCTCCCTGCACAATCGGAAAGACAATTGCCGCAGGCAGTTTCATCGACAGCTGCATCAGAACCTGAGTTGCCGCAAGCATGAAACCGAAAAAGAGTCCCCAGCTCCATTCCGGTTTGCGCGGCATGGAAACTCCGTGCAGAACCGACTGTATGGCAAAGCAGATTGCGGAAGTCGCGTAGGCGGCGCACAGCATGCTTGCTTTGTTGGCTTCCGGGAACGCCCACTGGTTCCATTTGAAGGTGAGCATCACAAGCCCGTTTACAATAAAAACCATTGCAAGAAGAAGGGGGTATTTCCAGCCGCCGGAAGCAGATTTCCGTTCCGAGCAGGTGCCGCGGTTCAGAGCGATCAGCATCATGGAAAATGCGATTACCATGAAAAGATCCTGAAGAACCGGAGGCTCGCCGGCACACCAGCCAAGAAGAATCGGAACCAGAAGCCCCATGTTCGCAATGCTCCACGCCACCGAGGGCGATCCCATGCGGTTTGCCGCAACATTGAGCGCCGTTGCACCGGCAAAACAGAGACCGCCAACCGCGCCGATTCCCCATGCGCCGGCAATCCAGCGGGGACCAGGCAGAAACGGCAGAAACAGCGCCACGCAGAACAGTCCGGCAATACAGCCGACAACTCCGTAAAACGAAGTTCGGCAGCCGTTTGTCTGAGCGCCTTTAATCGAAATTCCGATTCCGGCGTTGGCTCCGGCCGCAAGAAAAGCAAAAATCCATTCAGTCAACATTGTCTGTCTCCATTATTTCAGTGTTGCGGTTGCCGCATTGACGCAGCCTTCCATATAGCCGATGCCGTTGAAAATCTGGATGCCGTCGCAGTCGAGACCGCGGAGAACAAGCCCCGTGCAGAAGGCTTTTCCGCTCAGAAGCTCCGGCATTCCCTCGCGCTCCGTATCAATGCAGAGACGGTACCACGCAAGTTTTTCATCCGGGCTTACCAGCGAGCGGAGTTTGCACGAATCTCCGCGCAATCCGGGTTCGAACGGCTTTGTTCCGCGGCGCAGGAAGACTTCCGGTCCGCCCGGCGTAAGCGCAAGCGAATAGTCGCGGTAGACCGAATTGTCCGTGTAGCCAAGTAAAAGCTCCACGCAGGTTCCGCGCCAGACGTTTTCCCCCTGGAATTGCTGGCAGAACGGAATTTTCTGCGTGAAGACATCAACATAAAGCATCTTCCCCCGGTAAAAGAAGAAGAGTTCCGCCTCCGCTTCCAGATTGCGGTCCGGAATCAGACGCGTCACGCCGTTTTCCCCGGCGCGGAAGAAACGCCCGCGTCCTTCAAGCACCGGGTTGGGCTCGTCGCCCGCAAACGGAAGAACATCAATGGCAAGATCTGCTCCTGTGTCCGGTTTCATCCGCTCGCGGAGCTGCTCGAACGGAACGGCGTTTTCCCAGAAGGAGAAAGCGTGACCGCGTCCGTCATTCAGCGTTGCCGTGTACGGCAGAAGATCCGCCGGCGGTTCAAAGTTCAGAATTGTTTCCGAACCGGGCTTCACGACCACGGCGTCAAAGTGCTTTTCAAACACGGAGCCGTCGCAGCGGATCCCGCGGTACTGGACAGACGGATAGTTCAGTGTCTCGCCGGAGGTATTGGCAAGAGTCAAAACGCCTTTGTTCATGCAGACCGGACGCAGCGCCGCGCATGCTGTGCGGATCACCGCTTCCCCGACCTTGAGGTCAACCGGAAGGCAGAACGGATAGTTCTGGAAGATGTCCGGCTGGATAACGGCGGTAAATGAAACCGTCGCTTCCGCTTCGGCGGAAACCTTTTCCGGAATCAGCAGCGCGCAGTTTTCCGCTTTGACCGCCAGCGGAATGACCGCCGTTTCCGGACGCGGATTGTAGACTGAAACCGTCCAGGATGAACCGTTCTGAACAAGTCCGCAGACGTACGGAAGACGATCCGGAGAGTTGTCCCATTTCACTTCCGGCTTTGCAACCGGAGTCCGGAACGAAACTTCATGCGGGATTCCCGGGTAGAGATCAAAGCAGCTGTCGTCCGGGAAGTTTTCCGCATCGCGCGGAGCCAGGGTGACCTTCGCCGCGAAGCGCGGGCTTTCCAGAATCCAGGTTCCTGCTTTCGACGGGTGCGGTTTGACCGTGATTTCCGTATTCGGAATACGGCAGGCGCGCGGAGCGGCGAAGAAGCGGTGGTTGCGGACACACTTTCCTGCAGCGTCTTCCCATGAAACGAGCACAAAGCACTCTTCGGGAACAAATCCGGAAACCGTATTGAGTTTCTGCACGGCCAGACGCGGCGAGAATCCGGCTTCCACGGTTGCTTCCGTATGGACCTCCGCGAGAACCGTTCCGTCGAAGCGGCAGATCTTGCCCGCCAGCGTTCCGCGCACATCGTCAGATGTGGTATTGGCAAGATAGAAATCCACGCGGTCGTCGTAAATTGCGGCGACAGGCTGGCGCGGATTGCAGACGCGTTTCATGGCATACCAGGCGTCTTTCGGCGTGCCGTAGTAATCGACCATTGCCCAGCCCATCATCGGGAAGGCGTTGTTGTACATCCAGAAAACCGCACCTCCGGCAACATCCAGACGGCGCAGGAAAACTTCCATGTAGCGTTTGACCAGTTCCGCGTGTGCAACTGCATAGCAGCCGAGTATGCGGGGGAGGGGCAGCTCGAAGCGGCGTCCCCACGCGTCGAATGAAAGATAATTGAAAAATTGACTCCATTCGTTGTTGCGCTGAAGATCCAGCACATGATGCGCCTGGAAAACCGGGTTGTCCCACGAATCCAGATCTTTTTCCGTGTCCAGATAACGGCTCCAGTTTGCTTCCGCATCGCCGGAAACTCCGTAGAGTTCGTTGTCGAATGCGGGAATTGAAGGTTCCGCGTCAAATTCCGCATCGGAGGCGTATTGATGGCTCATGAAATTGCCGTGATACGTGCCGTGTCCGGGCGTGTTCGGATCCTTGTGCAGAAGACCGAACGACGGGCAGCTCGCAAGATACGGCGTGCCGGGACAGAATTTCGCGACGACTTCCGGAAAGTCCACATGCAGCAGTCTCCAGCCGCCGTAGCGCTCCGGACGCTTGCGCTTGCAGCCGCTCTCGTAGAAGCCGTCCGTCTCGTTCGAGCCGCACCACATGATGATACTCGGATGATTGCGCAGACGCTTCAGTGTTGTTTCGCATTCGAGCATGCATTCCTGATGAAATCCCGGGAGAAAATCCGGGATTTCGCTTCCGCTGAACATGAAGTCCTGCCAGACCATGATTCCGTATTCATCGCAGAGATCGTAGAACAGAGCCTGCTCGTAACAGCCGCCGCCCCAGATGCGCAGATAGTTTATGCCGGCGTCCGCCGCGAGCGAAACCAGCTGACGGACCAGTCCGTCCGTGATGCGTCCGGGAATGATGTCGGACGGAATCCAGTTGTCGCCTTTTGCGAAAATGCTCTTGCCGTTGATGCGGAAGCGGAAAATCTCCTGATGCTCCGAAACAACTTTCTGCTCGACTTCCACCGTGCGGAACGCAAAACGGAATTTCTGCGTCAGCGAGCCGCAGTCCGCCGTGATCGTCAGTTCCGCATCATACAGCGGCTGTGCGCCGTACCCGAGCGGAAACCAGAGTTCCGGCGAGGACACGGAGGTTTCTATTTCGTAATTCCAGACGCCGTAGCCGAGAACAATTTCTTCGCTCTTTTCCGCAACGACTGCGCCGTTTCGCCGGATGGTCAGCGTGCAGTGCGCGTCGGCAACATTGCGCAGAACCGAATCGAGCTGGAAGGTGAAGTTGACTGCGCCTTCGTTGGTCGTCCGGAAATACGGGTTGCAGACGCGCGCGAAATCATTGCATTCCAGACGGCAGCCGCGCCAGATTCCGCAGACGGGGAGCCACTGCGCCCAGTCCCAGCCGTATGTGTATTCCGCCTTGCGTCCGGCGCCGCGTTTCGGGCAGACTTCCGGTTTGCTGATCGCATCCGCCCAGCCGGTCAGCGGGCAGGTGATGAGCGGAACATCCGCTTCCGAGGGGTCGAATGGGGCGAGGCGGACCTCCAGATGATTTTCCCCGTCCTTCAGAAACTTCGAAACGTCGAGGCGGCAGGGACGGTGCATGGTCTTGTGCTTGTCCGCGAGTGTTCCGTTGACGAAGATTTCCGCAACATACGCGAGTCCGTCGAAGACCAGTTCAAATTTTTTTCCGGGAGCGGGAGACGCGGGGAAGTCGCGGTGCCAGCTCCATGTGTGATCTCCGATCCAGCGGCATTCCTTGAAATTCATTCGGATATTGGGATCCGGGATTACGCCTGCCCGCATCAGATCCAGATGAACATCGCCGGGAACCCGCGCGGGGAATTCCCGTCCGTCGTCGCAGACAAGACGCCAATCGCCGTTTAAATTGTAACTTGTATTCATATTCGTGCCGTTTTCCTGTTTTCTTTTTGAATCTTTCAAACTGCAGAGGGACCAGTTTTTCCAGATGAAAACTGGTCTGGTCCCTTCAAGGGAACTGCACCAATCGCAGTTCCCTTGTCCTGTATCCGTTCTGCCGTAATCAGTCTGCAGGCTGAATCTCCACGGATTCCATGATATGCACCGATGGAACTGTTACCGTGGCGATCCCGTTTTCATAATGCCAGTCCGCATTTTTGCCGGAGGGCATGAGGCGTACTGAAACGGGTGCTTTGGTAAGGCGCAGCCGCAGCGAGACAGGTCCAACCGGCGGAATTTCATCAATCATGCGGCGTTCCGGGCTGAATGCAATTCCCGAGCTGCGGTTGCCGAGATGAATGTAAAGTTTTTTGTTTTTGCGGCGGAAGATGATTTCAATTACCGTTGGGGCTTCAATTTCAATTGCGCGTTCCGGCATCAGACGCTTGAGTACACGTCCCATAAAGCGGCGAGCTTCCGGCAGGCAGTTGTGACGCTTGTAGCTGCTGAAGATGTCTGCAGGAACAGCTGCCGCGAATCCTTTCCCGTGGGCTTTCATGCAGAACGCAATTTTATCCGTTTTGCATGAAGGATTTTCTGAGTCATAAGACAGAAAGAGATTTTCCGCTCCCTGTGCATCCGCTGCGGCTGTGCCAAGTCCCCACTTTGCGCTTTCCACAGGAAAAACGCCATCCCCGTCCGACAGATAATAATAGGGCGTTGCATCTTTGACCAGTGGTTCGAATGACCACGGAGCCCCCTTAAATGAAGATTCTGTTTCGACCGACCAGTCGGCAAAGCCGAAATAATCCGCTCCGAAATTGGCGATACTGTCAACTCCGGCAACCAGGAGGCGTCCGCCGTTTTCCACATATGTTTTCAAAGCATCGGTCACTTCCGGTTTGAGTTCTCCTGTTTCAGGAATGACGACCATCGGGAAATCCTTTAAGCGGGGGAGAAGTCTACGGGCGTCAAGCAGATCGACTCCGTAATGGTTGTCAATGAGCATTGAAGTCGCAGGAGTTGACGGCAGGAAGATCCAGTTTTGAATTCCACGTTCTTCTTGAGAATCACTGCGTTCATGAAGCAGAGCTATTTCAGGGACTGTTTCTGAACCGCGGCAGAAGGATTCGCGAGCCTTGATAAAATCTCTGACTTTACGGTACTGGCGCATACGCGAATTCACTTGTTTTGAACTGCGGACACGCGGTGCGCATTCACAGAAAATATAGCGTCCGCCGCAGGCAATGACCGGAGTCGCTTCCTGACAGAACATTTCCGGAGTTTTGACAAAATAGTCCGGAGCGGCAAGATTTGTCCAGCACATCAGATCCCACGGTTTGCCGCTGTTGGCGAACCAGCGGGATTCGAAATTCGTTTCTTCGGATGACCAGCCGCCTCCCCAGACGTCGCCGGAAAGCCAGTCAACAGAGACATCTCGTGTGGTCGGGTGGTAGGTGCTTCCCAGCCAGGCACTGCAGATGCGGAAGTTCGGGGCGACCGCTTTTACGGCATTGGAAAAGTATTCAACAGCATCCTGTTCAGTGTTCAGGTGAAAGAAATACCACTCTTTCCAGTACTTGTCGCCGGGCTTGGCTGGAATCTCGGTGATTCCGGTGCGGCGTGTGAATTCTGCTTTGCATTTGTCGCACCAGCACCCGCGGTATCCCCACGAATTGCCATCAATCCATGTTCCGTCGACATTATAATCGACAGCAAGCTCAATAAGCTGCGGAATCATCAGCTTGTCCATGTAGCCGGAGCGCAGACACATCCACATATCGCGGAAATTCTCTGTGTCGCGTTTGTCTGCTGGAGACGGAACAGCCAGCCATTCCGGATGTTTTTGTCCGGCAACCAAATCAAGAAAACCGGAGTAATGGACAATCAGCTGAATTCCGAGACGGCGTGAAGCTTCGCGCCATGCGGCAACAGCGTCGAGCTGCAAGTGAGGGGCAACTGCCGCATCGGGAACTTTGCTGAACCAGGATGTATATCCGCGATGACCTTTGCCATCCACCTGAACCCAGTCGGGCATAAGAATGCGGAGACTTTTTTCCAGTTCATCTGGAATTGCTCCAGCCCCGGCGTCGAGGTCAAGCTCTCCCAAGTGCAGATCCGTATGATATCCGAAACTGCTCTCCGGGCTCAAAAAATCTTTTAGTTTTTTCATGTTTGCATCCCTTTATATTAAAAAGCCGTTCCCGCGGAGGGACGGGAACGGTTCCGGAGCGTGTCGCGGAGTTATTCGCTGAATTCTTCCAACGAGATATGTTCCGGGCCGACGAAGTACTGAACTCCGCCGGTTACGTTAATTTCTCTCTCCGGAATGGAAATCTTGTTGCCGAGGAAGTCAACAGCTTCCGTAACATCACCGTCAATGGTGATATTCATTTTTTTCGCGGAGTTCGCTGTGCTGAAGCCATACCAGACAGCCCAGACTTTTTTGCCGTCGGGACGCGTCCAGTTCGCAAGGCGCAGATCGCCGATTTCCTCAATCACAGGGACTGTGGAGCCGCCGGGGAGCATGCTGGTCAGGGTCTTGTAGGCATTGTACGCAGGTTTCGCCTTGTACTGGCGGTCAACCATGCCGAAGTGCGATTCAAAGAAGTTTTCCTGCGCAAGGTTGTCATGGAAGAGATACCAGAACACGCGTTCCACTCCGCATGCAAATGCGTTGATGTAAGTGCGTGCAAGCATCATTGCCTGAACGTCATGGGTGACTCCGAAAATGTTTGTCGAAGTGGAGGCGATGATATTGCCCTTCAGATCACTGTTGAAACTGTAAATCGCGGCAAGAGCTCCCTGATATTTATCGTCACCACCCACAACCATCGGAATGAATTCGTCTCCGGCGGCGAGATTGTAAGCCGTCAGGAAGCGCCCGACTTTATTGTGATCCTTCGCCGGCCAGTTAAAATCTTTCTCAAAGCCGGGAGCTGTGCGCTGATAGGTTTCCTGGTACGGAACAACACCTTTTTTCGTCCACCAGGATTCCCATGCAATATGGAAGTCTTTCAGGTGTTTGTCGTTGACCTGAATAAGCTGGTGTCCGCCTTTGCCGTCAACTTTGATCTCAAAGTAAAACGGAAGACCGGAAGGAAGAATCAGGGTTCCGCCCATTTTAACGTATTTCAGAAGTGCAGGAATGCTGGTATCGAGAATCCGCTCATGATCTGATGCAATCAGCAGCGGGTACTCATCAATCGAAAGATTCTCAAGCTCTTCACTGTTGATGTGACGGACTCCTTTGAAGCCGGGAAAATTTTCTGCGGTGAAATTCGCGCAGCCGTCATATCCGGCTTTCGGTTCACCGAACAGAGCAATTGTGCATTCGGCCGGATTCATGCCGAGACGTTTTACCGCCGCGGGCAGAACTTCGCGGTAGAAAAACGGAGTTTTCCCTGCCGTCCATCCGGTCTCCGTAATCCAAATCGGCTGATTCAAATTACGTTCTTTCATAAACTCCTGCAGAGGTTCAATCATTGCCTTCAGAGATTCCGGCTGACTGCAATACGGGTGAATATTCATAATATCGAAATACTTCCCCGCTCCTGCGTCCAGAGATTCTTCAAAATAATCCAGCGGAACTCCGGCAAGACCATTGTAAAGAATCCTGACTTCCGGATCCACCTTCTTCATTTCGGTGTAGGTAACCTTCAGAAGGGCCGCGAGCTGCTTGGCGTTCGGGTTCCAGTCCGCGCCGTTGTTCGCTTCATTGTAGACTTCGTAGTATTTGATTTTTCCGCGGAATTCCTCTGCGCACTGGCGGACGAATTTTGCGTAGGCGTCCAGTTTGTCCCAGTGTTTGCTTGCCCATTCGGGGGCGACCGGTCCGATGATTGCAAGCAAATCAAGTCCCTCTTTCATCGGAGAAAGTATCAGCTCTTTATATTCCGGCTGAAAAAAGCCAGGTTTGGTCTCCAGATAAAGCTGGTCAATATCAAAGCGGACAAGATTTACGCCGGCTTTTTTCATCAACGGATAAAGCGCAGGGGCATCCCATCTTTCTTCGCGAGTTGTATGACAGCAGACTCCATACGGATCTGCCGGAAGGCGTTTGGGCGATTCTTCTGCGGATATTACCGGCAATGTCGCGGCTGAAAGGGCGAGAGTGAGCAAAGTTCCCCATTTGGATATTGCTTTTTGCATATTAAGCTCCTGTTTTTGTTTGATTATGGGGAACCCTGGAGTTCCCCGATGAAAATACTCTTCGGTTAATTGATCTGGTAGCGGATGATATTGTTCCACCACATCGGATACGGGATCGGTTTCAAAGAGCCGGCATGACCGTCAAGGAAAAGAACGTTGCCTCTGCCGTTGTGCAGATCGGAAATATTCCACGGATAGTCATTGTTCCATTCACAACCCGGTCGGACGGAAAATGCTTTCCATGTGCTGTTGTACCAGTCTCCCAAATCAGAAAGGGTGCTTGGCATTTTCATGGAAGTGACTCGAAGACCGTTCAAGTAGCAGTTGAAGCCGTAGTTGTATTTTACGTTTGCCCAGTCTCCTCCCCAACCGTTCTTATCGACACCTTCAAGGTAATTGGTTGTCTGATATGTCGTTTCGCAAACCAGAACATCGTATTTCCCTTTGTTGTAACCGACCATCAGCTGCATATACCACGGCGGAGGCTGCGGCCAGCCGAAGTCTTGAACATGATTTTGCGTTCTGCCCGTGGTACTGCAGTTATAATCTCCAAGCGGCATATAATCTTCATTGTCTCCAGTATAAAGAGCCATAAAAGTTCCATTTTGTTTCAACTGACTCATACACTTGGCGGCAGAAGCAGTTTGTCGCGCCTTCTGCAGTGCAGGCAGAAGCATCGCGGCGAGGATTGCGATAATCGCAATTACCACGAGCAGTTCTATAAGGTGAAGCTTCTTATCCGATTTTTTGGTTTCCGTGTAGTCGTCTTTTGTTCTCCTTTTATATGGGGTTGTTGATTTTGGAAACGCTTTTACGCTGAACGATTTCCTGCGGACAGTAGAAAACCGGTTCATTCAGATGCTTGCCCAGCGCAATCTCCACCGCGTGGCGGCAGAGAACGCTGTAGTCGGGGCGGAGGACGGTCAGCGGCGGATTGCTGTATTCAAACCATTTGGAGTCTCCTTCGCTGATAACGGTGATATCTTCGGGGACGCTGAGTCCGGCTTCCGCGAGGAGCGGAATCGCGGCGAATGCGCCGGGGGTGGACTCGAAGACGAGAGCCGTAATCTCTTTTTCGCGAATCATATCCAGGTTCTTTTCCGTTATTTTCCGGGCGGCGTTGATTGAGCTGTCCCACGAATGAATCGTTTCGGAGAAAGCGCAGACTTCCGCCTTTTTCCCAAGTTTTGCACGCAGACGCTTGAACATCGCATTCTGCTTTAGCCGTCCGTAATCGTTCAGCGGTTCGTTCCGGATGCTGCCGATGCGTGAGTGCCCGTTTGCAAGCAGCGTATCCGCAATGAGCATTCCCGCCTGCGCGGGATCATGGGCGAGCTCATAAAGATTAGACGGCTTTTCGTCGTAAAAGTTCACTGCGTCGATCAAAAGAACCGGAAACGGCAGCGAAGCCAGGAACTCCAGTTCGTGGAATGAATAGCGGTCGGTCGTTGGAACGATGCAGAGCGCATGACAGTTCGGACATTCCCGCGCGGCATCCGCGATCATCTGAATAGTCGTCGAGGAGGTCGTTTTGTAGGAGACGGTTCCCAGTCCGTTCTGTTTTGCGTACTGCTCAATCATAAAAGCGGTGCTCCAAAGCTGTTCGGAGGGATAATCCGGGTATGCCACGAGGATATTTTCCGTATGCTGAGCTTCCACGGGGAACTTCACATCCTCCGGGTTGCGCGCGGCCATGATGCCGCGTCCCTGCCGGCGGATGATCACCTGTTCATGTTCCAGTTCCAGCAGCGCCTGATTGACGGTCACCATGGCGACATTGAACCGGCGCATCAGAGTACGCACGGACGGCATGTTGTTGACCGCCTCCGGCTTCAGCGCCTCGTTCTTCAGATACTCTTTGATCTGCACATATTTCGGTGTCGGCATGGTGTTGTGCTTTCTGTTGTTTTGACTACTGTACTGGTACGGCATTAATTGTACCACATAATCGCGATTTTGTCAAGGGGGTTAACAGAAAAAATATCGTAAATTTCTTTGTTTCTCTTGTTTTCGGGAAACCGGAAACGCTTTTATCCGCGGGAAACGTGTCTGCTGGAGACAGGGAGGCTGATTTCCTCTGATTGAAATTTTATATGCTCAGCCTAGGATTTGTCTGCAGAGACGTCTGATTTCCCACACAATCCGTCCGTAGACGGGTGAGGGGTGGAGAGCATTCAATTCATCGCTCAAAGCATTTGCTTTTTCCGGCAGCAGAGCTGCCAGTTCCTGAAGTTCGTTTAAAATCATTTTAGGACTGAAACTGCACTTGAGAGCCATCGTGCTGAAATGAGTTTGCGACATCTGTCCCATGCGGGTTTCTCCTCCGATGTTCATGGCGAAGCACTTGTTCATATTGTCGTAAACCATCGTGGAGAGGAGGTCGTATGCGGGGGCAAACATTGGTTTCCCTGCATGGTATAATACCGCATAATTTTTTGCATGCGCATCGCAATTTCCAATCAGAAAGTTAAAAATCACAAGGCGGATAAAATTCATGCGATCCCTTGCTGGCATGTGCATGAGAGACATCTTTTCGAGGCATTCTTCGATTCCCGGTCCTCCGTCTTCCTGGTATTTCAATTTCGGCGGGATGTTCAGTATCTGACAGAAATCCTCCTGATGCAGACGGCGTGTCACCCCGTTTTCAACAATCCGGTCAAAACGCTCAACAACATAGAAATCTTCCTCGTTCAAACGGAGAATGAAGCATTCTGCGACTGGAATGCTGCAGAGTTTTGCCAGTTTCATGCAGAAGAGTTCATTGTAGACAGAATCGGGAATCCCGGTAATTGCCGGTTTGATGATATGTGTGGAAGGCGTTCCGTACAGAGGCAAAGAGACTTTTCCTGCGTTGACGCATGCCACAAGTTTTTCCTGTGACCCCGCGCCGGAAATCCGGACTCCTTCATCACCAGCGTCGAGTGGGCGGAAAGCCAGATTGTCAAGAATAGTGTATGCTTCAGAGTCCGACAGATCCCGGAAGACGGGCTTTGTTAAAGCCGATGGAGTATTGCCGGCCGGGTAAAATGAGACCGCACCGGCGCAATCTTCGCCAATGCGCTTCAGAAGGCCGAATGTATTTTCCGGAGATGTTCCAAGCACCATGGCGACAGCGTTGCGCATCCGTTCATCCGGCAGCAGATTTGAAAAGAAATTTTCCACTGCGGGATCTGTGAATTCTGCGTCTGTCAGCGGCAGATTCTGCGACAGCGGGTATGCGGACGGGCTGTTCAGAAATTCGGCGGAATAGCGGAATGACATTGTCCCGTTGTTTTCAGAAAGTTTTCCGATATTTGTTTCATTCAGGAAAACATCCAGTTCATCATGCGGTTCGGTCATCGTTCATCACTCCTTGTCGTAAGGACTGCGGATGTATACGACAACGCCGAGCGTGGAAAGAACCCGCAGGGTTTTGCCGAGATGACAGGTCTCTTTTCCATTTTCCAGGTCACTGACAAAACGGACGCCTGTATTGGCAAGCCCGGCCAGCTGTGCCTGAGTCACTCCCTGGGATTTGCGCAATTCCCGAACCCGTGCACCAAGTTCTGCACTCGTCAGCAATCCGTCGTCTTTCATGGCGTTCTCCTGATATTCAATTTTTTACCGATCGGGAATAATATAGCATCGTTTTGTAAAAAATCAAATAAATTTTACCGATCGGGAATAATGCAACATTTATTGATGTGCAACAGTAGATTTTTTTACCGATCGGGAATATTTTGCTGTTTTTCGGCATGTGACGGCTGAAATTTTACCGATCGGGAATAATTGAACTTGTCCTGACCCGGTTATATGAAAACGCGTTTGCCGGAGCTGAGAACTCCGGCAAACGCGTGCTGTTTTGTTGAGACGGGAAGTTTATTTCTGCTGCTCTGCGTCTTCTGCGAGAACCTGCCCGTTGTCGTCGGGGTTTTCCACGCGGCGAGCGAGGTCGCGGAAGAGACGGATGGTGTCATGCGTTCCGCCGATCATAAACCAGACAGTCGAGATGAGTCCGGTTGCCACGGGGACGGCAAGGAAGGTGACCCAGAAGTAGGTGTTCCACCAGCTCTTCGGCCAGCTCTGGAAGAGGTTCCAGATGAGCGGAACGAGGAAGGCCAGAACGAAGTTGTAGAGGAAGAGCGCGAAGACCGACCAGGCAATGATTCTGTCGCCGCGGGAGTATTCCGGGGTGATGCCGACCATCTTGTCGAGGATCAGGGTCTTGATGGAGAATTTCGTCTTTCCCGCGGGGACTTCGTCTTCTCCGTCGCTGTACTCGCCTCTGTGGAGAAGCTTGTCGAGGTTGAAGGGTTTGTAGAAGATGAACGAGAAGGCGACATACCCGATGATGGAGAGCATGATTGAGATGAAGAGAATCTCATAGGAGTTGATCGGGAACTTCACCGGATCCATGCTCCAGCGGATCCAGGGATCGAAGGGGGCGCTGACGGCGACGAGGAAGCTGTCGAGGGATTCCACCCAGCCGTTGGCGTCGAGCCACGGATAGATTGTTTTCGCCCAGTTTCTCTGGAAGATGAGTCCGAGGACGGAGGTTCCGGAGCCGAGAATCAGCGACGCCCATGCGCCGGCGAGGTTTCCGAAGCGCGTGTAGAGTCCGAACACCATGATCGGTCCCGAACCGCCGAGCCAGATTGCCGTGAGGATGGTCATGAGCATGTTGATGTAGTCCATCTGCGTCATGAACATGGCTGCGAGGAGGAAGAAGATTGCGACGCCGAGAGTGGTGAAACGGATGAGCGTGATGTGTTTTTCCGGTGTGATGCGCTTTTTGAACAGCGGCAGGATCATGTCCTGCGTAATGCAGCAGGAGGCGTTGAAGAGACGTGCATCATCGGTCGAAATCAGCAGCATCACCATGAGCAGACAGAAGAAGCCGATGAGACCGACGGGGAAAAGTTTGCTTGTGACAACCGGCATCAGCATCTGGTTGTAGAGGGAGCGGTACTGCTGGAATTCCGCGAGCGCCTCCGGGGAGTCTCCGAGCGACTGGCGAACTGTGTCGAAGTAGCGGGTGTCAAGGTTTTTCGACTGGGAGATTGGAGCATCTTTCCCAATTTCATGGCGGATGTCCGGAAGTGCGGCGAGCGCATTTTTCGCTGCATCTCTGCGTGCGGGATCCGCAACTGCTTCATCAAGGACGCGTGAGGAGAGTTCCTGGCGGACCTCGTTGTTGGTGACTTTGAAATGATTGTTTTTGTCGAGAGCGGCAAAGTTTCCGCTGTTCATGAACACGTAGGTGAGCAGAGCGAGGATGCCGATCATCATGAGTCCGAGTCCGCCGCGCCATGCACCGAGAATGCCGGCCATTTTCTGTTCATGCGGGGTGCGCCCGGCGTTGGAGGCGTCGTTGCCGATCCAGCTGGCGCGGTTCATGATGGAGCTGGTCACCTGCGTTACGAGCGCAAAAATGTTGAAATCGCGGAACTGAGCGACGTCGTACGGGTTGATGAAGCTTTCCTGCGGGACGCGGTCCCAGAGCAGGGGAGTGACGTCGACGTCCCAGGAGAGTTTGAGGATGATGAATCCGACGATCATGACGAAGATGGGGTACGAGAGCACCGCCTGAAGACTGTCTGTAATGAGGAGGGAGATTCGTCCTGCCGGCCAGAGAATCAGCATCGCGAGAACCAGGCAGGTGGCGACGATGATGACGTAGCAGGGAAGGTTGATTCCGCAGATCATGATTTTGTGCGGCAGTCCGAGGTAATAGAGGAAGAAGTTTGCCGCGATCGCCGGTCCGAGCGCGTTTGTGGTCATTTCGGAGAATGTGCTGATGAACGCGGTGAAGATTCGGAAGAATTTGCTGCCGTAGCGCAGTTCAATGAACTGTCCTTTCGAGAGACAGCGGGTCTGGCGCCAGCGGTATGTGCAGAATCCGGTAAGAGCGAGAACAAGGCTGATCGGGGTGAGGATGTTGTTCCAGAAGGAGATGCCGAATCCGGTCTGATATGTCTGTTCGCATCCGGCGATGAGGATGATGACGGAGAGCCATGACATGAGGTCTCCGACGGAGATGACGTACCGTCCGGCGACGCGTCCCGCCGCAAGGAAATCCGCCGCGCTCCGCGCGTACCGTTTAGCGTAAAAAGCGATGCCGATGATGAAAACCACGGGCACGACGACGATCAGCCAGTCGATCCAGCTCATTCTTCTTCTCCTGAGTTTAGTATATCACTGTTTCGGTACAGTTAAGCTAGCATAAAAAGGAGAAAAGTCAAGGACGCAACAGTAAAAATGTACAGGGCTCACGAGAATTGTTTTCCTGCATCGCGAGTTGGAGGAAGAGAGGTGTGTACGGTTTTTCCCCGGTTTGGAAAACGGAAATTTTTGAATTCGCCCGATGAAAAATATCTCAGCCATTGTACTTTCTGCAAAACGGTGATATATTATCCGGTTGCAAAAGGATGACGGATGAATCAGGAAGTACATGATACACTGAAACGCTATTTCGGCTTTGATACGTTTCTCGACAATCAGGAGCCGGTTGTCGAGGATATTCTCGCGGGAAAAGACCTCTGCGTCATCATGCCGACGGGAGCGGGGAAATCGCTCTGCTACCAGCTTCCGATTCTGATGAAGGAACACTATGGGATTGTTGTTTCCCCGCTGATCTCGCTGATGAAAGATCAGGTTGACTCCCTCTGCGGAAAAGGAATACCCGCGGCGTACATCAACTCGTCGGTCTCCATGGCGGAGCAGCACCGGATTCTCGATGATACCGACGCCGGTTTTGTAAAACTGCTCTACGTCGCCCCCGAACGTTTCCAGACGGAATCCTTTCAGAATTTTCTCTACCGCTGTCCGCCGGACATCATGGTTGTGGATGAAGCGCACTGCATCAGCCAGTGGGGACACGATTTCCGTCCGGCGTATACACGGCTCGGCGAGATTATCGAACGCTATTCCATCAAACAGGTCTGCGCGTTCACCGCAACCGCGACGACGCAGGTTCGCGATGACATTCTTGCCCAGCTTCACCGTCCGGAGATGGAACTGCGCGTCGCCGGATTCAAGCGTCCGAATCTTTCGTTTTCCGTAATTCAATGTTCGGGGGCGGAGGACAAGAACCGCGTTCTCAAGAAACTGCTTCAGCGCAAAGTGCCGACGATCGTCTACGCCTCCACCCGCAAGGCTGTCGATCAGCTCCACGAGGAGTTCGGCATGATTCCGTATCATGCGGGAATGAGCGATGAGATGCGCACGGAAGCCCAGAACCGTTTCATGAACGATCCGTGTCCGGTGCTCGTCGCAACAAATGCGTTCGGCATGGGGATTGACCGCCCCGACGTCCGCCTTGTCGTTCATTACAACATCACCGGTTCGCTCGAAGCCTATTATCAGGAGGCCGGACGCGCCGGGCGGGACGGCGAACCCGCCGACTGCGTGCTTCTCTTTTCCTACAGCGACCGCTTCATTCAGGAGTTCATGCTTGACATGAACAATCCGTCCGAAGCCCTGATCCGCGAAGTTTACGACGTCCTCTTCCAGATGGCAATGGAACAGAAGAGCAATTCGATCGACGTTACGCCGGGCGAGATTTTCCCCCGTCTGGAACATGCCACGAAGGAGGGGCAGATTCCGCCCGTCCTTGCGATTCTGGAACGCTGCGGCTGCATTGAGCGCGGATACCGTCAGCAGAACAACGGCACGCTTGTCATTCCCGGTGACCTTGCGGAACTTTCTGTCGCCCACGCGGGACAGGCAACTCAGCGTTCCCGTTTTCTGTTTCGTGTGATTCAGAATTTCGGCGACCGTCTGAAGAGCGGCGTTTCCTGTTCCTGCGACCAGCTTGCGCGCATTGCGGGACTCAACACCGATCAGATCAAGCGGGTTCTCTCAAACTTGCATCAGAATAAATGCCTGAACTGGACGGCTCCGTTTTCCGGGCGGTCCATAACGCTTCTGCATCCCGATGACGAGGAGCTGAATATCGACGTCTCCGGTATCGCGCGCAAACGCGAGATGGAGTTCCGCCGTCTGGATGAGGTGATTGGTTATACGCGGACGCGCAAGTGCCGTCAGGATTATCTGATTTCCTATTTCGGGGAAGAGGTCGGCGACTGGCGCTGCCGCAACTGCGACAACTGCGGAGCCGCCGTCGGTTCCGGCTCCGGCCCGCGCGAGCTGACCGAAGCGGAGGAGGATGCCGTCCGCACGATCCTTCATACAATCGACGCCTTTTCCGGCCGGCTCGGGCGCGGCAAGCTGAGTCTGATTCTTGCCGGAGCGCGCCGTCCGGAGCTTGTTGAGCGCGGACTTGACCGCAATCCGTTTTTCGGCAAGCTGAAGGCGTTGAAGCAGAACAATATTCTTGCGTACATGAAAGCGCTTGAAGATGTGGGCTGTCTGGAACGCGTCGGCAATCCGGAGTACCCGTGTCTGGATCTGACCTGTTTCGGCGGGAACATTCTGCGCGGAGTGGAAAAGGTGAAGCTTTCTCTGCCTGATGTGGATTTGCCGCCGCGCCGTTCCGCGAAAGCCCGGACGGAGCATGCGCATCCGGTTCGGACCGCTTCTTCATCGCCGGAAGAGCTCGGTTTGTATGAGCGTCTCCGTCTTGTCCGCGCGCAGATGGCGGAGAGACGTCAGGTCCCGGTCTATTGTATTCTTTCCAATGATGCGCTTGCCGGTTTAGCCGAATCGAAGCCTTCCACTCCGGATGAGGCTTTGGAGATTCGCGGAATCGGTATGGCGAAGCTCACTACAATCATTCCGCCGTTTCTCAAGGAAATCGCCAGATGGCAGGCGGAAAATAAGTGAAAAGAAGAGTTTTTTATTTTTTAATTTGCTTTTTATGTCTTAAGGATATATTGCATATAGTGTTGAAACAGCTGATAGCAGGAGGGCTTGTAAAATGAGCAAAGACCACGCAGAATATCTTTCGGAAGAACAGATTGCCGCAGAAGTTGCTGAACTTGCCAAAGAAATTGCTTCCGGAAAGAAAGATGAAGATGAGCTTGAACGCGATGCCTATTTTTCTGATCCGAAAAATGCAGATGAGATTGAAGCAATGCTTGAGCGCATGAAACTTGCCGAAACAATGTATAAAGCCCGCCATGAAGCAGGACTTACGCAAAAACAGCTTGCTGCACGGATGGGAACCAATCAAACCTATATTGCTGCATTGGAGCGGGGGCGGAAAAATATTTCTTTTTCAACCCTCACTCGCTATGCGCGGGCCTGCGGGAAAAAAGTTGCAATAGCCATGCTTTAAGGCGTTCTTCTTTCAGCGGAGGTGGAAGACGACGCGGATTTCCTTCATGTCCAGTTTGCCGGAAGAATTGCGGAGATGAAGGAAAGTCGCAGGGAGCATCGGTTGATCTCCGGAATCCTGAAGAACCCGGGCGACGTCATTCAGATTGTAGATCATCTGCTGACCGAGCTTGATGAGCAGGTCTCCGCGCGAAACTCCGTATGCGGAAAGCGTTTCCGGTGGATCCGCCACAATCACGCCCGAAGCAAACGGATAGCGCAGAGCTTTCATCAGGTCGGGTGTCAGCTCCTCCAGAGAGAGCGAGAGCTTGAGATTTGCAAACATCGCCCCGTCTGTCCGGTGAATCGCCGCAGGCGTGACAATCACCGGAGCCGGAATTTCGCGGACGCTTACTTCAAACGGTTTCCCAGCTTTCAGACGGACGAGTCGGCGCAGAAATTCCAGCAGGTCGCCATGCGGAGCCCAGCCGTTGAGTTCTTTGATGGTCATGTTCTCGTTCAGTTTCGTCGCGGCCGCGGGGGAGGCGGGCAGAATCTTCCGGATGAAGATCGTGCCGTCCGGTTTCATTCCCGGAATGATGCCGATGCTGACCGAAGTGAGAAACTCCGGAAGCATCCAGTTCGCGAGCGTGTTTTCAAGACGCAGCATGGGAATTGCAAAGCCGATTCCCGGTGTATCGCGGCGGACCGCCATGTTCATGCCGATCATCCGTCCGCTCAGGTTGATCAGTGGACCTCCGCTGTTGCCCGGGTGAACGGCGGCGTCCGTCTGAAGCAGATCGCGGAAAAGCTCCTTGCCGTTTCGGAGCAGTGTGCGTCCGATTCCACTCAGCACGCCGACCGTGACGGTCCCGTCGAGGCCGTAGGGACTGCCCACGGCGATGACGGTTTCGCCGAGCATCATGTCGTCCGGCTGGATCCCGTGGATGGCTGGGAAGGTTCCGCGCGGCTTGTCGATGCGCAGAAGTGCAATGTCGTTCTGCACGTCCTCCGCAATGGGGAAGGCGCGGAAGCGGCGTCCGTCCTTCAGCGTGACGATGATTTCAGTTGCCTGGCTGACCACGTGCGCGCTGGTGACGATCAGTCCCGCCGGGTCGATGATGCAGCCTGCACCGATGGAGTGTCCGCGTTCCGGACGCGGGCCCGTGGTGCGGTCGCCGTCTTCAGCGTCTGTCTGCCATGCGGCGGTGCGGCGGTTGACAATCCGGCTGGTGCTCAGGTTTACAACGGACGGCAGGATGGTTTCAATCGCTTTCACGACCGGGGTCCGGCGGAGCTTCAGCTCAGCCTCTGTTGTTTCGCGTCCATCGGGCATCCGGTGTTTCTGTCTGTGATGCAGCAAAAAGAACAGAACGGCTGCGAGACAGAAAAGAATTATAAAAAAATAGAGTCCGAACCTTGATTTTTGCGTTTCCATGCCGTATCTTCCTGTAATTGCTTTCTACAATACAGGATGAACGCGAAAAATGCAAATACAAATTGAACGAATTGCTGAAATATTGCGCCTCGCCGAGCCTTGTTCCTCCTATGAAGGAGTGCTTCAGGCACGGTGGAACCGCATTCCGTTGAACACACCGCTTCACCTCGCGGATGGAACACCTTTTTCCGTTCTTTCTCGCGGGACATGGAATGTTGAGGCTGGTCCGGACTTCCGCAACGCCAAGCTCCGGATTGGCGGACATGCCGTCCAGGGCGATGTGGAAGTTCACCGCAACAGCCGCGACTGGTTCCGCCACGGACACAACCGCAATCCGCTCTATGGCGGGGTTGCACTTCACGTTGTCGAGCGTCTGGAGGATGAAAACTCGGATCTTCCGGTTTATCTGCTTCCTTCCGAGGCGAAGATCGATTCTTATCCGCCGCCGCTCTGCACGGGGAAGGGAGAGTGCGCCGGAATATTCGAGCGTCTTTCTCCGGCTGAAATCCACGAAATTTTTGTCTGCGCCGGAGTGGAACGGATGCATGCCCGCGCTCATTTGATTCTGCATGACATTATCCGCCACGGCACGGAATATGCGTTCCTGACGCGTCTGTTCGACGCTTACGGTTTCAAACGGAACCGTCCGGCGTTTGCGGAACTTCTGAACCGCGTGTGGACGAAATATCCGCGCGAGCAGCTGGCGACTCATGCCGAGCCGCTTCTGTGGGGGGAATCGGGGCTTCTGCCTGCGGAGAGCAGCGGTGAGGTCCCCGAGGAGAATCTTGCCGAAGCGAAGCGGATCTGGGAATGCTGGTGGATGCTCCGTCCGGACTCCGCTCCGCCGATCGAATGGAAACGCGACGGCGGCCGTCCTCTGAATTCGCCGGAGCGGCGTGTCGCCGGTCTGTGCATGTGCCTGAAGCGTTACGGTTTGAATCCTCTCCCGCACTGGCTGGAGCTCCTGAAAACCGCACCGGATGCGAAAGCGTTCTGCAAAACTCTTCTTTCGGAGCTGATTCAGAACGATCCGTTCTGGAACCGTCACACGACGTTCCGCGCGGGAGAGCTGAAACTCGCCGCTTCGGTTACGGGCGAAGAGCGGGCGCGCGAACTTGCAACGGATGTGATTCTGCCGTCGCTGCGGGCGTTCGCTCTTCTGGAGAAGCATGAGAAGCTGGCAGACCGTGTGGACGCCGCCTTCCGCAATCTTCCCCGTACGCAGAAGAACCGGGTGTTTACGACTGCGATAGACAAATGGTTCCGTGATTCCGTTTCCGCAGAAAAACTGTTCAAAGACGCCGCGTCGCGTCAGGGGGTTCTGCATATCTACGCGAATTTCTGTGCGAAGACAGCATGCGACTGCAAAGCGTGTCTCATCCGCAACGGCATGATCTCAAAGGCGTGATTTGAAAAACACGGGATGCGTGCTACATTAAATGGAAAGGAGCGACTATGGCGGAATTGAATTTAACATCCAGTATTTATTCGTTTGAACAGATGCGGGAGACCGGGTATCTCTATGTCGACAAAACAGAGTATATCTGGAACCTGATCCGCCTGGACGGCGGCATGTATTTCCTTTCCCGTCCGCGCCGTTTCGGAAAATCGCTTGCTGTTTCGACTCTGAAAGCTCTTTTTGAAGGGAAAAAGGAGCTGTTCAAGGGACTTTCTGTTTACAACAAACCATATGACTGGAAGCCGTATCCGGTGATTCATCTTTCCATGACCGGCCGGAGGTTCGACACCCTTGAAAATCTGCAGCACAGTCTTCAGGAAATTCTGCTGGAACAGGCGCGCGGCTTGAATGTTGCTCTTGAGCGTACGGATCCCGTAACAATGTTCCAGAAGCTGATAGAGACCTTGAGCCAGTCCGGACGGATAGTCGTTCTGCTGGATGAATACGACAAACCGATTCTGGACAATATCGCGGAAGGCTCTACGCAGGATTTTGTCCGTGCGATGAAATCTTTTTACTCGGTCATCAAAGATAAAGCCCGGGATCTCCGTTTCGTCTTTGTTACGGGAGTCTCCAAGTTCTGCCACGTTTCGCTTTTTTCGGATTTGAACAATCTTGCGGATATTACGGTTGATTCCCGCTATGCCACAATGTTCGGTTATACGCAGGAGGAGCTGGAGCGTTATTTCGGAGACCGTATCCGTAACGCTGCCGGAAAACTGGAGATGACGGAAGCCGCTCTGAAAGAAAAATTGAAAGTCTGGTATGACGGTTTCCGTTTCGCCGCGTCTGCCGAGGGTGTCTACAATCCGGTTTCCATTGCGCGCTTCTTTGAACGCGGAGGAGAATTTGACAATTACTGGTTTTCGACGGGAACTCCTTCGTTTCTGATGAAGCTTGCCCGGGAAACCGATTTTGACTTTGAACGGGTTCTTGACAATCCCGTTACAATGGATGCGTTTTCCGCATATGAGATCGACAAGATCGACCCTTTGGTTCTGCTGGTCCAGACTGGCTATCTGACGATTAAAAGTTCGGTTGAGGATTTCGGAATGCGTCTTTACAAACTGGGCTTTCCGAACCGCGAGGTTGCTTCATCCTTCCGCAGCTATCTTTTGAATGCGTATACTCCGTATACCACGGAGGAGGTCAATTTCAATATCCTGGCTCTGGCGCGTTCGATCCGTTCGGGCGATGTAGACGCCTTTATGAATGTCTGGAAAAACTGGATGGCAAAGATTCCGTACGATATCCAGCTGCACCACGAAAAATACTATCAGACGATTTTCTATATGATGTTTACCTCTCTTCAGGGTATCATCAACGAGGCTGAGTGCCGGACGAACAGCGGACGCATTGACGCTGTTGTCGGTTGCGGCGAATGGCTCTATATTGTGGAATTCAAACTGGATAAATCGCCGGAAGTTGCATTGGAGCAGATTAAAAAGAATGAATATTTTGTCCGGTATCAGAACTGCGGAAAGCGGATTGTCCTGATCGGGGCGAACGTTGATTTCGAGAATCGCCAGCTCACCGGATGGAAACACGAAGAAGTATGCGGATTCAGCCGCGCATGAGCGTTGCCGCGCGGTCGCGGGACGCGGTGTCGGCAAAGAGTGCAAAGAGTGTCGGTCCGCTGCCGGTAACCTGAACTCCGAGAGCACCGAGCGATTTCAATTTTTCCGCCGTCATGCCGAGTAGCGGGAATTTCTTCCATGCGGCAACTGCAAGATCATTGCGCAGGAATTGCGCCGCCCGTTCATAATCCTTGCCGCGGAGCGCGGAAAGAAGCAAATCCAGAGGACGCCGGTCATCCGTATGCACAATATGCTTGTAGGACCACGGCGTTGAAATCGGAAACGGCATGGGGACAATCAGAACCGGGGGAGCCGGAAGATCCGGAAGCGGCTCCAGCTGATCGCCCAGTCCGCGTCCGATCGACGGAACCGGATTCAGAAAGAAGGGAACATCAGCGCCGCAGGAGAGTGCGGCGGAGGCTCCGCGATCCGGAAGAAAACCGTACTGCCGCTGGACGGCGTTTATGATTGCTGCGGCGTCCGAGCTCCCTCCGCCCATGCCCGCCGCAACCGGTGTGCGTTTGCGGATGAAGACGGAGATCGACGGACGGATTCCCAGTGCGGCGCAGACCGCTTCTGCAGCTTTGCCGCAAAGATTGTCGCGTCCGGTCGGAAGTGCGGTGTCGGAGTCAACCGCAATCTCCCCCAGTCCATCGTCGCGGAACGAAATTTCCAGCTCGTCGGCGGGATCGTTCAGCGGGAGAAACAGCGTTTCAATCTCGTGATAGCCGTTCGGCAGTTTCTCGCAGACGCGCAGATAGAGATTGATTTTTGAGGGAGCGCGGCAGATCATCAGAGTTTCCGGAGGTTGTAAAGGCCGTACTTGTTGTTGTACGCGGAAATCTCATCGGTGATGCGCACGGCGAGGGCGAGGGCGTTGAGCCCGTCCTGTCCCGAAACGCGCGGGTTGACGACGGTTCCGCCGTTTGCTTTTGTCTCGGCAACGCAGGCGATGAAGTTTTCAAGTTCGGCGGCGAGCGCATTCTTTTCGCAGAGGTCGATCTGCTTCTTGGAGACGCCGATCAGCCCGCGGCGGTAGATCTTGCCTGTGTGGTTCGCGTAGTCCATCGAGATGTAGGAATCCGTCTGGAAAACACGGAATTTGCGCATGGGATCGGAGCTTACGCGGCTGGCTGTGACGTTTGCGACTGCGCCGTTTGTGAATTTGATGCGGACGTTTGCAATGTCTTCGGTCTTGCTCAGAACGGGGATTCCGACGGCGTCGACGCGTTCCACGGGAGCGCCGACCATGGTGAGAACGAGATCAAGGTCATGAATCATGAGGTCGAGCACAACGCTGACTTCGGTTCCGCGGCGGTGCATTCCCGGGCGCGGCGGCGGATATTTAGCAAGACGGTGCGCTTCGATGAACAGGGTCTTGGAGTGATGTTTCTCCAGATAATCCATTGCGGAGTTGAAACGCTCGACGTGTCCGACTCCGAAGACGAGGTTGCGCTCTTTTGCAACGCGGACCATTTCCTCCGCTTCGGGGACGGTTGCGGCGATGGGTTTTTCCATGAGGATGTGCTTGTTCATCGCCATGAGTTCCATTGCCGCGGCATGGTGTTCCGTCGCGGGAACGGCAACGCTGAGGGCGTCGCACTGTTCCGCAAGTTCACGGATGGTTGCAAAGGGTTTTGTTCCGAATTCCTTTGCGACGGCTTCGGCGGCTTTCGGGTTTACATCGTAGACGCCGATGAGTTCCGCGTTCGGGGATTCACTGTAGATTTTTGTATGATATCTGCCGAGGACGCCGACACCGACGACTCCGACTTTGATTTTAGCATGGTCAGACATGGCGATTTCTCTTTTGCGCTGCGGGTGGATAAAAGAAAACCGGACGAACCGCTGTCCGTCCGGTCTGATTCCGGTTGACGGAATCTCAGTTCAGCATAGCGGAGTTCGGATAGACAACGTTGTAAGCGTTGGTTTCCGGCGTGATGATCCATTCCGGGCGGAGGATCGGGCCGTATCCCCATCCGGCTTCGCGCTCATCGGGCATGCATCCCGGCAGCGGAACGAGGAAGGTTGCGATTTCAACGACTCCGACGATTTCGCGTTTGACCACTTCATAGACTCCATAAAGGACTCCGTAGGTGCAGGCGGCGAGTCCGCCTTCCTCGAAGTTGACTTTATACACCTTCAGCGGGAGTTCCAGAGCTCCGAATCCGGCATTGATAATGCCTCTTCCGAGCTTGCGTGTCACATTTTCCGCATAGGAATCTGTTTCCGCCTGGTCAATAGCCATAGCGGGTGCGGCGGTTCCGACGATGCAGAGGACTGCGGCGGCCAACAAGAGTTTCTTCAGGAAATCCATGGATGTCTCCTTCTTTTTTCCGTATTTTTTAAACTTTTTTTTGGTTTCTTCTGAAATGACAGTGGCATTTCTGAAAATATAAGCTAATATATTGCTGACTTCCGTTTTCTTCAAGTGAAAGTTCAGGAAGTTTTTAAAAAAAACAGCAAAGAAGTACGGATTTTCTTATGAAAAGAGAAAAAACACCCGCGGAAGACGCGAAAATCGCAGCACATGAGGAGCTTACACTTCTCAACCGGAACCACAAGGAGTACCCGGATGCTCCGGAAAAGGCAAAACTCGAAGCGTTCGTCAACAAGTATCCGGAACATGATTACGTCATCGAATTTGACTGTCCGGAGTTCACAAGCCTCTGTCCTGTCACCGGCCAGCCGGATTTCGGACACATCAAAGTGCGCTACATCGCGGACAAACTCTGCGTGGAAAGCAAGTCGCTCAAGCTCTATCTCTTCGCTTTCCGTTCGCACAATTCGTTCCATGAAGAGGTGGTCAACCGCATCCTCGTCGATCTCGTCAAGCTCCTTTCTCCCCGCTGGATGCGCGTGGAAGGCGTCTTCCGTCCCCGCGGCGGAATTGCCATCTCCGTTGCAGCCGAAGACGGAACGAATCCGGAACTCGCCCCGAAAGTTGAAAAACCGATTCAATTAACATAAGGCAGAAACAGAAAATGAACATGGATTTCATTGAGAACGGCGGAGTCACCTCTCCGCGCGGCTTCCGGGCGGCCGGCGTCTGCGCCGGACTCAAGCGCAACGGCGCCAACGACATGGCTTTGCTCTTCTCCGAAATGCCCTGCGCATTCTCCGCGACGTTCACTTCCAACCTCTTTCCTGCGGCTCCGGTTCAGCTCTGCAAAGAGCGCGTGCTGAAACAGAGCACGGTCCAGGCGGTCGTCGTCAACAGCGGCGTCGCCAACGCATGCACCGGAATCGAAGGATACCGCAATGCTGAAAAAATGGCGGAACTCACCGGACGCGAACTCGGAATTTCCCCCGAATCCGTCATGGTCTGCTCCACCGGACGGATTGGCAATCAGCTCCCGATGGATAAAATCGAAAAGGGTATCGGACTCGCCGCAAAAGCGCTCCGTCCCGATGGCGGCGCCGAAGCCGCCGGAGCCATCATGACCACCGACACCAAGCCCAAAGAGATCGCGCTTTCCTTCTCCTCCGGCGACCGTCTGGTCACGATCGGCGGCATGTGCAAGGGCGCGGGCATGATCGCTCCGAAAATGACCGTCCCGCACGCCACAATGCTCTGCTGCATCACCACCGACTGCATCATCTCCAATGAACTGCTCGCCTCCATGCTCGGCGGCGTGATCGACGACTCTTTCAACAAGGTTACCGTCGACGGCGACATGAGCACAAACGACACCGTGATTGTCATGGCGAACGGCGCTTCCGGAGTTGAAATCAAGCCCGGTTCCCCTGATGAACTGCACTTCAAAGTCGCTCTTACCATGGTCGCCCAGCATCTCGCCCGCGCAATTGCAATGGACGGCGAAGGCGCAACGAAATTTGTGAGCGTTGAAGTCCGCGGCGCCGCATCGGTCCGCGATGCGGAAGTCTGTGCGCGCACCATTGCCAATTCGTTGCTCTGCAAGACCGCGTGGTTCGGCTGCGATCCGAACTGGGGACGCGTCCTCGCCGCCGCCGGCCGTTCCGGAGCAAGCTTCTCGCCGGAAAATGTCTCGCTCGATTACGATGAAATGCCGGTCGTCCGCAACGGCATCGACGCCGGAACACCGGAGTCCGAGCTCGCCCAGGTGCTCAAGCGCGGCGAATTCACAATCAAACTTGACCTCGGCGAAGGACACGGAACGTTCACGGTCTGGACCTCCGACATTTCGTACGAGTATGTCAAAATCAACGCCGACTACCACACCTGATCCGGGAGATTGAAAATGGATATGGAAAATCATGCAATGGTTCGTGCGGAAGTGCTCACCGAAGCGCTTCCCTACATCCAGAAGTTCCGCGATGACATTGTTGTCATCAAATTCGGCGGCAGCGCCATGGAGAATCCGGAGCTGACCCGCCGGACGATGCGCGACATCGTTCTGCTCGAAGCCACCGGAATGAAGCCGGTCGTTGTTCACGGCGGCGGCAAGGCGATCACCGCGCGTCTCAAAGAACTGAATATCGAAACAAAATTCATCAACGGTCTTCGCGTCACCTGTGAAAAGACCATCGCCGTTGTGGATGACGTTCTGCACAACACCACGAACAGACAGCTCGTCGACGGCATCCGTGAAGCGGGCGGCAAGGGCTGTCAGATTTCCGGCAAGAAAATGCTCCGCGCGGAGCGTCTCACCTCCCGCGACAAAGAGACCGGAGCCGAACTCGACATCGGATTCGTCGGAAAGGTTGTCGCTGTTGACGTCAATCCGATTCTCGATGCGCTCAAGTACGGTTTCATTCCCGTCATTGCCCCGCTTGCAATGGATTTTTACGGACAGGTCTACAACATCAATGCGGATATGGCGGCGTGCGACATCGCACGTTCGCTGAAAGCCCGCAAGCTGGTGTTCCTGAGTGACGTCCCGGGAATCCTCCGCGATCCGCATGACGAGAAGTCGCTGATTTCCTCAATCAAAACTTCAGAAGTCGAAGGCCTGATTGCGGAAGGCGTTCTTTCGGGCGGAATGCTCCCGAAGATCCGCAGTTCCGTTGCCGCGCTTGAGGCCGGAACCAGCGAAGTCCAGATGATCGACGGACGCGTCCCGCATTCTCTTCTCCTTGAAATCTTCACGGACAAGGGTATTGGAACTGAGATCGTCAAAGGCTGATTTGCCTGAATGCGCCGCTGTCACTGGCTGTATTCTTTCCGGTATTCGACCGGAGTCAGGAAACAGCGGCGTTTGAACAGACGCGAAAAATAGAACGGATCTTCGAATCCGCACAGTTCCGCGATTTCCGCAACGGACAGATTGGTGGAACGGAGCAGTTCCGTTCCGCGGCGGAGCCGGCGCAGGAGTTGATATTGAAGCGGGGAAACTCCGGTTTCCCGTTTGAACAGACGTCGGAAATGAATCAGCGTCATTCCGCATTTTGCCGCTTCCGCACAAAAATCGACGGGGTGTTCCGGATGCGCGTTGATCCGCTGAATCAAGGCACGGAAGAAATCCCTCTGATAGAACTGCGCATGAGCAGTCACCTTTCTTTTCTCCCGGATTTGAAGCAGAAGCCCCTCGTAGAGCCATACCGCGCGTTCCGGAGTTGTGACTCCGCCGTGGAGCAGAGCGAAAATCTCGCGCAGAGTCCGCAGAAATTCCGCCGGATCGCTGACCGGAACCGCTTTCCCGTCGAGCGGCAGCAGTCCCGCTTCCGCATACCGTGCAAACCGCGGACCGCATCCGCAGAGATAGCACATGTGCCGCGTTTCGCCCGGCGCAACTCCGTAGTGGAAAAACGCTCCGGGATGCGTTACGAAAACGGAGGGCCCCGCGTGCCACTCCGCGGGCGAGCCGTCCGCGCTGAGAAAGAAGCGCCCCGCATGCGTATACTGAATTCCGTAATAAGTCGGGACATGGCGGGATACCGAGGTGCTGCGAGGCTCCTCGTCGAACATCGGGAACTCTGCTCCGTCAAACCAGCTGCTCATGTTCTTATCCTTTTGTTTTTCTGTTATTATAGCGCGCAGTTGAATAAAAATCAAATTTGAATATTATGTTTCTTTTGTCCTGCAACCGGTTTCTTTTCTCCATTGTCAAATGCGGTTTTCCATGATATGTTATGCGGCAGGCAAAGAAAGGTTTTTATTATGAGCATTAAAATTTATTCGACCGTGCGCGACCGGAATGACCGGCTGACGCGTCAGAAAGACCGCGAATTTGTGCCGCGCCCCGAGGGTATAGAAGATCATGACCGTGGAGTCGTGGTGGACGATGCCGTTCATTTTCAGGAGATTGAAGGCTTCGGCGGAGCGATGACGGAGTCCGCCGCGTGGGTGATTGCGCAGATGCCGCCGATGCGTCAGAAAGAGATTTTTGACGCGTACTTCTCCGGGCTCGGTTACAACTATGTCCGCATTCACATGAACAGCTGCGATTTTTCTCTTGAAAACTACAGCTATGTTGCGGATAACGATACCGAACTGAAAACATTCTCCATTGCGCGCGAAGAACGTTACGTCATCCCTGCGCTCCGCGAAGCGTGGAAGCGTTCGCCGGAAATGCGCCTCTATTTCTCCCCCTGGAGCCCGCCGGCATGGATGAAGACGAACGGTGAAATGAACCACGGGGGGCATCTCAAGCCTGAATACCGCGCGCTCTGGGCGGAGTACTACTGCCGCTTCATCGAAGAGCTCGAAAAACGGAATTGTCCGGTCTGGGGGCTTTCCGTGCAGAACGAACCCATGGCGAATCAGTGTTTCGACAGCTGCGTGTGGACGGGACGCGAGGAGATGGAGTTCGTTCGTGATTATCTCGGGCCCGCACTGGAGCGTCATGGATTCGGCGACCGCAAACTCATGGTGTTTGACCACAACCGCGACCAGGTGTACCGCCGTGCAACGACCGTCTACAATGATCCGAAAGCGTCAAAGTATGTCTGGGGTGCCGCGATTCACTGGTACGAAGGATATTGCGGAAGCGAAATGTCCTATGCTCTCTCTGATCTTCACTTCCGTTATCCGGAAAAGAAGATTTTCTTCAGCGAGGGCTGCAACGGCGGCAACAACCGGCATCTCGGTTCGTGGGAGGCGGGGGAACGCTATTCCTCCGCGATCATCAATGACATGAACCACTTCTGCTGCGGCTGGACCGACTGGAATATTGTCCTCGACATTGTCACCGGTGGTCCCCGCCACGTCCCGAATGCGTGCGGCGCTCCGATTCTCTGCGATATTGAAGACGGTACGGTTCATTACCAGCCGGGCTTCTGGCACATCGGACACATTTCCCGCTTTGTAAAACGCGGCGCGCGGCGGATTATCGCTTCGCCTGAAATCGCCGCACTGAAAACGGCTGCCTTTGAAAACCCGGACGGCGAAATCGTCGTGGTGGTTCAGAACGCAACGGATTCTGAGTTCAAGTGGCACTTGCACTTCCGCGGCCAGACCCTCGAACGGACGGCGTTTGCACACTCCATTGAGACCTTCTGTTTCCCGAAGTAAGCGCTGGGGGTGCTAGAGGATCCCCGGAGAAATGTTTGAAATACCGAATCCGGTTTTGCCGTATCAGCAGAACCGGATTCATTTTCTATTTCAGCTGATTTCTTTCAGAACAGATCCTGCTGGGTGAATTCGGGAGGAAAAAGAATGCTGTGAACCGGAGCGAAACTCTTGCGGTGAAGCGGCGTGACGCCGAGGTTTTTCAACGCATTCAGATGCAGTTCTGTACCGTACCCCTTGTGAATTTCAAAACCGTAGCCGGGAAACTCTTCCGCTGCGCGGATCATGAGGTGGTCGCGATGCGTTTTTGCGAGAATGCTCGCCGCCGCAATTGAAGCGGAACGGGCGTCGCCTTTGACGATGTTCTGAGAGGGGAGGGGGAGACCGTGGACCGGGTTGCCGTCCACTAGAATGAATTGTGCGGGGGGGATGACCTGTGCGACCGCAAGCGCCATAGCCTTCCAGGTGGCGCGGAGAATATCGGAGCGGTCGATCTCTTCCGCAGAAACTTCGCCGATACCCCATTTGACGGACGGTTCGTTCAGGAGCTGTTCACGGAGCTCTTCGCGTCTGGATTCGGTGAGCTGTTTTGAGTCGTTGAGTCCGGCGGGGATGCGGGTGTGAACGGTGAAGACTACTGCCGCGGCAACAACGGGACCGGCGAGACAGCCGCGTCCGGCTTCATCAATTCCGGCGAGAAAAGAAAACTCCCCGTTCCAGAATTGAGATTCAAAAACGAGGAGCTGATCGGAAGCGGAGAGAAATCCGGACATTGGAGAACCCTCCGCAAACGAGTTGAACCGCTTACTTGGCGGCTTTGTCGGTGAAGCGGAGCTGCTCTTTGACTTTAGCACCTTTGCCGACTTTGTCGCGCAGGTAGTAAAGTTTCGCTCTGCGGACACGACCCTTGCGCTCGACTTCGATGTGGTCGATGCGGGGGGAGTGAAGCGGGAAGACGCGTTCGACGCCGTAGCCGAAGGAAACGCGGCGGACGGTGAAGGTTTCACGGATGTCGGAACCGTTCTTGGCGATCACGATTCCGGAAAACATCTGGATGCGCTCGGTGCTGCCTTCAACGATCTTGGTAAAGACCTTGATGGTGTCGCCGATCTTGAAATCGGTGACTTTGTCTTTCAACTGCTTCTTTTCGATAGCATTGATAATCTTGTTCATCTTTTTTCATCCTCCGGGGAGTGTTTATTTTGTTTCAGTTTCAGGAGCTCCGGTCGTACGGCGGCAGTGCGTTTTCTCGACTCTTCCCTTCTCCATTCGGCGATCTTTTTGTGGTCACCGGAGAGAAGAACATCGGGCACGTTCCAGCCTCTGTACTCCGCGGGTCTCGTGTATTGCGGATACTCAAGAAGTCCGTCTTCAAACGATTCGTCGACTTCGGATTCCGGAGAACCCAGCGCGCCCGGCAGCAAACGGGTCACAGCATCGACAATCACCATAGCCGGAAGATTTCCGCTGGTCAGGACATAATCTCCTATCGAAACATCCCGGTCAACCAAAACCTGACGAACCCGTTCGTCAACTCCTTCATAGTGTCCGCAAATGACAATCAGGTGTTCCTCTTTCGCCAGTTCGTGAGCCATTTTCTGGGAAAACGGTTCGCCGCAGGGCGATGTGAGCAGCACTTTTGTCTTTTCAGTTTTCAAAGATTCCACAGCCTCAAACAGCGGTTCCGGTTTCATGAGCATTCCGGCTCCGCCGCCATACGGCTTGTCGTCCACCGTTCTGTGGTTGTCATGCGTGAAATCACGCAGATCAACGGTGTTTATCTGCACGAGTCCCTTTTCCGCCGCTCTGCCGACGATGCTCTCGCCGAGCGGTCCGAAGAAGATCGACGGGAAAAGAGTGATGATGTCAAAGCGCAGACTCAGTCGACCACCTCAACAGTGACTCGTTCCTGAAGACGTCCGGCGGCGCCGCCGACGAGAGAGCGCAGGGCGATGATCGTCTTGCCTTTCTTGCCGATGATTTTGCCGGTATCTTCCTTGCGGCATTTGATCTTGATGACGCGGGTGTCGTTTTCGCCGTCTTCGGTCGTTACATTGACCTCTTCGGGGACATCCACGAGGGCTTTCACCACATAGTCAACAAAGCCTTCAAGATCTTTGAGTGTCGCAACATGTTCCGGAACAGCGGATTTCTTCGCGGGAGCATTGGCCGGAGCCTTCTCTTCCGCGGTCTTGCCTCCGCCGAACCATCTCTTTAACGTATCGAAAAGCACGTTACCTCTCCATTCCTACTCAGGAAGCGGCTTCGTCGGCGCCCTTCTTGAAGTTTTTCTTTCTCGGCTTGGCATCGGGCACGCCTCTGACTTTGGACTTGCCGGCTTTTGCGCGAGCCAGAATCGATTTGACGGTGTCGGACATCTGGGCGCCGTTGGCGATCCAGTAATCCGCGCGCTCAACATCAATCTTCTCATCGCTGTGCTTCGGATCGTAGTAGCCGATCTCTTCAACCATGTAGCCGTCGCGCTGGGAACGAATGTCGCAAACCGCGATACGGAAACTGATCCAATTCTTAGCGCCTGTCTTTTTCAGTCTGATCTTTACCATAGTGGACTTCCTTCATCTCCTGCTTTGGTCCATTTTTTTCGAACGCCGTTTCCGGCATTCCCTTATTATGTCTGTCCGCGGTTCGCTGCTGAATATTGCCGCGGCCGGACTCAGATTTATAACCTCCGGAACCCGGATCGATTATAAATTTTCCATCATAGGAGCATTAATATAACACGCTTTTTCTCTTTTTCAATCCCTGAAATGCATTTTATCGGAAAATAAAGTTAATTTCTTGTGCCGTAGAATAATTTGATTGACCCGCATGCTGTCCTGCGCTCGAAATACACGGATTTTTCCGAAAAACAATCCGAAAGAGGAGAATTTCCCGCTCTCCGGATATGGATTGAACGAATTGTTGAAGTGTATGGCAATTCAACGTCTCCGGCGCTTTCAAAGCGCCGGAGACGCGGGGAGAAAAAAAGGCAGCGGCTTCATGCGGCACAAAGCCGTTAAAACATCAGGCGATGACGGCCCAGTTCATGTCGACTCCGCGTCCCATCTCGGTCCATTTCGAGAGGTTCGCTCCCGCATAGTAGCCCAGCATTCCGGTTGAATACTGCCGCACGAGCAGATCGTCTTTGCCGTCTCCGTTGTAGTCGCCCGCTCCGACAATGAACCAGTCGCCTGCGTCGAGCTGTCCGAGGGACGACCAGTGCGAGCTCTGTCCGTTTTCGTATTTCATCACCGATCCGGTCTCTTTGTGGAAGAGAATCAGATCGTCTTTGCCGTCGGCGGAGAAGTCGCCGATCGCGCACACGTTCCATCCTGCCGCGTTGCCGAGCGAGACGAAGTTGCCGTCGATATCCGTCGTGTAGAGCGAACCGTTGTAGAGGAACAGAATTTCATCTTTCCCGTTGCCGTTGAAATCGCCGGTTCCAAGCATGGTCCAGTTTTTGTCGAATCCGCCGCTGATGGCGACCCAGTTGTCGGTTCCGTCGGTCCAGACGCCGACCGCGCCGAGCTCCGCCGCATGCCAGACGATTGAGTTTTTGCCCGCATTTCCGGTCATGTTTCCGACTTTGGCGTTCCACTGAACGTTGTCCGGATTCTTGAGATAGCTGATGGTTTCCCACGTGCTCGTGTCGCCGTCCTTGCGATACCCGACGTACGCCCCTTTGACGCCGTTGACCGTGACATTGCCGAGCATGACGACGTCCGCTTTTCCGTTTGCGTTCATGTCATACGCTCCGACAACCTCCCATTCCGCCGGTTCGGAGAGTCCCTGTCCCTTCCAGGTGTTGGAGCCGTTCATCCAGAAGCCGATCTGATGATCGACCTTGTACTGGAACATTACATCGCTGACGCCGTTGCCGTCGATGTCGCTGCGCGCCGTGGGTGCTTTTCCGCCGGAGACGGAAAGAATCAGCAGTCCGTCCTCCTTGGTAAGCGCATATGTTTCGCCGCTGTTCGCCAGGGTGCCGCCGACTGAGAGTTGTCCGATCGACTTTCCTGTTTCGGAGGAGACGGTGAGCGACTTGTCGAAATAGTGAGCGTTGTCGGAGAGAATGTATTTTCCGTTCCGCTGACCGGTGGCGCTGACGGTGAGGGTGAGCGTCGCTCCGAGATCGTTGATCTTGTACCAGTTGTTGATGAGAGCCGGCTGATGGGGAGTGATTCTCGCGATGTTGAAGTCAATGATTCCGCCGGAGGAAACGAGCAGAACAGCATTCGAATCGATCCGCAAGGTGTTGGTGAGTTTCGCGGTTGGCATGATCGTCAGGGTTCCGCCGGAGGCGATGACGGTGTCGGCGGCGATTCCGTTGGCATACAGCGAGGCCGTCCCGCTCACCGTGGTGCTGTCGTAGCAGGTTCGATACCAGCTCAGAGATGAGTAGATCTTTTCCTTGCGGAAAGTGAAACCGTTCACGATTCCGCCGGAGGAAACGATTATTCCCCGGGAGGCTTCGCCGCCCTGTTGGGAAATGGTCAGCCGACCTCCGCTTTTCACGGTGACTCCGTAGAGCCGGCCACCCGAGAAAACATCCACATTTCCGCCGGAAGCTATGCAGAAATCGCTGGCTCCGTATCCATCATACTGGCTGCCCGACAGTGGCAGCTCGCCGTAAACGGTTCCGCCCGTCGCCCCGCCCAAGCTCTTCAGAGCCATGGATCCTCCCTTGAGAATGGTCGTGCCGGAGACCCTGCCTCTGACGGCGACCTGCAGAGTTCCGCCGCTGCTGACGACGGTTCCGCCCGCCCATCCGCTGTTCCGCACATCCATGAAACCGCCGTATCTGATTTCAGTTCCGACGGCGGAGGTTGTGGAATTGTACAGGGTCGCCGTTGTTCTGTGCTGCACATAGGTGTTTGAATGAATCACTCCGTGTGTAAAACCGTCGGCGCGATACTCGTCCTCGGATCTTGTAAAACCGTTGATCTGTCCTCCGGCGAGCACCCGGATCGCCGCCGTGCTGCCGCCGGAAATCAGCAGCACTCCTCCTGAGGAGATGTTGAAAAACTTGACTTCGCAGTTTCCGCTCATCGTCATTGTGCCTCCAGAGGAGATGTACCCGTTTGATGCAAGTCCGCCATTTTCTATGTTAACGAGACCTCCGCTCGAAATCAGGACGTCCCGTGCGGTTGCCGGCAACGTCATCGTGTAGGCGTGTCCGCCGACAATCATCTTTCCGCCGTCCAGGACGCTTGTCCTGATTGCAACCCCTCTAACCGTGAGGCATCCCTGACGCTGCACCGTAAACTTTGTGCAGGAGGCGCCGGAGATAATGGTTCCCTGGCCTCCGTCGAGGATTGTCACTCTGTCCGCCAACCCGCTCGCGACCTTGAGATATCCGGCGACATATGCGGATGCAAGAACGTTGGTTCCGCTGAGGAAAAGGCTCCCGCCCGAACGCACATCTGCCTCCCAGATTCGTCCTTCGTTGACGTTGAGCGTTCCCGAAACGATTATATTTTTCGCGCTGTCTCCCGAGGAGAGGCTGGCGGAGGAGAAGACCGTGCAGTTGTTGTAGGCGAAATTGGAACCGGAACTGTGGATCGTGTCGGTTTGATGATACATTCCGTTCAGGGTTCCGCCGCTGAAAACGCACAGACCGTTTCCCGTCTGCGACACTCCGGAATGCAGGATCAGTTCTCCGCCGGAAGAAACCTCCAGTCTGCCTCCTCCGTAGGACATCCCGCTGGAAAGGGCGAGCACCCCTCCGTTCATCACGGTCCCGTTTCCAAGCGATCCCCTGTAGCCGTTGAACGTCCCCCCGGAATACAGCGTGAAGTTGTCGACACTGCCGCCGTAGCAGAAAAACTTTCCTCCGAAATATATCGAGACTCTGTCGACGGTGCCTCGGCTGAAGATATTCACTTTTCCGCCGCTGTAAATGCAGAGGTTGGAAATTCTGTCGCCGCCTCCGGTTCCGCCCCCCTGCAAAACGGCTCCGGATGAAACGAAGACCGAGTTCATTGAACCGCGGGAATCCATATAGCCGATGGCACCGTAACGAAGGGTGACATTTTCAGCGTATCCGCCGGATGCGATATAGAGTGTTGCGGAACTCTGGTTCAGGTCCACGCCGCTTGCGGTTACGCCGATGGCGGATCCAAAAACCTCCAGCGTCTGACCCCCACTCACGGTTAAATTGCTGGACGTCACTCCGGGGGCGATGGTAGAAGTTGTGTAGGCGTAGCGTGCAACGCCCGCCCCGCCGTGATCGAATGTTCCGAGCAGATGTCCGGTTTCATGGGAAATGATGTTGGCGATCTCGTCGGTCGTTTCGCCGCCTTTGAGAATGACGAAGGCTTTGTCGTTCTTGTTTTTGTTTCCGGAATCGATGGTTTCCGCGATTCCCGCGAAAGTTCCGAACGGTTCGAATGCGGAAGTTTTTCCGATGAACACGGTTGAATATTCGCCGGAAGCGGGCATATCCGCCGTAAAGACGACGTTCTGTCCCTCGAATTCCGCATTGAGCTTTGCGACGATCTGCGCGATCTGGTGTTCTGAAAGTCCGGCGTTTCCGACTTCCACCTGTTCAATCGAAAAGAGTTCGCCGTTGTAACTGGTGAGTCCTCCGTCGAAGTCCAAACAGATCAGCTGCGAGGTGGCTATTCGCGGTGCGGTCATGATGGGGGGTTTTGCGAATAAATATTCCGCATCCGGTTGAAAAACTCCGTTTGCGTGGTATTTTAAATGCAACTAAGGAAAGGGCTTTTTATGGCTAATTTATCCGTAAGGGATTACGCACTCGGGTGTCAGCATCTGCTGGCAATGTTCGGAGCCACGGTTCTGGTTCCTCTGATTACAGGATTTTCACCGGCGGCGGCTCTGTTTTCCGCGGGCGTGGGAACTCTGCTGTTTCACCTCTGCACAAAAGGGAAAGTTCCGGTCTTTCTGGGTTCCTCTTTCGCATTCATCGGCGCGCTCTGCACGGTGGTGGCGGGCAACGCCGCGAATATCCCGAAAGCCCAGGGCGGAATCATTGCGGCCGGTCTGATCTATCTGTTTTTTGCCCTGATTGCCTATTTTCTCGGACCGGACCGCATCCGCAAGTTTTTCCCGCCGCTTGTGACGGGACCCGTCATCATCATCATCGGTCTGAGCCTGACCGGAGTCGGCGTGAGCGACGCGTTCGGCAAATTCGAAAACGGCACTTTCTCCCGCACGAATCTCGTGAATGCTCTGATCGCCCTGTTCACTTTCGTCACGATCGTGGTCGGCATGAACCGCGCAAAAGGAATCTTCCGTCTGATCCCGATCCTGATCGGCATTACGGGCGGCTATCTTCTCTGTGTCATTCTCTCCTGCTGCGGACTTTACCACATGGACTTCCACGCGATTGTGACGGCTCCGTGGTTCAACATCCCGTACAAGACCGAAGGGTTTCTTACGTTTCCGTCCTTTGATCTGAGCGCGATTATTCTGATCGCTCCGATTGCTCTGGTGACCTTCATGGAACACCTCGGCGACATCACGACCAACGGCGCGGTTGTCGGCAAGGATTTCTTCAAGGATCCGGGACTTCACCGCACTCTGACAGGCGATGGTCTCGCCACGATCGCCGCTGGTTTTCTCGGCGGTCCCGCGAACACCACGTATGCGGAAAATACCGGAGTTCTCGCATCGACGGGCAACTACAATCCCGCGACCCTCCGCATTGCGGCGGTGATGGCGATCGTGCTCGGGCTGATCGGCAAATTCGGCGCGGTTCTTCTCTCCATTCCCGCTCCCGTGAAGGGCGGCGTGGAGCTGATGCTGTTCGGTATGATTGCCTCAATCGGCATCCGCACGATTTCCGAAGCGAAAATCAATCTTGCGGAGAGCCGCAATCTTTCGATTATGGCCGGTACGCTCTGTGTCGGTGTCGGGCTTAATGCCATCGGCGGAATCCCGCTGGTGTTCGGTGAAGCCAAATTCACTGTTTCCGCACTTTTCGTCGCGACGATTGTCGGCGTTGTCATGAACCTTCTGATTCCGGAGAAAAAAGAAAAATGAACTATCCGAACGTCCACGTAATGACTCATCCGCTGATTCAGCACAAGATTTCCATGCTCCGCAAGATTGAGACTGGAACGAAAGATTTTCATGAACTTGTGCATGAAATCACTCTTCTGATCGGCTACGAAGCCTCCCGCGAGCTCCCTCTTGAGGAAGAGGAAATCCAGACTCCGCTCATGAAAATGCGCGGTCCGGTTGTGAACCAGAAGGTCTGCATTGTCCCGATTCTCCGCGCAGGACTCGGCATGGTTGACGCCATGCGCAGTCTGATTCCCGCCGCGCGCGTCGGTCACATCGGACTCTACCGCGATCCGGAGACGCATCTTCCCGTGGAATACTACTGCAAGGTTCCGCCGGATATTGCGAACCAGAGTGTGATTGTCCTCGACCCGATGCTTGCGACCGGCGGAAGTGCCGCCGCCGCGGTTACCGCGCTCAAATCACGCGGTGCGCGTGACATCAAGATGATCAACGTCATCGGCGCTCCGGAAGGCGCGGAATATTTCAGCAAAGCGCATCCGGATGTGAACGTCTATCTCGGCTGCATGGATCAGGGGTTGAACGAGCACTGCTACATTCTCCCCGGTCTCGGCGACGCCGGCGACCGTCTGTTCGGCACACTGTAAGCTCCGTAATTAAAAAAAAGAAAAACCGTCCCCGTTTCCAGGCAATGGAGCGGGGACGGTTTTTTTCAGGGGGGCTTAAAGACCGAATGTCACCTGAACGGTTCCGGTTCTGTCCGCCGGGATGAAACTGGTTGCGGCTGTCCGCTCGGCGGCGGACGACGCACGCTTGACAGAGAGGTCCAGCTCCATGCCGCGGTAACGGAGACCGCTGAGACGCATTTCGCAGCTGCCCTCCGGAAGGCGCGGAGTGAGCGAGAGGCCGTCCGGACGGAATTCCATGCCCCAGACACATTCGAAAACCATGTTGAGGAAGCCCGTGGCTGCCCAGGTCTGGCGGATCTGCGAGTCCCACTCGACGATTCCCTGCGCGCCGTTTTCCTGAAGTCCGCCATAGGGAAGTCCCGTGTCGGGATGATAGATTTCATAGAACAGCGAGTCGCGGACAGCTTTTTCCGCGAGCAGTTCCATCTCTTTCCATGCTTCTGTGCGGTTCCCGATGCGGTTCAGCGCGGAACACCAGGCGGCATTCACCTGCGGCCAGATGAGCCCGGAGTGGCGCGGGTATGCTCCCGGCTTGCCCATGTAGCGCTCGTACGGCGGCCAGACGCAGGGGAGGCCGTTCGGCGTGAGATGGAGCCGTTTCATGATGTCCGGGATGTCGTCGCCGATAATCGCGCCGGAAAGAATGCCGAAAGCGAGACCGAGTCCTTCCTGACGCTCCGAGTCGTTGACGTCGAGCAGATAGGTGAAGAAGCCGGTTTCCGGATTGCGGAAGCGCGCGCGGATGGCTTTGCGCAGGGCTTCTTCCTCTTCCGCGAATTGCGTTTCGGCGGGGAGCCCGAGGACTTCACGCATTTTCTGAACGCTCTGACAGGCAAGGAGATAGAGGCAGTTCGTCGAGAGGGCTTTGCAGGGCAGACCGTGTCCTTTTTTCGCAAGCCATTCATGACGGGGCGTGTCGTGCAGGCAGTTGAGGATGCCGCTTTCCCGGTTGTCCGAAACGAGCATGTCGGGATAACCCGCAATGCCGTCCTGGAAACATGCGCCGCCGCGGAAGAGACCGTCGGCCGGATCGAATTCTTCATCGCGCATCAGGCGGAGAGTGTTTTCGGACGCTTCGAGAGCGGAGCGGAGGAATTCGGTGTCGCCGGTGCGGAGCCAGTAGTTCCATGCGCCCCAGACCCAGATGATGATGTCCCAGTACTGCCCGAATTCTTCGTCGATCAGCAGTTTCCCGGATTTATCGGATAGAACCGAGAGCAGGGCGTTTTTGGCGGCGGAGGGGCAGAGCAGAGCTCCGGCGTACCAGGTGTTGAATGCGGCGTCGCGGGTCCATGGCGTACGGTACATGCGGCCGGCGGCGATGACGGGAACGGGCTCTTTCAGAAGTCCGTTTTTGTAGAAGAGAACGTTTCCGGCGAAGTCGCCGCAGGCGATGGAGAACGCCTCGTCGATATTCTTTTCCCCGGTCATGAGGGTCGGAATGAATTGTACGGCCATAATTTTTCCTTTTCTTTTATGTGAAAATGAAAAGCGGATCTCCGTTTTGAGCGGAGATCCGCAATGGGCATCGGAGTTCTTTTCCGCTTAGAAGGAGCTGAGAAGAACGATTGCGAACGCCATGACGAAGATCGCAACGGTTTCAACGATACCGAGAACCATCAGCTGGTTGGTGAATCCTTTGCCTGTTTCCGCGAATGCATCGGCTGCTGCAGCGGAGGAGAGACCCTGCCAGAGAGCGGAGATTCCCATCGAGACGCCGGAGAGGATGCCGACCATCATGTAGACGAACCAGACGCCCGGTTTGGAGGCGAGCAGAGTCGCATCGCCGGCGGCGCCCATGATAATGAACATGATGATCATGCCGTAAATCGTCTGGGAGAGCGGAGCTCCGGCGAAAATCAGAAGCTGGAACGGAGCCGGCTTGTTCTGTGCATAGCACTTCTTCCATGCGCCGATTGCCGAACATGCGGCCGCGCCTGCGCCGTAGGCGGAACCGATGGCGGCAAAGCCGATGGACGAGAACGCCGCTGCGAAGACCAGTGCCTTCTGCTGGAAGTCCGCGACGACGGGGGCGGCGGCCTGAGCCGCGTTTGCGGCATCTGCCGCTGCTGCGAGTAACATACTCATTTTCTTTCTCCTGTTTGGTTATCTTTAATTGGGTTTTTCGTCTTTGCAAAGGGTTTGTAGCGGATTCCCGCCCACTGCATTTCCATGTGGTTCGAGAATTCCAGAGTGTTCAGTCGGATTGCATGCACCAGCACGCCGAGGAAGCCGAGCGCAATGTTCAGGATGTGTCCGAACAGCGCAACGATGATCAGGAAGATCAGTCCGATTACAAACAGATTCTTCGGAAGAGCATCGCAGATCATCGCTCCCATCTTGTTGAAGTTGTCCGCAATGTAGGCTCCGGAGAGACCGACCGCGAACAGGCGGATGTACGAGAGCACATCCACGAAACTTCCGATCAGGGCGAATGGCAGGTTCAGCGCGGCTTCAAAGGTGATGGTGACCACGATCAGCACCACGCCGATTCCGTACATCCAGTATGCGAATGAGGGAAAAGTTCCGCTGAACACGATCAGATTCACTGCAGTGAAGAAGTTCGCCCAGATCAGCAGCGCCCAGCCGAGGTGTCCCAGCGCGCGCCAGCTGTGGCGCAGTTCCGTGATGGTCTTGAACAGACGCGCCGACGAAAGCTGGAGCGCCGCAAGAAGGAAGCAGAGCCACTGGACAAACTTGTCCTTGAGTCCGGCCGGAGCCTGATGCAGTTTTTCTCCGATTTCGCATGCGAGCGGGCTGTTCGCCGGATCCGCAAGGAAGTTGAGACCCTGCATGAACTGCGGCAGCGAGTGACGCGGGATTCCGAACCAGGAGCCGTTCAGCCAGCCCCAGATCAGCGACATGCACGAGAGCATCAGGAAGAGATTCAGCGGCAGACGCGCCCCCTCTTTCCCTCTGCAGACCGTGAATTTGCAGAACAGCGCAATCGCGATGAAGAGCGCGCCGTAGCCGGCGTCTCCGATCAGCATCCCGAAGAAAATCGGGAAGAAGATCAGAAAGAACAGGTTCACGTCGTTTTCGCGGTAACCCGGCGTAACTCCGATGAAGTCGAAGAGCGGATCCATGATGTCCAGCCACTTCGGTTTGCGGATGCAGGTCGGAACCTGTTCATCGTCCGCCGCAGGGTCGGTGATGAGCAGCGCCCAGCCGTTTTTCATTGCGGCGTCGCGCAGTTCCGCAACCTTGTCGGCGGGAACGTAACCCGAAATGTACGCAATCGCTCCGGCTTCGGACATGCCGTCGCGGTTTTTCGCGAAGGTGAGTTCATCGTCCACCGTTGCCCGGTACGCGCGGATGGCGTCCAGCGAGGGAATGAACGATTCGAGCTCCGTCTGAAGCGTTCCCAGTTCGGCTCGGTCGGTGTTCATGGCGGCTTCGAGCTCGGCAAGCGAGCGTTCCGGAAGCGTCACCACATTCAGGTTTTTGGCATCGAACGGAGCGCGGGAGACGAGAGCGAGACAGACCTGCGCGGAATCGCGGGAGATCTCTTCCGCCGTAACGCCTTCCGGAATTTCCGGCATGTTTTTGGGCGAAGCAGTGCAGAGCACCACGGTTATGCCCTTTTTCGCGAGAGCTTCAATCTGTTTCGGATTGAAGCTGCCCCAGGGGCGCAGACGCTCGCATTCCTTGTTGAGGGAGTCGATCTCTTTTTCGAGCGCGGCGCGTTCATCAAGGATGGCGTTGATGCGAGTGACCGCTTTTTCCGCTTCGACGGGTGCCGCGGAGGATTTCGCTTTGCTTTCGAGCAGGGCGAGTCCGGCGCGGTTCACTTCGGCGAGACGGCGGGAGAGCGCGGAAACGTCCGCGGTGTCCGTGTTTGCGGAGACGACGGTGTGCATGATCGAGAGATCACGCAACGCTTCAAGGGTCCGGACCTTGTCGGAATCCAGACACAGGAGCGTGATTTTTTTCATCGGTTCAATCATGCTACGGTCTCCTGAAGTTTTTTCTTGGCGATTTTGGAGCGTGCGACTGCAGCCGTATCCATATCGCCGAGGTAGATCTGAATGGCGCGGATATTCTCCTTGCATTCAGGAATCTTGACTTTTTCAAACAGGTTGACGCGCTGGGTTGTGACCCGGAGCTCATCGGCGATCAGGTCATACTGACGGCGGATGATTTCGCGTTCCTCCTGAATGGAAACGATTTTTTTGACGGATTCCGCCGCGTCGTCAAGCCACGGGTCGTCGGCGTAAAGGTCGAACGGCTTTGCATCGAAAATGACTTCGCGGAACACGGGGACGTCGACTCCCGCGATGTTCTGCACGCCGGTCTCGACGCGGCTGACGGAGAGATTCCGTTTGATTTTTTCGACTGCCTCCGGATCGCCGAACAGCTCCGTCCAGGCGGCGAGAGCGTTCTTCGTCTCCTGTTCAAACTGCCGGTTCTTTTCGATCCTGTCGAGGCAGGTCCGCATTTCCATCTGGAGCTGCTGCTTCTTCAGCTGAAGAGTCGGCAGGAAACGCTGAAACTGCTTCAGCGAATCGCGCTCCTGTTTCAATGCGGTTTTTGTTAATTTGACTTTCGGCATGGTTCAACCTCCGGGTCATTTCGGCCAGAATTTGTCCACAAGCTCTGTTTTCATTCCGGTTTCGGTCTTGTCGAAGCATTCGGCGAGAATCTTCCAGCCTTCATCGAGAGCGGCTTCGAGCGGAATGTTGACCGAGAGATCCATCATCTGCTTTTCAAAAGCGACGCCGTAGCGGAGAAGCTTCTTGTCCCAGTTGCTCATCTGGAATCCCATCGACTGCTTTTCGAGGGTTTCCTTGTAGTCCGCGTAGAAGCGGATCATGGTGTCCATGATTGCGCGGTGGTCTTCGCGGGTTCTGCCGTTGACCTGCTGTTTGAGACGGCTCAGCGAACCGAACGGTTCGATGCGGCCGTTTCTGAGATAGAACTGGCCTTCGGTGATGTAACCGGTGTTGTCCGGAATCGGGTGGGTCACATCGTCGCCGGGCATGGTTGTGACGGTCAGAATCGTAATCGAACCGGCTCCGTCGAAGTCAACCGCCTTTTCATAGCGGGAGGCGAGCTGGGAGTAGAGGTCGCCGGGGTAACCGCGGTTCGACGGAATCTGTTCCATTGTAATCGCGATTTCCTTCATGGCGTCGGCGAAGTTGGTCATGTCGGTGAGCAGGACGAGCACGCGTTTCTTTTCGAGCGCGTACTTTTCTGCGACGGCAAGGCACATATCCGGGACGAGCAGGCACTCCACGACGGGGTCCGCCGCGGTGTGGACGAACAGAACCGAACGGGAGAGCGCGCCGTGGTCGTCAAGCACATTCTTGAAGTAGAGGTAATCGTCGTATTTGAGTCCCATGCCGCCGAGGATGATGACGTCGACTTCCGCCTGCATGGCGATTCGGGCGAGCAGTTCGTTGTAGGGTTCGCCCGCGACGGAGAAGATCGGGAGTTTCTGGGATTCGACGAGCGTGTTGAACAGGTCGATCATCGGAATGCCCGTGCGGATCATCTTGCGGGGAATGATACGCTTTGCGGGGTTGACGGAGGGACCGCCGATTTCGATCATGTCGGAGGTGATTTCCGGGCGCATGTCACGGGGCTTTCCTGCTCCGTTGAAGACGCGGCCGAGAAGGTCGGTCGAGGAGGAGACTTTCATCGGATATCCGAGGAAGCGGACCTCGTCGCCGGTGCTGATGCCGCGCGATCCAGCGAAAACCTGGAGGTAGACCTTGTTGTCCTGAAGGCGGATGACCTGTGCGAGCGATGTGCCGCGCGCGCTGGTGACTTCCGCGAGATCGTTGTATGCAACGTTGTCGGCTTCGACGGTGATGACGTTGCCGGCGATCTGAATGATTTTGTGATAGACCTTACGCATTGGCGAGTCTCTCCTTTATTTTCGCGGCGATGTCTTCCTCGCCCTTTTTGAACTTGTCGGAATTGAACGGAGAATAGTTCCAGTCTGTGAACATCTGTCTCAGTTCAAGGAAGAAGCGGCGGGCGGAATCCTTGTCGTCGAACTTGAATTCGTCGTTGAGAACATCGACCACGCGGCGGAAGACGTATTTCTGGCGTTCCGCGCTGCACGCGGCGTCAACCTCGTCGAATGTATTCTGCTGGAGGTAGACGAAGTCGAGAAATTCGCTCTTGAGGTAGATTACAAAGTCGCCGATGTGAGTTCCTTCTTCGCCGACGACCTTCATCATCTGGTTGATTTCGTTTCCGCGGCGGAGAATTTCGCGGGCGCGCTTGATTTCGCCGGAATCGACGATGCTGTTGTAATGGCTCCAGCTGTCGAGCGGGTGGATCGCGGGATAGCGGCGTGCGGAGGAGCGTTCGCGGGAGAGCCCGAGGAACGCGCCGACGACCTTCAGGGTCGCCTGAGTGACCGGCTCTTCAAAGTTTCCGCCTGCGGGGCTGACTGCGCCGCCGATGGTGATCGAACCTTTCGTGCCGTCGTTCAGCATGACGAGTCCGGCGCGTTCGTAGAAACTTGCGATGAGGGATTCGAGGTATGCGGGGAAGGCCTCTTCGCCGGGGATCTCTTCGAGACGTCCGGACATTTCGCGGAGCGCCTGCGCCCAGCGGGAGGTTGAGTCCGCAAGCAGCAGTGCGTTGAGTCCCATCTGGCGGTAGTATTCCGCGAGGGTCACAGCGGTGTAAACGGATGCTTCACGGGCGGCGACCGGCATCGAGCTGGTGTTGCAGATGATGATGGAGCGGTCGATCAGCGGCTTGCCTGTGCGCGGGTCTTCGAGGTGCGGGAATTCTCGGAGAATTTCCACGACTTCGCCTGCGCGCTCGCCGCATGCCGCGATGATCACAACGTCGGCTTCCGCGTTACGGCTGATGGAGTGCTGAAGAACTGTTTTGCCTGCTCCGAAGGGGCCGGGGGTGCAGAAGGTTCCGCCTTTTGCAACCGGGAAGAAGGTGTCGATGGTGCGCATCTGCGTAATCATCGGCTCGGTGGGCATGAGCTTTTCCTTGTAGCAGGAGATCGGAATTTTGACCGGCCATTCCTGAACCATCGTGACAATGCGCTCCTCGCCTCTGGCGTTTTTGACTTTCGCCATGGTATCGGTGAGCTTGTAGACGCCTTTGGGGGCGACTTCGGTCACTTCCCAGACGCCCTGGAAGGCGAACGGGAGCATGATGTAATGGTGGAAGATTCCTTCGGGAACCCAGCCGATTTTGTCGGAGGCGGAGAGCTTGTCGCCGACTTTTGCGACGGGGGTGAATTCCCAGGTGGAGGAGTAGTCGAGCGGGTCGAGATAGAGACCGCGCTTGAGGAAGAAGCCTGCCTGCTCGGCGAGCTTTTCGAGCGGGTTCTGGAGTCCGTCGTAAACCTGAGTGAGGAGTCCGGGGCCGAGTTTGACGCTGAGGAGCGCATTGGTGAATTCGACGGCGTCGCCGACTTTGAGTCCGGCGGAGCTTTCGAAGATCTGAAGGTCGGCGCGGGAGCCTCTCACGCGGATGACTTCGCATTTCAGGCGGCTGTCGCCGACAATGGCGTAGGCGACTTCGTTCTGAGTGACGCTGGTGTCGAATTCAACGGTAAGGAGGTTTCCGTTGACTCCGACGATCCGGCCCATCTTTTTGTTTTCGAGCATAGGATCAATCTCCTGTTATGATAATTCGTTTTTGCGGACTTCAGCGGCGGCGAGGTCGAGATTCCGCTGGGAGAGTTCCGCTTTTCTCGCTTTCCACTTCAGCAGAAGCTCCAGTTTGAGCTTGTAGATGCAGAGCGCTCCGTAGCTGAAGAGCTGTCCGCCTTCAAGCTCGTCGAGCTTGTTCCAGCGGGCGTTGTCGAGAAGTTTTTCGCGTTCGAGCGGGTTTTCCGCGGCAAAAGCCTCGCGGACTGCGCGGTCCGCATCCGTCTCATAGACTCCGTCCGCATGAAGATACGCGGAGGCATCGAGATTCAGACGTGCCGCGCGGGCTTTCGCGATGGAGTTGCGGAGCGCGGTTTCCCATTCGAGATACCGTGCCGCAAGTCCGTTCTTCGGGAAGTCCGACGGAGCGGCTGTCAGCGAAAGCTTCTTGAATTCGGCGAACTGCTTCGCATTCAGGAACGACTCCGCCGAGGAGTCCAGGTCTTCCGCGGAGATGGAAGGCGCGTCGTCCCGCTTCAGGTAGGGGAGCGAGGCGATCAATGCATAGAGAACCATGTTTCCACTCCGTTCCGGGCGTCAACCCTTGAGCGCCGCCGCGAGCTTGGGACCCACGTATGCGCAGATAACGTCTGCAAGCGCTTCATCGGAGAAGTCGAGGAAAACATCGGTTCCCTTGAAGCCGATCTGGAGCCCGGCGGAAACGTCGGAGCTGATGCGGATCACCGGATTCGCCTTGAGCTGCGCAAGAAGTGAACCCTTGAACAGCGCGGTCATGGCGTCGGCGTCCTTCTGCGAAAGAAGAAGCTCCACGGTCGCATCGCCCGACGGGTTCTTGACGCTGTAGGCTTTGACCATTTCAAGAATGATTTTGCTCATCGTTTCGGGAGTCATGGCGTCGCCGACGCTTTCGGAAACGAGGGCTTTCAGACGCTTCTCGATGTCTGCGCGGAGAGCAATGAGCACATCGCGTGCCGCCTGTTTGATTGCGTCGTTGCCTTTGGACACGCTGATTTCAGCTTCTTCATTTGCCTTTTTGATGATGGACGCGGCTTTCGCTTCCGCAGCCGCCACGATCTTCGCGGCTTCCGCTTTCGCATCTTCCACAATCTTCGTCTTTTCGGCTTCGGCTTTGGCGATGCCTTCACTCTGGATCCTGTCCAGAAGTCCCTGTAACTCTTCTGCCATGTTCATGCTCCTTCGCTTATGTTTATAGATTTACCCTTATCCTCTTAATATAAACGGCAAAATGCAAAAATACAAGGGATTTTTTTGTAAATTAATAAAATTAAACAGT